>DCAE01000116.1:91359-106525 GCA_002311385.1 Dehalococcoidia bacterium UBA1141 | reverse complement strand
ATTACCCAGATCAGGTTCGCAAGGGTCGGCGGCATATGTGGCCACCCTCTCAGCCCGGCTAATCCGAGCTCCCCTACGTGCCTATGGTTATTAGATTGTTAAAGTGCCCCAATTATAGAATCCGCTCCCAGGTTGTGTCAATTCAAGTAGTGTGAACACAAATCTTTCTTGACAAGTCATTTGAGGGCACAATACAATCCGCCTAAAGGCGAATTGGCAGCTGGCGGTATAGGCACGAATCACGAACGCCCGTAGGCTAAGCAAGTGTCTTCTTGTCTGTCAGCTTAATCGGCATTGTTAAACATTGTTAAATAGGAGGACCAATGGCAGATTGGCCGAAGGTTTTATACAAAGAAGAAGGCATGCGGGAAGGCATGCAGATTGAAGATGCCGAGATTTCGGTGGAGGACAAGGTCGAGCTTCTTGATGCTTTGTCGGAGACAGGCCTCAAGAACATCGTCGTTGGTTCTTTCGTCAGCCCCAAATGGACTCCTCAGATGGTTCGCATCGACGAGATTGTTACCCAATTCACTCCCAAACCCGGAGTGACTTACACTGCTCTAGCGCTGAACTCCCGGGGCGTCGAGCGGGCTCGAGCCTACTCGCCCCCGCTGACCATTGAGCGTGACAAGTATCCCCGCCTTAACTGTCACATGTGCGACGTTTTTGTGCGCCGCAACACCAACCGGACCCAGATGCAAGAGATGGAGCGCTGGCCTCAAATCATCGTTCAAGCCCAAGAGTTGAACATCAAAGAGGCTGGTATCGGTTGTAACGCCAGCTGGGGTTCCAATTTCCTGGGCGGCTTCCCGGTGGACAACCTCATGACTCTGTTTGAAAAGCAACACAGCATGTGGGACGAGGTTGGAATCAAGGTTCGTAGCGTGTCCATGGGCGACCCCATGAGCCACTGCACCCCGGCAAAAGTTGAAGAGAGCGTGTACCGGGTGAAGGAGCGCTGGCCGGATATAGACCACATACGCCTGCACCTGCACAATGGCCGCAACATGGCCATCGCATCGGCCTACGCCGCCATGCGCACCTTGGGCCCCGACGATACCCTAGAGTTGGACGGAACCATCGGCGGAATGGGTGGCTGCCCTTACTGCGGTAACGGCAGAGCCACCGGCATGGCGCCCACCGAAGACCTTCTCCACATGATGGATGACATGGGCATCGACACGGGTGTGGATATCGACAAACTCATCGACACCGTCTGGATGGCCGAGCGGATTATCGGTCGGGATCTCTATGGGCATGTCTCCAAGGCTGGCCCGCGGCCCAAGACCGTCGACCAACTCTACGACATCAACGCTCCATTCATTGAGACCATGGAGCAGGCCAAGCACTTCAAGAAGGGCCCTGGGGCTTACGAGGGCGGCATTTACCCCTATAGCGAGCCCATCATCAGCCCCTACCGGGAACGGGTGGAGAAGGGACTGCCGGCCTACGATGATGCCAACGGCGACTTCCCTTGGAAAGAGGATTGGTTCCCAGCCAAGGACTAGGAGATTTACTTAGCCAACGGGCTAACGGCTTGAACCGAATTTGGGCCGCCTGAATCACTCAGGTGGCCCATGTTTTTTGCCTCGTCGACTTGATGGCATCTCTGTTAGCATCCCTAAGTTCGCAAACTGCCGGGACACTCCGGTGGCCGTGACCGGTAGCCGTAGAAGAAAGCGGGTGCTAAGATGTTCGCCAGCATCGAACACATTAGTTATACAACGAGCATCAATACAAGCAAAATTGATCAACCGGAGGAGCACAAATGGCGACTGGAAATCCCACAGACCCTGCCGAGATTCGGCTAACCGGAGAGAACTCTTTCATACGCTTGGAGCAAGAAGAGGGCGGCACAGAGACCACCCGGACCAGCCACTGGCGCGTCCTGTACTCCCCTGCCGGTGCCGGACACGTGCTGTTTCTCAAGAGCGACCTGATTGACGATGAAGTGCGGATTTACTCCGACAACATTGCCATGACCCGCTGGCTCCAGGGCGAGATTGAGAGCATGCTCTTCGATGAGTTTGCCGACGAGAGTATTCCGGTGATTGAGGCCGAGTTCACCAAATCTGGCGATAGCCGTGCCTTCTGGACGGAGAAGATTGAGAGTGACGAGGAGATTGTGCTGTTGACTTGGTACGATTTTGTTGAGCCGTTCATGCTGAATAACCCCGCCGTGGCTGGCGGACGCACCCACGGTGTTTATTCTTGCTTCATCCCGGCTATGAGGGCACAAATCACGGTTAACGGCGACACCGCTGAAGGCGACGTGGTAAAGCAGATGCGCGGTGACAAACAAAGCAGCTCAGCCTGCTTGGCGTGGTCCGAGACTTGGGTTAGGCCCCGTGGTTAGAGGAGACTCCCCCGCCACCGAATTGTTCCCCCAGTTCAAAGACACCCTCTACGAAATGGTGGCTGGTGAAGCCCACGGCCTGAGCGAAGACCAATTGGACTTCGAGTCGGACAGGTGGGAATGGAGCAGATGGAGCATCCGCCGCAACATCAGCCATATGGCGTCGGGAGATTTCCGCTGGATGTGGGTCAGGTGGGGAGCCCAGCTTTTCCCTCAGGGTTTGCCGAACGGGACTGAACTGGACGCCATCTGCGAATCACCCCATGACCGGCGGTTGGACGAAGACAAGTACTGGGATATCTCCGCATTACTGGAAAAGGTCAAGGAAGGTCTGGATCTTTGCTGGTCCGTATTGGCCACCGAAACCGTGGACTCCATGCGCACCAGGGTGCTGGAGACGCCCAGTGACACCCTATGGGCGGAACACCCTGAGATATTCCCCAACGGCGTTCGAGAGTTCCCTGGGGACGCCTCCAAGGTCTACTTGACACTGGAGGCCAGCTTCTCTCACCGGTACTTCGAATATCTGGCCCATCTGTTCAACGTGCAGAGGCTTAAGAAGGCTCAAGGGCTTGAGCCGGCGGTTAAGTTGCCCTTTGAAGGTTACATGGCGCTGCCCGGTTGGGACAAAAGCGAGCCTTAACTTTTTGAACCAAGTTCTGGTTAAAAACAACAGTCCCGGCACACTTGGATGTGTGCCGGGACCGTTATCGATTCTGAGCTTAGAAATTCCTTTCCGGTTTAAACCGAAATGCAGGCAACTGCCTTAACGTTGGCTGCCATTTCCGGTAAAACGTGCTCTTTCCATGAAGCGCCACTGTCATGGGTGCCAAACACCTGGCCCTTTCTGGTGCAGAAGTAAACTTGACTGGGGTCAACCTCGTTGATAGCAATTCCGAATGTGGTGCTGACTGCTGACACACCCTTATCGAACCGGTGCCAAGTGTCGCCGCCGTCCGTGGTCTGAAGGACTCCTCCTTCTTCGCTTCCGAAGTTCATCCCCACGCAAGCATACAAAGTGTTGGAGTTGGTGGGGTCCACTTCCACGCCCCGGGAATACCGAATTTCACTGAACTGGTCAAAATTCAAGTTTTGCCAGTTTTGGCCGTGGTCTGTAGTTCGCCAAGTCCCCACCCGGTTGGATATAAAGGCAGTGGTGGAGCCAGGGCCGCCCATGGCGACGCCGTGCAGGTCCAAAAGGTCCACGTCGCCAGCGAAATTCTTGTTGACTATCGTCCAGTTCTTGCCGCCGTCGGAGCTTTGGGCTGCTCCTCCCACTTCCAATGCGGCATACATCTGCTCTGTATTGCCCGGCTCTATGGCAATGCCGAGAATCCGCATGGCGAAGGCCATCTGGTGTTGGTCAGGGTTGGATATCGTGGCTAGGTGGGCCCAGTTCTCGCCTCTGTCCGTGCTCTTGAAAATCTCACTGCCTTCGGTGCCTAGGAACATGGTATTGGGGTCGCTGGGATGGAATTTCAATGACCAAACGGTACGGCCTTCCGCCATGGTCATGCGCTCGAAATTGTCACCGCCGTCCTTGCTACGGAACACGCCCCTCTGGGTGCCCACAAAGACTGTCTTGGGTTCGGAGGGATGGATTGCTATGGCCCGCACTTGAGGAGCGGGCGGCATTCCCTTTGCCAGTTTCTCCCACTGGCCGTCTTCAGACTCCTTGCGATATAGACCGTCTGCTTCGGCGCCCACATATATGAATGTCTTTCCTGCCATGTCTGCCTCCTCATTCGCCTGCTTGCCAGCAGTATTATCGGATTAGGCTTTTCGAGTATCCAAGCCAACCACCACCACCCATCTGTTTTAGATGAGATGATTTCATCAGATGTTGGTTGTGTTGTCAATTTTCGGTTCGGGGTTGGACCGACTATTAAGTTTCTCGAGCCAGAATCAGCCCCCAAGCTGAGGACGCGCCCGAATCCTTCAGTGCGGCTGCGCAGGCAGAGAGGGTGCTGCCGGTGGTGGCCACATCGTCAACCAATATTATAGCCCAACCGGGCGCACTCGCCCTGCACTTATAGCTGTCACTGAGGTTATCGATCCTCTGGCGCCTGGAGGTGGTTGCCACTTGAGGACGGGTGTCTTTAATTCGCATGAGCAAGCTGTCGTCGAATGGCAAATGGTTGGATTTGGCCAATCTCCGGGCCAGCAAGGCTGATTGATTGTAGCCGCGTTTTCGAAGCTGGCGGGAGTGCAATGGCACCGGCAGGATGACGCCACCGGGGACCGGATGGTCTTGCTGGTAAATCGAGAGGAGGTCGCCAAGTTGGGCGGCCGCCGCCCGAACCCCTCTGTATTTGAAGGAGTGAACTGCGTTACGAATAGAACCCTCGAAGAGAAATGGACCTCGAATGCCGTCGATATTCAGTGGCCGTTCTTCGCACCACCGGCAGGGCGATTGGTGCCCAGGAGCGCCGCACCGCTGGCAAAATGGGCTTGTTAGACGAGGAAGATTGGGTAAACAGGTTGGGCATAACAAGTCGCCTTCCTTGCCGCACCCGGCGCAAGACATGGGGAAAAGCAGGTCTAGGGCTGACCCGGTTATCTTGGACAGCAATGATTTAGCAGCCAAGCTCACTCACAGCCACTCAACGATTTCCGCCACCGCTCCAATATCTCAACGTCCCTGGGAAATGCCAGCGGTGGTAGTTCATGCTGGGCGAAAAATCCCAATTCTTGGGCTTCGGAGCCGGCCTGCAGGTGACCTCCAGTTTCTTTGGCGGCGAAGGCGGCGACGATGACTGGGCGGCCCTCTTCGGAAAATAAGCCCACCAAGCGCTCCACCTCCACAACCAAGCCCGTTTCCTCAAATACCTCACGAGCGGCGGCCACTTCTACCACCTCGCCCCGGTCAACATAACCACCCGGCATGCACCATAGGCCCATTCCCGGCTGCAAAGCTCTCCGAATCATCAGGATTTGGCCATCCCGTGCCACGATACACGTGGCGGCAACCTTGGGGTCGCGGTAGACGACGTGAAGGCAGTTTGGGCACGCTGGCCGCTGGGTGCCGAATACGTCCTTTATCGCCAGCGGCGTGGCGCAGGCTGGGCAGTATTTTTCCTCTGGGAGCATGGTTTCCTCAGCATATCACGATGGTCTATGATTGGGCAGGCGATGGCAATCACCCCTAAAAATTTGTTGATGTTCTTTGTGGCTTCGCTGGTGGCTGCCGGATTGGTTGTGGTGGCTATGGGAGTGATGGGGGAATACACAAAGACTATGGGACGGTTGTTGGCCACGGCGCTTTGCCTATCGGGATTGAGTTTGCTGGCCCTGCCGCCCTCCGGTCTGACGCAGGGTAGCAACCGTCGTGCTTGGGGGTACGCCGGGTTGGGAATATGCGGTGTGGCTTACCTGCTGGTGGCCGGAGGGATCTGGGGCACACCCGATTCCGACGCTTTTTGGAAAGCGGCAGGAATAGCCTCGATTGGGGCGGCCTCCCAATCTCAGATTTGCTGGCTCCTGATGATGAAGCCCAATAACCCCACGGCCAAAGCAGCGTGGTCGACATCTATTGCTGCTTCTGCCTTGGTACCGGTTGTGGCAGGAATTGGCATCATCGCTGAGATCAAGTCTTCGGAATTCTGGTGGGCGGTGGCGCTCATGATTATTTTCCAGGTTTTGTCAGGACTGTCTGCGCTTTTCCTGAACCGCTGGCTCTCCCGTACCCGGGCTCCAAGTATCTAAGCCCCAGTTTTTAGAGGCCGTGACGAACAAGCAGGTCCTCCGCCTCTTGCCTCAGAGGCATGGAATCTTGGGCGCCAAACTTGGTTACGGCCAGCGATCCCGCTGCTGTGGCCAGGCGCAGAGCCGCTTGCATGTTTTCTCCAGCAGACAGGGAGGCAGCCAACGCCCCGTTGAAGGCGTCGCCCGCCGCCACCGAGTCCACTGCATCCACCGGTATAGCCGGGACATGCCAACCGCCCTCTGCGGTTGCTGTGTAAGAGCCCTGCGCTCCCAGCTTTATGACTGCTGCTCCAACACCGCGTTTTAGCAATTCTTCGGCTGCTTTGGCGGCTGATGCTACGTCGGTTACCTGGAAGCCAACCAAGGCTTGGGCTTCGGTTTCGTTGGGGGTGATAACCGCGCAGCAAGCATAAAACTCACTAGGCAATGGTCGCACCGGGCCAGGGTCCAGAATCACCCTCTTTCCAATGGCAGATGCGTAGCGTGCTACTTGCAATGATAGCTCTACGGAAACCTCCAACTGCAACATCAGCGTGGATGCCCCTTCCAGAGCCTGTTTAACCATCTCGCCCTCGGCTTGGCCGCAGGTGGTGTTGGCGCCCAGCACCTGAATTATCCGATTTTGAGCAGCGGCATCGATGTTGATTACAGCGATGCCCGAGTTTGCGACTGTCTCCACTCCGACGCGGGAAACGTCGACACCGCTGGCAATGAGGGATTCGATTAGCTGGGGCCCGAATATATCGTCTCCCACCCTGCCAACCATGGCCGTTTTCGCCCCCATGCGGGCCGCCGCAACCGCCTGATTGGCTCCTTTTCCGCCGGGGTAGGTCAGGAAGCGGCTGCCCACCACGGTTTCTCCCGCATCAGGGGAGCGCTCGGAAACCGTCACCAAGTCGATGTTTATGCCGCCTAGGACAACTACTTGGATTTGGGAATCCGGCATATGATTTTCCTTGGTTTGTTGGCCTGGCTTGTTGGCTTTGCTTGTTGGCCTGTTCATCAAACTAGCATCCCTATCGCCTCACAGTCAATCACAGGCCTAAGCTAAGCCGGAGACCTACCCCGTGCTATAATCCCATCTGGCAAATCCAGGCGTTAAATCTAGCTAATTTTCTCTAAACGTTAAGCATTGGGTTAAACACTAGGTACTGGTCTAAACCTTAGAAACTGGCGGAGAGGAAAACATGGCCTCAGCATTGGGAAATATCAAGGTGGTTGATTTAACCCGCACCCTGGCAGGCCCGTTTTGCACCATGCTAATGGGCGACATGGGAGCGGATGTGATTAAGATTGAAGAGCCGGGCCACGGTGATGAAACCCGGAATTGGACACCATTCTGGAATGACGTGAGCACCCAATTCCTTAGCTTCAACCGCAACAAACGCAGTTTATCAATCAATTTGAAAGAAAAAGAAGCAGTGGACATTGTCCTCGGCCTAGCTGCTGAGGCCGACGTGATGATTGAGAGCTTTCGGGCTGGAACCTTGGAGCGGCTGGGTCTGGGATATGAAGCCGTACGCAAGGTTAATCCTAATATCGTCTATGCCACCATCTCTGGATATGGCCGCACTGGCCCTATGGCCGAAATGCCCGGATACGACCTGTTGATTCAAGCCTACAGCGGTCTGATGCACCTGACCGGGGAGCCGGACGGGCTGCCACTCCGTGTGGGGTTCTCCTTGGTTGACCTGTTCACCGGCATGATGACCTACGGCTCAATCCTCACAGCCCTGCGGCACCGGGACAACACCGGTGAGGGCCAGTTGATTGATTCATCGCTATTGGACGGCCAAGTGGCGGCCATGAGCTACCACGCAACCGGTTACATGGCTACAGGAAACGAACCCAGCCGCATGGGTTCGGGCCACCCTAGCTTGGTGCCTTATCAGAGCTTTCAGTCCTCCGACGGCTTTTTCATCTTGGGTTGCGCCAACCAAGGACTGTGGGAGCGGACCTGCCAGTCCATCGGCCACCCGGAGTTCCTGGACGACCCGCGATTCGCTACCAACACCGACCGGGTGGAGAACCGGGCCGCCTGCGTGGGAGCCTTAAGCGAAATCTTTGCCAACGAGTCTACTGACCATTGGGTAAAGCTGATTGCCGGGGCGGGGATTCCTTGCGGTCCCATCAACCGGGTTTCAGAGGTGGTGAACAACCCCCAGGTTGAGGCCCGAAACATGGTGGTCAAAGTCCCTCATCCCCAGGTCCCTGACCTGCGAATACCCAACTCTCCTTTGAAACTAAGCGCCAGCCCAGCTAGCATTCGCCGTCACCCGCCTATGTTGGGCGAGCACAACGACGAGATTCTTGCGGACGCCGGATTCGACGCCACCCAGATTTCCCAGCTACGGGAAAGGGGAGTCATTGGAGCCAAGCCTGTAGCAGCAACACCGGCACAGGCCGACTAGACGCACCTGCGGGCGCTCTAGGCAGCCTGACGATCCTGATTCAGCAGACCGGAAATCAGCCACTCGCTGCTGTGGGCTGGGATTCCAATCATATTGACACTTTCAGCCACGCCGGTGACTCTGACTCACCGCCTCCGTTTGCGGGTCGGTCCGGGCTGATGCTAATTCCGGACAGCGCCCCTCCGCTGCCAGCTTTTCACCACACCAATTTCCTGATTGACCAGTTTCATTGACTACGTTTTGGGGACCACGTTTTGGGGACCACATTTCGGGTCGGCTACTTCTCCCTTGGGGCTTGGCCATGATGCGTTGAGTAAATCCATGGGGTGCTCCTATGGTTGGCCAATGTGCCAGCACACTACACCCCGAAAACTTGGTGTGTTGAGCTTGTATGCGCAGAATTATCCGTCAAGCAGGGTATTCAAGCTCAGGATTAAAGATGCCTAGCCGTAACACGCTATTCGATTAGGCAGGTCCAGTCGTGCCAAACAACAACCACAGGCCGCAATACTGGCGCCTCAGACCAGGCTATACAGGGGGTTGTGCACGCCTAAATCTAGCTCAACACTTCGATTGCTCCATGATTAATCTACACTTCTACCGTTCAAGAGGGGACCACCCGTGACCACCTCCACCAGACCCAAGGGTAGGAAGCGGAAGGCTCCTCAGAAGACTAAACGTTTCGCCGCTCTTCCGATACTGATGGTTGTGACTGGGATTGTGCTGGCCGTTGCCATCGCGATGGGCTGTGGGATTATTGGCGGGAGTGGTGTCACCAGGGGAGGAATCGCCGAATCGGAAGGAACCATTGACCCAGAGAACCTGGAAAATATCTCAGATGAATCCGATGCCGAGGGCGAAACCGAGGGTGATTCAGAGAGTGAGTCCGAAGGTGAAGAAGGAGATGGCTCGGAAACCACCGAGACCGAACCCGAGGCTGGGGCGGAACCGGAATCGGAACCGGAACCCGCACCTGTGGCAGCCGAGGAGTCCCCTGCGCCAGAAGACCCCGCAGCGGCGGACCCTGAAACTCCTGTTGATGACGAATCTGTAGCAGAGCCGGAGCCGACTGTATCCTCAGATCTAGTCCAAGGCGCGGACCTAGCCAGGGACTTGGCATGGGTGCATCTGAGCCAGTGCGTGACTCTTAATTCCACTGAACTTACTGCAACACTCATCAGCGCCGACTGGTTTATCGCCGGCTCAGCGGATGCGACCAGAGCCTACGGGTTCTGGAAGGTGGAATCCGCCACGGGCGCAGTCACACCTTACGACACTCTGTCCCGGCAATGGCAGACTACCCTTGACGCCCAGTGCAGCGCCGAGTCGCTAGAGGCCGTTGAGGTGGTTGCCAGAGCTCAAACGGCGGTGGTCTCTACTGCCGACGATGCCGTGGCGACGATTTGGTCGTTTCTGAGTAGGTGTAACACGGACCTGAATAAAGAGATTTTTGAAGCTACCAACGATCCGGCCCAAGGAGAGTGGGTAGTAGTCACCAAGTCGGATTCTTTAAGGCAATTTGGCACTTGGAGAGTGGCGAAGCTGACCGGAGACCTCAAGCCATATGCCGGGCTGGCCGAGGCCTGGAATCCGACGGTGGCACTGGCGTGCAGCGCCGAATCAATGACTGGCGTGGTCTCGCCCACGCCTACGCCAATAGTGAAAGATATCGTCGAGGCGGTCACCAATCTTTGGGCTAACCTAGTGAAATGCGCCCCAGCCATGACGGTTGATGATTGGCAGGCCACTTGGAACCCGGTAAATAACGAATGGGTGATTGTTACAAAAGCAGCGGTGACTGTCGACTATGGCGTCTGGGTTGTCAGGAAAGACGGGAGCATTATCGCTGAGAACCGCGAAGCCGTTGCAGGAACACGCAAGCTTTTCTGGAGGCTTGCTAGGCTCCAAGGTTGGCAGCCGCAAGCGCCCGTCTTTCCAACGGTTGGCGCCCTACCCCTTAACGACATTTTCCTCGTCACGGAACACTCCCCAGCAATGGGGCGATGGTATACTCCACCACAGAACCCAAACCCCCAATCGTGCTCTCTCCAATCGTATCGGGAGTCAATTTGCCAGACAAACAAAACTTAAAACTTATCCACACGTCGGACATTCACTTGGGTGACGAGATAGGTCATCCGGCATCTGTTGAAGCCCTGAAAGCGGTGGTTGATGCGGTGCCAGGTTTGGGCGGCGATGTGTTGCTGTTGGTCGGTGATATATTCGACAACGGCCGGGTGGGTAACGACGTTCTGGAAGGTTTTCTGGACCAGATATCCCGGCTGACGGTGCCTGCCGTGCTCCTTCCGGGGAACCATGATTTATATGCCGATGACTCTGTGTATCTGAGAGAGCCCTTTAACCATAAGCCGGAAAACCTGCACCTGTTTACCGACGCTCTGGGCCAGACCATCACATTTCCCGAATTGACCTTGGACCTATGGGGTAGGGCAATGCCCTTCCATACGCCGGAGTTCCGGCCCCTCGCCGGTATGCCCCAGGCTAATGAAGGCCATTGGCTGGTGGCGTTGGCCCACGGTCATTACCACTACGATGATGACCGGGACCAGCGATCATCTCCCATATATCCCGATGAAGTAGCAAACGCTAACTGCCATTACCTGGCGCTGGGCCACTGGGACCGCCACGTGGAGGTCTCTCATGGCAAGGTGATCGCTGCCTACTCGGGCACACCGTTGGGTCCATCCCGCAATCAGCCTGTGGGCCAAGTGTCGGTTGTCGACCTGAACCCTCAGACCGGTGTAAGTTTAAGCCGGGCTTCCCTGTAACCTGGCCCCGTAATTCGGCTTTGGACCAAATTAGGCCCGAAAAACTCCTCAAATCTCAGAACGCAAGACAACAAGTCCCCTCCTCCATTTCGGGGGAAGGTTAGGAGGGGGGAAAATCAGGCATCAACGCCTCGCCAGATCAACCTACGGAAAGTTTAACCGGAGATTAAGCCCGGAGTTTAAGATTTGAAACATCTAGGCAGGGAACACCACGTATACGTGCTGGAGCCGGAGTCGGCTCCCGCCATAACCATCGAATCTGGCGAAGAACTGATGGTGGAAACCTGGGACGCATTCGTTGGCGAGCGCGACCCCCTCGTGCTGGAAGCCAGTCTGCTGAAAGGCCCAGCCACCGGCCCGATTGCAGTAAGCGAAGCTGAACCCGGCGATGCCCTCAAAGTGGAGTTCTTGAGCATAACTCCCAAGGAAGTAGCCGCCCATATGGTGATGCCCGGTCGTGGTTTCTTGGCCGAAGAATTTCCCGAAGGTTACCCGACGTTGATTCAGCTTGATGCAGGTGATGCCGTGTTGCCCAGCGGTATACGCATACCGTTGATGCCATCCATGGGTCTTGTAGCGACCACCCCCACATACCGGCAAGAAACCGCCACAGACTCGGGCCCCTATGGTGGAGACATAGACATGAAGGAGTTGGTGGCGGGGAGCACCATGTATCTGCCGGTGTTCGTGCCGGGAGGCATGCTGGTGCTTGGCGATTGTCACGCCGTTGTGGGAGACGGTGCCGTTGCGGGCACCGGAGCCGAATGCTCCGCCGACACGCTCATTCGAGTAACCTTGGAAAAAGGAATGAATCTGCAAGGGCCTCGAGCGTTGACGCCCGACTATTTCGTGGTGCTTTCCTACGGAGATGACTTGGGCCCCGCCATGAAGCAGGCAGTCCGCAGCATGGTGGACTTTCTGGTGAAAGAGAAGGGTATGGCGCCCTACGACGCCTACACATTGTGCAGTTTGGCAGGCGACGTGCGCGTCTCTCGCACCTTCCGCCCCATCAGCCCGGTCAAGATGATGCTGTCGCGAAATGCCTTGGAGCAGTTGGGATAGAGGGTTTTAGCGTGGCCGAATCGGGTTAGCGGCCGAATCGGGTTAATTAAATAACACCTACTTAACCGAGTAACCGCCGTCCACGGTCAGGGCCGCTCCGGTGACGTAATCCGAGCCGGAGCCAGCCAAGAATACCACTGGTCCTTGAAGCTCCTCGGGATTTCCCCACCGCTCCGCCGGTATCCGCTGGTTGATTAATGCGTATCTTGCCGGGTCTCGCTGGGGGATGCTCTCGGTCAGACCGGTCATGAACCAACCCGGCAGTATTGCGTTCACCTGAATGTTGTCCTGGGCCCAAGCCACAGCTAGGCTCTTGGTCAATTAGACCACGCCGCCTTTGCTGGCCGAGTAGGGCGATACCCAATCACTGCCGAATAGGGAAAACATGGAGCCGATGTTGATAATCTTGCCGCCGCCTTGTGCCTTCATGTGTGGGTGAGCTGCCTTGGAGGCCAGGAACACCGACTTGAGGTTGATGTCCACCACCCGGTCCCAATCGTCGGCGCTCAGATCTTGAGGCTGAGTCCTAACCGAGATTCCGGCATTGTTCACCAGAATGTCAACGCTGCCCAAGGTTTCCACGCACTGACTCACCATGCGACCCACATCGGCTTCTTGAGACACGTCCACCGTAATCCCCAGCGCATCTACGTCCAACGCCTTGATTTGCTGTACTGCTTGGTCCGTTTTGGCTGTGTCCCGACCAGCGACCACGACGTTCGCTCCGGCGAGGGCCAGGCCCAGAGCCATGCCTAATCCCAGTCCGCCATTGCCTCCGGTTACGATTGCCACCTTGCCGGTTAAATCAAAGAGAGTGTTGTCTCGACTCAATTCAAGTCTCCTGATGACAGTAGTTCAGTGATGTGTCTTGTGGAAGTCTCTTAACGAGACAGGCATTCGGTAGGCCTGCTTAGATTGAAAAAGTTGAAGGCCGAGAAAGAGATTCTTCGCTTCACTCAGAATGACAGTCGCTTAATCCTGGACAGTGGTTGGCGCGAGCACAGGTTGGTGAGCCGGAACTTAGGGAGAATCAGCCCTATCGGACTTTGGGCAGCACTTTATCACCGAATAGGCGCATCGACTTTTCAACCAGGTCCGCTGGTATGTGGCCGACGTTGAAGTTCAGCATCAGGTTGCGGACGCCCACACTCTTTAGTTCTTCGATCTGCCTTGCTACCTTTTCCGGCGTGCCAGCCAAGAAGGCATGCTCCACTACCTCACCGGGGGGAGGCGCTTGGCCGGGGGGCCGGGGTGGCACGCTCCCCGGGTTGTATTTGACCCTGGCATCCAACAGGTGCGCTTGGTATCGGCCTAGGGCTGCCTCGGCGACGTATATGCACTCTTGGTCATCATCGCCGACGTAGATTCCTCTTTGGGCCCAGGTTTCATCATGGGCTTTTTCCACAGCCTCCTGGGAGAAACCTGCCTCCAGCATGGTCTCGCGGTAAAGCTTGAACCGGTGCCTTAGGGTGTCCACCGCCTGTATGCCAATCAAAGCCGAGCGGCCCTGTTTGGCGATTTCAATCAACGACCCTTCGGATATGCAGGCGCGCACTATTGGAGGGTGGGGTTTCTGGTAGGGACGGGGACGTAGCGCCGGGAACTTGGCATCCCAATACTTGCCGTGGTGGTCCACGTTCTCGCCGGTCCAGGCTTTTATCAAGAGTTCTTCCGCTTCGGGAAGCATATTCCGGCCTTCTTCCAGGTTGGTGCCATAGCCGAAATACTCATACTCGTTGAAGGCCGAACCCCGGCCTAGGCCCATTATCAGCCTTCCGTTGCTCAAGTGGTCCAGCAGGGAGGTCTGCACCGCCAAGCGGACCGGGTGATGGAGGGCCATTTCCACTACTGCGAACCCAATGAGGACCCGCTTGGTCCGGCTGGCCACCGCTGCTCCGAAGACCACCGGATCGGCGTAGGCCACCGCACCATCGAAGTGATGCTCCGTCAACCACACAGCGTCCAGACCGATTTCCTCGGCCAAGTCTATTTCATGGAGGGTGTTTTCGATTACTTGGTGGTCTTTTTCCGGGTCGGGGCTGATGGAGAAAACAAAGCTGCCAAACCGCATTGAGCCGCCTTTTTTAGATGTAGTATTTTTAGGTGCTAATTTTAAGATGTTGAGAAAAGAATTCCAGGGTTCTCGGCCAGGAGATCTCCGATGCTGCCTTCTGGTAACGGGCCGCAGTGTAATCCATAAAGGCGTGGTCTGCGCCGGGATAGGTGTAGAACCGGTGAGTCTTTCCCATTCGTGTCAGCGCGTCATCCAGTTTGCGTATGTCCTCTTGAGAAGGATTTTCGTCAACTTCTCCGAAGTGGAACAATACCGGGCAGTTGATTCCCTCCGTTAGTTCGAAGGGAGTCTTCTTGCCTTGCCCCCAGGTTACCATGAGGTTGCCGCCGTAGTAGGGCACCGCCGCCGTGATGTTAGGAATTGTGGCTGCCGCCAACCAGGTCACCCGTCCACCCATGCAAAACCCGGTGATGCCGATGCGCTGGCCATTGACGGACTTGTGCTCTTGTAGAAAATCCACGGTTGCGTTGATGTCGGCGATTATATCCGGGTCGCTCATGTGCTGGACCCGTTGCGTTCGCTCGGCCAACATTTCGACGCTAAAGCGGTGGAAAAGGTTGGGGGCGGCGACGACGTAGCCCTCGGCTGCCAAGCGGTCGGTCGTCTCCCGGATGAATTGGTCAACGCCGCCACCATGATGGCTTACCACCACCGCCGGGAACGGTCCCGGCTGGTCGGGCATGCTGAGGTACACGTCCATGCTTTGGCCGTCAACCACTATGGTTTCCCACGATGAGGCCATGGCTCCGTTCTCCTCTGGTATCAGGCT
>DCAE01000116.1:31236-91258 GCA_002311385.1 Dehalococcoidia bacterium UBA1141 | reverse complement strand
GGTATCAGGCTAGTGGTATCAGGCGGGCGAGATTACGTTTGGATTTAGGTTTTTGTTTTTCGACCGGAGTTTTGGAGCGGATTAGTCAAGATTATAAACAAACTTCACGGTGCTGATATCCTGCCCTAGTTCGTACTCTCTGGCGCTGATTTCCGGTATGGTGCCATTGGCCTCGTCTAGCAGCGAATCAGTCAGAGTCTCCAGATAATTCAACTCCAAAGTCAACCACCTGGCCACTGCCCCCAGGTATTCGAGAGTTGATTGATGCAGGTCAGTCTGAGTTGAAGGAGGCGTCAAAGCGTTCAACTGGGCCAGCAACTCGGTAGCTTCATCCACCAGACCGGCTTTGACCGGTATCCGAGATGACCGGTGAGCGGAACTGTCCAAGTCCAGAGCTCGCCGCCGGGAAATATCTTTCACGGAGTCTATGATGGACTGTATCGTTGACACGTAGGGACGGACCTCGGCCCTATCCGGGTCCTCCCATTGTTGAAGCCATTGGACGAATCGGGTCCTGAAGTCCAGGTATTGAATCCCGGTGATTTGCAAGACGGCAGCGGTTAATGGCTGCCCGCCTCCTATTCGTTTAATGATGTCGATTGGCGACAAGGGGCCATAGGTTTCGGCCAGATAACGAGCAGCCATGTACGAGGTCGCATACTGGAGGTTGACCTGCTCTGGGTTGGTCTGAGAGTTCCACGCCAGTTGGCTTTCCAGTGATGTGAGATTTGGCGAGGCCCCTGCGATTGCGGCTGCCTTAGCGGTGTCGGCATCTTGGAAAACCCGTAGCAGACCGGCGCTTGGCCGTGCACCCATCACGTTCAGCCGATGCTCCGAATCCCTGGATATCCCTTCGTTGAGCCAGGCGGGAAGCTGCTTGTCCTGAGCGGATTCCTGCAACAGCAGATGGGTGTACTCATGGGTCAGGATGGAACGCACGCCGGTGGCGTAAAAATCAGTTCGCATGAAGATGCCGGGCCGGATTCCGGCGCTGCGGTAGTAACCGTCCTCGAAGCCTATCGTTGTCCCAGTGGACTGGGCCACCTGCCTGAGCAGGCTGTCGTTCCCAGCCAGATAGATGTCCGGAATCTGACGGCTCTGCACGCCCCAGTCATCTTTTAGTTGGCCCACAACCCAGGCTAAATGGGCTTGCAAGTCCACGGCCAGGGTAGATGGCACCAAAGACGAGTAGAAGGTTTCTGAAGCGGACCCGGCATAGACTCGCATCTCCACTCCAACGGTTTGGTTACCCGATGAGGCTAGTTGAAGCTGACTCACCGTGTAGGATACGGAGCTGGTCTCCCCGTCAACGGTTATGTTGGCCGACCATGCGCCCTCTTGGTCCCGAGCCCCGATTCGTGTCCACTGCGCTTTACCCTGACCGTCGGCGAAAAAAAAGCGCTCTGTGACCGGTGCACCGCCTGCTCCGACCACTAGAACATCCTCGTCAGTTACCGATTGTGCGGCCTGACCGATAGGGTTTACGAAGTCTACCTTCACTTCTGCCCAGGGTTCCAAACCGGTGAGGGTAAATAACACATCGCGTCCGGCCAGCGGCTCACCCGGCTCAATCTTCAGCGAAAAATCCCCCGAGACCTGAAAGACACTGGTCCCGGAGGCCAATCCCGCCACCGACACCACGCCGGACGTTCGAATCGGAGTGGGCGTGGGGGCAGGTGTGGGCGTCGGCGGAAAAATCACTGGCGTAGCGGTTGGCTGTGGTGTGGTGGTTGGTTGAGGAGTAACAGTTGGAGGGAAGGAAATCGGCGTAGCGGTGGGCAGTGGGGTCGGGAAAGGAGGTATCACGAAGGGCGTGGGTGTGGAGGGTATGGTGATGGGCGTCGAATCCGGTTTAGGAGTAGCAGAAGGTTGCGGAGTTATAGAAGGTTGCGGAGTTATAGATGGAATCGATGCCAAAGCCGTGGCCACGCTTTCGTCGGCTATTCTCTTTATGGCAGTGTCGGAAGTAGCGCAACCAAAAAGCCCCAAGAGTGCGCCGAATACCAGAACTGTAGTGAAGAATCGCCTCAATGGGTTATCTCGCAAGAAAAGATTGAGGCGACAAGCATGTGGATTTCGTGAATTGGTTCCTCTCATAGAACGCCATATACCGCCGCTGACTTGATTATCAGCTTATGGCTGTGACGAACCTAAAGTCAAAGCCATAAGCTTGCCAATGGACCGACAAGTTGATGGTTTACATAAACGTTATTGTTGGTTTACATAAACCATCACGCTGCTACCTCGGTGTGATGATGCCCGTTGGCCCATGGCCCGTAGGCTCGTGGTGACGTCCGGAGTTGTGGCAACTAGTAGGGCTAAAAAATCGCCAAAGGGTTTACCGGCGAACCGGTGGCGTTCTTAAATCGCAAGGGAGCGACGTTGAACATGAACTCCCAACGGTTCAGGCGTTGACACACCTTGACCACCTCTTCAAAGTTGGCGGCGTCGATCAGCCACAGCCCCATGGCTACAATGCCAACCCGGTGAATAGGCAATCCGATGACGGGATAGCCGCTGGGTTCGGCGTCTTGGGAAGCATCGGCGGCCAGGATGGAAATTCCTCGCTCGTAAAGCCAAGGCAGGGTTTCGGCGTGCAATCCAGGCCTTCCAGAAGCGGGCGCTCCCAACTCATTTCGGCGCTTATACCAACCCAATCTCAAGCATAGGGCATCGCCTTCTTCCAAGCGGACTCCCTGAGCTTTCTCGGCTGCTTCCAGGTCATCGATGGACACCGTCTCTCCGGCTTCCAGCCACTCTTTGCCCTTCACAGCGGTGATATCCAGCAGTACACCCCGGGTCACCACTCCGTTTTGGGCTTTGTCTATGTCCATGGATGTGGCCTTGGTCTCGGAATTAACGTCCGATGCTGGCCTGCCATTGTACATCTTGCCGTTCCAAAGCTGATGGCAGAGGCTGTCCAAGTGGGTGATGGTCAAGCCGTGGAAAGACAGGCCGATGAAGTCCGATGTGCCTCCGGCTCCTTCCTCAGGGACAGTATCGCCAGCTCTGACTATGTAATGTAGCGGTGGTATCGAAGTGACGTCGGCCGCAATCTCCGGGACGATTAGCCTGGAGCAGGTGACGCTGATTCCTTCTTTAACCAAAGCGCCCGCCTGAGCACGTTTCTTGTCGGTAATCAGATTCAAGGTGCCCAATTGGTCGTCGTCGCCCCAGCGGCCCCAGTTGCTTAGGGTGTCCATCCAGCCAATCACCTGCTCTTCCGTCGGTACCTGCCTCGGTGCCATTTAGTTCTCCTATTGCCTAAGTTTGATTGGATGATTCGTTCAGAGGCTGTCTTTATTTTTCCACGTCTACCCACCCGAATACCCAGTCAACTACTGAGGTGGAGTTAACTGGGATATTGTGGCGTCCACATAAAGTATGTGGACCGTGGTTATCAGTGTGCGCTCGATGATATCAGCATGGGACTGATCCCGCCCCTCCTGCAATTTGGCTTTGAGGCCGCTGATGGACGTCCGCCCATCGATTAACGACACTATCTCCGCTACTAAGGTGCTGCAAGGTGTGCCTTCGGGCTGGCTTGATGTGGTTAATACGTTCCCCCAGTCAAAACGCCCTTGGCCCAGTACCGGTTTTCGCTTTATCCCCACTCCTTGGTCCAAGAAAGGCACGGCGTCATAGAAAACCGGGTGCATAATGCCGTCCGGGGTAAAGAACGAGTTCAGGGTCGTTTGACGCTGGGCGCGGTCCGCTTCTACTTCAGCGATGCTGGATTTGAACTCCGGCGGCGCTTCGCCCCGCTCCAAAACCGCCCGTTCGTAACCCCTTGGCGGTTGGCCGGCCACCACTCGGATAAAAGCTTGGCGCGCCGTGAACGCAGCATCTTTGCCGGTCAACCTGCGGGCTTCCCAAAAATAGGAGTCGGAACTAAGGTTGCTGGAGTAAAATAACTTGGCCAGTTCCCGGAACTGATTGTACTCCTGGAAATAAAGTTCCTGGTATACCTGGCCCGCAGCTTCTTCCATTTCGGGGTCGCTGATGGCCGAGGTAGCCAGGGCCGCAGCCAACACGCCGGACATGAGGGCCAGGTGGACGCCCGAGGAAAACAATGGGTCGACGAAACAAGCGGCGTCACCTACGAGAACGTAACCGGGCCCGGCCATTTGTTGACAAACGTAGGACCAGTCTCTTACCACGTTAGCGCGTGAGGTCAAGTTCGACTCCCGCAGCAACGCTGCCGTAGCCGTTCCTTGGGACAATTGGTCCATCAGGAACCCTTGAGGGCCTAGTTTTCGGATGCCCTCCTGGCCGATCTTGCTGTCGACGACGGCGCCGACGCTGGCTACTCCGGTGTGAAGGGGGATGGTCCAAAGCCAACCCTGAGAGTATGACTCTATAAAGATGTTGGTGTCATCGGGTTCCGGAAGCCGTTGGGCGCCCGTGAAATAGCCGTAGACGGCCAGGTTCCGGAAGAATGGGTCCCATTGGCGCAGGGCCAATTGACGTGCAATTAGTCCGCTCTGGCCGCTGGCATCTACAACGAAGGACGCCACTATCTCGGTAGGTTCCCCTGATGTAGATTCGCAGCGGACTCCAACAGCCCGCCCATCATCGAAGATTACCTGGGTGACCCGGTGGCCTTCCCTCACATCCACACCGGCCTTCCGGCTGTTATCCAGCAAGATCTGGTCGAACTCGGGGCGGAAGACCTGGTAGGAATGGGGATACCTTTGGTTGGTCTCTTTGAAGTACCAACTCCAAGGGCTGGGGTCTTTGCCCCAAATCATTGTGGCGCCCCATTTTTGCAGGAACCCAGCTTGTTGCACTTCGGGTAAGGCACCCAACTCTTCTAGCACAGGAATGCTGGCTGGCAACAGGGACTCGCCGATGTGCTCGCGAGGGAAGTGATCTCGCTCTAACAGAACCACCCGGTGTCCTTGGCGAGCCAACATGGTCGCAGCCGTGCTGCCCCCCGGTCCTCCGCCAATCACCACTACGCTGGCAGCTACTTCCGGTTGGCTCAATTACCCGTCTCCTTAGTTAAGACATTTTCAGGGTTAGTCGAAAGTAGTTTGAGGTGGGCGGTCAATCGGTTTCTCAGAGTTGTACCGTTGATGCCACGTCGAGTGATAAGGAGTTGTTAGCCGGGGAGAATATTGAGGTGGGTGATTTTTACACAGACTCAGGAAGAACAGGCCATCCAGCCGGGTTCCTCCTGAATCTGTCGAATCAGCTTTTGGTACGGGTTGGAGGTAGAGGTTCTATTCGGGTTCTTCCACCACAGGTTTACCGGTGGCGGGATTCACCTCGAAGGAGCCTGGCAAATCTAGTTCCTTGGCGATTTCACGAACGGCTGGAATAACCTCTTCACCCATCAGCCTCAGGCTGCGCATGGCATCGTCGTGGGTCATTGCACCGTCCCCGTCCCAGAAGCAGACGCTGCCGGGGCGGATGTATTCCAGGACGTGGCGAATCTTTTTGATTACCGTCTTAGGCGTGCCCGAGATTATGGTGTAATCCTTGATTTGCTGCTCGTAGGGTCGGCCCAAGACGCCCGCTGCCCCTCCACGGTTGGCGGTGGCGAAGGACTGGGTTGGCAAGACCCTGGTGCGCGAGGTGAGACCGGGCAGCTTCAATAGCGCCGGGTTCACGGTGCCTTCATTTCCCGCTAAGAACGGGTTGCTGGGCCCTTGGACATACTTCCTGCCGGTCTTATCGGCCAGTTCCTCGGTCTCATCCACATGGACCTTCCAGAGGTAGCCGATGTTTTGCGGCCCGGACTCATAGCCCTCTTCCTTGGCTATGTCGTGGTAAAGGTCGAAAGCCTTCTTGGTAGGCTCCAGCTCAGTTGAGAGCATCACATAGGGAATCCGCTGTTTCGCCGCCCAAGTCAGAGAGTCTCGGCTCACCACGCCTGGCAGCCAGATTTGAGGGTGGGGCTTTTGGTACGGCCGCACCCATGGGTTTACGTGCCGGTACTGATAGTGCTTCCCTTCCCAGCGGAATGGCCCAGGAGTGGTCCAGGCTTTGATAATGAACTCATGTGCCTCTTGGAACCGCTCCCAGTTGTAGGTGGGAGGCGAGTTGTGAGAGACGCTCTCCCGACCGGTGCCCCGGACCCAGCCCGAAACCAGCCGACCGTGGGAAATCACGTCAATCATGGCCAACTGCTCTACCAACCAAAGAGGGTCATCCCAGATTGGCAGGATGTTACCCAGCAACACGATTTTCGCTTTCTTAGTCATCCGCGCCAGGATCGACGCCTCGACGTTCATAGCGCCGCCCATGCAGAAAGGCGTGCTGTGATGCTCGTTGAGCATCAGTCCGTCGAAGCCCATCTCCTCGGCGTAAAGCTTCTCGTCCAGATACCTGTTATAAAGTTGGGCCGCCAGTTTGGAGTCGTAAATCTCGTTACTGACCTTCAGGTCCATGATGGGCAGTCCGGTGGCTCCGAAGTAACCGGATTCCGGGTCTTGGTAAGGACGCTCCGTGAAGTACCCGATGAACATTGCTGCCTCCAGATAGGAATTCGCAACCAAGTTTATACTTGGCGCAATGGTTTGCGATGGGATTGCAAGGCTGGACGGCATGGGGCTTCGCCGCTTGTTATCGCAGCGGCATTATAGCATTCCATGGGCGCTCATGCATGGGTGATGGCCGGCGCAAGGGTATTGTGGTTGCCGGAGTTTTGCTTCACTCCAATTTGTTGTGACCAATCCTGGTGCTTGAGGGGCTATCTTGCCGGTGCCCTCACGCCGTGCTAGTGTGAAAATGAACCTCGAATCTAAAGCTGGAAACCCTACCGACCGGAAGATAACCGAATCCAATAATGAGTCGTTTTCGTCTAATGGCTCGAACACATCGGCTTTTATTTCGGCATTTGTTTCGGCATTTGTTGGCATTTGTTAATGAAATCGAATCGGGCGAATATCTTAAAATAGCGAGCTAGTAGCACAAACGTTGGTGATTCCTGCGACCAAAAATATGGTGATTAAAACTATGCTGGTTAAAACGCGGCTTCAGTCACCTGCCAAATTCACGGGCGGACCTGGCCTGTTTCTGCTAGTCAGCCTAACGCTTCTGGGATTGTGGGCCTGCGGCGGCTCTGCCACGTCGACACCCAGGGCACCTGATGTGTTGACTCCCGTCCCGACGCTAGAGCAGCCTGCGACACCAGCAGCCCGCCAACCCACCAGCCAACTCACTGGGCAGCCTGAGACAGTAACAGCGGCGGAAGTGCCCACTGGTTCAACAAGATCTGGACCACCCAGGTTGGTGCCCATATTGGATCGTACCCTGCATACCGTTCCGTTGATGGATATATTGTTCGATACATTTGGCGGTCAGCCCCGGTTTGTCCCGCTGGACCTAGCCGCCGACGATATCATCGTGAATCTTCGCGACGTGATCAGGCCCATAGATAACCCAGTTTACGGACCGGCCACTGCCTTGCCATGGTTGGAAGACGATAATTTGGTGATTGGTTACCGGTCGGAGAATGGAGCCTACGCCTATCCGGTGAATATCCTCAATCTCCACGAGATAGTTAACGACAATCTTGATGGAGTTCCGGTATTAATCACCTACTGCCCTTTGTGCTCCAGCGGTGTGGTTTTTAGCAGGGAAGTTGGGGATGATATTCTGACCTTCGGCAACACCAGTGCCCTCTACATGTCCGATCTCGTGATGTACGACACACTGACCGGATCGTTCTGGTTCCAAGTGAGGGGAGAGGCTGTCGTCGGGGCGCTTTCAGGCTCTCGCTTGAAGTTGCTGGCCTCCACCACGATAACTTGGGGTGAGTGGAAGAAGCTCTTTCCGGAATCCCACGTTCTGACCGGCATGAACGAAGACCCGGCAATGTTCGCTGAAATCGTGTATGGCCGGGGAGTATCAACAGGATTTCAAGAGAGGATAAACAACGCTGATTTCGTGTTCCCGGTGGACCCTAGAAAGCTGGATGACCGTCTTAAGTATGGTGAATTGGTGCTCACCGTAGAAATCGATGATGCGGTAATTGCTTTCCCGTTAGGGTTGATTGGCGACGGGGTAGTCAATCATCAGGTTGCCGGGGCACCGGTAGTCATATTTGCTCGGAGTGATGGCAGCGCCGAGGCTGCGTTCTCCAGGAATTTGAACAGCCAACTGCTGACATTCGAATTCCAAGAGGAAGGTCAGCAATTCGTTGATCAAGAAACAGGCAGCGTTTGGGATGCCTTAGGGCGGGGTGTATCAGGCCCGTTGGCCGGAGAGGAATTAGAGCAATTGAAAACTCGCAGGTCATTTTGGTTTTCGGTGGCCATCGCCTTTCCTGACGCTGATATTTTCTTCCCTTAAAAGCCAAATGGGTAACGGCCAAAATGGGCGTCGTTCGAGCCCAGCTACAACCGGAACCAACAAGGCGCCCTTGAATCTATAGTGCGATTGATATTGCGAGGCTGGGCGGAGTTTCTAGGGTCTGGCAATAGTTGAACCGCAGTTCGCGGTGGTTGCCGCTTCGCCTGTTTTCTTGACACTCAGGGGGTAATATGATAAATTTCCCACGCTCAAAAAAGAGCATTTTACGTGTACTAAGGGGCTTATATTGGAAGCATTAACCCTCGCCATGGCTGCCGGTGGCGTAGCTTTGCTCTTCGCTCTGATAACGGCAATCCGGGTATTGAAGGCCGACCCCGGCAACAGTGCGATGCAAGATATCGGCCTTGCAATCCAAGAAGGGGCAGCTGCGTTCTTGCGCCGAGAATACATGTGGCTGGTTCCATTCGTTGTGGTAGTCACCGGCGTCTTGTGGGTCTTGATTGATTGGTATATCCGGGACGACCTTCTCCCCCGGACGGCCATATCTTATCTTGCGGGTACTATCTCGTCTGCGACTGCCGGATATATAGGGATGAACGTGGCCGTGAGGGCCAATGTTCGTACTGCGGCGGCGGCGATGCGGGGTTTGAATCCGGCGCTGCGGATAGCGTTTTCCAGCGGGTCCGTTATGGGAACCACCGTTGTGGGTATAGGATTGCTGGGAGTCACAATCCTGTACGTCATATTCCAAGACATTTCAGTCGTGGCCGGATTTGGCTTTGGGGCTAGTTCCATAGCCCTGTTCGCCAGGGTCGGCGGCGGAATATTCACCAAAGCGGCGGATGTTGGAACTGACTTGGTGGGTAAGATTGAGGCTGGAATACCCGAGGACGACCCAAGAAACCCAGGTGTGATTGCCGACAACGTTGGCGATAACGTTGGCGATGTAGCTGGAATGGGCGCGGACCTGTTCGAGTCCTACGTCAGTTCCATAATCGCCACAATTGCTTTGGCAGTGGCGGCGACCACCATTGCCGGGGTCGGTGTAGTTGGCTGGAAAGACGATCAGGCGGTCTTGCCCTTATTGCTGGCTGGAGCCGGGATACTGGCGTCGATCATGGGCACATTCATTGTGAGGGCCGGTGAGCAAGCAGACTTTGGCCAGCTTTTATGGGCGCTCCGCCGAGGAATATTCGCAGCGGCGATTCTCCTGGCCATATTCGCCCTGATAATAATCATCGTAATGGATTTGGAATGGGAATGGCTGTGGTCAATATACCTAGGCTTGTCTGCGGGCATAGTCATCGGTCTTTCCACAGAGTATTACACCTCTTACGACTATAAACCGGTTAGGGAAGTGGCCGAAAATTCCCAGACCGGGGCCGCGACGGTGATGATTAGCGGATTGGCTGTCGGCATGATTAGCACCGTTATACCGTTGATTGCCATCGGAATTACAATCATCGCGGCTTTCGAGTTCGCAGGTTTCTACGGCGTTGCCCTGGCGGGCGTTGGCCTTCTCTCGACTTTGGGAATAACTCTGGCCACAGACGCCTACGGTCCGGTAGCGGACAACGCAGGCGGAATCGCCGAGCAAGCTAAGTTGGCGCCTGAAGTCCGGGAGCGGACAGATGCCCTCGACGCTTTGGGCAACACCACAGCCGCCACGGGAAAGGGCTTTGCTATCGGCTCTGCCGCTTTAACTTCACTAGCATTGTTGGCCGCTTATGCCATAGCTGCTGGGATTACGGTTCCGGGGATTGAAGTTGCTAGGAGCGAAGGCGAAGTAACGGCGGCCGGTATAAATCTGCTGGATCATAAAACACTGGTTGGGCTGCTTCTGGGCGCAATGCTGCCTTTCCTGTTTTCCGCCTTCACCATGAAAGCCGTGGGCCGAGCGGCTTTCTCCATAGTGAACGAAGTGCGTCGCCAGTTCCGGGAGATTCCCGGAATCATGGACGGTACCGGACGG
The DNA here is from genome assembly GCA_002311385.1 of Dehalococcoidia bacterium UBA1141. GTDB lineage: Bacteria > Chloroflexota > Dehalococcoidia > Lucifugimonadales > UBA3495 > UBA1141. The sequence goes on along the minus strand of DCAE01000116.1, from coordinate 81,024 downwards.
CCCGACTATGCGGCCTGTGTGGACATCAGCACCAAGGGCGCATTGAAAGAAATGGTGGTTCCCGGCCTAATGGCGGTGATAGTTCCGATAGCCACTGGCTTAGTCTTGGGTCCTGTGGCTCTCGGCGGTCTCTTGATGGGTGCCGTGGCCTCTGGCTTCATGCTTGCCATCATGATGGCCACTGCCGGAGGAGCCTGGGACAATGCCAAGAAATACGTTGAGTTGGGGAACTATGGAGGTAAGGGCACCGATGCCCACAAAGCAGCGGTGGAGGGCGACATGGTGGGTGACCCGTTCAAGGACACTTCGGGTCCGTCTTTGAACATCCTCCTAAAGCTAATGGCCATTGTTTCCTTGGTGTTTGCTCCGGTTTTCCTGGAAGTGACACCGCTCCTTGACCGCATCTAGCCTAATTTCTAATGGACCATGGACAAAGGCTAGAAGGCCTAGAACAAAGGGCAGCCAAACGGCTGCCCTTTGTTAGTTCAAGATAGTCGCCCAAGTGCGATGCGAGCACCGTCAATCTGCAGTCAGCTACTCTGTCGCCTTTGGCGAGAGAGATCTCACCAAGGCTACTAGCGATTTTATGTCGAAGGGTTTGGGCAGGATGTGATTTGCTCCCAAGTTCCTAGCTAGCGATTCTAACTTGGAATGCGCCATGGCTGAGGAGAGGACCAACGGCGAATCCGGGAGCACGCCGAGCCTGGTCAATCGATCTACTACTTCTGTCGCTTTCATACCTGGAAGCATAAAGTCGAGAATGACTATGTCGGGCTTCTGGGTTTCCGCTGCGGCGATGGCATCGCGGCCGGTCGGGACAACAGTCACGTAATGGCCAATGCTACCCAACACCCGCTGGTAAAGCGAGTCTAGGGAGTCGTCGTCTTCGATCACGAGTATCTTCGCCATTGCCTTGGGCTAATCCCGGGTTAGGTCTACTAAGCTGGCGCTAGCTCCTCGATCATTGATATCCAGGATGCCCACCGTGCCCAACAAGCCGGGCTTCCGCCGTGCGGGGTAAGTGGGACTTCCTGGATTGATTACCAAGATACCGTCTAGCTCGCAGACCAATTGGTGATGAGTATCGCCGAACAGGACTACATCCACCGGTTGGCCGAACTTCCGCCGCAACAACTCCTTGCCTTCAGATGCTGGAAGAACCAACCCGGAGCCGTCGCTGGTGGTGGCAATCTTCGGGCCGGGCCACTGGATATCATGAATCATCCCGATGTTTATCCCGCCTGCCTCAACCACTCGCGTAGGGGACGCCAAACGGTCTCCATCTTCCACCGGGTCCTCGTAACCCCGCACGGCCAGCACCGGGGCCACCGTCTCCAGGCTATCTAGAACACCCAAACATTCCAAGTCACCACAATGGAGAATCAGGTCCACCCCTTGGAAAGCTTCGAACACCTGATTGGGCAGGTCCCAACCACTGCCTGCGCAGTGAGTGTCGGAAATCAGGCCGATTCTCATTTCACGGTCCGGCTTGATTGTGTGGCGTCTCGGCTATCATTGGGTTCCGGCGCTAGAGCTTCCACCGTTCTCAACACAGCCGCCAGAGATGATCCACGGGGAAATATCAATATGGGCATGTCCACGCCAGCTTGTCTAAAGCGCTCTAGTTTTGAACGGCACTCGGAGGTACTGCCCAAGATACCTATGTTGTCTAGCATATTGTCGGAGATTACGGCAGCAGCTTTGCTACGATCATTCGAGGCCCAAGCTGCTCTGATGGCGTCGGCTTCCGCTGAGTAGCCCTGGCGGCTGACCAATCCGTGGTAGTAATCTCCCATGCCGCCGATGTAGTAAGCCATATGGGCCCGAATTCCTTTCTCGCCTTCGGCTATCTCAGCCCCGTCATCCGACGCATAGCACATGATGTAAGGCGCCGCCGTAATGTCAGAGATGTCCCGACCCGCTTTGGAAGCAGCACTGGCAATCCGGTCTTTGAATTCCCCAATGTGGTTGCAATCGAGCCAAGTGGGGAGCCAACCATCTGCCAGTTGTCCCGTAAGCTCCAGGTTCTTTGGTCCCAGAGTAGCCAGATAGATGGGCATGTGTTGCTGAACGGCCCGGGCGGTCATCCGAAACCGGGCTAGCTGGAAGAGATCTCCGTTGTGGTTGACCGCTTCTCCGGATAATGCTTTCCGGATAATCTCGATATACTCTCGAGTCCTAGCCAGAGGCTTTTGATAGGGCAGGCCGTGCCAGTCTTCAATAACGATGCGCCCGCTGGTGCCTAAGCCAAGGATTGCTCGTCCCTCCGAGATTGAGTCCAAAGACGCTATGCTTTGGGCAATAAGGGACGGGGTGCGGCTAAAGACCGTGGCGATTCCTGTGCCCAGTCGCACCGACTTGGTGTGGCAAGCAAGCATGGTTAGCACAGTAAAAACGTCCCTGCCCCAGGACTCGCCAGTCCACAGTGAGTGGTATCCCAAAGTATCGGCTCGCTGAGCGACGGTAATCATGTCGGCGTTAGTGATGTCGGGAGAGGTTTCGATAAACAATCCAATGGCAGGAAACAATCCGGTGGCGGGCATAAAAAACTCTCTTTGATAGTGATTGGAGGAGATGAATTTGGGCGCTAGGGATTCTACCGGCTAATCTGGCGTCTAAATTTCAGGCTAGTTCCGGTTCTCCCAGAGAGTGAAATAGTCAGGGGTATCGTCTTTCAGCGCTTGGTCCAACTCTTGTGAGGTCACGGTTTGGAGGATTGCGCTTTCTTCGGAGATTAGCCGGGATAAATCCCCCTGCCACTGTTCCACTGCCGCCTCGCCGCAGTGATCTCTCAGAACCTTCTTCAGGCCCTCCAGCACTTGGTCGGGCTGCGCTGTTAGCGCTCCACCGCTGACGATGAATACAATTACCGTGGGGAACTCTTCCGAGTCCTGCGTTACCCCAAGACGGTCCAGGATAAAGCTCATTACGGTGTCGCGGATGGTTTCTTCGAGTTGCATCGGCAGATTGATGAGGTGGGCGAAGGGAAAGTGGGTATGGGCGCGAAGACTCTCGGAAAATTCCTCTTCAACGGCTTTGAAGAAATCCGTTGTGAAAACATCGGAGGCGTTCAGCAAAGAGATGTTCCACCCTTCTCCACGCTGGTCGATCACCAGCATCTCTTGGAGGTGAGGGAAGATGCAAAGCTGTAGGTCGGGGCGCTCGCCGCCGGGTAATTGGCTATTGAATAAATCTTTCATGCTCATATTTTTGAACTGCAGAGGCTCGGATTAAATAAACTCGGCAACATCTTGGAACTGCTGGGATATCCAATGGCTGATGTCTTCCCGGCCTATCGCCGACACCAGTTGGGATGCTCGATCGCTACGTTCCTCCGGTGACATGGTAATCGCTTGGTACAGTGCCTTCATGGTGCCCTCGATATCCGTGGGAGAAACTGATAGAGCAGGGCCGCTCAATTGATTATGCACCCCGCTGGATTCGGACAAAATCAACACACCGTCTTTGGTGTTCACCACCGGCCCTTCTTTGGCCACTAGATTCATACCTTCGATGAGGGTGTTTACCAGCAACGCATCGTAGAGTTTCATACCGGCTATGGCCTGGGTGTAATTGTTCTCAATAAAGGCGTGAATCGGTTGCCATTCGTCGTTACTGAACTTGGCGTTTATCTGGTTGATGACCTGATTGATTTCATCCATGTAGCGCTGATACTGGCGGATGTGGGTACGCGACGGCACCAAAAACGCCAAAAACTTGACCTTGCCAACCAGTTCGGGGTACCGGGTCAAAAGTAGCTCAAAGGCTTTGAATCCCCGAACTATGTTCTTGTTCGGCTCAGCCCGGTCAATGCGCATGATAGTGCTTGTCTGGCACAACGGGGCCAATTTAGCTTCGTATTCCATTGCTCTGGGAGAGAGTGCTATTCTCTGGACCTCTTCAACGTTGATGGATAGGGGGTACACTTTTATTTGGGTCCGGTGGCCCTGCCGCATTATCGACCAATCTTTGTGGTCCACTTCCGCATCCGTGACGAACTCCTCAACAGTGTCCAGAAAACTACGCCGGTCCTGAGGAGACTGGAAACCCAGCAAATCGGTGGCGCAGAGCCCGGAGCAGATTTGGCGGGTGATGTAGCTGGGAATCATTTGCCAATATCTGGGCGAAGGCCAAGGAATGTGTATGTAGTGCTGAATGATGGCTTCCGGGACCTCTTTGCGCACCATTTCCGGCGTTAGGTACAGGTGATAGTCGTGGCCCAGTACGATGGGAGGAAGTGTATTTTCCCTAGCTTCTGCGATGATGGCATCGGCGAACGCTTGATTGACCGGGACATAGCCGGTTTCCCACGCGTCGTGAATCGATTCGTCCACATTGGGGCTGTATGGGGGGTTCCACATGTAGTGTTGTAGGAACCACAACAGGGGATTGCATAGTACGTTGTAGTACTTGTGGTACATGCGCCGTGGCGTCACCACGTAGCGCAGGTTGATTTTATGGCCAGGTAGGGGCGATTTTAGCCGCCTGCTCCGAGTTTCTTGAGGAGAATTTTGCAGCGGGTCTTGCTTAGTCCCGCCGGAATCGTTGCGTGAAACGAAGCGGTCACCTTCGCCCATGGCGTTTGCTACCCAGGTAAACTCTGCGCTTTGAGAAAGGGAGCTGAATGCAGTGACCACGCTGCCGCTGCCCCTGCGGGCTTCGGGACGGCCGTCCGGGTTCATCTGGTGCTCGACCGGGCCTCGGTTGCTAGCCAGGATAAGAGACCGCTGGGCTAGCAACCTGTCGCACAGTTCTGCCACTGCCGCCGTGCCTTTTCCCTGACTGGTCTCAACCATCGAATTCCCTTTAATCCTTGGCCAATTCCCTCTACGCCCAGGCCATTCCCGACAGCATGGCTTATACTATCTGTGAAATCATCAGCACTCTTATGCTTCAGACCATCGGGATGGGCAATACCAAAAATCTGCGGCGTAACCGAGCCGATGCCTAGGTAAACGAGAGAAACAGAAGCTAGTTTCTCTACTTATTGATGGCATTTCGACAGTAGCATCTAGGTAGTGGCTGGTCAAGGGGAGATGGTTTAGGCCAAGTGTTCCCGGCCTGAGATACGAGCAACCGCTCCGGCCACCAATCCTAAATCGTCCACCGTCGAATCAGGTTCGGAATCGGGGTCAGTGGGATCTTCTCTTTCATAGAACCCTGTTATCCACACGGTCTTCATGCCCAATCGCTTGGCCCCAACCACATCATTAATTACGTGGTCGCCCACGTGAATGGTTTCAGATGGTGATGCGCCCATAGCATCCAGGGTCATCGAGAATATCTCTTGGTTTGGCTTGGCCAGCTTGACCTCATCGGAAAAAGTCAGGGTATCGAAATAGTCCAACATTCCATGTTGGTCCATAAATTTCCGAAATGTTGTTCCAGGGGTCATCCCAGTGTTGGAAATCAGCCCCATGCGCAGGCCCATGGCCTTTATGCCTTCCAGTACCGCCACAGCTTGGGTATGGGGCACCGGTGGGTGGGTCAAGAACGAGTCAGCATAGACTCGAGTAATCTCCTGCAGAGACTCTTGGTCCAGCCGAGCAACTAGGCCGTCACTGATATTGTTGACGAAAATCTCAATCTGCTCCTGGAAAGACACGTCCAAGCCGTCTTCGCGAATCAACCGGCAATGCTGGTAGCAGGCCCGGTAAGCTTCCCTGATATGTTCCAAGTCATAGGTTTCGCCGAAACCGTTGAGAGCTTGCTGAGTTCCCTCCAACCTGACCATGGCCCTAGCCGAGCCCCTTTCCCGGTTGTCCAGCAACAAGGTCTGCCACAGGTCGAAGGTTACAGCAGTGATGTTCGTCAAAAGGTTTCTGTCCCCGGCTCTCGGATTGTCACATTCAAACGCTTAGTGGCGCCTATGCTTAAATCGGCGGTCGGCGCTTGTGCCAATCGGTGGCTTGCTCGTAGGCATGAGCGGCCCGAAGCACGGTGAGCTCGTCAAAGGGTCGGCCCGCCAGTTGCAATGCGTAAGGCAGACCGGCTTCGGAGAACCCGCAGGGAATCGATATTGCTGGCATCCCCGTTATGTTGTAGGGGCGGGTGTATTGGGTCAGAGCCGGGGTTGTGCCCATGGACGTTTCGCCCGCTTGAACCCTGGTGGCCAGCAGTTGGGGTGCAGTCACTGGTTCAGTGGGTCCCGCTAGAAGGTCAACGTCTTCCAACAGTTGCCGGGCTTGCCGATCGAACAACGTTCTGGCCTGCTGGGCACGCAGATAGTCGGCGGAACTGATGAACAGTCCGGCCTCTAGGCGCAAACGAATCGGCGGGTAAAGCTGCTCGGCGTCCTTGGTCAACAAGTCTCGGTGGTAGGCCGAGGCTTCGGCCATGAGAATGGCGGTGGATATCGGAAAGGCGTCTTTGAACATTGGGAAAGATACCGGCTTCACCACCGCTCCCATGGACTCCAGCAGGTCCAAGGCGTCACGTACAGCCTGACCCACTTGGGGGTCTAAAGGCGCATCGAAATACTCTTCTGGCACGCCTATCCGCAGGCCGCGAACATCGCCGGTTAGGGCGGTTGTGTAGTCGGGTACATCGACTTTAGCCGAGGCCACGTCCTTGGGATCATGACCAGCCATAACGTTCATGGCCAAGGCTGCGTCCTCCACGGTCCGAACCATCGGTCCCGGATGGTCCAGGGACCAAGACAAAGGAGTAAGGCCAAAGCGGCTGACAAGGCCGTAAGTGGGCTTTAGGCCGACGATGCCGCACAAAGCGGCAGGGATACGCACGGAGCCCCCGGTGTCGCTGCCCGTGGTGATGGTGCATTGGCCAGCGACTGTGGCCGACCCAGAGCCGCCACTGGAACCGCCGGTGACCAACTCGGGGTCCCACGGGTTGTGCATATGCCCGTAGTCCGGGTTCTCACCCGTGGGTCCGTAGGCGAACTGGTGCATATTGAGCTTGCCCAACAGGATTGAGCCAGCCTCTCTAAACTTGATGGCTACGGTGCAGTCTTCCGTAGGGATGAAATTGTCGAAAATCTTTGAGCCGGAGGTAGTGCGCACTCCGGCGGTGTTAAATAGGTCTTTCAGGCCCACTGGGATGCCGTGTAGCGGCCCACGGTATTTCCCGGCTTGTATGTCCGCCTCGGCACGGCGCGCGGTCGCCCTAGCTTCGTCCGGCAGCAAAGTGATGAAAGAATTCAACACGGGCTCTGTAGCTTCTATTCTCGCCAGGTGGGCGTCAATCACCTCCACCGGCGAGATTTCTTTACTCTTGATTAGCCCGGATAGCTGGCCTGCGCTCATGTAGCAGATTTCTAAGGCGTCCAAGCTTGTGCCTCCAACGGCGAATTAATTGGTGATTTGTCGTGGTGGAATAATTAAGCAGTGTCGGAATGCTTATGCGCCTTCGGGAGCGAAGGACATGTCCGGTTCGGTGTCGGTCACGTCTATATCTTTTAGGGAGTCCAGTCCGGCCAAGGTCGCTTGGACGATGGCGAATAGGTCCTCGCCGTGTTCGCCGCTGACGTCGATTCCAGCCGACGCAGCCATGAACAAGAATGCGTCTTTAGATAACCGTGAATTTTCTGGCATGGCTAGGAATTGGCCTCCTGGGTGCGAATAGAAGCAGGGCCGGTTTCGAGGATATTATGGGCTAGGAACAACCAACATGCAATCCAGATTGGATTGGAGTCACGTGGATTGAAGTCCCGCGGGTGGAAGTCACGCAGGCAGGTTGGTAAAAGGACTGATTGCCGATTATCATAGAATTTCATGTGTCTATATCCTTATCGTAAGCACGCGGATCGTAAGCACGCCGGTCGTAAGCACACTGGTGGCCAACAGTGACTCACGGGGACCGGCAATTGCTTAGCCTGGAGTCGGCTTGAATTACTGCCCCAACTGCGGAACGCAGAGGATTGAGTCTGCCGCCTACTGCCACCGCTGCGGCCATGCGCTCAGTAACCCCGTGTCCCAGCCTTCGCAAGAAAATCAAGGGATGCCGGTAACGGCGGAAACGCCAGCTACCCCAGATATGCCAGCTACCCCGGATGTGATCTGGGGTGCGGAAGAAGCGCCTTCAACCGCCGCTGGTCAGGTTCCATGGCGGGGCGGCCAAGTCGTCTTGGGCATCATATTGGTTCTGGTGAGCCTAATCCCCGTCACCGGCATTGCCTTTGCTGTTGGCGCTTTGGCCGGGCGATACGACGATGCAACCATAGTCTGGGTCAGCGTTCACCTCATGGCAATCTCCATTGCCATGGTGGTGTGGCGATTGGGCGTCCACAAACGTCCTGCTCCATGGCGGCTACTCGGCCTAAATCCCATGCGGTACCCATTGGCGAAGTCCGTGTTGTTGGCCTTGGGTGCGTTGGGGGGGAGCCTGCTCCTTACGGTGATTTATTCTGCGGTGGTCAATCTTTTTAACTCGGATACGTTTTCACCGCCCGACATAGGCGGGGAAATCGCCTTCCCCGGAGCCGCCGCCTTCTTTACCTTCCAAGCTGTGGCTCTAGTCACGCCAATAACCGAGGAAGTATTTTTTCGGGGCTTCGTTTTCTCCGGCCTGATACCTAGGTTCGGCGTAGCAAAGGCAATGGTGTTCAGCGCATTGGTTTTTAGTGCTTTCCACCTGTCGTTGGGAGTGCTGGTCCCCGTCTTCCTGACCGGGCTGCTGCTGGCCTTGCTTTATCGAAAAACCGGGTCCATCTGGCCCTGTGTTTTAGCCCACGCCGGGCAGAACGCACTGGCGGTGGCATTGGAAATCTATACCTAGGCTTCGCCCGAGCTTGGCCCGAGGCTGGGCAAAGCCTGGGTATAGACAAGGGAACAGGAGTGAGATACATTTGCGTTGGTTCAACCAGCGGATTTTAGACGTGGCAAGCTATGGGCAGTAGACGAATACAGCAAACTTTTGAGGCTCTACGACGGGAAGGGAGGACCGGCTTGGTGATTTTCCTCACCGCTGGATTTCCCGATAAACAGGCAACTATGGAATTGGTTCCTGCCTTGGTCAGGGCCGGCGCCGACATAGTGGAGTTGGGGGTTCCCTTCAGCGACCCGTTGGGCGAAGGCCCGGTCATTCAAGAATCCAGCTTCAAAGCATTGCAACAAGAGGTTTCGCTGAAAGACTGCTTGGACATGGTGGAGACACTAAGAGAGCAGGTAGGAGAAGCTCCGCTGGTGCTCATGGGCTACTACAACCCAATCTATAGTTATGGCCTAGCCAAGTTTGCTCAAGACGCAGATGAGAAAGGCGTGGACGGGCTCATCGTGGTGGACCTGCCCGAATTTGAAGTGGAGCCGCTCAGGGACTACTGCGCACCCCGGGACATATCCATCATCCCCCTGGTAGCGCCCACCAGTACCGATGAAAGCATCGCTGCCGCCAGCGCCCGTGCCAGCGGGTTTATTTACTGCGTCAGCGTAACAGGTGTTACAGGCGCTCGAACCGAAGTATCCAACCGTGGGTTTGAGCTGGTGGAGCGCGTTCGATCCTGCACATCTTTGCCCTTGACGATGGGCTTCGGCATCTCCACCAGAGAGCATGTGGTGGAGGTTGGACAGCGGGCGGATGCTGCGGCGGTCGGTAGTGCGCTGGTTAGGGTGATGTTAGAATCGCCCAGAGATGAACTCGTTGAACGCGCCAGCCGGTTCGTTGCGGAGTTAGCTGGCTCCAGTCTCCAGGTGAGCGGAGGTTCGGGTACATGACGGTTTGCAGGGGAATCCGGGGAGCCACTGTTGCAGTGGAGAACTCAACGGAGGCGATTCATGGAGCTACCAGAGAGCTACTCTCCCAACTGATAGAAGCAAATGAGATTGAAGAGGAGGCGGTCGCAGCCGCCTACTTCACAATGACGCCTGATTTGAATGCTTGCTTTCCGGCGGCGGCGGCAAGGCAACTTGGATGGACCAGCACCGCTTTGATGGGGGCAACGGAGGTTGCCGTGCCGGGTAGTTTGGATAAATGCATACGGGTTCTAATTCTGCTAAATACCGATAAGGCGGCCGCAGATTTGGTAAATCTGTATTTGAACGGTACCGCAACGCTTCGGGCTCAAGGTGTAGAATCAACCTAGAGTTTTCAACAGACCTACACGAGAGCTACACGAAATAACTGGAACCCCATACCAGGTTGTTGGGTTTTGAGGCAGACGCCTTAGGCCACATCAACACCGGGTACCAAGAAAACAACCGGGCACCAAGAAATTTGAGGAAACGTAATCATGATTGTGGTTTTGAACCGGGACAGCACCAAAGAAAACCTAGACTCAATCCAAAAACGGATTGAAGGCCATGGGCTCAGAGCCCAGATATCCACCGGGGTTGAGAGAACGGTGGTTGGGGTTTTGGGTTCCATACCTTCCGAATTCAAAGACGAGATGGAGCTGATGCCCGGCGTTGCCGAGGTAGTCTTAATCTCAAAACCCTATAAGTTGGCCAGCCGAGAGTTCCATCCAGAAGGCTCAATAATAAGAGTTGGAAACGCCGTGATAGGCGGACCGGACCCCGTGGTGATGGCAGGGCCATGCTCGGTGGAAGACGAAGAGCAAATGGTAGCCACCGCTAAAGCCGTTAAGAAAGCCGGGGCTACGGTGCTTCGCGGCGGCGCTTACAAGCCCAGGACCTCGCCCTACAGCTTCAGAGGCATGGGCTTGGACGGTTTGAAACTCCTCAATATAGCGAAGCAGGAAACGGGTCTCCCGATTATCACCGAGGTTATGTCCCCTGCGGATGTGGATACTGTAGCCCAATATGCGGACATTCTTCAGATTGGCGCTCGCAACATGCAGAACTACAACCTTCTGGATGAAGTAGGCGCAACCCGCAAGCCAGTGATGGTTAAGCGAGGTATGTCGGCGCCCTATGAAGAGTGGCTACTGGCAGCGGAATATGTGCTGGCAGCCGGTAACAGCCAGGTGATGCTGTGCGAACGAGGAATCAGGGGATTTGAGCAATTCACTCGATTCACAATGGACGTGGCTGCTATTCCTGTGATTCAGCGCCTCAGCCACCTGCCAATCATCGCCGACCCAAGCCATTCCACCGGGAAGTGGTATTTGGTTACGCCTGTGGCGTTGGCGGCGGTGGCCGCCGGGGCACACGGTCTGTTGATTGAGGTGCACCCCAATCCCGACTTGGCCAAGTGCGACGGCGCCCAGTCACTGACCTTTGAAAACTTCGACAGTTTGATGGGTCAGGTTGGAGCGGTGGCATCGGCACGGCAGGCTCCGGTCAATGCCAGTTAACCGCCCATGTTGAAACCTGCGGTTGATTCTTAATCTCAGGATTTGTTTTCAGGATTAGTTGTAATGAACGAAAAGGCGAGGTTGAATCCTCGCCTTTTTGCTTTTAGCCGCTACTCCCTTCGGTCTCCTGGGGGTGTAGATGAATCTGCCCGGTTATGCCTTGATAGGTACTATGTGGCTGGTTCAACCAGTTCCAGTTGGGACTGATCTAGGTTCAACGACCTATTGATGTGGTCCCATTTTATGATTAGCCAGTGGAAATTGCCCGCTTTCCTCACTTGGGTTATTTCCCCGCCATCCCCTGGATTAACTTGGAATTTGTTGGCGCCCACGGGCGAAGCCAGATTCTCTTCGAGACTGATCTCGCTTATGGCCTTAATCCGCATCCCTACGGCGAAACTGTCACAACTCATTATGGTGTCCTCCGGTCCCGGATCAGTCTTGACGCTCTGCTAACAGCCAATAGCAAACAAAACGTAGCCAGCCGGGAGAGTGAACAGAATTCTAGCAGTGAGCAAATGAAGGGTCAAACGAATTGGCAATTTCGGTCCCGAGCACGGTGGCCGTCCGAAAAATGGCTGCGCTGGACATTCGGGTGAATTTTCGTCACAATATGCGCCTAATTCCTCCGTAGAGTGGGGACAGACGAGACCTCATTTGGCCGGTTACGTAATTGATTTCCTGCGTAGAGGGTTGATATAATATGTAGAATCTTAAATCGCAATAGTAACTAACATTAATTTCTGACTTTACTCTGTGACATTCACGGTCTGACTTCCACGAGAACCCAGGACTGGCAGGATAATTCCGGAAATTGCTAGCATATCTCAGTCAAACGGGGGATGAGACATGTTGCCAGATGTATCCCTAATGCCGCCGGGACGCGAAGACATTCAACGCATGGCTGATTGGCTGGCCGATAACGAAGTTAACTCTTTTTGGTACGGGCGCGGCGATGACGGAATTGCGCTCCATCACGGGTACTCTCCTCAAAGAGTGATTGGGTCCTCCGAGGATGAGTGGAAGCGTATCTTTGAAGACCATGACCGCAGAATTTACGCTATTTACACCCAAGACGGCCAGCATATTGGCGAAGGCCAGCTGGTCATTGATTGGCCGCTGCAAGAAGCTCAGATATTCATCCTCATCGGCCGAAAGGACCTTTGGCATCATCATTACGGGACCATGGGTCTGATTCTGTTGCTGGACGAAGCCTACAACACCTTCGAGCTTCACCGAGTCTGGGCGGATATACCTGAATACAACGAACATGCGCTTCAGATGTTCCGCCAAATTGGGTTCGTTCTGGAAGGGCACTTGCGAAAGACCCACCCGAAGGACGGCGAGTGGTACGACTCTTTGGCCATGGGATTACTCACTGACGAATACGTGCGCCGCCGGTCGAGGGTAATGGGCGGCTCTGCATAGCCATTTGCTTGGGTTGCCAGCACCCAAAGTCAACTGGGTGGACCCCCTTGGAACCATCGATAACAGGCGTGAATGGGCTGGGATATCTGGCCAAGCAACTGGGACGGTTGTTCGACTAGGCCTGACTTGAACGGTTAGTTAGACCCGATTAGTAAGATCCAGAAGACGGGAGGTTACGATGGCGGTCATAACTATTAACGGACCCAGTGGAAGCGGAGCGGTGACCATTGGGCATATTGTTTCCGAGCAACTTGAGATGAGCTTCGTTGACCGTATGGTTACGGTGGAAGCCGCCAGAATCGTGGGCAAGCCGGTGGGAGCGCTGGTGGACAAAGAGCAGCGCGTTGTCCGGTTCCGAGACAAGATGGGCCAGTTTCTGCAGAATATGTTGGAACGCTCGGCCATGTCCGGGGTGAGCGGAGAACCTTACTTTGGCAGGGGTCTAGATAGCCTACCCCCGGAAACATACGCAGAGTTGGCGGGGGAGACTTCGGCCACGGCAGTGAAGGTGGACGACAAGTCATTCATTGAAGCCACGACAAAGGTTTTGAAGGATCTTTACCAGAAGGGCAACGTGATAATCATCGGCCGGGGCGCCAATATCATCCTTGCCGACACTCCAGGCGTCATGCACGTTGGCCTGATGGCACCGCTGGAGGTTCGGGTCAAGACGCTGATGGAGCGCGAGCACATGAAAGAGGATGAGGCTGGGGTCTACGTTGAGCAACTGGAGACGGCTCGGGTGGCCTATTTCCAGAAATTTTTCAAAGTCAGCCCCAACGATCCGACTCTATACCACATGATGCTGAACATGGACAAGATGGCGCCTGCGACTGCTGCTGACGTTATTTCCCACGCCTCTGCGGACCTGGCTCGTTGACGCTCTGCTGCGGCCCTGCTGCCGGGTCAGAATTTCCTCGCGCGGTTAACGGGAGGAGGCTCACCAAGGCTCCTGGAGATTTGGCTGTAGTTTGATTCCATTTTCCGACACAGACATCCGGAGCCACTCCCGCCCCACCGTCAACATAGTCCTAATTGGAATCAACGCCTTGGTGTTTCTCTACGCCCTCCAACTGGCTGGCAGTGGATATCTGTGGGGCGGCGATAGCGTAGAAGCATTCGGTTTCTTTCTCAAATGGGGCTTCATTCCAGAAGAGTTGAGCTCCGGCAGGTCGTTCACGACCTTGGGTCTGGGAATCAGGGCGGTGGATATCGAATCGGCGGTGCCCACTTGGGCCACGATTTTCACGTCCATGTTCATGCACGGCGGCCTATTCCACTTCGCTGGCAACATGGCCTTCCTGTGGGTTTTCGGCGACAACATCGAGCACCGGTTGGGTCACTTCAAGTACCTTCTCTTCTATCTTGTTTCTGGCGTCATCGCCACGTTAAGTCATTTCGCCATCGACTCCGATTCTCAAGCTCCATTAGTTGGCGCTAGTGGGGCCATCGCTGGCGTTATGGGAGCCTACCTGCTGCTCTACCCGTTCAACCGGATAAAGGCCTTGGTGATTTTCTATTTCATCACCGTGATTGAGTTGCGGGCGATGGTATTCCTAGGCATCTGGTTCTTCCTTCAGATTATCAACAGCCTGGGGTTCTTGGGCTTATCCGCCGGGGCAAACGTAGCCTTTATGGCCCATGTGGGTGGATTTATCGCCGGAGTGGTATTGATTGCATTTTTCAAAATTGCCATCAAGGAGCCAATCATCCCATCCCGGCCCCCCCGAAACTATTGGGACTAATCCTTGGGACTAAAACTTGGGACAAGAGACTAAGGGCTTGCGGCGGCACCGGATAACCTGCTGGGGCAGGCGGGCACTTGAATGATTAGGGTGCTGGTACTCTGTAGTCAAAATGCTGCTTAATTCAGACTTGTTTGGAAACGAGTGGTCAATTTTGCAAGAATATGTCTACACATCTATCTGATATATCTGAAGACCTCCCCCTCCAAATCATTGAGTCTTTGAGCGCACCGGCCATGCTCAGCGACATGCAGGGCAAGATTGCCTATGTTAATGACGGCATGTTGAGGCTGATTGGGCTTCCTCGGCAACAAGTTACCGGCCAATTTTTCCCCTATCCATGGCTGTTGCCGCAAGGCCCCTTGAGCAACATCCCTTGGGCAAATGCCGGTGGAGATGCTACAGAGGTCTCCCAAGTCGATGGTCTGGTAACCGATGCCACGGGCTCCGGCCGTAATATCTCCTTCAATGTCTCCCCCCTGCTGGATGCTGGTGGGCGCGCGAAATGGCTGCTAAGCATCGGGCGGGAAAACACGTCATCAGGCGACAACAGCGCCAATAATGGTATTGCCGAATCTTTGCTGGTCCAAGCCATTGAGCAAATGCCCGAATGGGTGCAAATTTCCGGACTGGACGGCACCATAGAGATAGTCAATGACGCTGGGTGCGCCATCTCGGGGTATACACGCGATGAGCTGGTAGGGAATACATGGCCCTACCCTTGGTTTGAGGACGGTTGGCCCGACGGTAGGTTCGATGCGTTTGAACAGCTTCAACAGACTGGTGAAACACTGGAGTCCGAGGCTACCTGTCTCGATCGAAACGGCGAGCCCAAGATACTGGGAATCACCCTATCGGCAATGCCCGGAAATCCGGGCGAGGCAAGGCGCGCACTGATGGTCGCTCATGACATGACCGAGCGCAAGGAATGGAACGAGAGATACTTGCTGGCTGAGAAGATTAGAGCGGTAAGCCAGCTGGCCTCAGGCGTTGCTCATGATATCAATAACGACCTTGCCGTCATTCTCGGTTACTCCGAATTCCTGATTGGCAAGTGGCAGAGCTTGGATGAGGTGGACCAACACGCCCTGGGCGCCATACAGCGCCAGGCACAAGAGTGCGCGGAAACGGTGCGTCGTATACAGATGTTCTCTCGACGCTCTCCAAAGAGTAAATTCACCTATTTTTCTCTGAACGATGTAGTTAGAGACGTGGTGGAGTCGATGGAACACCATTGGAGCAGCGACTCCGGCAACCCTTGGTCGGGCATCCAATTGGAGGCCGACCTGCAATGGGTTCCGCCGATGTACGCTCATGTTTCGGGCTTGAAGGAGGCAATTTCCAGCTTGGTCGAAAATGCCGTTGCGGTGCTTCCGGAAGGAGGCAAGGTATCTTTAACCACCCGTTGCGTAAATAATGAAGTAATCCTGGAAGTGGCCGACAACGGCCCCGGCATTGAGTCCGCCGACCTCAAACGAATCTTCGAGCCGTTCTTCACGACCAAAGGCCCAGCAAGTTCCGGTTTAGGGCTGAGCATCGCCTACAACTTAATTAACCAGATGGAAGGGGTTTTGTCAGTTAAAAGCTCACCGGGCGTGGGCACCACCTTCACAGTCCGCTTCCCGGCTTCATCCGACGAGGATTCCGGTATTCCCGACAGCAAGGAAAAAACGCCGAACATCCGTAACCTACACGTATTGGTGGTTGATGACGAACCCTTGGTAGCGGGCATGCTTCGCACATTCTTGGAGTCGTCAGGACATAATGCGAGTGTTTATCTTGAGGGAGAAGAGGCGGTCATAGCATTCCGCAGGGGCGCTTTCGACTTGGTCGTCGTAGACTTGGGCATGCCAGTGATGGACGGTTGGGAAGTATCCCGCCGCATCAACGAAATAAACCCCAACGTGCCTATAATCGTAGCCACAGGCTGGAACATGTCAGTGGAGGACGGGCAGGAACAAGGGGCGGTAATTGATAGCGTTTTGAGGAAGCCTTTCTCCATGATTGAGTTGTCCGAGGCTATCGAAGTAGCTATGAAGACTCGCCGTGCCGGCAAGGGATAACAACTACATATTTCCTTCCCCCTTGCCGTCAGCCAGGCTTCGAATTAAGCGGAATCGCAGGCATAAATTCCTGCGCTGTCACATTGCCGTTTCATCTTTTCGTCCTGATTCTGCCGCATCCACTTCACTCCCGCCATAAACTTCAGTCGCAATCCAATCTCATTATCCGCTGCTGGCCAAGTTCCGGTTTGATTTCGCCGGATTGCGGGAGCCTCATATCGAGAAAGCGGATAAGGTAGCATCAATCTCATATTATGATAGTATATTCGATAGAGACGGATAGGCACGTTTACTGTAAAACACCGGCTCTTTATTTCCTCGATTATTCGCCAATGAACACCCAAAACCGTGGAGGCTATTGATGCCGGATTATGAGCCCAATGTAGTGCTTTCCAACCAGGAATTTAAAGTGGTTGGCACCAGCCCCATTCGCCACGACGGCATGGACAAGGTCACCGGCAGAGCCCTCTACGGCGTAGATACGGACTTGCCCGGTATGTTGGTGGGAAAAGTCCTACGCAGTCCTCATCCCCACGCCAAGATTAAGTCCATCGACACCAGCAAGGCTGAGGCCATGGCGGGTGTATTTGCTGTGGTGACCGCCAGCGATCTTCCCGAGGTTTCTCGAAAGGTGGTTGATCTAGCCGAAGGCGCAATACATAACTTGGGGTTCATGAGCACCAACATCCTTGCTAGGGACAAGGTGCTCTACAAGGGCCATGCGGTGGCCGCAGTGGCAGCCAATAGCCTACATCTGGCCGAAGAAGCGCTAGCGTTAATAACAGTTGATTATGAGGTTTTACAACCAGTCGTTACCGCAGAGCAAGCCATGAAAGACGATGCTCCTCTGCTTCACGAACGGTTGGCGACCCTCTCCAATCCCTTGTTGCGCCCTGGCGGCCTAAAGGACGATGAAGACACGACCAAGGGCTCAAACATCTCCAACCATTTTGAGTTTAATGTGGGTGACATCGCCGAAGGCTTCAAACAGGCCGATGTGATAGTCGAGAAGGAGACCCGCACTGCTCCCGTCCATCAAGGCTACATCGAGCCCCATGCGGCTACAGCGATGTGGCAAGCCGACGGCAGCCTGACCATATGGTCCAGCACTCAAGGGCACTTCAACGTACGCGACCAATGTTCGTGGCTCCTGGGAATCCCCCTTTCCAGCATCAAGGTGGTGCCCATGGAGATAGGCGGGGGGTTCGGCGCCAAGGGCGTGGTCTACCTGGAACCGGTGGCCGCGGCACTGGCAAAGAAGGCTGGCCGAGCAGTCAAGCTGGCGATGACCCGCACCGAGGTTTTTGAGGCCACTGGACCTGCCTCGGGTACGACTATAAAGGTGAAGGTTGGCGCAACCAAAGATGGCAAGATTGTGGCTGCGGAAGCACACCTGATTTACGAAGCTGGCGCTTATCCCGGCGCTCCGGTCACTCCAGGATGCATGTGCATGTTTGCTCCTTACGAAATACCCAATGCCTACTTGGAAGGCTACGATGTGGTCCTGAACAGGCCGAAGTCCGCAGCCTACCGGGCTCCCGGTTCCCCTGCTTCGGCTTTCGCCATGGAGACGGCCCTAGACGAGATTTGCGAAAAGCTGGACATGGACCCCTTGGAACTCCGGCTACTCAACAGCGCCAAAGAGGGCACTCGCCGGATCACCGGCCCGTTATTCCCCAAAGTTGGCTTCATAGAGACCTTGCAAGCAGCCAAGGACCACCCACATTACTCGGCTCCCCTGGAAGGCCCAAACCGGGCGAGGGGTGTGGCCAGTGGATATTGGCCCAACAACACCGGCCCGGCCAGTGCGTCAGCCATCGTCAACTCCGATGGCACCGTCAACTTGGTTGAAGGCTCGGTGGACCTCAGCGGCACTAGGGTAACCCTGTCCCAGCAATTGGCCGAGGTTTTAGGCATACCGGCAGAGGATATCCGGCCTACCGTGGCCGATACAGACTCTGTGGGCTTTACCTCCAACAGCGGCGGCAGCGGGGCCACCTTCAAGTCGGGCTGGGCTGCTTTTGAGGCTGGCATGGACGTCAGGCGACAAATGGTGGAGAGGGCCGCCAAGATCTGGGAGATTCCGGTGGAAAACGTCGAGTATGAGAACGGAGTCTTGCAACATAAGTCCGATTCAGAGTTGAATATGACCTTCAAGGAATGCGCCGCCCGGCAAAATGCCACCGGCGGCCCCATAACCGGCAGTGCGGGAGTGAATCCCGGCGGCGCCGGTCCCTGCATAGGAACCCATATTGTCGATGTGGAAGTGGACCCCGAAACGGGCAAGATAACAGTTTTGCGTTACACCGCAGTACAGGATGTGGGCAAGGCGATTCACCCGGACTACGCAGCGGGCCAGATTCAAGGTGGCGCAGTTCAGGGCATCGGCTGGGCGCTAAATGAGGAATACTTCTTCAACGACCAAGGCAACATGCTGAATAACACATTCTTGGACTACCGCATGCCCACCAGCTTGGACCTGCCAATGATTGACACGGTAATCGTCGAGGTCGCAAACCCCGCTCATCCTTATGGCGTGAGGGGAATCGGTGAAGTGCCAATTGTCCCTCCGCTGCCAGCAATCGCCAACGCAGTGTCTAGGGCCATAGGCGCCAGGCTGGACCAGCTGCCCATCACGCCCGGTAGGGTGCTTGATGCTATCTGGGGCTCCGAAAAGAAATAAGCTAGCGGTTGGGCTCGCAGATAAGGTAGCCCATCCCTTTTGGAAGAAATAACGATGCCGGAAGTTTGGATACCCGCACGAATGCAGGTCATCACTGGGGGCAACAAAACCGTCCGCGTCGCAGGCGCTTCAGTTAGACAGGTCATCAACAATCTGGATTCCGAGTACCCAGGAATTCGGGCTTTATTGTGCGACGACGATGGGACGGACCTCCTGCCTGGCATAGCCGTAATAATCGACGGGGAAACCAGCCAGTTGGGACTGCTGGAACGAGTTGAGGAAAACAGCGAAGTCCACTTCCTCCCAGCATTGGGCGGCGGCTGAAAATACAAGCATGGCAGATTTAAGCGGGGCGTTCCTCAACGGACGCCCCACTTTGTTTTCTTGCTCCGGTGGGTCGGATGAATGGCCCAAGTACCTGTTAGAATTATGTTAACTAGAATCCGGTAGCTCCGATTACCGGCTGGTTTTGAACGGCAGGATGGACATAACGTGAGTTACATAATCTCTTCGGACCCAGAATTCTCTCAATTGTTGGCCCCCAGAAGCCTTCAAGCCGCAAGAGAGGTGCGCCGGGATTCGGCTCTGCGCCGGGCCCGCACTTGTTACCACCACCTGGCGGGCATTGCTGGTGTGAGCCTGCTGGACGAGATGCTTAGCCGGGGCTGGTTCAACACAGAACAAGGGGAGAAGACTCTGTATCGACTGACGAGCCCAGGAGAACGTTCGCTCCTGAAACTCGGAGTAGACGCTCCCGGAGCGGCATCTCAGCGCCGTCCCTTCGCCTACGGTTGTTTGGACTGGACAGAGCGCCGCTATCACCTTCGTGGGTCGTTGGCAGACGCCATCCTGACGGCAATGGCCTATTCCGGGGCCGTAAACAGGACGACAGGCACTCGGGCAGTGTCGTTGAAGGGTCCTGTTTCTGATTGGTTCGATCTTTAAGTAATTAGGCGTACCTCATGGCCATGGCACTAACGACAAGTCTTTCACCGATCAAATTTTCACTTGCTTGGCGCATATCGCTGCGTTAGAATTTCGGCCATTGAGTAAATCGGCTGGTGGCTTAGAGACGCCGGAGGGATAGGGCACCACTTTAGCGACAGCCGCTTGGGACAAAAACACGGAGGGCAAATGCCAGAGCAACTCACTGCTTCACAACAGAAATGGTTCGATATTTCGGCCAAACATGCCGAAGTGTTCGCTGGCCGGGCCGCCAAATACGACGAAGAAGGCAGCTTCCCCCACGACAACTATCAGGACTTGAAAGACTCGGGTTATACCAATATCCCCATACCCGAAGCGTTAGGCGGAGGTGGGGGAGATTTGCTGGATATCTGTATCGCTCAAGAGCGGTTGGCCAGGGGTGACGGAGCGACTGCGCTGGCGATGAACATGCACCTGGCCTTGCCTTGGATGATTACCGAGCTTTACAAGACGGGTAACGAGCATGTTGTCGGTTTATTGGAGCAGATTGCCAGTAAGAAACTCATTTCATGCGGTTGCTTTACGGACCCACAAGTGGACAGCCTGAAGGGAATAACCGGCTTGGGTTTTACTACTGTCGAGGCAGTAAAAGAGGACGGCATGTTCCGCATAAATGGCCGACATTCCTTCGGAACCAATAGCCCAGGCGCTGACCTGTTTGCCAGCACCGCAGTATACAACGACCCGGACGAAGGCGAAGTAGGGTTGATATTCTTCATCCCCATAGATACCCCTGGCCTTGAGTGCCAAAATGATTGGAACGTTATGGGGATGCGTTCTAGCGGCAGCCACAGTTGGGTTATTAATAACCTGTTGGTGCCGGAGGACGATGTTTTTAGGCACCCAACTTGGGAGTGGGGCCAGTTCGAGCGGCTGCTACTCGCCTGGCATGGTGGGACATTCGCTAGCATCTATATAGGCATCGCCCAAGCTGCCCGTGATTTCGCCATAGATTACACGAAAAACCGCACTCGAAAACCCTTCAATCGCCCAGCAAGCCACTACCCGGGCAACCAATTCCTGGCGGCGGAGATGGATATTGGGCTAAAAGCCGCTTGGGCCTTCCAAAGGGATATTGCCCAACGCCTCAAGGACCCTCAAGCCAGGGACGACCAGACCTTGCTTGACGCTATTGCCGCCCAACATTTCTGCATGCGCACCGCCATTGATGTGGTGGACAAAGCCGTGGATATGGTGGGTGGAGCGGCACTGTCCAAGCACCTGCCCTTGGAGCGTTACTACCGTGACGTCCGTGCCGGGCCCATGCACCCCATCGGCGGTTTCGATGCCCTGGAAGTAATTGGAAAGCACGCCTTCGGCATTCCTAGGGACACCGAGCCTAGATACGAATAAGGCCGGGATTAACGCCACGGACGAAATGCCGATGATGATGAGGACTCCCGGAATATTCGGGAGTCCTTATACGGTTAGTGGCTCGAGTTTGACGGCGCGACCGGTGCGGGCTGATTCGATCACAGCCGAAGTAACCCTTGTGACCTGAAGACCGTCTTCCCCTGTGGCAGATGGCTCCCGGTCCTCTTCCACGGCTCGCTGGAAGTCTTGTAATTCATCTACGAAATTCGCTAGGTAGTCGTAGGGATAAGTTTGCTTCCGGTTCACCGATTCGCTGGTCACCTGTAGGCTGCCCATACGCGCTTCCCAAACGGTGGCTCTGCCCGTGATTCTGCCGTCGGTGCCGTAAACCGAGAAGTCGTTCAACGTGTCGGGCAGCATGCGCCCGCAAGAAACTGCTGCTATTATCCCGCTCTCCATCCTTAGCGACATGGTGGCGATGTGCTCTAGGGGTTGATCGGCTGTCTGGCCGTCGGTCATGGCGACAACCTCAGTCACCTCTTCACCCAAGATGAAGCGGAATAGGTCTATCACGTGGACGCCCAAACCCACAATCACCGATGCGTCACCCATGAGCTCGGTTTCTTCCCACCAACCTCGCAGATCGGTGCGGGGGATGTGAAACCTTTCGCCCCGCGAACCGCGGCCCCATTGTCCTTGGGCCAAGCTGATTCTGCCGATAGACCCTTGGGAAATCACCTTTCGAGCCAGGATGTGGCCTGGGTTGAACCGGAGCTCGAAACCTATGCCCAGCTTCACTCCAGCGGCGCGGCAACCCGTGACCATGGCAAGGGAGTCTTCTATAGTGGTAGCCATGGGCTTCTCCGCCAGCACATGTTTGCCGGCCTCAGCGGCTCGCAACGTGTGCCCGGCGTGTAAAGCGTTTGGCGAAGCCACGAACACGGCATCGATCCGGGAATCCTTGAGCATCTCGTCCACTGAGTCATAAGCCGCCTTGGCGTCGTGGTTCTCAGCGAATGTTTCGGCTCTTTCTTGACTGCGGCTGTACACCGCCACCAGTTCGGCCCCCTTTACCAGGGCCATCGCTGGGGCCACTTTCAGGTGGGGATGCATGCCTGTGCCGATGATTGCCCAGCCAAAAGCCAACGTCTTTCTCCTGTGGTCGCGATTTTCCCGACGCGTACCATAACATAGAAATGCCGGACCATATAAATGTCGGAACCATAGTCAAGAACTACCAACGTGCTTGACCAATTGACTTGCTTGCCATACAATTAACGAGTAAACCCACCCCCAGGGGGTATGGGTTTGAAACCAAAGATGGGAGTTGCCCTATGGCATCCAATAGTAAGTCCGAGGCTCTAAAGCGGCTCAGTTACATAGAAGGTCACCTATCCGGCATAAGAAAGATGCTGGAAGAAGATAAATACTGCGTAGACGTGCTCAAACAAACCTATGCGGTCAGACGGGCCATCGAGAAGATGGAAGGCGTCCTCTTGGAAGGCCATCTGCACTCGTGTGTGATTGAAGGCATCAAAACCGGTCGAGAAGACCAGGTTTTAGACGAACTGAAAGACCTTTATCTGTTGGCCAACAAGTAGTCAACCGGAACGGGCAATGCCATCGTGATAAGAGCAATTGTCCAGGTTCTTTTTTCGAGTCTAAATTGGGGGGAAATCATGGCAGCCTACGTGATAGTGGACATTGAGGTCACCAATCCGGAAGCCTACGAGGATTACCGTAGCCAGGTGCCACCATTGGTTACCAAATACGGTGGCAAATACCTGAGCCGCGGTGGTGAGATGGAGATGCTGGAGGGCGACTGGGCGCCGAAACGTCTTGTGGTTCTGGAATTCCCCAGCTTCGAGAGGGCGAAGGAATTCTACAACTCCGAAGAGTATGGACCGGTCAAGGCAATCCGGCTGAACTCGACCATAAGCAAGATGGTGCTGGTTGATGGTGTTTGACCGTCAAGTAAGTCAAAGAGAAAAGGGGCGGACATGGCTGCGTACGTGATTGGCGATATAACAATTACAGACACAGACACCTATGCGAAATACGCCGCAAGGGTGCCTGAAACCAGCGAGAAATACGGCGTTAAATACCTGGTCCGGGGGGTCGGTATGTGCGAGGTAGCCGAAGGCGATTGGCTCCCCGAGCGTCTAGTGCTGGCCGAATACGAAAGTATCGAGACCATTAAAGCCTGGTACTACTCGCCGGAGTACTCGGAACTGGTGAAGCTACGCCAGAGCGCCTCCACCGGGAGTTTGATATTCGTTGAAGGCGTTTCCGGGAGCGCCATGAGCAGCGCAGCGTATGTGATTGGCGATATCAAGGTAACCGACCCGGATACCTACGAAAAGTACCGGGCAGGGGTGCCAGCGACCATCGGCGCTCACGGAGGAAACTATCTGGTCAGAGGCGCAACTGGTGAGGTCGCCGAAGGGAAATGGACACCAAATCGTATGGTGGTCGTGGAGTTCGAGAACATGGAACGGGTCAAGGCCTGGTACCACTCGCCAGAATACGCTGAACTGAAAAAAATCCGTCAGAGCGCCTCCACAGGCAACTTAATCTTCGCCCAAGGCGCATAAATAACCGGTCGGTCGGTCTTTGGAATTGGAATAATGGCTACAAAACAGAAAGAAATCAAACGTCTCAACCTGCCCATAGAGGGCATGACCTGCGCTTCTTGCGTGTTCCACGTGGAAGGTGCGCTAAACGGCGTGGCGGGTGTCACCAACGCAACGGTCAATCTGGCCACCGAAAAAGCCGTTGTTGAGATTGAAGGACCGGATGTGCCGGTGGAGCGGCTGGTTGAGGCCGTTTCCCAAGCGGGTTACAAGATTCCCCACGCCACGATGACGCTGAACATAGGCGGAATGACCTGCGCTTCTTGCGTTTTTCACGTGGAATCAGCCCTTGCCAAGGTTGATGGAGTCTCCGAAGCCACCGTCAACTTGGCCACCGAAAAAGCCACCGTAAAGTACGTGGCCGGCGCCACCGGTCAGGAGGATTTCACAGCAGCGGTGGCGGACGCCGGCTACCGGGTGGAAGGCATCGACATCGGGCTCCGTGACGGCCGTGAAGAACTGGACCGGCTGGCCAAGGTAAAAGAAGTACGCGCGCTCAAAAACCGGGTAGCTCTAGCGGCCACTGGAGCCATACTCCTGTTCCTGGGGACATTTGGCGGCTTCCCTTGGGTCGACGGGTTCATGAGCCGCTCATATTATCCCTTCCTGTTGTGGGCGGTGGCCACCCCGGTGCAATTCTGGGCAGGTTGGACCTTCTATTCCTCGGGGCTGCCTACGTTGCGTCACGGAACCGCCAACATGCACACATTGATTGCCTTGGGCACCAGTGTGGCCTACACCTACAGCGTGGTGGTAATCCTGCTGGACGCCATCTCACCACAGGTATTGGTGGACAACCAAATCGCCACCGATGTGTATTTCGACACCGCAGCCATAATCGTCGCTTTAATCTTGGTGGGGCGTTTTCTGGAGGCTCGGGCCATGGGGCGGACCTCGGAAGCGATTCGACGCCTCATAGGATTACAGCCCAATACCGCCAGGGTAATCCGAGATGGTCAAGAGATTGACGTTCCGGTGGAGTCCGTAGTGCTGGGTGAAGTGGTTCTCGTCCGGCCTGGCGAGAAGCTTCCGGTGGACGGCGAGGTTACCGAGGGCTACTCCACCGTTGATGAGTCCATGCTTACTGGGGAAAGCATGCCGGTGGACAAGGAAGTGGGCAGTTTGGTCTTCGGAGCGACGCTCAATAAGCAAGGCGCATTCCAATTCCGGGCTAGCAAGGTGGGTCAGGATACAGTGCTGGCCCAGATTATACGGCTAGTGGAAGAAGCCCAAGGATCGAAGGCGCCCATTCAACGCTTGGTGGATAAAGTGGCCGCATACTTTGTCCCAGCAGTGTTGGGTATTGCCTTGCTAGCGTTTCTATTTTGGCTGTTGCTGGGCCCAGCTCCGGCTATGACCTTGGCCACCCTGGTTTTTGTAACGGTACTGATTATCGCTTGCCCCTGCGCTCTGGGCTTGGCCACGCCCACGGCGATAATAGTAGGCACTGGGAAGGGCGCAGAGCACGGAGTGTTGATTCGGGGCGCTCAAGCTCTGGAAGTGGCCCACCGGGTAGATACCGTGGTGCTGGACAAGACAGGCACACTCACTCAAGGTAAGCCGGTGGTCACCGACATAATTCTGGTCGATGGGTCTCCGACAGCAATCTCGGAAGATGACCTCCTGCGATTTGCGGCGTCGGCCGAGCGGGTTTCCGAGCATCCTCTTGGCCAGGCTGTGGTTCGCGAGGCCCAGATTAGGGGATTGGAACTTGTGGCGGTGGAAGGTTTCCAGGCAATACCAGGCCGTGGTATCGAGGGCCGGGTCAACGGCAACGGGCTTCTGGTGGGTAACATTGCTCTGTTGGAGTCTGCATCCGTCCATATGAACGGCCTGGCGGATTCCGCAGCCACCCTTGCTATGCAAGGGAAAACACCCATATTCGTGGCCATCGACGGTTCCGCAGCCGGATTGATTGCTGTTGCCGACACGCTAAAACCGGATGCTAAGGAAGGAGTGGCCAAGCTCCGGCAGTTGGGTTTGGAAGTTGTGATGCTGACCGGAGACAATGCTCGTACGGCAGTCGCCGTGGCCCTGGAGCTGGGTGTAGACCGGGTGGAATCCGAAGTATTGCCCCAGGACAAGGTAAACGTTATCCGGGCACTGCAGGCGGAAGGTAAGACCGTGGCCATGGTTGGAGACGGCATAAACGACGCACCCGCCTTGGTTCAAGCCGACGTTGGCATGGCCATGGGCACTGGCACCGACGTGGCCATGGAGTCGGCGGACATCACCCTGATGCGAGGGAACATTGGCGGCGTATTAACAGCCTTTCATCTGAGTCGACAGACAATCCGGACCATCAAGCAAAATCTCTTTTGGGCCTTCTTCTACAATGTAATGCTGATTCCCGTGGCAGCCGGGGTCTTATACCCCGTATTCGAACTCTCAGGCGGAGTACCGGGCAGTCTGGATTATTTCTTTGGGGATAGGGGATTTCTGAACCCAGTGCTGGCTGCCTTGGCGATGGCGTTTAGTTCCGTGTCCGTGGTTTCCAATTCCCTGAGACTGCGGCGGGCAAAGGTTTTGTAAGATAAATAATAATTCTGCGACCAACTAGACCAAACCTAGGAGAAACGAAAATGGCGACAGCAGTTGATCCGATTTGCAACATGGATGTGGACACGGAAAACCCGCCCGGCGGGAAGAGCGAACACCAAGGCACTACCTATTTTTTCTGCGGGCCTGGTTGCCGGATTGCTTTCGAGAAGGATCCTGAGAAGTACCTGGCCGCCGATTGGGAAGGGATAAACATGGAGTCCTCGAGCAGTGAGCAGGATACCGTTGAACATGACCATCATGGGCACGATCACGGGGAGCACAATCACGGGAAAGCTCATCAGGAACCCGCAAAGAGGGGTTCTTTCCTATCCAGACTCTTTGGGAAGAGTTCTTAGAGGGAGTCCCCTGACAATCTCAGGATAGGCAGAAAGCTCAGGATTAGCGGGTTAGGAGACTGCGCCGTTCGCGATAATCCCTTCGGCTCGTTTGGAGATAGGCTTGTCGAATGGCTTTTCGAACCAATCGTTGAAACTGAAACCAGTCTAAGTTGTGGCTCCGTGGCAGCGCTTGTGCTTCTTGCCGCTGCCGCAGGGGCACTGGGCGTTCCGGCCAACCTTGCTGGCTGCTCCCACAGCGACCTTGTCCCTATTCTTGGGGTTGACGGCCTCCATGGGACTGACCGGGTCCGCTTTTTTCACCGGAGACGGTCTGCGGGCGGCACCATCAGCAGGCTGCTCTGTCAAGACGACGTGGAACATGGTGTGCACCACGTCATATTGCATCCTCTGGGTCAGTTCCTCGAACATCTTGTGGCCTTCGGTGCGGTAGGCGACCAAAGGGTCTCTTTGACCATAGGCTTGCAGGCCGATGCCTGTCCGAAGGTTTTCCATGGTAGTCAAATGCTGAACCCAGTGGGTATCAATCGCGCGGAGAAGCAGGAGCCGTTCCAGGGTGCGCATCTGCTCTGCCCCCAGTTCCGCTTCCCGGTCATCGTAGACCGTCTGTGCGTGGTCTAGGAGTATCTCGTTAATCTCCGATTGGCTATGGGCATAGACAGCGTCTTCGTCAATCAATTCCGGCGGCAATGCGCAGATTACGCTGAGTTCCGCCAACAGACCGGGCACGTTCCAATCATCGGCGTGGCGGTCAGGCAAAAAGCGGTGGGAGAGATCCAGGAATTCTTGCCGCATCATCTCCACAATCTGCTCTTTGAGGTTTTCGCCTTGGGAGATTTGGCGTCTGTTGGAATAGATGACCGCTCGTTGTGTATTTAAGACATCATCGAAGTCCAATAGGTGCTTGCGAATATCGAAGTGGTAGCTTTCCACTTTGATCTGGGCGCCACCGATGGATTTGGTGATTAAGCCGTTCTCAATGGGGGTGTCTTCGTCCAGCCCGGTCCAGCCCATCACCGTTTTTATGCGGTCTCCACCAAACCGCCGCATGAGTTCGTCTTCGAGGGACACATAGAACTGGGAACTGCCGGGATCCCCTTGCCTTCCGGAACGGCCCCTCAGCTGATTGTCGATGCGCCGGGAGTCGTGATGTTCGGTGCCGATGACATGCAGGCCACCTAAATCCACCACCTTGTCGTGGTCTGCTTGCCAGCTAGTTCGGTTGGTGTCGCCACCTCCCAGAACGATATCGGTTCCTCTGCCTGCCATATTGGTTGAGACGGTTACGGCGCCCGGGAGCCCAGCTTCGGACACGATGGTTGCTTCTTTTTCGTGCTGGTCAATCTTGGCGTTCAGTATCTTGTGGGGAACCCCGTGGGACGTCAAGCGTTTGCTGAGAAGCTCGGATGCCTCAATTGAGGTGGTGCCCACTAGAACGGGACGTCCTTGTTCGTGCATGTTGCCGATGTCTTCCGTGACCATGCGCCACTTGGCTTCTTCAGTCTGGAAAACTAGGTCCGATGAGTCTTTCCTTCCCGGTGGCAGGTTGGTAGGCGCCACGGTTACTTCCAGTTTGTAGATTTTCATGAACTCGTCAGCTTCTGTTTCGGCAGTACCCGTCATGCCAGCAAGTTTGTCGTACATCCGGAAGTAATTTTGCAGGGTGATGGTGGCGTAGGTAATGCTCTCCCGCTGTATGGTTAGGCCCTCTTTGGCTTCCACGGCTTGATGGAGGCCATCGGACCACCGGCGGCCAGGTTGGCGGCGACCGGTGAACTCGTCGACAATCACGACCTCGCCATCCAAGACCACGTATTCTTTGTCCCGCTGCTTCATAATCTCGGCGGTCAGGGCATTTTCTATGTAGTGGACGAGGTGAAAGTTCTCCGGGTCATACAGATTTCCGACTTTGGTCCAACCTTCCATCCTGGAGATACCCTCTTGGGTCAGGGAGATGCTCTTGGTGCGCTCCTCTATCGTGTAGTCTTCCTCAAATTCCAGCCGGGGCGCTAATTTGGCGAATTGGTAGTAAAGCTGAACCGGCTCCTCGGCCGGTCCACTGATAATCAAGGGTGTTCGGGCTTCGTCGATCAAAATGTTGTCGACTTCGTCGACGATGGCATAATGAAGTTCGTGTTGCACCATCTGGGAGACTTGGACCGCCATGTTGTCCCGCAGGTAATCAAAGCCGAATTCGTTGTTGGTGCCGTAGGTGATATCCGCACCATAGGCTTCATAGCGGGTCACCGGGCGCAGGAACAAGATACCGTCGGGGGTGTCGCTGAGGGATGGATCGTACATGTAAGAGGCATCGTGTTGCAGGCATCCGACGGTTAAACCCAAGGCGTGGTAAATCGGGCCCATCCACACCGGGTCCCGGCGGGCCAGGTAATCGTTGACGGTGACTATGTGAACGCCCTTGCCGGTCAAGGCGTTGAGATATACGGGGAGAGTAGCGACCAAGGTTTTGCCCTCGCCGGTTTTCATCTCGGCAATCTGGCCGTTGTGCAGGATTAATCCGCCGATTAGTTGGACATCGTAGTGGCGTTGTCCAATACTTCTCTGGGCCACTTCACGAACCACCGCGAAGGCTTCGGGCAGCAGGTCATCCAGCGTCTCGTTTTCGTCGAGACGGCTCCGGAACTCCTCAGTCTTTTCGGCCAGTTGGGCGTCGCTGAGGTTATGGACGGCTTCTTCCAGGCCATTTATTTCTTTGACTATGGGCTGGAGTTTCTTTACGGCCTTTTCGTTGGCGTCGCCCAGAAGTTTGGCTAGAACGGAAACCATTGGATACACCTCGCCGGAAATTGGTCGATTACACTGAAAGTTGGTTGCCGGGGCCGTGACCCCATCGCCAGTTACTATACGGCCATTCCATAATTAACGGATGGAAAATTAACGGCTGAAGGCTTGGCGCCTCCCAGGATTTTGCGTCCCACGGCCAAGTTTCACCATCATACCAACGCTAATCTAGTACAGTACATTGTAACCAATGAGAGACCTGGTTGCACTCTCTTGAGGGCTCAGTATGGCTTACATAACGTAGGATAGGATCAGTGAGCCAGTGTCAGCAGCAAGCTTGGAGAGTCCGAGGGCACTGGGGGAAGATTCTAGTTACAACCGTTTAACCCGTGTTGGAATTTAGCCGGCGTTATCGTAGACCCAGGTCAACAACTCTTCGGTTTCATCCCAACCTATACAAGCGTCTGTAATAGAGACCCCGTACTTTAGCCGGGACAAATCCCCGTTTACGCTCTGATTTCCTGGATTGAGATGGCTCTCCAGCATGCACCCGGCAATGTTCTTATTGCCGTTCATCCGCTGCTGAACCACATCCTTTAGGGCGCAAGATTGGTTCTGGTGTTCCTTGTTGGAATTGCCGTGGCTGCAGTCGACCACCAACCGAGGGTTGATGCCAGCTTTTCGTAGTTGGTCCTGAGCTTGAGTTATTGCTCCTTGGTTGAAGTTTGGGCCATTCTTGCCTCCCCTCAGGACGATGTGACCGTCAGGGTTGCCGGCGGTCCGGATGATTGCCGTCCTTCCTTCGGCGTTCATGCCCAAGAACCCGTGGGGGCTCTTTGCAGACACGGTGGCGTCGATTGCCACTTGGATATTGCCGTCTGTGCCGTTCTTGAAGCCGACAGGCATCCTCAGGCCACTGGCCATCTGCCGGTGAGTCTGGCTCTCCGTTGTGCGGGCTCCGATAGTTGCCCAACTGACAAGATCGGCCAAGTATTGTGGCACGATGGGGTCTAGGAACTCTGTACCTGCGTGAACCCCCATTTCCGCCAGGTTCAAGAGCAGGCTACGGGCCCTGCGCAGGCCGGCCTCAATGTCAAAGCTTTGATCCAGATGGGGGTCGTAAATCAGCCCTTTCCACCCGGTGGTGGTCCGGGGTTTTTCAAAGTAGACCCGCATGACCACCAGAAGTCGGTCGGTCAGGTTCCGGGAGCAGCGGTACAGCCTCTCGGCGTACTCCAAAGCCGCTCCTTCGTCGTGAATCGAGCATGGCCCAACAATCACCATAAATCTGGAATCAGAGCCGTTGAGGATCCCGCGCACTTGGTCCCTGCCTGCCGCCACGGTATTTTCAGCTTTCAAAGGCACGGGAAGTTCGTTAACCAGTTCAATGGGTGTCACCAATGGAACAGTGGTTTTAATGTTTAAATCTCGGATGACTGTAGGCTGCATCGTTTTATTTTCCTGTTTGAATGGGATGAGGATGATAGTCGCATAAAAAAACCCGGCCTTCGCGAGCCGGGGTTTGGTGAATCCTTGTAACTAATCCTGAGTGTTCGAATTAGCGCAGCAGATCTCCCCCGGCCTTATGCCAGCCCGTAAAAAAGTACCAATAACCGTAATACAAACGTTGGGAGTTCATTAGGTTAGATAATGCCCTTTTTGCTCAGCGGTGTCAAGAGTTAACCCTTGGGAGCAAGCCTATGTATCCAAGCTTTTGTATTAAAAAAACTTGCCCACGGGCTCATTTGAAGTGTCGGACTCGCTAGTCAGGCGGAAGTTCAAGAGTTATTGGGCGGCGCCGATTACCTCGTCTAGTCGCCTAATGCCGGAAGCAGCCAATCGGTCTCTAAGTTCGTCCACGATTTGGAATGGAGACCAGAGACTCACCAGATTGGCGCTGCCCACCTGCACCGCTGTTGCCCCGGCCATTAGAAATTCCATAACGTGTTTGGCCTCAAATATTCCGCCCACACCGATTATCGGTACGTCCACCACCTGTGATGTCTTGTAGACCAGCGCCAGGGATATGGGCCGGAGCCCGTGGCCGGAGAGGCCTCCGGTAATACCACCCAGCACCGGCTTTCGAGCCTCTAGGTCGATTGCCATGGCCGGGACAGTGTTGCAAATCGTCAATGCGTCGGCCCCGGAAGCCACTGCGGCAATGGCTATCTCGGTAACGTCGGGGACGTTGGGGGCCAGTTTGGCTAGCACAGGGAGGTCTGTGTTCTTTCTGACGGCATCAACAGCCGCTGCGGTTAGCTGTGCGCTGTGGCCAAACATAGCGCCGTTCTCGACGTTGGGGCAGCTGAGGTTAAGTTCGATTGCTTGAAAGCCGGGCACTCCTTGAGTCATGGCAGTCATCTCGGCAAACTGGGACACGCTATCGCCGGAGATGCTGAGAAAAACCGTAGTGCCGTAACCGGACCACTCGGCGGTCAGCCCGGCCAGAGCCGATTCGATTCCCGGATTGGCCAAGCCGATGGAGTTCAGAAAAAGGAAATCCCCCTGCTCCAGACCTTGACGGTAGGAAGGGGGATCCCAACGGGGTTCGGGGTTGCCTTCTTTGGGCAGACGGGTAACGGTTTTGGGTATTACCGCACCCAGTCGGCCCAAGTCCATTTCAGCGGTTATGCCCCGGCCATAGCCGTCATATCCAAATGTACCTGACGCTATCATGACCGGATTAGAGATATTCAGGTGGAACTTGTTGCGGGGCGCTAGATCCACCCCTAGCTCCACCTGCTCTCTCTTGATTGACTGGGTCCCTTCTAGCTGGGTCCCGTCTGACCGGATGTCAGCATCGCTACTCTTCAGGCTCATCTTTTGCTGTCTCACCACCCAAGTCGGCGCCATCGCCAACCGCTTCTCCAATCTCGTGCCCGTTTTCGCTTATTTCTCCGGTAATCGCGGCATCGATTTCCATGCTGGAACCGTTGGTTCCGGATTGGGTATCATCAGCCGTTGCGTTCAACGATTCGCCTACTGCCTGTTCGGGTAGGTCGTCAGGGTTATCGCCGGATTTACCTGCTGATTCATCTGGGCCATCGTCACTTGCGAAGATATTAAAGACGTCGGCGTTGTCCGGGCCATTACTAGCGCCATGGTCGTCTCCTCCCAAATTAGGAGGTCCGCCTTGGGCGGCTGCGGTCCCGCCATCGGGACCGAAGGGGCCGCCCAGCCAACCGCCGGGGCTTGCCATCATCAGTTCAGGTACCGGTTCCGGCTCCAGCAGTTTGTCCATGCCAGGAACTTCAACGCGAGCGGGAATCAACCTTCCGATAATCACGTTCTCTTTCAAGCCCATCAGCCAGTCCTGAGCACCGCTGACCGCAGCCTGGGTCAACACTCTGGTGGTCTCTTGGAACGAAGCTGCGGACAGGAAGCTGTCGGTCAGCAACGAAGCCCTGGTTATGCCCAACAATACGGGTTTGGCCGTAGCTGGTTCGCCGCCTTCAGCCAGAACCTTGGAGTTCTTGCGTTGGAATTCGAACTTATCCACCATTTGCCCCGGTATGAAATCGGAGTCGCCGGTGGATTCCACCGATACACGCCGAAGCATCTGGCGCAGGATTATCTCGATGTGCTTGTCGTGAATTCCCACACCCTGAGATCGGTAGACCTGCTGGACCTCATTTACCATGTAGCGTTGCAGTTCGTCCTTGCCTCGGATGTGCAGGATGTCGTGGGGGTTTAGCGGGCCGCTGATCAGGGCGTCTCCCGCTTTAACTTCGTCCCCCGAAGATACCAAGATGTGGGCGGAGGCGGGAATGATATGCTCACGCTCCTCTACATCCTCCCAGACTATGGAGACACCGGCTTTGGTGACCTCGACGTGCCCACCGATATTGGCGACCACTAGAGGAACCGGCTGGGTCTCTTCACTGGCGACTTCATCACCTGAGGCTTCATCGCCGGATTTTCCTGCGCTGGATGAAGCCTTCTTCTTACCTTTCGAGGTTGGCAGGGCGCTGGCCAAGGGCATACCCGGTTCAACGTATTCGCCTGGGTCCACAACCAGCTTTGCGCCCTTGGGGATGGTGTAATCTTCCCGGAACTCTTCGCGGCTGACCAGTCTCAGACGGCGGCCTTCGTCGTCAATCTCGATTTCCACAGTGCCGTCAATGTCAGCAAGGATAGCGGCTCCCTTGGGAATTCGGGCTTCAAAGAGCTCTTCTACCCTGGGCAGACCGCTGGTGATATCGAGACCGGCCACACCTCCCGTATGGAAGGTTCTCATGGTCAACTGGGTGCCGGGTTCTCCGATGCTTTGGGCGGCGATGATGCCGACCGCTTGGCCTTTTTCCACCACTAGGCCAGTGGCGGGTAGTCGACCGTAGCAAAGTTGGCAGACACCTCGTTGGGAATCGCAGGTTAAAGGCGAGCGAACCATAACCTCGGTAATACCCGCCGCGATTATGGAGTCTGCGATGTCAGTGTCGATTGCATCGTTTCGGTTCACTAGAATCTCGCCGCTCTCCGGATGGGCGAGAGGTGTAGCAGCAAACCGCCCGACGATGCGGTCTTTCAAGGACGAATTCGCCAGGTCATCGGGCCGTCCCGTTACCCAGTGAGCATCATAGGTCTGGCAATCGATCTGCAGGATTATCACTTCTTGGGCGATATCTATGAGCCGACGGGTCAAATAGCCGCTGTCCGCGGTTCTCAGGGCCGTGTCGGCCAGTCCCTTCCGAGCGCCGTGGGTTGAGATGAAGTACTCGAGGGCGGTCAGGCCTTCTCGGAAACTGGACTTGATGGGCAGGTCGATGATTCGGCCTTTGGGGTTGCTCATCAATCCGCGCATCCCGGCCATCTGCTTAATCTGGGAGATGTTACCTTTGGCCCCGGACACCGCCATCACCGCAATACCGCCGTAGTTGGGCAGGTCTGCCTGCACCAATTCGGTGGTCTTGTCCGAGGCTGCGGTCCAAGCGTCAACGGTCTTGTCGTAGCGCTCCTCTTCGGAAATCAAGCCTGATAGGTATTGGTCTTCCAGGTCGCTCACCAGCTTGGCAGCTTCGTTTAGGATTGCCGGTTTGAGCGGCGAAACTTGAATGTCGTTGATTGCTATGGTGATACCCGACTTTGTAGCGTAGCGGAACCCCAAGTCCTTAATTTCGTCCAAGACCTCAGCCGTTTGCTCATTGGTCAGGCTGTGGTACAGGTTCGCTGTCAACTCTCGGAGAGAGAATCGGTCCATGAGGATGTTTTGGTATCCGATGGACTCAGGCAAGATTTCGTTGAACATCAGTCGGCCCAGTGTGGTTTCGAGCCATGCATCCTCTGCTGCTCCCACAACGTGCCGGACTTTAATCCGTGCTTGCAAATCAATGAGTTCCGAAGCATGAGCGATTCGGGCTTCGTCGAAGTCGTAAAACTCTTTGCCCTCGCCCTGGGCGCCCTCGCGCAATTCGGTCAAGTAGTAGCAACCCATGACCATGTCCAGCGTGGGGGCGACCAACGGGTCTCCGGAAGCTGGGGAAAGCATGTTGTGGGTACTTAACATCGCTTCCTTGGCTTCCAGCACTGCCATTCTGGATAGTGGTACATGGACGGCCATCTGGTCTCCGTCGAAATCGGCGTTAAAGGCCGAGCAGACCAGCGGGTGAATCTGGATTGCATTACCCTCAATGAGCACCGGCATGAACGCCTGGATGCCCAATCGGTGCAATGTAGGAGCGCGGTTTAGCAGCACCGGCCGGTTTTTGATTACATCTTCCAAGATGTCCCAAACCTCGGGTCGGGCTCTTTCAACCATCCGTTTGGCGTTTTTGATATTGGGCGCAATGCCCAGTACCGCCAGGCGGTGCATCACGAAGGGCTTGAATAGCTCCAAAGCCATCCGCTTGGGCAAGCCGCACTCGTGCATCTTCAGTTCCGGGCCGACCACGATTACGGACCTTCCGCTATAGTCCACCCGCTTACCCAGCAGGTTCTGCCGGAAGCGGCCTTGTTTGCCTCGGAGCAGGTCTGACAGGGACTTCAGCTTGTGGTTGTGGCTACCCTGAATTGGACGACCACGGCGACCATTGTCTATCAACGCATCTACCGCTTCTTGAAGCATGCGCTTCTCGTTGCGGATGATGATTTCCGGTGCGCCCAAGTCCATGAGCCGCTTCAGGCGGTTGTTCCGGTTTATCACCCGGCGATAGAGGTCGTTCAGGTCGCTGGTGGCAAACCTGCCTCCGTCCAGCTGCACCATGGGCCGCAATTCCGGGGGGAGGACCGGGAGGATGGTGAGAA
This sequence comes from Dehalococcoidia bacterium UBA1141, assembly GCA_002311385.1. GTDB lineage: Bacteria > Chloroflexota > Dehalococcoidia > Lucifugimonadales > UBA3495 > UBA1141. The sequence continues at coordinate 45,086 of DCAE01000116.1, read as the reverse complement.
TCATGTCTTCAACACGGTTCCCGCTTTTGCGGAACGACTCCACTACCCGCAAACGCTTGATAGCCTTCTTCCGGCGTTGGCCGGAGGTGGTGTGCATCTCGTGAAGGAGTTGCTCTCTCAGAGCTTCAAGGTCGATAGTTCTAAGAATATCCAGGATTGCCTCGGCGCCCATGGCCGCTTGGAAAACGTTACCGTAGTGCTCTTTCAACTCGCGGTAACGGGATTCTGCGATTAGTTCATGGACTCTCAAGTCTTCCAGCTCGTCTATGCTGGCTTGAAGCTGCTCTTGAATCTGGGATTCATCCGTGGCCAACTGGCTGTTGATAGCGTCGATTTCAGCCTGTATAGCCAGGCGTTCAACTTCAGGGTCTTTCGCCTCGACAGCGTCCTCTGGTTGTGAATCAACCGGCGAATCAACCGGGGGCTCATCCGTTGACCCATCTTCCAATTTTACGGCGTCGTCCTCATCGGCTTCTTGCGAGTCATCGGTCTCTTTCGAGTCAATGGACGAAGAATCGGGGGTGGCCACAGTATTTTCGGCGCGGTTGTTTAGCGCCTCAATCTGGTTTTCGGTTTCTCTCTGCCGTTTCTTGAGGGCCAAATCGCGCTTGGCTTGCTCCTCCTCAATGGCTTCCGTGCGGGCTTCTTCGTCCACGGACACGATGATGTGCTGAGCGAAGTAGAGCACGCGCTCCAGATTTCTGGGGGAGAGGTCGAGCAACAAGCCCAAACGGCTGGGTGTGGTCTTGCTGAACCAGATATGGGCCACCGGTGCGGCCAAACGGATGTGGCCCATGCGTTCCCGGCGGACCTTTGAACGCGTCACCTCGACGCCGCAACGGTCACAGACTACACCGCGGTATCGGATGCGTTTGTATTTGCCGCAGAAGCATTCCCAGTCTTTGGTCGGGCCGAACAGGCGCTCACAGAACAACCCGTCTTTCTCAGGCCGCAAGGTCCGGTAGTTTATCGTCTCGGGTTTGGTAACCTCGCCGTGGGACCAGTTTAAGATCTGCTCCGGCGAAGCAATGGATATGCGAATCGCATTGAAATTGGTACTTTGAGATTCGGTCCTATCTGCCATTCTGACCATTAATTAGCCTCCAAAGGTTGGTAGAGGTCAGTATCATCGGAGAGCCCTTGTGTGAGGGAAGGCCGGTCGTCATCGTTCAGCAATTCCACAGACAATCCCAGACTCTGAAGCTCTTTCAGCAACACATTGAACGACTCTGGAACACCGGGCTGCCCGATGGGTTCGCCTTTCACGATGGCCTCATAGGTCTTGACCCGACCCGCCACGTCGTCGGATTTCACCGTTAGCACTTCCTGAAGGTTATAAGCTGCGCTGTAGGCCTCGAGCGCCCAAACCTCCATCTCACCGAAGCGTTGCCCACCGAACTGAGCTTTGCCGCCCAACGGCTGCTGGGTAATCATGGAGTAAGGACCTGTGGACCGAGCGTGAATTTTGTCTTCCACAAGGTGAATGAGTTTTAAGATGTAGATGCTCCCAACAGTTATAAGTTGATCGAATGGTTCACCGCTGCGACCGTCGACCAACTCGAACTTGCCGAAGATTGGAGGCGCGATTCGCCTCTCACGGTGAATCTTCAGCGCCAGTTGGTGCATATCCTCCGCGGTCATTCCCTCGGGATTCTCACCGGCGGCATCTTTGAGCCACATGCGCAAGCAGGCGTCCTGGGCCTCTCCCTGCAGGGAATCATCGAATATTTTCTCCACATCCAGGCCATGATCCGACATCCAACTGTTGAGCTTGGACTGGTCTATCTCTGAAGAATCGCTGGGGTCCTGGCTGATTGCGCCCGCCTGTTGGACGAACCATGCCCTGGCCAACGCGTCTTCGATGGATATGTCCTTCGCGCCGTCGAACACGGGGGTGTTCGCCCGGAAATTCAAGCCTCTGGCGGCCCAGCCCAAGTGAGTTTCCAGCACCTGGCCCAGGTTCATCCGGGAAGGCACGCCGATGGGGTTGAGGATGATATCCACGGGGGTGCCGTCGGTTAAGAACGGCATATCCTCTTCCGGAAGTATTCGGGAAACCACGCCCTTGTTGCCGTGGCGCCCTGCCATCTTGTCGCCCACCGATATTTTCCGAGTCTGTGCAATCCACACGCGAACTGCCTCGTTGACTCCTGGAGGCAGGTCGTCTCGGTTCGCCCGGTTCAACACTTTAACGTCAATAATCTTGCCCCGTTCTCCGTGGGGAACCCGCAGAGAAGTGTCTTTCACGTCACGGGATTTTTCCCCGAATATCGCCCGGAGCAATTTTTCTTCTGCGGTCAGCTCGGTCTCCCCTTTCGGAGTGACTTTGCCCACCATGATGTCCCCTGGCCCAACTTCGGCGCCGACGCGGATGATACCCCGCTCGTCCAGATCCCGTAGGCTGGCTTCACCAACGTTGGGGATGTCCCTGGTTATCTCTTCAGGACCCAGCTTGGTTTCCCGCGCCTCCATCTCATGCTTTTCGATATGGGTGGAGGTAAAGTAGTCTTCCTTGACCAACCGCTCGCTGAGGATGATGGCGTCTTCATAGTTGTAACCTTCCCATGACATGAAGGCGACCAGAACGTTCTGGCCCAAGGCCAGTTCCCCGTGATCGGTGGATGAACTATCGGCCAAGATATCGCCTGCTACGACAACGTCGCCCTTGGCCACGATGGGGCGTTGGTCAAAGCACGTGCCTTGATTCGTTCGAGCGAATTTTATGACCGGGTGCCGGTGCTCATCGCCCTCGGAATCGGTGACGATAATCTCTCTGCCGCTCACGGACGTTATGTTTCCGGCTGCCAGTGAGAGCACCATCTGTCCGCTGTCCCGAGCGACCCGGCTTTCGATTCCGGTGCCGACCACTGGGGCCTGAGGCCGCAGCAAAGGAACCGCTTGGCGTTGCATATTGGAGCCCATGAGAGCACGGTTGGCGTCATCGTGCTCCAAGAACGGAATCAAGGCCGCTGAGACGCTCATGATTTGCATGGGCGACACGTCGATGAAATCTACCGCGTCGGGGTGGGCCTCGGTGTATGTGTCACCGACGCGCACTTCAACGCGGTCGTCCATGAATTGGTTCAGGGCGTCAAGCCGGGAATTGGCCTGAGCAACTCTGAAGTTTTCCTCTTGGTCGGCGGATAGATAATGGACCGGTTCGTCGGTGCTGGCCACGTAAGGCCGTACATCAATCACCGTTCCAGCGGGCAGGTTCTTCACGGCAGTGAGCCTTTGCCTGCTGATTACTTTCCCTTTGCCCACGATGACCTTGCCATCGGCGCCCACCACATCCGAGTTTGCGATGCGGCCTTCGACTTCCACAGAGTCGCTGGTGGCTGTCTTAATGACACGGCGGTAGGGTGATTCTATGAAGCCAAACTCGTTTATCCTGGCATAGGAAGCCAAAGAACTGAGGAGGCCAATGTTGGGGCCTTCCGGCGTCTCAATTGGGCAGATTCGCCCATAGTGGGAGAAGTGGACGTCCCGAACATCGAATCCAGCCCGCTCCCTGGACAAGCCGCCAGGACCTAAGGCGGACAACCGCCGCTTGTGGGTCAGCTCCGCCAAGGGATTGGTCTGGTCCATGAACTGGGACAACTGGGACCCACCGAAAAACTCCCTCACAGCTGCCACCACGGGCCGGATGTTGACCAAACCTTGGGGAGCAGCGGTTTCCGGGTCGACGAGGGTCATTTTCTCTTTGACCATCCGCTCCATGCGGAGTAATCCTACTCGGACCTGATTTTGGACCAGTTCGCCAACGGCCCTGACCCGGCGATTGCCAAGATGGTCAATGTCGTCGGGCTTGCCCACGCCTTGATTGATGCGAACCATGGTGCGGATTACCGCCACCACGTCATGCAGAGTCAAGGTTGTCAGGTCGGCATTGTCTGTCTGGTCAAGTCTGCGGTTTAGCTTAAACCGGCCTACCCGGCCCAAATCGTACCGCCTGGCGGTGAAGAACAGGTTTCTAATGAGATTGCGCGAGTTTTCCAAACTGGGAGGCTCGCCGGGGCGCAACCTGCGGTAAAACTCGATTTGGGCGGAGGCTATCCGTTTGGCCTCGTTGACGTCGTATTCGTGCTCCGGACGCAACCACTCCCAAAGGGTGCGGAGGTCATCGTCTTTGAAGTTCAATTCTTTGGGCTCGATTACTGGGTCTTTGTCCAAGGTGGACTGCATGTACTTGTGGTTTTCATCAGTGTCCACATCAGCGAACATCGCCATCATCTCATCGTCGTTGGAGACGCCCAATGCCCGAAGGAAGGTGGTGGCGGAAACCTTGCGTTTACGGTCAACTTTGACCGAAATAATGTCTTTCATACTGGTTTCAAACTCAAGCCACGCTCCCCGTGAAGGGATTAGCTTGGCGAAACACAGATTGCGGTCGGATGCTATGTTCTTTTCATAGACGAAGTAAATCCCCGGTGAGCGGACCAACTGGCTTACCACGACACGTTCCGCGCCGTTAATAATGAAGGTACCGTTGGGAGTCATCATGGGAATGTCTCCCATGAAAATCTCCTGTTCTTTAATCTCACCGGTGTCCTTCATAACCAACCGGGTCTTGACATAGAGGGGTTGAGAAAAGGTGATTTCCCGCTCTTTGCTTTCCTGGGGTGAATACTTGGCATCCCTGAAGCAGTGCTCTAGGAAATGCAGTTCGTACTTCTTGATGGTGTAATCTGAAATTGGGGAAATTTCCTGGTAGACTTCTTGCAGACCGTCCAGCTTGAGCCAATTGTAGGAATCTATTTGACTTTGAATCAGATTGGGAACATCCAGTACTTGCGGAATCCGGGCATAGGTCTTAACATTTGGGAGTCCTACGGATTGTTGGATGACGGCAGGGGACAAAGCCATGTTCCATACTCCTAAAAGACAAGTAGATACACTAAATAGAGAGTTCGAGGTTACGATCTAAAAGAGGCACTGATGCTCTGGGGACGATCACGAGGGTGACAGAATTCGTCGCATGTAGCACATACCAACAAACTTCCATTATATAGGTTTCCAAATAGTTGTCAAGACAATTTTCACCCATATTTAATCCGCCTCGCAGAGCGCCTCCTCAGCGCCTGATTAACAACAGACCCCTCTTTTTACTCCTTCCAGGCTGCAACGAATCTAGGCTATAGTTTGCTTATTATTACCAATCACCCTGAGCTGATGCGCCGATACTCAATGGACACCCTAGGCGACCTCCAAGTCGCTCAGATGCGTGTCAAAATTCCTCACCAGCCTCCGAAATTAGTGACCTATCTAGGCTTGTCTTAGTGGCAGAGAGAAACTTCGAGCAATCCGATGTGCCCCCCGGGCGCTTTACACAAGAGTCGGGCGATTCGGAACCCAAGGTTGCAAAGCTCCATTATGCCTGGGTTATTGTTGCCGTGGCTGCTGCCATGCGCTTGACCAGCTCCTCTTTTCGCACCTCTTCAAGCATCCTCATACCTCGATTGGTGGACGCCTTCGGTTGGAGTTACGGCGCAGTTGGATTGGGGTTCTCCCTGCAATGGATTGTTTCGGGTCTCTTCGGCCCAACCGCCGGATATCTGGGTGACCGATATGGCGTCCGTAAAGTCATGACCTGCGGGGCATTGCTGTTCGTCTTGGGAATGGTACTGACGGGGCGTATGTCCCACCTGTGGCAGTTTTACCTCTTCTTTGGCGTGATATTGAGTGCGTCCATGGGCATCTTCCAAGTTCCATTGACCGCCGCCGTAACCTTATGGTTCGAAAAGAAATTAGGCTTGGGAATCGGGCTTTTGCAAGCTTCCCAAGGGATAGGTCCTTTGATTGCCGTCCCTCTGATGTTGTTAATCATAGACCTGTTCGGTGGGGGGATTCCCGGGGTTCGGGCCGCATTTTGGATTCCAGGGATAGTGGGAGGCACTATATTACTCCTGCTAATAAGATTCTTCCACAATGAGCCAGCGGATAAAGGCTTGCGGCCTCTGGGAGCTGCTTTAGACCAACCGATACGGAGGCTACAGAGGGGTGCCACCGCCAGTATAAGGACCAAGGTCTTCCTTAAAGAAGCACAGCGCACCAGCGCCTTTTGGAACCTTATAGGCATTCATTTCTGGGGTTGTGCCGGCCACGCAATCATCTTGGTTTATCTGGTGTCTTTGGCCGAAGATCGGGGAGTATCAGCGGGAATGGCGGCCGGCGTTTTCGTGACTCTCTCGGTGGTGAGCTCGATTACCCGGTTCGCGGTGCCCATCGCCGCTGAGCGCTTTGGCAGCAAGTGGGCCATGGGTGCCTGCTTCATCCTGCAGACAGCCCCAATGTTGATACTGTTTTGGGCCCAGGATCCTTGGCATTTCTATGTGTTCGCCGTCCTCTTTGGCATAGGCTTCGGGGGTGAGATGAGCGCTTTCCCTATTATAAACCGTCAGTATTACGGGAGCGGCCCCATCGGCGCCACCTATGGCTGGCAAATGATGGGCGCGGGCATCGGCATGGCCAGCGGGTCATTGTTGGGAGGGCAACTTCGGGACTGGACCGGCAATTTTGACGCCACCCTGCTGCTTTCACTGTCCCTTAGCCTGGTGGGCGTATTTTCTATCTTGATGTTGCCAAAGACTTCCCATCACCTGATTCCCCACTGGGAAGACTCATTGCCCCAAGAAGCCCGTTCTTCATCCGCCGCCGACTAATCCCTTGCGGTTTTTCCACCTTCTGCTTCTGGCATCTTCACGACTGACCAATCTGAGCATGTCTGATTACGGGCAATCTGCGGTTGCTACGTGAGTTGGTGTGTTAAACTCCGGTATCGAAAATATGTGGGCGCAGCAGGCATGATAGCGTGCCGGAGAAATAGAGAGTCAATCAGAGAGAATTTGGAGGGAGCGAAATGCTGGATTTGATTGTTCGCGGGGGACAAGTAGTCACCCCATGGGGCACCGGGGACTGGGATGTGGCCGTCCAAGGGGAAAGAATTGTGGCTATAGCCGCTGCTGGCACGTTGACCGAAGAAGCGGGTCGGATTATCGACGCCACCGACAAAATCGTTGTGCCCGGCGGAATAGAGCCCCACGCTCATATATCCGCACCCATCATGGGTCACGGAGACCTGAAGACCGCTCCCCCCGATCAAGTGAGCCGTGCCGCTCTATTTGGCGGCACCACCACCATCATGGATTTTGCGATCCAGTACCCGGGCATCGATATCCAGCAGGCGATACAGGAGCGGACCAGCGTCTGGCAAGGAAATTCCTACGCTGACTACGCCCACCACCTGATGCTTCTGGGGGAAGTCGAGCCTCATATCATTGGTCAATTGCGGGAGTCGGTACAGGACGGCTTTCCCACCGCCAAGATATTTACCACCAACATCCGTCCGCCCAGCACCGTGGGTGAACCTCGAATGGTGCGCATGGGCCATCTGCACGACCTGATGGAAGAGATTCAGAAGATTGGCGCCATGTTGTTGGTCCACTCCGAGGACGACGACATGGTGCAGCACATGTACCAGAAATTAACCAGGGACGAACAAACTGAGTGGTACAACATGCACTTGGTGCACAGCAACGAGTCAGAGGATGTGTCCTTCCGGCGTGTAATCCGGGTTGCGGAATGGACCGGCGCTCCGGTTTATTTCGTCCACGTCAGCGCCAGGCAAGGTCTGGCTGCGATACAAGAGGCGAGGTCCAACGGGATGCCGATTTACGGCGAGGCGCTGCACAACTACGTTTGCTTCACTTCCGACAATTACAAAGAAGAGAACGGCATGAAGTACCACACCTACCCGTCCCTGAAATCCGAGGAAGACAGGCTGGCTATGTGGGATGGCCTGATTCGCGGCGGCCTGAACACCATGGCTACGGATGAGTACTGCACTTCATGGGATGTAAAGATTGAGGGCCGGACGATCTCGGATGTCACCGGTGGTCACAATGGCGCAGAGACTAGGTTGGGCATCAGCTACAGCGAGGGCGTATCCAAGAAGGGTATGTCTTTGCAACGTTTCGTTGACATAACCTCAGCCAATGCTGCGAAGATCATGGGTCTCTACCCGAAGAAAGGTGTCTTGGCTCCCGGCAGCGATGCGGACATCGTGCTAATCGACCCCAGTATCAAAAGGAAGCTGACCAAAGACGATTTCCACATCACCGATTACAGCATCTGGGATGGGTTTGACATCGAAGGTTGGCCGACCACCACAATCTTGCGGGGAAAGGTCGTAGTGGAGAATGGCCAGTTCAGCGGCTCAACCAGCGACGGAAAGTTCCAGACCCGGAAGATAGACCCCGAGTTCACCAACCGGCCTGCCTGCTAAACTTTCACCCCAGGCCGTAGGTTAAGGTGAGGACAACCAAGAAGGAGAATAACAATGGCTACAATTTCAGCAGCAGAATTGGAAGCCAAACGGGACCGATTGAAGAAGTGGATACCGGAAAGTCAGTCCGACGCATCTACCCAAGGCATGAATCACGTGGCAATCTTCGCCAAAGACCTGGAAGCGACGGCTGCTTTCTACAATGATGTGATGGGTATGCCGGTGGTGCGAATCTCCGCCAACAGGGACTCGCAAGATTCAACCCACATGAATATCGACATGGGCAACGGGATGACCTTTGCCTTCTTCGATTTCCCTCACGTTTCCCGGTTGCAGCGGAAGGCACCTGAGGGTGTAGGCGGAATCATGCACATTGCTCTGGTGATAGAAGATAAAAAAAGGGAAGAAATCAAAGCCCGGTTGGAGCAGCATAAGATAGACTTCCAAGAGATAGGCGGAGGAGTCTACCTCAAAGACCCCAACGGTCTGGGAATCGAGTTGATGGCCAATAGATAGACGGTCTAAACAAGTAGTCCAATTTGTCCATACTCTCGTTGGTAAAGCAAACGCTCCGGCCTAATCTAGGCGGGGGCGTTTTATGATTAAGGCTTTATCACCCCATGACGCTCCAGAACTCTGGCCAACTCGGACACCCCCTCATAGACCATCTCGGGAGATGGGTGCCCATAGCACAGCCTAGCAAAGTTGGCGCCCCGGCCCTCCGGAGAGAACTGTGTCCCGTTGTAGTAACCCACACCCTCGGCGAATGACTGTTCCTGAACCGCAGCTAGGTCGGTGCCTTCGGGGAATTCCAGCCAGACGCAAAGACCGCCTTGGGGGATCGCCCATTTCGCCGTGTCACCGAAATTCTCACCCAAGGACGCCAGCATTGCGTCCCGTTTGACAATCAGCGACCGGTTCTGCTCGTCAATGTGCTGGTACATCTCATGTTTCAAGTATTCTTCGATGGCCATGGCCGCCAGTTGGTTGGTGCCGCCGCCGCCCTTGAAGCTCATTGCCCTCAGGGTGAGTTCTTCCGGCGCTACCATGTAACCCATCCGTGCTCCTGGAGCGATAATCTTCGAGAATGACCCCACGTAGATAACCTGGCCCGAGTCGTCCAAGGAGTGGATCGAGGTCACGTCTTCGCCTCCGAAGCGCAGGTCCACGTAACAGTCGTCCTCGAAAATCGGTATGCCGTGACTACCGGCTATCTCCAACATTGACTTTCTTCGCTTCAGGGTCATGGTCCAACCCAAGGGGTTCTGGAAAGTCGGTATTGTGTACAGGTACTTGACCCGTTTGCCCTCGCCTTTCAGCCGGTTTAGGGTCGCCTCCAGTTCCTCGGGAATCATCCCGTCGTCGTCGCACTTCACCCCGACCACGTCGGCGCTGTACCGCCTCATCTGACGAAGCGTTCCCAGATAAAGGAACTCCTCGGTGATAACCACATCCCCGGGGTCGGTGAGGGACTGGATAATCATGGAAATGGCTTCGCCCGAGCCGGAGGTGATTACCACGTCTTCGGCGGTAATTTTCATGTTGCGGTCCCGGACCAGCTTATCCGCTATCAACTCCCTGAGGGACAGCAATCCCACATAATCAGGGTAATAGGAAAGCTCCTTCCCATCCCGTTCCAAGGCCGTGCGCATGGCATTGGCCAGACCCTCAAGGGGTAGGGTGTCCGGGTCCGGATATGCGACAGCGAAGTCGTATTTGGGCCGCCGGAATGAAGTCTTTGCTCCCACCGGAGCGTTCTTGGCAAACAGTTTCTCGAAGCTGAAACGATCAGTACCCGCCATCTTACGGTCCCTCCAGGGTGTAATGATTCTCCCGGTTCTGCGCCTAACAATACCGCCACAAGGCGAAATAATAAACGGGATTCGTGTGGGCCGTCACTATTCGCCGTACAATCCTTCGTCAGAAAAGAAGTGTTTGCCGGAGTCTCGCGTCTCTTGGCCCAAAAGACGGGCGGTGTTTAGCAGGCAGGCACGATGCCACAGGACGATTATTGCCCGGTCCATCATCTCTTTCGGTAGGTGAATCGATCGGCCATATTTCATGGACAGCCATGCCGCATGGCCAGCAGCGAAGTACTCCTCCATGAAAATTGTGGGTTCAACCTCGGACGCCGCAACCTCCAGAATTTCCGGCGGAGCCTCCGCACATGTGACGTTTGGGTTGCTACGGGCTAGTTGGAGATAATTCTGTTCAGTTAGTGTGTCCATCGACCTGCTTGAACCGCCGGGGGAAGTAATCTATAGCGTGAAGTATTCAACAGCTTGTGGCCAGCTATGGAAATAATCCAACCTGGGATGATAGTAACGCCGTAAAGATTAAGGATTAACCAGACTCTTCGCGCCTGTCCTACATATTCAAACCGGAGCCCAGAACATGTCTGGACTCCGGTTGGTTGCTTTTGGTGCTATCTCTGAAAACGACTAGGAAAAGGGACTGGGCACTAAGATCAGAGATTGAGTTGGGGGATCAAGTAGCCGGAGGTCTTCTGGTAAATCTGAATCCGGCTTCTCTGAGTATCCGTTACCAGCAATCGGCTATTGGCGGCATCGAATTCCACGGCCGTAGGCTGGGCGAAGGTCCATTCGGGCTCCGTGGTCTCGACCTCACGGCGGCGCTTCATGTAGTCATCATTGGCGTCCACTGTCATCTGGGCCCAGGATGACAGCTGCTGAGCATCGCCCACCAGGCTGGTGAGGAACGCGCCCGTGGAGTCGAATATATGGATTCGGCCCCGGTCCCACTTATTCTTGCTCCAGTCGCAGACGTAAACATCGCCCTCGGGGTCGACTGCGACGTCGGTGGGATAGGACATCTCGCCTTTCTTGGTGCCCTGGCGTCCGAATTGGGCCAGGAATTTGCCGTCGGCGGTGAATTTCTGAACACGGTGGTTCTTATGGTCGGCCACGTAAACATCGCCATTGTTGTCCACGGTGATTCCCCAAGGGGAGTCCAATTCACCTTCGCCGCTGCCCTGAGTGCCCCAGGCGCCCAAGAATTTTCCGTCTGTGGTGAACTTCCGGACCTTATGGCTCCGGCCATCTGTGATGAATATTGTTTCGTTCTGGTCGATGGTGATGCCAGCGGAACCGTTTGTCTCTCCGTCGCCGCTTTGGACCGTGTCCCAGCACCGAAGGAAAGTTCCGTCTTTGTCGAATACAGACACGCGGTTCAGCCACTCGTCGGTTAGGTAGAGATTCCCTTGTTTATCAGCCGCTATTGCCGTGGGCCAAATCAACTGGCCTTCGGCGCTGCCGTATCTGCTAAATTCACCAAGAAATTCTTCCTCACCGGTCTGATTGCCAATGACAATCCGGCCAACTCTTTGGCCCACACCCGTGCGGTTCCAAGCAACGTTGCCGATGCTTTCACTTCCTCGGCTGACGACGTAGGCGACGCCGTCAGCGCCCAAAGTCATGTCCACCGGGAAATTAAATCCCATGCCGGACTGGGCGCCCCGGCCTACGTTATGGCTGTAATCGTAGGTTCTGCCAGCTACTGTTTCTGTGAGCATTGAATTCCTCCATTGGGGTTGGATCGACGAACACAACCTGAGTGTTGTGTGATTGGCTTTGATAAAAGGCGGTAGCGCCTGAGCTTAAATCCCCCTGTTTCCCCCTTTATTTAAAGGGGACTAAGGGGGATTTTTTCGTGACTTAAGGGTTGGCTAACCCAGATAGGGGAACTTCTCGAAGGACCCCTCTACGATGGGTTTGGCGTCCAGATGCATCCAGTCTTCCAGGATGGTGGAATATAGGCCACGGAAGTCGTGATTGGGAACCACGTCGCCCTGTTCCAAATCCCGGCTTTCCAACGAGGGATACTCGCCGTACTGGCCGCCCTTGACCTTCTCGCCCAAGACGAAGGCAGCTCCGCCAGCGCCGTGGTCGGTGCCGGAACCATTGTCGTGGGTCCTGCGCCCGAACTCGGTGAACATGAGCATAATCACGTTGTCGCCGACGCCGTGCTCTTTCAGGTCATCGAAGAAGCACTCCACGCCCTGGGAGACATCCTGCCACAGCTTGTCGTGCATTCCGACCTGATTGGAGTGGCTGTCGAAGCTGCCGTGGTCCACATAGAAAATCCTAGTACCCAGGTTAGCCATGTGAATCTGGGCAATCCCTTTCAGCCGTTTTGAGATAACCGTGTCGGGGTACTCTACCGAAGAGGAGTACATTTGGGGGGCTTGTTTCAAGATGTCGGCGCCTTCCAGAGTGTCCAAGCCGGTCTGTCCCAGGTAATCCATGACTGCCCCAGTGCCGATGGCCGGGGAATACAGCCGGGCGAACCGGTCCAGGATGCGAGCCCGCTGCGTCTGTTCGGAGATACCAGGCAGCAGGCCGTAGGTGTCCAAATCATCAACGACGGCCACCGGCACGCCTGGTAGAACCAAGGCGCGGAACAATGATGCGCCAAAGGCCACGGACGTGAGCACGTTTTCTTTATTAGGGTCTATATCTTTGGTAGCCTTCCCTAGCCAACCCTCGGTGCCTAGTTTGTCCGGCTCGCAGGTGTGCCAGATGTCCATGGACCGGAAGTGGGAACGGGGAGAATTCGGATAGCCAACACCGTGGATGATGGCCATGTCGCCACGGTCGTAGATGGTCTTCATGGGGCCCATTTCCGGGTGAAAGCCCACTTTGTCGTCCAGAGGCAATACCCGGTCTTCAGCAACTCCCACCACTGGCCGGTTGTCCCTGTAAAGGGGATTAGTATAAGGGATTACCGTATTCAGGTAATCATTGCCTCCAGTAAGCTGGAGCACCACTAGAATCGGGTCTTTGCTGGTGGTGGTCATTGTGTATAACTCCTTTGGGTTTTGGTAAATTTTTGCCCGGAGATCTTAGTTCCGGAGATTTTAGTTCCGGAAATCTTAGTCAATGAGATCTATCTCTAGGCGTATTGATATTCACGCAGGGAAACGATGAGTTGCAGCAATTCCGAAACCCGAGCCTTGGACTCTTCGGTCTGCTCAGGGCTGCTCCAACCAAACTCTCCCTTTTCGCCGACGAACTGAATCAGTTCAACCCGGCTTTCCGGTTGCACTTCCAAGGGACCCATGAGGTCAAGACAACCGTCCACTACTTTTTCGGCGGACTTGTCTCCCTGTGACTGAAGTCTTTCAACCAAAGATTTGATGCCAGGGCGTTCCACGTCGCCCACCAGTTCGGCGGTGAAATTGACCCGGCGCATCAGTGAGCCGCTGTTGATCCACTCGGCTCCGGTGTGCCAACCTTCAACGCTGGGCGGATTGAGCAGGTCTTGCCCCATGTAAGACGGTTGCCGCGACAGGTCGCCAATTCCGGGGGCAGGGAACTCGGCGCCACCCACCAGTCTCAAAGTGCCGACCACTACTTCTGTGGGGCTCTTGAGTCGGGCGAAACGGGCGTTCTTGAAGAACTCCGAGTTGAATAGCACCCGCAGTGTCGACCGGATGTCGTAATTGGATTCAATCAAAGTGTCGGTCAATAGGTCGATTGCTTCTTGGTCGATAGGGGGAGTCACTGCCCATGCGGGGACCTGTGCCTCGTCGGCCACGAAGAAGTTG
>DCAE01000116.1:30882-31184 GCA_002311385.1 Dehalococcoidia bacterium UBA1141 | reverse complement strand
GCCACGAAGAAGTTGTACAGGTGCCGGGCGATAAACATAGCCGTTGCTGGCTGCTCACTGATTATGCGAATGATGTCGTCGCCATTCAGGTTGCCGGTTTCGCCCAAGAACGTCTTTTCTCCGTCGTCGTGGTCCTCTTCCTTGAATTGGAAGAACCAGTCGTGGCGGCCGATAGGGCCGCGGGGGAGCTTGGGCTGAATCGTCCAGCCGGTGAAAGCCCGTGAGCACTCCCTGACGTCTACCTCAGTGTAGTTGCCGACGCCCAAGCTGAACAGTTCCAGAAGCTCTCGGCCCCAGTTCTC
>DCAE01000116.1:0-30763 GCA_002311385.1 Dehalococcoidia bacterium UBA1141 | reverse complement strand
CCCGGAAGTCGCCCATCCCCTTCTGGCGGAACTTCACAATCATGTCCATCACATCGTCGTAATGGTCAACTTTGGAAACTCCTGTGGCGAAAACCTGGTGCCAGAAAAGGGCCATTTTCTCTTCCAGAGGGTTCTCCGTATTCACCATGTCATGGAGCCACTCGGCCGCTCCCATGCCCGGCAGCGTTCCGGGTCGCCACGTCCACGGATGGTAGCGCATCATCTCGTCACGGTCGGCAATCTCCTGTGTTTTGGGATTCAGGAGTTCTTCCACCGTTGCTTCGTACCCCTTGGCGGCGCGGGCTTCAAGCTCCTCACGGGGTGCGCCGAATCCGGCCCTGCGTAGCAAGTGGGACATCAAGGCTATATCGTGGTCGGCCATGTTTATGCCTCCTAATCTGGCGACTGAAATTGTCTGAGTCTGACTCGAAGTGATTAAGAACACGAGGCTACTAGGCAAGCTCGTTAAATTGTAAACGCAACTCACCTATTTTTAACTGCTACAAATGATAGTGGGCACCGTGTTTGCTGTCAATGCGCAGGTAATAACTGATTGTCTGTTTGAGGGTGGCATTGATTCAGCTATATTCCAGCATTAATTCCAGATAAAGTGGCCGGTCATTAGCCGCTGGTTGTGCGGTTCGGGGCCAATGATTACAATCCTTCTGCTAAATCTGTGCTAATGGTCCGGTGAAACATTGTAGATGGGCCGGATACTCCCAGCGCCTGTATCCGGTTCCTTTAACCGATTCCTTTAAATTGGAAAATTAACGATGGAGGCTGGCTATGAGACTGGAAGGGAAAGTTGCTCTGATTACCGGTGGCGCCAGAGGCCAAGGCGCAGCGGAAGCCAGGGTGTTCGCCAAGGAAGGTGCCAAGGTCGTGATTGCCGATATCCTAGACGGCGATGGCGAAAAATTGGCGGCGGAGATTGGGGAAGCCGGGGGCGATGCCTTGTTCATACATCTGGACGTAACTAGCGAAGATCAGTGGCAGAGCGCCATCTCAGAGACCGTTTCGCGCTTCGGCAAGCTTGATGTGCTGGTCAACAATGCTGCGATCTGGCGCCGGGGAATCGTCGAGGAAACCACCGGCGACCATTGGGACGCAATCATGGATGTGAATGCCAAAGGCGTGTTCTTGGGTACAAAGCTGGTCATTCCAGAGATGCGGAAAACCGGCGGCGGCTCAATCATCAATATATCTTCGGTAGCTGGACTGGTGGGAAGTTTGACCAGCTCAGCCTACAGCGCTTCCAAAGGTGCGGTGCGCCTGCTGACCAAGTCCACGGCGATTCAGTACGCCGGAGAAGGAATCAGAGCCAACTCGATTCACCCGGGCGCGATCGACACCGAAATGGGAGTCCAAGTGTGGCCCGATGCGGAAACCCGTGAAGAAGTCACAGCCCGTACCCCTGTCGGAAGGATGGGAGTGCCGGAAGATATAGCCTTTGGGGCTCTGTATCTGGCCTCGGACGAGTCGTCCTTCGTTACCGGCAGCGAGTTGGTAATCGACGGAGGGATGTTCGCTCAGTAAGAAGATGGGAATTCCCCCAATCCCCTTTTTAGGCATTGGCCCAGAAGTGTCTGTAATACTGTCATCCTGAGCGGAGCGAAGAATCTATACGCCTGAGCCGATAGATTCTTCGTCGCTTCACTCCTCAGAATGACAGTTATGAAGCAAAGAGTGGGTTCTGGATTCGATCGGATTCGTCGGGAACGGGTTAGCCTTCTCCCCGCAACAGGTTGGTCATGCGGCCAAGCTCGCCAGTGTTCTCCAGTTTGTCCAGAATCTCCATCAACTCGTTCGACGCTGAGGCTGAGAGGGCTCTGGAGGCGGTGTCTTGGAACTTGCTCTGGATTTCCTCCATGGACACTCCACGCAATGCTCCTTTGGTTATCCGGTCGGCCCGCTCGGTGAGCACCCGGCCATCAGTCATGTGGACCTCCACCTCGTTGTAGGCCTCGACCCAGCTTGGCCTACCTTCGTAGCCAGCGATGCGGCGCATCTCCACCTTGGGTATCAGGGTCTGAGCCTCCGGTCGTTGCACTAGGTCGTCCGTGAACGAGTCTAGCCCCACCTTTTGGTCCAATATGGCCGCCGCCAGGCAGTATTGCATGCTGAACTTGCCCTCCAGGGCTTCGGTTGGCCGGGCATGAATCAAAGACCTAGGTGGATCGAAATCTACACTGACCTGAATGCTCTCGATTTGATCGGCTGTTATCGTCTCTCTTTCCAGCAGGCGGTAGGCGGCGTCCAGGGCTAGGTGAGCGCTGCCGCAGCACGGGTATTTCTTTATCTCCACGCCCGATTCGACCAGGTAGCACTGTTTGCCCAGGGTCTCCATGATGTGATTTTCGTCGTAGCCGGAACCACCGGAGAAGGCGCGAAGGAACCCAAATCGGCCTTCGATGGCGTCCTCGCTGGCCGTGAAACCGGCCTTGACCAGCTTGGCGGAAGTGACCCCAGCCCGGCAGGAAGCCCCAGCATGATAGGGCTTGGTCATGGTGCCGAAGTTCTGCCGCAATCCGGCGGCCTGAGACGCTGCCAGGGAGATTGCCATGGTCGTTAGATTTTGGTCCAGCTTTAAGATTGAGCATGCCGCCGCCGCCGCTCCCAATGCGCCAAGGGGACCGGTTGGGTGCCAGCCCAAGTCATCGTAATAGGCAGGACTCACCGAATCGCCCACGCTGCAAGCCACTTCGAATCCCACCATGTAGGCCAAGAGCAGGTCTCGACCAGTGGCGCCTTCTTCCTCCGCTAAGGCCAATGCCGCAGGGAGGAGCACCACGCTGGGATGTCCCTTCATGGCCCGGGTGATGTCGTCGTAGTCCAAAGCGTGACCCATGGCCCCGTTTATCAACGCCGCCTCCGGAGTTGAGGTTTTGAAACCGCGTCCGATTACGCTGGCAGTTGGATTGCCACCGATGGACTTAACATAAACCGACAAGACGTCAGCCAGTGGCTCAACTGAGCCAGCCAAGGCACAGCCGATGCAGTCCACGATAGCCCCTTTGGCGGCCTCTACGGCATCCGGCGGAAAGTCTTCCAAGTTGGTGGTGGTGATGTACTCGGCGATGCGTTTAGTAACTTCCAATGTGGGCCTCCCTGCCATTTAAGTAGGCATCCTTTAGATGCTTCTTGAGTGCGTTTAGTCAGGCTTTGAATTAAATCATATTGTTGACTTTGCTGCCCTCAGCGTCAAGCAGTGGGACCAGATACCGTTGACTGCCTGTGTCAAAACCTGGATAACCATCGCCAATATGTTGACAACCTCAGCGTTTAGGTGCACGGACATGCTCTAGGTGTATTCAAGAATGGCGGAGAATCCGCCGATTGACCTTGAAGGCTGATGGGTGTAGAGGTATCATTGGGCGAGGCCGAGCCTCAGATTCCTCTTTTTTGCTGTACGGATTGAGGCTAGTTAAAAACTCCGATTGAATTGAAATGGAGGAGAGAAATGAGCACAGAGACCAAGGGCAAAGAGTTGAAGATTATCCACGGAACGCAAGACCCCAGTACCACCGCTCAGACCCCGGGTATGATTAGAAAGCCCGGTATTGACTCCAACACGGTTGGAGCGAGCAAGATTTGGCTGGGCCATGTGACTTGTGAGCCAAACACCATGGGACCCATCCATCATCACGGGGAAGCAGAGACCGCTGCTTACGTCTTAAAGGGCCAAATACGGGTTTACTTCGGCGAAGACTTCAAAGAGTACGTTGATGCCAGCGCTGGCGACTTCATATTCGTTCCGGCTCACATGCCCCACATAGAAGGCAACGTTACCGATGAGCCTGCGGAAGCGGTCTTGTCCCGTGGACCCGACAATATAGTGATTAATTTGGGAGAAAAGTAGGACTACTTTCTCATCTTCGAATCACCTAGCGTCCGTCGAGTTTTGCGGGTGCTGTGGCTGAGTACGGCGATTGAGTCTTGGAAAAGCCGGTTCGGTGTTTAGGCATCGGACCGGCTCTTTGTTTCCGGCTAATACCCCATTCTATTCTCCGAGAATTATTAACAGTATTGATTGAATCAAAACCAAAAAAGTCTTGGTGGCGGCCCGTAAATGTTTTCTATGGTTGGTGGGTTGTCGCCATCGGCGTGTGTGTCGATGCCCTCAAGCACGGCACCTTCAACCGCGGGTTCACCCTCTACGTGCTCCCACTGAGCAGTGAATTAGGCAGAGGGATCGCGGCAATCTCTTTCGTTGAGATGTTGGGCCGCATGGAGGGTGGCCTTCAGGGTCCTCTGTTGGGTTGGATGACCGATCGTTTCGGTCCGCGTTGGATCTTGATCTTGGGCGGTGTCACATCTGGCTTGGGGTTCATCCTCCTGTCCTTTACCCACAGTTACTTTTATTTTATTTTTGTGTACGTAGGATTGCTCTCCCTGGGGTTCCGGGCAGGCTATAACAATGCCACCATGCCCGCCGTCAACCAGTGGTTCCGGCGCCGCCGGGGTCTGGCAATGTCCGTTGCGGGCACCGGAAGCGCATTGGGGGGCGCAGTCATCGCTCCGTTGGTGGGTGTGTTGGTGTTCACGGCCGGATGGCGGGTGTCTGCAATGATATCCGGCGTGGTGATACTCGCCGTCGTCATCCCTCTATCCATGCTGGTGCGCCGCTCACCGGAGAGTATGGGATTACGCCCCGATGGAGACCCGGTCCCCGAAGCCGATAAGGTGATTCCCAGCATTGCAGAAAATCAGGAATCTGAAACCTCTCAGGCCAATGTTTCCCGGCCAGTGAGAATTTTCAGTGGGGAACCCGACTTCACAGTCAAAGAAGCAATGAAGACGCCGTCCTACTGGCTGCTGGTTTGGGCCGTGGGACTGCGGAACGTGGTTCACTCGGGGATGTCATTCTTGCTAGCGCCGGTCATCGTCTGGTTCTTGATGGGTTCCGGACGTTCCGAGGGAGACAGCCAGCCCATCGCCGCCTTGTTTGTTGGTTTGATGTCCTTCAGCGCTCTGCTCATGAACCCGGTGATGGGGTGGCTTGGCGACAAATGGTCCAAGCCCAAGCTTAGCGCAGCAGCGATGATTGGCGGGGCGCTGTCGTTATTGATTCTGCTGGACCGGACGGGGAATATCTGGCAGGCTGTTTTGTTTGTGGTCTTGCTGGCCTTTTCGGAGACGGCAAACCCCCTGGCTTGGGCGATAATGGGTGATTTCTTTGGGCGGCCCAATTACGCCACTTTACGAGGTTGGCAGCACTTACCCGACCAGTTTATGTCCATGAGTACGCCGGTTTGGATGGGTGTGATTGTGGACCAGACAGGAAGTTACAAATGGGCACTGATTCCCTTGGCAGTAGTGTATGGGTTTGCTGCGGTTTCCTACCTGATAATCCCGACACCCAAACCCCCGCTGAGGTTGCTGACGCGCCAACAGGCGTGATTCCGGCTTAAGCCGTAGCTTGAGCCATAGAACAATCCCGTAGTTACAGTCCAAACTTCTCCGCCGCCTTGGCGAAGCCGTTTATTGCACCTTCCAGTACCGAGTCTTCCACACAGTAGGAAATCCGGAAGTAGCCCGGCGATCCGAAACCGCGGCCAGGCACGGTCAGAACGTTCCACTCCTGCAATGCGTCCACGAAAGCCACATCATCTTCCACCGGCGACTTGGGGAACAGGTAGAAGGCTCCTTGGGGCTTGTTCACCGAGTAGCCCAACTCCGTCAGGTGCCCGTGCAGATAATCTCTCTTGCGCTGGTACTCGGTTGGATCGACGCTAACCCCTTGCAGAGAGCGCACCAAGTGCTGCATCAAGGCCGGTGCGTTCACGAACCCCAGGGTGCGGTTGCAGAAGGTCAGACCGTCGGACAATTCTTCCTTTTCAGGGTAATCGGGATTTATGGCTATGTAGCCTATGCGTTCCCCAGGTAGAGCCAAGTCCTTAGCATGGGAGGTCACCACGACCGAGTTCCTGTAGTGCGGCAGTACCTGAGGAAAAGTGAGGCCGTCGAATATTATGCGGCGGTAAGGTTCATCGCTGATGATAAAAATTTCCTTACCGAACTCTTCCTGTTTCCGGTTCAATAACCCACCAAGAGCGGCCAGGGATTCTGGTGGATAAACAACCCCTGTGGGATTGTTGGGCGAGTTTATTACCAAAGCCCTGGTCTTTGACGTGATTGCCGATTCAATCGCTACAAGGTCGGGCAGGAAATCATCGTCGGTGGGAACGACAACCGCGACGCCACCGTGGTTGTCTACGTAGTAGCCGTATTCGACGAAGTACGGGGAGAGAACAATAACTTCCTCCCCAGGGTCCAAGATCGTCTTCAGCATCACGTTAATCGCTGCCGCTGCGCCACAGGTCATGATGATGTCTTTGGCGGTTACAGCCAATCCGGTCTCCGTAGCCAACCCCTCAGCTACCGCCTGCCTAGTTTCCAAATAGCCGGCGTTGGGCATGTACCGGTGCATTCCCTTGATGGGATTCTGGGCCAAACGTAGCAACTCCCGGTGGAATTCTTCGGGCGGCTCAACCACGGGATTCCCCAATGACAGGTCAAAAACATTGTCGTCCCCGTATTGGGCCTTGAGCGCAATGCCGGCCTCGAACATGCGGCGTATCCAGCCGCCCTGTTCCACGGAGGCCCGGACTTTATTTGAGATGGGCATATGTGTACCCCATAGAGTCGATTTGAAACCGATAACCGCCGTAATCTGCCGAGAAATTAATGAACAGCGGCGTCTGTCAAGCTAGCGGATTGTAGCGCGGATTGTAGCAATGAGGGTATAGGCTGTCAAAAGACCGGATGTTGGCCTTCTCGGCCCTCAAGTCCGGGTTTACACTATGGTCATTCTGAAATTGGTTCAGCCTGGTTCGGGCACTGGAGATACCAGATGAAGGTCGACATCCACGCACATTTGATGGGGGAGGAGGTGCCGGGCAAGGCATTTTGGGACGGGTTCACCCGTTTGGCAGCGGTGCACACCGGACGCGACGAGGAGCGGATTCGCCAGCGTCTGCCCGATATCTGGGATTTGACCGGGGAAAGACTCATCGCCGATTTGGATGATGCCGGTGTGGAAAAGGTTATGATTATGCCGGTGGATTGGGGACTGGTTCCAGCCTTTAAAGAATCGACTATGGAAATCTGGGACCAGCACCTTATCCACGCCGAAGTGGCCCGTCAGCACCCGGATAGGATGATTACCTTCGCCTGCTTCGACCCTCGCCGTCCCAACGCCGTTGAGCTCCTGGAACGTGCCGTGACCGAATTGGGCGCCGTGGGTCTGAAGATTCACCCGGCAGCCGGGTTCTTCCCCAATGAGAGAATTGTCTATCCCATGTACGAGAAGGCCATGGAATTGGGTATACCCGTGATGGTCCATACGGGTCCTGAGCCCAAGCCCCTGTACAGCCGCCATTGCCAGCCGGTATACGTGGACGATGTGGCCGCCGACTTCCCGGACCTTAACATCATCCTGGCCCACGCCGGACTGAGCGCTTGGTGGCAAGAGGCTGCTGGGGTGGCTTCGGTGGCCCCCAATGTGTTTTTGGACATTTCAGGGTGGCAGCCCGTGGCAAGATTGAGGCCCTTGGAGTTCTACGCCACGCTAAGGTCATTGATCGACACCGTAGGCGCCAAACGCATCATGTGGGGCAGCGACTATCCGGCTCTAAGGTTGCTGATGCCGGAGGCGGACTGGGCTAAAGCCATTGTTGAACCGGCAGAGGTGGCTCAGGAAAAGGGAATCAGCTTCTCCGAAGAGGAGGTCGCCGCTATCATGGGGGACAATGCTGCCCGGTTGTTGAGTTTGTAGTGGGGAGAGTTTTTGGGGAACCCTTTCTTTCAAGAAAAGGTTCCCTAAGCCCTTCCTAAAGAACTTAAGGCTTTGAGACGGCGATGGGCGCTTCCGCCAACTCCAGCCCAAAGTCTGCCTCAACCATTTTGAAGTCCATGCCTTGGCCGAAGTGATAGGTCAGGCTATATCTCACCTGCTCCATCTCCACCGGGCCTCCCAAGACCTTTGACAATGAGGTTACGGGTCGGTCTTCGATTCCGCAGGGGACGATGTAGTCGTAATAGTTGAGGTCTGTGTTCACGTTTATAGCAAAGCCGTGGTAGGCCACGCCCCGGCTGATTTTCACGCCAATGGCCGCAATCTTGGCATCGCCCACCCAAACCCCAGTCAACCCCTCCACCAAGCTGGCAGTCACATCGAAATCCACCAGGGTGTCGATGATGATGCGCTCTAATGTTCGGACGTACTTTACCGGCCCGCCCCATTCTTTCAGGTTTACCACCGGGTAGGCGACTAGTTGCCCGGGACCATGGAACGTGACCTGGCCACCTCTGTCGGTGTCGAAGATGGCGATGCCCTTGTTTTGCAGCGCGTCCGGATCAAGTAGCACGTGGTCGGTCTTGCTCAACCGCCCTTTGGTGAACACCGGAGGGTGTTCCAGCATCAACAACGTATTGGGTCTGAGGCCGTCACGAATCTCTTGGGCCAAGCGCAATTGGAGATCCCAGGCCTGCTGGTATTCCAGAATGCCCACGTGGGCGGCTTGGCAAACAGGTGGTGTGGGCAATTTAGCCTCACAAGCTAAACTTAGTAGATGGCGGTGTCGGGGCCCATAGCTTCCAATCGGCCCTTAACGGCCTGCAAGAACCCGCTGGATTCGGCACCGTCGTTTATTCGGTGGTCGAAAGAAAGGCACAGGTTCATCATGGAGCGGATGGCGATGGCGTCGTCCCGAACCACTGGCCGCTTTACGATTGCCTCGGTGGTCATGATTCCCGCTTGGGGGTAGTTGATGATTGGCTGGGACACGCTGGAACCCAAAGCGCCGGTGTTATTCAGGGTAAAGGTTCCGCCCTGAACATCCAACAACGTCAGCTTCTTTTGCCTGGCCCGCTGGGCGATGTCGTTCAGTGACCGGGCCAATCCGGCGATGCTCATGCGGTCGGCGTCGTGAATCACAGGCACAACCAGGCCGTCGGGAGCCGCTACCGCAATGCCAAGGTTGATTCGATTTTTGATGATTATCTTATCGCCGCCCCAAGATGCGTTGAGAGTCCGGTGTTCTTTCAAAGACTCTACGACGGATTTGATAACAAAAGGCAGGTAGGTTAACTCCACGCCTTCCCTTTGCTGAAAATCGCCACGGATGCGAGAACGCAGAGCCACCAAGCCGGTTACGTCTACTTCCACCGTACTCCAAGCGTGGGGAATCTCCGTGACGCTACGAACCATGGCGTCGGCAATCATCCGCCGTATCGGCGTGAGAGCAATATGTTCTTCATCTTGACCGGCGTCGGTTGCAGGACCTGCGGGAGCCGCTGCTGGGATTACCGGCGCTCCTGTTTTTGGACCCGATTCAATAAATTTGAGCACGTCGTCTCGGGTGATACGGCCGCCCATCCCCGTACCCTGAACCAGACCGATGTCGATGCCGTTTTCTTGGACCAAGCGGCGGACGGCAGGGGAAAGGCGTACGCCCGAGTCGGTGGGCGATGCGGTTACTTCCGCCACTGCCTGAGTTGCTTCTTTTACAACCTGCGCTACTGCTGTTACATCAACCGTTGCTACATCAACCGCCGGGGCGACTTGCGGGGGAACTTCTGTGTCTGCTTCCGGAGGTGGGCCTCCACCGGTGGGACCCACTGGAGCGGTGTTCTTTACCAGGTAACCGGTGGTTCCCACGGGAGCTTCTGAACTCTGAGAGCCAAGGGAAACCAACTCGGGTGTGGGCGCCGGAGGAGTTGGTGGCGGCGCTTCGTCGGATTCCATCTCTGCGATAGGCGCACCCATGGGAATTGTTTCGCCCTCTTCAGCCAGCACCCGAATCAATGACCCGGTCACCGGAGATGGCACTTCCAGGGTCACTTTGTCGGTCACCACTTCTACCAGTGGCTCATAGCGCTGGACCATATCTCCAGGCTTTTTCAACCACTTGCCGATGGTGCCTTCAACTACGGACTCGCCGACGTGGGGAAGCTCGATTACTACGGACAAGGGAACACCGCCAGAATTCAGTATGCTGCTAACTTTCGCAGGGCTTGAACCACTTTTTCAGTGTCCGGCATGTAGGCCTCTTCCAGGTTTAAGGCAAAGGGCATGGTGGGAATGTCGGGACCGCAGAGCCGGGAGATGGGCCCATCCAAGTACTCAAAGGCCTGTTCGGCAACCAATGCAGCAATCTCCGCCCCCACTCCTCCGGTGATGTTGTCCTCATGAACGATGAGCAACTTGCCGGTCTTCTTGACCGATTCCAACACGGTTTCGGTGTCCAAGGGGGTCAAGGTCCGAAGGTCTACAACTTCTACGCTGACACTCTCTCCGGAAACCTGTTCGGCAGCCTCCAAGCAGTAATGAAGGGTTAATCCATAGGAGACTATCGTTATGTCGGTACCCTGCCGTTTCACGTCGGCCACTCCCAGAGGGATTGTGTAATCCCCTTCGGGGACTTCGCCCCTCACCAAACGGTAGGTCTTCTTGTGCTCCAGAAATACCACCGGGTTGTTATCCCGGACGGCCGATTTCAGCAAACCCTTGGCGTCAAAGGGGGTAGCAGGCGCCACGACTTTCAGCCCTGGCGTATGGAAGAAATGGGTCTCCACGTTTTGGGAATGGAACAACCCGCCCCGAATGCCGCCGCCGTAGGGTATCCGCACAACCAATGGCACGGGGACTGCGCCGTTGGTGCCGTAGCAGGTGCGTGCAGCCTCGCCAATCAGTTGATTCACCGTGGGCCAAACGAAGTCGGCGAATTCCACCTCCGGGATTGGTCTGAGACCGCGCATGGCAGCCCCAAGAGCGATGCCCATGATGGACGACTCCGCCAAGGGCGTGTCCAGAACCCGAGACGGGCCGAACTCGTCTATAAGGCCTTGTGTTGCCAGGAATACGCCGCCCCGCTGACCTACGTCTTCGCCGAGCACAAAGACCCTGGAGTCCCTTTGCATCTCTTCGCGGATTGCCTCCCGGACCGCTTCGATTACGGTCATTACAGCCAAATCGGTCTCCTTTCTAGGCGCGGCGAAAAATTCTTAGACAGTCTGTATAAACCAAATAGTATTGACTTTTATGTTGCGTAAACATTGTCGTTGATTGTTAAGACGTCGGGAAGCTCCGCCGCTTCGGCGGCATCTGTTGCCTCATTTATCGCTTGTTGAGCCTGGGCCTTGATACCATCAACCTGCTCTTGATCAAGAGCGCCTTGCTCAATCAGGACATTGGCGAGGGTAATTATCGGGTCTAATTTACGCGCTTCTTCGACCTCGTTGGCTGGCCGGTAACGCCGGTCATCGTCGTCGGTAGTATGAGGCATGAACCGCTCCACCCTCATCTCCAGCAGCACGGGTCCTTGGGTACGAGCGTGGTTGATGGCCTCATGGGTAGCCTCGTAGCATTGTATGAGGTCCATACCGTCCACCACAAACCCTGGGAAACCATAAGCCGCAGACCGGGAGGATATATCGTCTATGGCCATCTGTTGGGCCTGAGGCACGGAAATGGCGTACCGGTTGTTCTCGCAGATAAATATTATGGGCACATCATGAATGCTGGCGAAGTTCATGGCTTCGTGCGTTTCACCTTGGCTG
Source organism: Dehalococcoidia bacterium UBA1141 (assembly GCA_002311385.1). GTDB lineage: Bacteria > Chloroflexota > Dehalococcoidia > Lucifugimonadales > UBA3495 > UBA1141. Next base: position 19,201 of record DCAE01000116.1, on the reverse strand, counting down.
GAGCCTCCGTCGCCGAAGTAGACCAGACATACAGTTCCTTCGCCCAACATCTTGCAGCCTAGGGCATATCCTGTGGCCTGGGTGAGGCCAGCGGATACGACGTTGGATATTTGAATAATCTTGTTGGGAAGGTCGGCGCCTTGTAGGGGGAATTGGCGGGCGGCGCTGTAGGGTTCTCCCGCCTTGCCCATGAATGAGAGCATCACCTCTGTGGGTGTTAGCCCCGCCGACATCTTCAATGCCAGGTCTCGGTAATAGGGGAAGAGGAAACAATCGCCGTCTTTTTCCGCCGCCAGTAGGCTACCCAGTTGGGCTGCCTCGTGGCCTTGCGAAGATGCTGCGATGGGCACTTTGCCCTGGCGGTTCAAGGCCCAAATCCGTTCGTCAGTGGTCCTTGCCAGCACCATCCGAGTAAAGATATCAATCAGGTCTTCTGAATTGAGGCTACTGGGTAGGGCTGAAGAGGCCTTTCCCGCATCCTTCGCTTTTGCTAGATTGCTGCGGGATTTGCGGCTGGGTTTGGGTTTGGTCTGCGCCATTGTTCGCCCCCCGATTAGATTTGCTTGCCCCGGGTGGAATCGATGATAAAACCCGGAACCAGTTGGAAAATAAAAATTGGGGCCGCCTGGGCGCCCCCAAATGCTGACTCTGGGAGTTTTGCCTTTTTATTCTTGTGTACCGGTAGTATGACCCTGCCGGATAACCACGCAGGACGGTTCCACTGGACGATTCGGGCGAATAATTGATTAGGTCGTCAACCGAACGGCTCCAATTATATATGCCTACCAGCAACGCTCGCAAATCAGCGGAGATTACGGTAATTGGAGGAATCGCTGTTTTGCGTTGATGAACTCGATAAATGGTCGGCGGAATCTGGGCGAATAGGGCGCTCATCCGTGCGATTAGGTGCCCTCCCGCTTGATGACTCGGTTGGCTGAAGCACCAAGGTAGCGGGAAAATTGCCAGCAATATTCGTGACATTCCGCATTGACAATGTCCTTTTAGGCAGGGATTAGAATCTCGGAGTTGAAATCCTATACGTTGGCGCACCGCCCCAGTATAGGAGTCAGTCAGAGGGGTCTATCAGAGGAACGGGGATTGAGGCTCAAGTTGGTAGTGATTCTCTTGTTCTGCTGGACCGGGACCGGTGAGAGGGCTAGTGGGTTGTATTGAGCCAGCCTGACCTATTTGGGCTGGCCGGTCCCAAAAGCCAAGGATAACAGGAATCGACTCGAGTCACTGCCCATACCGGGCTCATCGGGCAACCTATTCCAGAAATCTAGTTTATATAACATTATCTCCGGGTCAGTGCTTAACGAATCATAGTCCCAGTTTTGCGGGTGATACTTAAACAGATTGGGAAATGTGAACACAAGCGCCGGACCGGGAATATCGGACACAGTTATCGGACACAGTTGACGTGGGAGTGTGCGGAAAATGAACGAGGTGAGCAGCAGGGAGGTTTGGAGGGCCGTGTTGGGCGAGCTCCAGCTGCAACTTCCCCGGGCGACCTTTGAAACCTGGTTGAAGCAGACGGAGGGCATCAGCTGCGACGGCCAAATCTTTGTGGTGGAAGTCCCCACCGCTTTTACCGTGGCTTGGCTGGAGCGGAGGATGTACCAGTTCATTCAAAAGACTGTGGAGAAAGTAGCCAAACAGTCTCTGGAAGTTCAATTCCACGTGAAAGACAGTGGCGATAATCATCCTTCCCTTGCGGGCGCTATCACCCACGGATCCAAGCCGTCGGGTTTTAGGACAAGACGAGGTTCAAGCGATGATGGGCTGGAGAATTCAGGCAGCACCTGGGAGGCTGAGGCACCTATACTCAATCCCAAGTACACCTTTGACTCTTTTGTTGTGGGGTCTTCCAACCACATGGCCTTCAGCGCCGCGAGGGCAGTGTGTGAGGCCCCTGGACAGGAATACAACCCCTTGTTCATTTATTCTGGGGTGGGATTGGGCAAAACTCACCTGCTCCACGCCATCGGGCATCAGTGCGCCGCGCAAGGAATGTCGGTGCTTTATGCCACATCCGAGCAGTTCACCAACGAGTTTATTTCCGCTATCCTGAATCGGACCACGGAGGCATTCCGGAACCGCTATCGTAGCGTCCAGGTCCTATTGATGGATGACGTCCAGTTCTTGAGCGGAAAAGAGCAGACCCACGAAGGATTCTTCCACACCTTCAACGACCTTCACAACTCGGGCCACCAGGTGGTGATTACCGCAGACCGGCCACCCAGGTCATTGGCTTTGTTGGAGGATAGATTGCGCTCCCGTTTTGAGTGGGGATTGACCACCGACATACAGGCGCCGAATCTGGAGACCCGCATGGCCATTTTGGCCGCCAAAGCAGAGCAGATTGGCGTGGTTCTTCGGGATAACATCATAGAGATGGTTGCTAAGAGGGTGCAAAAGAACGTTAGAGAACTGGAAGGCACCCTGAACCGGTTGGTAGCTTTTGCCCAGCTTGGGAATTCACCTATTACACCCGAGTCCACCTTACGGATTCTGGACGATCTGCACGCCGACGCCGACCGCCACTCGATAGACCCCGACCGGATTATCGAAGAGGCGGCCAACCACTATAAATTATCGCCCCGTGACATTCTGGGTCGCAGCCGAACTAAGAGAATCGCCCTCGCTCGCCAGGTAGTGATGTACCTGCTGATACACGAATTGGAGCTTTCCCCAACCCAGGTGGGCAGGTTGTTGGGCGGCAGGGACCACGCCACGATTATTCACGGCGCCGGGAAGGTGAGCAGCGGAGTCAACGAGAACGGCCAACTGCGAAAAGACGTGCTGACCATCAAAGAGGCGATATTCGCCCTGGAACCCCAAAAGCCAGGGGAAGCAGTGGTAGGTATCTCTGGCCGGTAGTTGTGCCAGATTCTTGTTAGTTCAGATGAGTGAATAACTGCCCAAATTTCGTGGAAAAGCCACTCGGAATCGTGGATAACATTCTTATATTCAAGTCTGTCATTCTCGCTGACACTCGGTGTAGTAGTCCCATAACCTACTGAAACTCATTTTGCCACCAGCTTCGACGCCAATTTTATTGGCCTCGGATAGCGTAAAATGTTTATTCACCATGACCATACAATCTCAGAACCCAAAGCCGGTTAAACACTCTGTAGCTTTGGTGATGTCTAACCGGGGAGACCTGGACCAAATCCTGCTGGTGTTGCGACCGGAGGACGATGATGAATTTCCGGGGATGTGGGGACTTCCAGCAGCTTCCATCAAACCCGGAGAGACTCTCGAAGACGCAGTGAGACGGATCGGAACGCAGAAACTGGGTGTCGAACTGAACTTGGGTCCCCAGTTAGGTTTCGGCACCCAAGACAGACCCGGGTACATCTTGGAGATGATTCTGCTGCGGGCCATTCCGGAAAGGCACTCCCCGGGCATTTCCGTTGAGGAGCCAACACCCAATGATGCGAATCTGGGCGTCACGGTTTACTCCGATTGGCGGTGGGGAAACCCTAAAGCGTTGGAATCCAGTGCGCTCGGCGGCTCATTATGCAGTCAACTGTTATTGGATTGGCTCAGCAAGAAGTAGAGCAATTCACGGACCTTCCCTAATAGCGACCACCGTGCTTAATGATGATATGGCAATAGACCGCTTCTTCCATTTACCGCACGGCTCATCTGGCCGCACGACTCACCTATTGGTGTAAGATGTCATTTCCCACCTATATAGGTGTTAGTCAGCCGAATCGGCTATCTGTTAAATCAACAAGAATCCGGCGAGAATACCCACCGGCATTAATGTCCAAATGAAATCCCACGTTATCGTAAAAACCCACGAACTTGCCCTGAAGGGCAAAAACCGGCCATGGTTCATGCGCCATCTGGTTGACAACCTGCGCAATGCCACGTTGGGCACAGGTGTGTCTAGGGTTTGGCAGGGTCACATGCTGGTGGGCCTCACCTTGGAGGACGAATCCAGTTGGCCGGAGGTGCGGGAACGAGTGAAAGAATGTTTCGGCGTGGCCAAGTTCTTTAAGGCCTACGAAGTACCTGTCGACCTAGCTAAGTTGAAAGAGGTGTTGCCCGGCCTTCTGGCCGACCGGAATTTCCAATCCTTTCGCATCTCAGCAAATCGGTCCGATAAACGATTTCCCAGCACGTCCGAAGAAATGAACCGGGACTTGGGTTCTTTCGTGCAGGAGTTGAGCGGCGCGCGGGTAGACCTGAAAAACCCTGAGCTCGAGGTTTTTCTGGATGTGATGTCGTCCGGTATTCTCCTCTACTTTGAAGAGGTGAAGGGTCACGGCGGACTTCCTGTTGGAGTTAGCGGCCACGTGATGACCATGTTATCTGGGGGGATCGACTCACCGGTGGCTGCCTGGCATTTGATGAAACGGGGTTGCCGATCCAGTTTTACCCACTTCCATAGCTACCCGCTGGTGGATCGTTCTTCGATAGAAAAAGCCATGGAATTGACCGAGCACCTGACCCAGCACCAGTTTTTTTCCCGCTTGTATTTGGCGCCGCTGAGCGAGATTCAAAAGCAAATCATCGTGTCCACACCGCCAGCCTTCAGGGTGATACTGTATCGCCGATTCATGGTTCGCATCACCGAGATATTGGCCCAGCGTCAAGGTGCGGTGGCGATAGTCACCGGCGAGAGTTGCGGCCAGGTAAGCTCCCAAACATTGGATAACATTGCTGTGATTGATGCCGCAGCGGATATGCCAATACTGCGCCCTTTAATCGGCATGAACAAAGAGGAGATCGTGGAAATGTCGCGCAAAATGGGAACATTTTCCGTCTCTATCCAGCCGGATCAAGACTGTTGCAGTCTGTTCGTGCCCAAGCATCCCCAGACCCATGCCCGTTTGGAAACTGTATTGAAGCTGGAGGCCGCACTGCCGGTGGATGAGTTGGTGGAAGCTGCCGTGGCTGGCACCGAAGTCAAGGAATTTGCTACTGCTAACACCGCTTCTTACTCTGGAGTGCAGGCTCTGGAGTGCAGGTAAGCTGAACGGGCAAGGAACGCATGGGAAACGACGGGGAACCGACAACCTGCGAATCCCTTGCCGGCGGCCCAGACGAAGACCGCATTCGAGAGCCCTTGCCGGCAATAGATAGAGACCAACAAGCTCAGCTTTTGGGAAGCTTGCTCAAAGGCGTCTCCCGCAGTTTTTATCTGACGCTCCGTGTCCTGCCCCCCGGCCTTCGTTTGCCTGTGGGTCTGGCCTATCTGTTGGCTCGAGCCGCTGATACCATCGCCGATACTTCGCTGATTTCCCCAGAGTTGCGGCGAGAGTTTATCCTTGTTTTCCGTTCCCAGGTGGAGGGGCCAGCTAAGCTGGATGCGCTATGGCGTATAGAAGAGAAACTGACCGACCTGCAAACCATCCCCAAAGAAAGAGAGCTATTGACCTCCCTCCCTGCTGCGTTCTCCCTGTTGGAGTCCATCCGTGAGCCGGACGCAGCCATGGTGCGCTCGGTGTTGGTCACCCTGAGCCTGGGCATGGAGATGGACCTGGCCACTTTTCCGCCAGAGAACTCGGGCAACGTGGAGGCGCTGGAAGATGGGGCAGCGTTGGACCGGTACACCTACCTGGTTGCGGGTTGCGTAGGCGAATTCTGGACTGAAATTACCATGGCCCACAGCGGTTCGTTGAAGAGATGGGACGAGGAAGCCATGTCCCAGACGGGGATAAGATTTGGCAAGGCACTGCAATTGACCAATGTTCTACGGGATGTGCCGCGAGACTTGAGGATTGGGCGCTGTTATATGCCACGCACCGAGTTGGCCGCCCTAGGACTTTCGCCCCAAGACCTGCTGGACCAGGACAGGGGGGAGGAAGCACGGCCTGTCCTGACACTTTGGATCAAGATGGCGATGGAGCATTACGATTCGGCGGAGGATTATCTACTGGCGATTCCCCGCCATTCGCCGCGGCTCCGTCTGGCTGTGCTTTGGCCCATCTTGATTGGCTTGGCGACCCTGGCCCGTCTGGCCGGAAACGAAAATTGGTTAAACCCGGCCTACCCCTCGCGGGTGAGCCGGCGTTGGATTTACTTCACATTGGTCCTATCCCTACCCGTTGTTGTCTCCAACACGGCACTAAAATTCTGGATCAAACGGCTCCGCAATCAAATCATCAAAGCGATCTAGAGCAGGAGCCTTCCCTAGCCGTCCCCACGAAGCTTCGCAGAGAACCGGCTCGATCCACCCAAATATTCTTGACGCTATCTGGAAATCATGTAGTATTAGCTTCGTGTCTGAGAACCGCATATGTAGGCACCACATTAAGTGGCGGATATCGCTAATTGATGAATATTGATAGCCAGATTTGAGGAGGAAACAATGGTGAATTTCGTTAGGATTTACAGCGGAGATGACGGCCAGTCCCACATGGAAGAATACGAACCCGACTTCAATCCTTTCGTGGACACCGAGGGCGCCCACGGCGAAGGGACGCCCGTTGAAGCGGCCACTGGATTCACCATTCGACGCAATCCTCCTGGCTATTTCTTGGACTTCCACTGTGCGCCGCGCCGCCAGTACTCCATAACCATCGCCGGAGAGATAGAGGTTGGCATAGGCGACGGCACCGTCAAGCGATTTGGAGCTCCCACAATCTTGCTGGCCGAAGACCTGACCGGCCAAGGTCACAGCACTCGCGTGGTGGGCGACGAGATTAGGATTAGCATAGCCATACCCCTGGCAGATTAAGCCCCAATTAACCAGGACAAACATCTACGAGGTGCCCCAATGGCTAACCCCTCGCTCCAAGGGGAGTTTGATCCTCCTGTTCAGTCCCGGGTTATTTTTGGCCTGGGCAAGGTAGCGACGCTCAAGGACGAAGTCGTTCAACTGGGAGGGCACCGGGCATTGATCCTCTCCGGAAAGGCGGTAGCAGAGAGTACAAGTGCCGTTAAACAAGTGGCCCAAGCCCTTGGAGATTCATGCGTTGGTATCTATTCGGGCCTGTCGCAACGGGCGCCTTTGGCCTCAGCGGTGGCTGCTGCGGCAATGGCGGTTGAAAAGGGAGCGGACACTCTGGTGGGTGTTGGTGGCAGTACCGTGTCCGATGCGTCGCGGATGATTGCGGTGATGATTGCTGAGGGCATCAACACAGAAGCCCGATTGCGCTCCTTGGCTGAAGAGTCCCAAGGTATGCTTCGTCCTGACCTGGCAGGAAAACAACTGCTCTACCAAGTGTCGATACCAACGACCTTGTCGGCCGGGGAGTTCAACACCGGCGGCGGAAACGTACTGGACGAACAAGCGGGCCATAAGATTCGGGTGCGCCACCCGGACCTTTTCGCAAACTTGATTGTGTTGGACCCGGAGATGACCGAGGGGACTCCCGATTGGCTCTGGCTGTCCACTGGCGTAAAGGCCATGGACCACTGTATCGAGCGCCTCTACAGCGCTGGCAATCAACCGGCCATAGACGCGCCTATATTGTCGGCCGCCGAGAAACTATTTAGGTACCTGCCCCGCTCCAGAGAGCAAGACAAAGACCTGGATGCCAGGCTCCAATGTTTGCTGGCGGCCTGGCTCTCCATGATGGGCGCACCCAACTTCGCCATGGGCCTGAGCCATGCCATGGGCCACATCATCGGCGTCAAGTATTCGGTGGGCCACGGCTACACTTCCTGCGTCACCCAGCCATACGTGATGGAATACAACCGTCCAGCTTCAGCAGCTAAACAGGCTCTCTTGGCCAAGGCTGCAGGATTGGATACTGACGGCCTGAGCGATGAGGCCGCGGCTGTTGATGCGGCCAAAGCCGTGGACCGGTTTATCCTAGAGTTGGGCATGCCTCACCGGCTGCGAGAACTGGAAGTGCCCAGAGCTGATTTCCCGGAAATCGCCCAGCTGACTATAGGCGACGGCGGCTGCCTCACGAATCCGATTCCCATTACCCACGTGGACCAGGTGATGGAGGTTTTGGACGCCGCTTTTTGATATCGGCATCTTACTTCGAGCGAATCTTTGACGCCGATGCCCTGGATTTAACCGACCATATAGCAAGAGAGTTGTTTGCTGCTGGGCGGCGACCATCCGGATAGCTTGCGTAGCCGTAGCAGTCTGGCTAATTGCTATTAAAGAATGGGCCGCTTCGATGAGGCGGTCCAGATGCACCGGGCTACCTTGGCGGGCAGGAGCGGGTGCTAGCGGGTGCTGGGGCCGCGACATCCAAGGACGTACACAAGCCGCAGTGGACTGGCTGTTACTCTGAGTGTTTGAAGCCAAGACCATTAATAATCGTTCAGGAGGCATCACCATGAAATACGGATTCACTCTGCCAGGAAGAGGGCCATTGGCCACCCCGGAAAGACTGGGAATTCTGGCCAGGAAAGGCGAAGAATTCGGCTTCGACGCCCTGCTGACCGGAGATCACATACTGGTGCCCAGGACTATCAAATCTCCATACCCTTACACCGAGACCGGTGAGTTCCCCGGCAGCGGCTCGGGTGAGTCCATGGAACAACTGACCCTGCTCTCTTTCTTGGCAGGTCAGACCAGCAAGATACGCTTGGTCACCAGCGTAATTATCGTGCCCCACCGGAACCCGTTAGTCGCTGCCAAGGCCCTAGCGACTCTCGACGTCCTGTCCGGTGGCAGACTTGTGGTGGGTGTTGGCGTGGGCTGGATGCGGGAAGAATTTGAGGCTCTTGGTCTTCCTCCGTTCGAGGAGCGAGGTGCGGTGACCGATGAGTACATCCGGGTTTTTAAGGAACTCTGGACTGCGGATAATCCCAGCTACAACGGAAAATACGTTAGCTTTGATAACATCGACTTCTTGCCCAAGCCGGTCCAAAAGCCGCATCCGCCCATCTGGGTCGGCGGAGAAAGCCGACCGGCGCTACGTCGCACAGCGGAACTGGCGGATGGTTGGTATCCCTTGGGTTCAAATCCTACCTTCCCCATGGGAACGCCGGAACAACTGAAAGCCGGTTTGGAACGGCTGGCGTCCTATGCCAAGATGTTCGACCGCGACCCCGCGGAGATAGAGACAATCTATCGCACTCATCAGTTCGAGTTGAAGAAAAGCAGCGACTCCAGCTCCGATCGGTTGCCGTTTGTGGGCGACGCTCATCAGATTGCGGGGGACATCCGCCAATACCAAGATATGGGTGTGGGTTCATTGGTTCTGGACTTCTTGCGGCAGACGGAAGACCTGGATGAAGTGCTTGGCCGTATGGAGCAGTTCTCCGACCAGGTATTTTCGAAAGTCGGCTGATTTTGGCGAGCATTGGAGACTTATATTTCGACATGCTCAACACGAACGGTTGTTGTGTTCTTAGCGGCTCATTCTGAGCCTGTCGAAATACCCTCTTTAGGGCGAGTCTACTATTCGTATTAGCTCCTTCCTAGGAGTGCTCGCCTTCGGCTAGCTGGAAGTAGATACCGTGGGCGCTTTTCAGTTCTATGTTGAAGGTTTTGTAGCCGTAGGGGCTGGTGATGGGTGCGTCGTGGACCATCTTGTTACCCTTGCCTTGGAGGTCCTTGAACGCTTGGTCGATGCCATCTACACCCCATGCAACGTGCATGACTCCCGGGCCAGTCTCCCTTAGCTGTTTGGCCATTGTGGTGTCGTCACGCAGCGGTTCGAAGAAATCAACCAAGGTTGGGCCGATCTTGTAAAGAATGGCCTTGAATCCCCGGTCAGTGAACTCATCGGTCTGCTCAGGCTTAAGGCCGAAGTTCTTTTCCAAATAATCGGCCATCTCTTGAATGCTGTTTACGACGTAGGTCACGTGATGAACTTTGGTAAACATTTTCTCTCCTTTTTGCTTTAATACCTGGACTTTCTCCGCGCAGACTATTTCCTTTCCAGCACGGAATCAAGCTTTGACAACGATTGACTAGATTGGGCGGCGACCATATTATCAGAGTCTAGGATTCACATAATGATTTTTTGAAATTGGTCTTAACCGCATGTTGTTAGCGCATTTTGTTACAGTATCCTGTTAACTGAGGTGAGGAATGCCCAAGTTCTCTTCTGATGGCGTAGATATTTACTACGAAGTCACCGGCCACGGTTTTCCTTTGGTCTGGAGTCATGAATTTGGCGGCTCCATGGAAAGCTGGCAGAACCAGGTGAGATATTTCAGCCGCCGCTATCAGGTGATTACATATGCGGCTCGCGGTTGGGCACCATCTGACGTTCCAACAGAGCCCGAGGCCTACTCCCAAGACATCGTGGTCAACGACCTTTACCTGCTCTTGAAGCACCTTGGCATAGAACAAGCCCACATCGGCGGTCTTTCCATGGGAGGCAACGCTACGTTGAACTTTGGCATTGCTCATCCCGAGATGGCCCGGTCGTTGATTGTAGCCTCGGCGGGTTCGGGTAGCAGCGGACGGGAGAAGTTTCTGGCGTCGAGCAAGATATTTACCGATCGTCTGCTGGCCGAAGGTATAGACGTTCCGGGAACGGAATACGCCCACAGCAACACCCGAGTGCAACTTCTGCGCAAAGACCCACAGGGGTATGCGGAATTCCTCCGGTTGTTCCTGGCTCACAACAATGTCAGCGCAGCCTTGACGTTCCGAGGATATGTTATGGCTCGGCCCACGGTATATGCCCTGGAAGAGAAACTGCGGGCGCTGCAGGTACCCACGCTGATAATGATTGGGGATGAAGACGAGCCCTGCGTCGACCCTGCGGTGTTCATGAAGCGGACCATACCTCGGTCCGGGCTGGTGGTATTTCCCCAGAGCGGCCACGCAATAAACTTGGAAGAACCGGACCTGTTCAACCGCTCGGTCATGGACTTCTTGACCGCCGTTGAAGCCGGTAGGTGGGTCGAGCGGCCAGCTTAGAGATTGGAATCAATGCCCGAAATCAACACCATCTGTTCCTATATCAACTCCAAGCGATCCTAAATCGACACCATCTGTTCCTCGATCGACCCCGTACGTCCGTCAATCAACCCCATCCGTTCGCCCTGAGCGTGTCGAAGGGTTTTTACTCCGGAGGGATGGTTCGACAAGCTCACCAGGAACGGAGGCGGCTCACCAGGAACTGAGGTGGGTCACCGGGAACGGAGGCGGCTCACCGGGAACGGACGTGGCTTACGAGGAACGGAGGCGGCTTACCACCAACTGAGGCCGCTTACCACGAACGGAGGTTGGCTCATAACGAACGGAAGCGGCTTACTACGAACGGAGGTGGCTTACCGGGATCGGAGGAGGCTCACCACGAACGGAACTGGCTCATAACGAACCGAGGCGGGTCACAGAAAACGGCAGTTGGTCACTTGAGTCACCCCGTTACGCCTTAGTTGTGCAACTGTTCGATTATCTTTGGCATCGCCGATTCGTCCATACGCACTTCAGGACCGGTGTTGATTGACAACTCGTCTATCAACCCGCCGAAGCGTTCTTTAAGGCGGCCGGCAACCTCATCGTGAGGACCGATTACGGCGAATGTTTCCAGCATTTCGTCATTGATTAGTCGGGCCATCTGATTCCACTCTCCTTTCAAGGACAACTCGTGGAGTTTTTGGCCCACCTCTTGGAATCCGTGAACCTCCAAAACAGGCAGGTAGGTCCTAGTGGAGAAGTAGAAAGCGATCTGGCGTTTCACCCCCTCTTTTCTGCTGTCTATGGTCTGCTGGTCGGGACCGGTAATAACGAAGCCGGAACCGGCTAGAGCAATCTCATCGAGATTGCGCCCGGCGATGGCCGCGCCCTTGGCCAGGTTTGGTTTGATGACCTCCGTCAGATACTTGGGTGTGGTAATGGGGTGGAGGGCGATTCCTTGGCACACCTCGCCAGCCACACGGCAGTTATAGGGATTCAGTGCGCTGACATAAACCGGCGGTGTGCCCAACTGGCTGGCGCCGGGACTGAAGTAAGGCGTCATCAAGGAGAAATTGAAAAACTCGCCGTGGTAGTCCAGTTTCTTCCCGTCTTGCCAGTTGTCCCAGATGGCTCGCAGCGATTGAACGTACTCCCGCAGCCTGGGGCCGGGGGAACCCCACTCCGTGGAGAAGCGCCGTTCAATATGGCCCTTGACCTGGGTGCCTAATCCAAGGTTGAACCTGCCGCCCGAGAAGTTCTGCAAGTCGGTGGCGGCATAGGCAACCACCATGGGCGAGCGCGGGAAGGCAATGGCCACCCTGGTGTTCAGGCTTATCTTTGACGTAGTGGTCGCAGCCAACAGCAAGGGGAAAAAAGGATCGTGGGCAGTCTCCTCGGTGCACAGGCCGTCGTAGCCCAACTCCTCGGCATGGCGGGCCTCCTCGGGAATTCCTTTTAGGTCGCGTGTCGTCAGGTAATAGCTTACCTTCATGGCTTCTCCTAAGGGGGCTAATGCGCGGTGAATCCACCGTCCACCGCCAGTTCGGACCCTGTTATGAATGAGGCTTCGTCAGAGGCGAGGAAGAGCACAGCGTAAGCTACCTCGTCGATTTCACCCTGCCGGCCCAAGGGAGTTTGGTCGATGAAACCTTTTCGCTGGTCTGGATTGAATTCCGTGCCGGAAGCCATAGGCGGCATGAATCCTGGGTGCACCGAATTCACCCGGATATTGTCTTTGCCGAGACGGACCGCCATTGCTTTGGTGAAGATTCGCACCGCGCCCTTTGAGGCATTGTAAGCGGGATGGCCTTCAGCGGAACCAACTAGCCCCATGATTGAAGATATGTTGACTATCGATCCGCCTCCCGCTTCTAACATGGCGGGTATCGCCGCTCTGGTTCCCAGATAAACACCTTTGGAGTTTATCTCCATGATTCGGTCCCAGCCGTCAATGTCCGTCGGGTCGGGAAATGCCCGGCTGCTGATGCCCGCATTGTTGACCAGGATGTTCAGCTTGCCGAACCGGGCCACCGTCTGCTCCATGGCCTTGGACCAGTCCTGCTCACTGGTCACGTCCAATCGAATAAACAGGGCATCTCCGCCAGCTTCGGCAATCTCTGCCTCAACGGCTTTACCCTCGTCCTCAAGCACATCCGCAATCGTGACTTTGGCCCCTTCACGGGCCAGCAGCCTGGCCTCTGCGGCGCCCATTCCCCTTGCGCCGCCGGTGACGATGGCTACCTTACCTTCCAGTCTCATGATTTCTCCTCAAAAACTTCACCAAGGTCGGCAGTAAGTAAGCATTTGGGGGACGACCCCGGACCCCAGACCCTTCGCTATACTCAGGGTGACACTAAATGACGCATGTCATGCTGAGCCATCTGCAGCGGCGAAGCATCTGGGGTGAGGCGCCACCTGCCCCCATCCCCTTCGCTTCACGCCGGGTGACGATGAGAGATTTATTTAGCGGTGAACCCACCATCCACTATCAATTCAGTCCCCGTGATGTAGGAGGCATCGTCCGATGCCAGGAACAGTACGGCGCTGGCTACCTCCTCGGGCTCGCCCTCCCGGCCCATGGGTATGCTCTCGACCAATGCCTCTCTGGCGCTATTTCCACGCTGAAAGGAGGTTAGCATCGGCGGCATTATGCCGGGGTGTACCGAATTTACCCGGATGCCTTCTTTGGCATGCTGCACAGCGCCAGCCTTGGTGAGCAGCCGGACTGCGCCTTTAGAAGCGTTGTAGCCTGGATGGACGGATTCTTGGCCGACAAATCCAGAGATGGAAGAGATGTTGACGATTGAGCCGCCGCCCACTTTGTTCATCTCCGGTATGGCATACTTCATGCCCAGGAAAACCCCCTTGGCGTTGATATTCATCAGCCGGTCCCAGGCGTCGGTGCTGGTGTAGTCCGGTTCGCCGCTGCCGCTAATGCCAGCGTTGTTGACCAGAATGTCCAGTTTCCCGAACTGAGCCACTACCTTGGCCACGGCGCTCTCCCACTGGTCCTCTTGGGTAACGTCCAAGGCCACGAAAATTGCCTCACCGCCAATCTCGGTAATCTCGGCTTCCAGCTTGCGACCGTCTTCCTCCCGCACGTCGGCGATGGCTACTTTCGCCCCTTCTTTAGCGAACATCTTGGCTTCGGACGCGCCCATGCCGCGGGCGGCCCCGGTTATCAGTGCAACCTTGCCCTCCAGTCTCATATCTCCCCCTTGTGTATGAATTGCAATCGATTAGAACTAGTCTACGACGCCGCTGTCCTGCCACGCGGCGACCTCGGCGCTTGACGCTCCAAGCAGACCTTGGAGCACGTATTCATTGTGTTGGCCCAGCAACGGACTGGGCGAACGGATTACGGCGGGAGTATCGCTCAGTATCCAAGGCGGACCCTGTACTATTTGACGGCCCAAAACCGGATGTTCCACCGGTTGCCAAGCTCCCCGGGCAACCAGATGCGGGTTTTCCGCCAGGTCATTTCCGGTCATGGAAGGCGCCGCCGCGACCCCGGCTGATTGTAACAGCTTGGTCGCCTCATCGGGAGTCTTTGTCAGGGTCCATACCTGTATCGCTAGGTCCAAGGATTCCTGGTTCTTGAGACGCAAACTTACGTCTGCGAATCTATCGTCCGAAGCCCATTCTGGGTGGCTCGAAGCCCGGCATAACGCCTGCCACTCGGTGTCGTCGGCAACGGCGATGGTTACCCATGCGTCTTTGCCTTCGCATGGGTAGCATCCGTGAGGAGCCATTCCAGGGGACCGGTTGCCACGGCGATTTGCATACGTTGCATTCCTAGCTCCATTCCGGACTTGGTTCATAGAAAACTCCATAAGAGCTTCGCCGGTAAACATGGCGATGGACTCACGTGAAGAGAGGTCGATGAACTGACCTTCGCCGGTGCGGACACGGTGGAAAAGTCCGCTTAATAAGGCAAATGCGGCGGTGGCGCCCACCCGGCAATCGATGCTATCGTGCAGTTCTGCTGGCGGTCCGTCGGGGTAGCCCGTCAGGTGACCGAGACCGGATAGAGCATTGAAGGCCGGGGCATAGCCTGGGTAGGAACTCTCCGGTCCGCTTCCTCCGGCGCCGGTGATTGAGGCGAAAACCAGAGTGGGGTTGAATCTCCGTAGTTCCTCGTATCCCAAGCCCAATCGGTCCATGACCCCGGGGCGCATGTTCTCCACCACGGCGTCGCTGATGCTTACCAGGCTGTGCACCAGACTGATGGCTTCTTTTTGCTTGAGGTTCAGTTGAACGCTGAGTTTGTTCAGGTTGATGGTATTGAACACCGGCGAGGCATCGGGGTCGTCGTAGGCGTAAGGAGGACGCCGAGCAGCATCAAGTTGGGCCAGGCTCTCTATCTTTATTACCTCCGCGCCCAGCAAAGCCAGCAGCAAGGATGGAAAAGGCCCAGCCAAAAGGTTGGTCAGATCCAGCACTCTGACTCCTGAAAGCGCGGACCTTGGCTGGTCCTTATTGGAGGCCATCAGATTACTCCCTCTGATTTTAGTTCAGCCAATTCGCCGGAGGTCAATCCTAAATCTCCGCAAAACACGTCTTGGTTGTGCTGGCCCAAGAGAGCGGCGGGGTTTGGCGCGTTTTCCGGCAGCCTGGAAAATCGGTAGGGTCGAACCGGATAAGTGAGTTGCCCGGCCTGGGGATGGTCAACTTCTTGGAAGAATTGCCGGGATTGGAGTTGAGGTGAATTTCGCAGGTCTTGGGAATCGGCATAAAGCCCCACGGGGCAACCGCTGGGCGCGACCAAGGAGTAAATCTCATCCTTGCCCATGTTGGCGGTCCACTGGGCGATGATCGCGTTTACTTCGTTGGCATTTTCGATGCGGGAAGCCCGGTTCAAGAAGCGGTTATCTTCGGCAAGCTCCGGCCTACCCATGATTCCCACCAGCGCTTTCCATTGACGGTCTTCCCTAGGGTAGAGCATGACGTAGCCGTCAGCACAGGCGAAGATTCCTCCGTAGACATAACTACGGGTCCGGTCCACCACCTGGCCCTCGGACTCTGCTTGGGTGAACATCAGCCGGTTCAGGCCGAAGGTTGATTCCTGTTTGGAGATGTCTACGTGCTGCCCATGCCCATAGAACTCCCTGGCAAACAGGGCGGCAACGGTCCCGGAAGCGGCCATTATCCCTGCGTCGTATTCGCCCAGGTTCGCCCCGCCAGCCACGGGCGGGCGATCGGGAAACTTGGCATAGGTAGCGCCGCCGGGCAGAGTATAGCCTTCACCCGAGGCGTGGAATGTGTTTAAGTGCTGGGCTTTCCATCCGGCTTGCGGTCCGGTTTGGCCATAAGGCGTAACAGAAACGTAAACCAACGAGGAGTTTAGTCCTTGAAGTTGCGTATATCCCAAGCCCAATTCGGCCATCCTGCCGGGAGGGGAATCTTCAATCAACACGTCAGCTTTGGCTGCAAGTCTGACGAAAAGTTCTTTTCCGGTGGTTGTTGACGGATCCAAGGTGACGCTTCGTTTGTTTAGATTCAGGTAGAGGAACAGACCGCTTTTCTCCGAATGGGGTATATCCCCTGGAAACGGACCGTAGCTCCGGGCCGTGTCTCCGGTTCCGGGTGCTTCGACCTTCAACACATCGGCTCCCAGGTCGGCCAATAGCCTACCGCAGTACGGACCGGCCACGAACCCAGCGTATTCCAACACAGTAATCCCCTCAAAGGGAGTAGCCACCAGTCACCTCTTTTGTAATTTACATTCGATGACACCGCAGATGGCGCGGAGAGTGAATGGGAAAAAGGAAATCTCTGCGTCCTCTGCGGTGAGAAATGTCGAAGCTGACAGCTAAATGGCGCCCTTGTCCCTCAGAGACTCAATGTCTTCCCAGGAGTATCCGGCGTCCAGCAGGATTTCCTCGGTGTGCTGGCCCAATTCCGGAGCGCCGGAGCGAACTTCGGGGTTGAGCTTGCCGTAGGACACAGGAAATCCGATGGTCTTGGTCTTGCCCAATACTTCATGGTCGTAGTCGAACACGAAGCCGTTGGCTGCTATCTGCGGGTCCAACGGGATGTCCTTAACGCCGTTAACCGGAGCACAAATCAAGCCTCGCGCTCGGCACAATGCCAGCCATTCATCACGGCCTTTGGTTGCGGTTGCCTTGTCGATGATTTCGATGAGCGCTTCACAGTGCTCGGCCCGACTCCGCGTGGAGCCGAAATCCGGGTTGGATTCCACTTCGTCACTCAGACCCAAGACGTCGCAGAAATCGTGCCAGGACTCTTGGGGCCGATTGATTGAAAACATGATCCATTGGCCGTCGGCGCAGGGGTACCAGGAGACCAAGGGGTTAAATACCTTGTTTCGTGTGGGCCGTTTGGGCATGCGGCCGCTCATCAAGTAGATATTGAAGGGCATGGCGTTCAGGTGGACGAGAGCCCCAAGAAGGGAAGCCTCTACCTGCTGACCTTCTCCGGTTTTTTCCCGCCAGTAAAGGGCGCCGGTTATGGCTTGGACCAGCATGGTCGCTCCTAATTGGTCGGCAGCGCCTGGAGTCATGTATTGGGGAGGGTCGCCTTCCTGGCCGACTAACTGCATCATTCCGGACCAAGCGAAGGCCACATTATCGAAAGAACGTTCATCCGCTGACGGGCCTTTTTCTCCGTAGCCGCTGGCCACCCCGTAAATCAATCGGGGATTATCCGGTGACAAATGCTGGTAGTCCAACTCCAAGCTTTGTCTCACGGTCCGGCGATGGTTGGAAATCAGGATATCGGCCCCGGCGACCAATTGCTTGAAAATCTTCTTCCCTTCGGGCGTCTTCAAGTTTATGGTGATGGAGCGTTTGTTGCGGTTAGCGCCCTCGAAGAGTATGTTGCGCCCTCCCGGCAGCTCCAAGGATACGCCCATGATGCTACGCCAGGTACGGGCGCTGTCACCTTCGGGGTCCTCGACCTTGATAACATCGGCGCCCAAATCTCCCAGCATGTAGCCCGTGGCCGAGCCATGATGGGCTTGGGTCCAATCGATTACTTTTATGCCGTCTAGAAGGTTGGCCATACCGACCTCTGCCACACGAAATTAGCAACATTCATGAATTCTCAATTCCCGTGATAGGATAACCCAACGTAGCAGAACAATGCTAATTAGGCGGAGGATTTAATGGAATCAAATATCGTCCAAGCGGGTGACGTTAGGCTCCAGTATTACCAACACGGCCACGGAGCTGAGAACGTGGTGCTGATCCACGGGTACGTTTCATCAGCCAGGATTTGGCGCCTGGTCGTGGATTTGATGGACCCGGACCAGTTCAACGTGATTGCGTTGAGCAACCGGGGCGCAGGCGAATCGGCACGGGCTTCCGCCGACGGACCCTTTGGAGAGGATGCCTACACCGTAGAGACTTTCGCCCAAGACCTGCACAATGCCACTGAGGCTCTGGGCTTGAGCGGATTCAACCTAGTTGGGCACTCCATGGGCGGCGCAACGGTTGCGCAATATGCCTTGGCCCATCAAGACCGGCTGAAGTCGTTGGTGATGCTTAACTCCGCGCCATTGAAGGGGCGCGAACTGCCCGCTGGATGGGATGAGCCCATCAGAGAGCAATTTCGTACCGGCGCAGCGCCCGTAGGGGATATGGGATTCCAAGCGCCCCATATCACCGAGGATTTCAAAACCTTCGTTTTGGAAGACATTGGCTGCAACCCCATCGAACGTGCGTTGGCAGGCCGTCCGTCCATGTCACGTCTGGAGATAAGGGGAAGATTGGGGGAGATCACGGTGCCGACCATGGTGGTTGGAGGCGACCTTGACGACACGGTCGGAGTGCATAACATCCTGGCCGACTACCTGGCCTTGCCGAAAGAAAATCGGTCACTGCACATCTACCACGGCATCGGCCACTCACCCAACGTGGAGGTGCCGGAAAGCTTCGTTGGCTTGCTGGTGCGTTTTATATCCGAAGCTCGCGTGACACAAGATGGGCCGGTGCACATCAGTTTGTAAGGTGAGGAATCACATATTCACCTTAACGACATCTTGAAGATGCCGCAAACTCAAAGCGCTTCCCCAACAAAAAAGCCCCGACTTAATCGGGGCTCTTTTTGTTGCCAACTTTTTGCAGTTGTAATAGGCGCCTTAACGGCTGAGTAGCGGAAAGAAGTAAATTGGTTCATATGAGATATTATAGGTCCCCGATATTATCGGGGCCCGGCGGGCTTTCTTAGGGAACCAACCTTCGAGCCGGGGAGCAAAGCTCAAACCAACTAGCTCTTGGATCGGAACACCTGCCGGTCGACCTAGGAGTGTAGCCGGACCTCCGCCCCGAGTAATCGGGGGTAACAGATCTAGCTAAGGTCTCCTTTAAAGGAGGTGATCCAGCCGCACCTTCCGGTACAGCTACCTTGTTACGACTTCGTCCCAGTCACCAAGCCCGACCTCGGCGCCTGCCTCCC
>DCAE01000081.1 GCA_002311385.1 Dehalococcoidia bacterium UBA1141 | reverse complement strand
AGACTTATCCACTTGTGAAGATTCTTGGTCTTGCTGGTTGCCAACATAAATTTCTAGATGACTTGGGAGGCGCGAAGCAGACCCAACTCTTCAGCGGAAAGTCCTAACTCGCCGCCGATTATCTCTGAGTTGTGCTCGCCTAGCGTCGGAGCCGCCTTGCTGCCCTTCATGGAGTTCACCCCGTCCATCAGGAAACCGGGACTCGGATATTTGAGGCTTCCTGCTTCCGGATGGTCGATTTCCACGAAATAGGCTCGCTCTGCCAGATGGGGTGAGTCCACCACTTGCTGGGGATTCTGGACCAACCCTATGACCAATCCCCGAGCCATGGTTTCCCGCATCAGGTCAAGGTTATTCCAACGGGCCAGCGTCGGGGCCACCAGGCTGTGGAGTTCTTCCCAATTCTCCATGCGGCCCTGCCGGGTAGCGAATTTTGGATCCAGCAACCTCGGCTCCTCGAGAAACTCGGACCAGGCCTCCATCGGTCGCCCTCCGGTGCCGGCGGTGGTCAATGTCACTTCGCCGTCTTTGGTGGACAGGTGCATCCCGTCCATCACATTCCCATCGCTTCCCCCTCGTTTGGGGCTCCGGCCTGTGAAACTGTAGGGATGGATCAAGCCGGAGGGGGTGCTAACGGCGGCTTCCATGGTGGACAGGTCTATGTGCTGACCCTCCCCGGATTGCTGGCGGTGGAGTAGGGCAGCCATTATTGCGATGGCTCCGTTCCGGGCGGCGGTGATTTCCATCTGCTCCAGGGCTGTGCCCATGGGAGGGAGGTCCGCTGAACCGGTCACTGCGTGGAGGAATCCTCCCAACGCTTGGACCACCAGGTCGCCGCCCCGGTAGTCCCGGTAAGGGCCAGTCTGGCCGAAATATGTGATGGAGGAGACGACCAATCCGGGATTCGTTTCTCTCAAAACCTGGTATCCCAAGCCCAGGCTTTCCAGATGCCCCGGTGGATAGCTTTCAATCAGGACGTCCGCATCTGCCACTAGTCGCAGCAGCAACTCACGGCCCATGGGTTGTTCAATGTCTAAAGTGATCCCCCTCTTGTTTGTGTTGAAAGCTAAGAAAATAGTGGAACCCTCGGGGTCGGGAACGCCATTGATGAAAGGCGGCTCCCGGCGCGCTGGATCGCCCCAACCAGGCGGTTCCACTTTGACGGTATTGGCGCCCTGGTCGGCCAGCAACTTGGCGCAGAAAGCCCCCGACAGGCTGTTGGCCACTTCCAATACCTTTATATCCGATAAAATGTCCAATTTAGTCGAAACCTCAAAATTCTATGGAGAGGGTCCTTCCTACTGTATCCGGCTTGCGATTCGTCACGATGGCCCTGCGTGAGCAGTTAGGCCTTAGGGTGGGGTTTCGGTGGGTAGTGGTTGAGTGGAGATTACGCCTTCGTTAGCCAGGGTGGTGATCTCCTCATCGGACAATCCGGCAACGTCCCGCAGCGTTACCACGTTGTGCTCACCCAGAGCCGCCACATGACGGATGGTAAAGGGAATTTCCGGCATGCGGAAAGGACGACCGGCATATTTCCGTGGGCCGGCATGTGGCGCGTTGACGTTTTCAAACTCCTCTATGTAACCCCGCTCCCCTAGATGAGGATTAGCCACTAGGTCCTCAGCGGTCAATACCGCGCCTGCGGCAATGCCATTGCTTTGGAGATGGTTCATCAACTCTTGATCGTCTTTGGTTTGGGTCCAATCTGACAAAAGACCACCCAAGTCGTGGCGGTGGCGCCAGCGGCCTTGAGCCGTGTCGAAGCGAGGATCGGCTGCCCACAGCGGCTCATCCATAGCCTGTCTTAGCCTCCGCCATTCTTCATCGCTGGATACTGCGATGGCTATCCAACGGTCGAAACCACGGCAGGGGAAGACGTTGTGGGGCGACTTCCACAGATGGCCGCAACCCAGACGAGAGCGAGTTATCCCACGCTGGGTTTCCAGAATAGCGGGGCCGATGGCCGACACGCCCGTTTCCTGCATGGTGAGGTCGATGCGCATTCCTTTACCAGTCTTGTTGCGTTGATACAGCGCCAGCAACAGGGCATAGGCCACGTTGTTGCCCACTGAGTGGTCCATGTAGTTATTGCTGGCCCGATAGGACGGACCATCTTCGTAACCGGTGAGGTAAGACATGCCGCAGGATGCATCCACCGTGCGGGCTCGAGAACCGGCCCTTCGCCACGGTCCGGTATAGCCATAGGCCGTGGAGCTCAAGGTGATGATCTTCGGATTTAGCTTGGCCAGGCTCTCATGATCGAAGCCGAACCGCTCCATGGTGCCAGGCCGGAAGTTATCGGTGACGATGTCGCAATTTTGAGCTAGCTTGAGAAAAACCTCTTTGCCCTGGGGAGTGGCCACTTCCAGGCAGATGCTCTTCTTGTTGCGGGTTCCAAAGTAGGCCAAATTACCCCCTTCGTTCCACCATATCTGGCTGGGCTGCCCGTCGGGAAACGGCCCTGCCTTGCGGTCTTGGAGATGGGCCAAGCTTTCCACGCGAATGACCTGAGCACCCAGGTCAGCCAGGAAAGAGGTTCCCCAAGGCAACGCGTGAACCTGTTCTAGGGTGAGGACGCGAACACCTTCAAGAATTCGATTTTGCGGCATCTCAGCTCTCATAAGTACTTACTTTGGACGAGTTCATAATCAAATGGGCGAGTTCAAGCGTGAGTTCGTTCCCTGTCCCTGATGACTGGGAAGGGTACATTAGTGATGACTATCTCCTGAAAAGGGATAGTCGATGAAACTATCTAGCTGGGATGCTTGCCGAACATCATCCAGCCGCCACTACTGGGCGTAGTGAAGGCCGCCAACGCGGTTTCAGCTCGCACTTTTACCTGCCGTGGGCCGGCCGATCCTCGAAGCTGTTCGATACTATCGGTATACATGGCGGTACGGGTACGGCCGTTCCCCAGATTGCCACCGCTGGAACTGAAAGGATGCGGACCCTCCACTCTAATGTCGTCCGCGTAAAAGGCGAACGCGTCTCCTCTCTTTACGCCGTGCCACTGGAAGGCCTCCAGAAAAAACTGGGCCATCGTAGCGTAACCGTCGTAGGGGTTAAAAATATCGACATCTGCGGGGCCGAGCCCGGCGCCCTCAAACATTCTCCGAGCGGCGCGGTCCGTCCAGTCTTCTATCTCGTCCAAATCCGGTTGGGTGGTGCGCTGCGTGAAATTGTGCTGGGAATGGTTGAGTACGTACACGGGTGGTTGCCGCATGTCCCGGGCGCGCTCGGCAGTAGTGATCAGGTAGGCGGCCGAGGCATTGACCGGCCTGTCGCAATCAAATATCCGGAGCGGATTCAGGATATACCTGGAATTCACGTAATCCTCCTCGGTAAGTTGAACCATCCCACTGGAGGCATTGTAGCCCCACGGGGTCAAAAGTCCGTTTCGGTGTTGGTTGATCACAAAAGGGGCCAGGTCGTCGTGGGTCCCACCGTATTTTTGGCAATATTGATTGTGGGGGAAGATGTTGATGAAGTCGTTGCCTCCGTGGTTCCCCCAGGGGACCGTCCATTGCCGGGCCCCATTTGCATAATCCTCCGCGTTCTCGCCGCCGCGGCGATACCTGCCTTCGAGGTTTCCCGTTGGATATATCACCAAACAGGTGGTGCAAAGCCCGTCGGCTACGGACTGGGCGGCAAGACCCATCATTTCCCCAATGGTGGGTACGTTGGACGGGGTGTATTTTACGTTAGGCAACTCCATTTGTTTGACAAGCCAATCGGCGTTTATCAGGGTAAGACCCCATTCAGACTCGTAGGGAGGGTCGAAGTAGGGCCGGGGCGCCCAGGTGGACGAGGAGCCTCCACTGTTGCCAGCGATATGACTCTGGCAGCAGATGACACCATCGATCTGGTCCGGGGTAACTCCCGCGTCCTCCATGGCCAGCTCACAGGCGAGCATAGAGTATGCGCCCAGGGTTTGATTCATGGATGTCTCGTCCCAGCGCCGGTTAACGGGGGAATGACCGAATCCAGCCACCGCTACCTTGCCCCGGTGTTCCCAGACCCCCATCCCGTCTGTATCTCTTCGCCACTCATATGGAGTTTGCGTAGCCATCACTCACCTATTCTCATTACAAGAGTCTTTGGGACGGACCGGCAGTTTAACCCACCACCTGCCATTCGTGGATTAGTTGGTCCGGCCCAACTTCTTCAAAAATCATTTGGACAGCAGCCCCCACGGGGACTTCGTAAGGTGGAACTCCCGGAAGGTTGGAGTAAAAATTAATGCTCGGGTCCTGGTCCAGGGTTATTAGCGCCAGGTTGTAAGGCTGGTCAGGCATACGCCGGTTCAGCCGGCCATCCTCTATCACGATATAGGTAGATACGTGACCTCTCCCTTTCGCATCCTTCCATTCCAGCTTCTCCGCGGAACCGCAAGACAGGCATGTCTGTCGCGGTGGGTATTGGAGCCTGTCGCAAACGGTACAATTTTGCAACAACAGGCGTTTCTCGTTGACGGCGTCCCAAAAAGGCTTGCTCACCTCGTCGGGAACCGGGATTATCTTCGGCATTTTCCCTCCTGATTATTCGTTGAATGTTAAGACAGAACCCTGGTCTAGTCCATTGAAGCCCCGCGTCTGGACTCCATTGGGTGATTGCTGAGTCTTGATTGGCCTCACCATCTGCGCCTTACGCTTCGGCCACATGAAAGAAAGTCGATTAGCTATCGTGTCGTCGCTATTATCTGAAGTCAAAACTTGTGCCAACGCCACCTACGAAGCCGTACCCTTGATTTACAACCCGACTTAATAATTTTCCGTATTAATATTACTCTCAAGTCCGTTGTAGGAGTGCGTCAAGCACCACCTGATGGTCTAACGCTTTGTTCTACATGTGGCAGCCCCGGCATTTTTTGCCGACCCTGGCCAGATGGAAGCGTACGCGGGAAATATGTCTTTGTAGCGAAAAAACTGTGGTTAATAATTGTGGCATCTTATAATAATCTTTCTTGCAGGTTATTCGATTCGGATATAAAATCAGGCGCACAGCAGATGAGATGAATCGATGCCAAGCAACGATACATTCGATAAATGCGAGATAAATTACCCCTCCTTCTGTTAACTGGGCCTTGTAGTTAACCAGACAAGGAGGAGATTTGAAGGAGCAGAGAGATGGCTGATTCTCTAAGAGAAACATCGGTACCCGGTTCAGAGCGCACTGATGAGATTGAAGAGTTCGATGCAATCGTCATCGGCTCTGGGGTTACAGGGCTATATTCCTTGTATCGCATGCGCCAACTAGGATTCTCGGTCCGGGCTTTCGACGACGCTGGTGGAGTGGGAGGCACATGGTACTGGAACCGCTATCCAGGTTGCCGTTTTGACTCTGAAAGCTACTCTTATGGATATTCATTCTCCGAGGAACTTTTACAGGAATGGGACTGGAAAGAACATTATTCAGGCCAGCCAGAGACCGAACGCTACCTCAATTATGTGGCAGATAAATTCGATTTGCGTCGGGACATACAATTTAATTCGCGAGTTATGTCGGCGACGTTTGACGAGGCAGAGAGCCGCTGGGAAATCGATTTAGAAGATGGGAGCCGGGCGCGTGGCCAGTTCTTGATCACGTCGGTTGGAAGTTTCTCTGCCGGTTACGTTCCAGACTTCGAGGGGATCGACAGCTTCAAAGGGATTTCTTGTCACACTCGAGGATGGCCGGCAGAGGGAATTGGCCTAGCCGGAAAACGAGTTGGAGTCATCGGCACCGGCGCCACCGGCGTTCAACTCATTACGGAGATCGCCAAAGAGGTTGCACACCTGACCGTATTCCAGCGGACAGCGAACTACTGCGCTCCCCTTCGTAACGGCCTGATTGACGACGAAACCCAGAAGAAGATCAAAGCCAGCTACCCGGAGATTTTCAGGAAGTGCATGGAAACCGCCGGATCGTTCATGCATGAATTCGACAAACGGTCGGCCATGGATGTTTCTCCAGAGGAACGTCTGGCGCAGTATGAACGGCTGTGGGCCGAGCCCGGATTTAAGAAGTGGCTTTCTAATTTTCATGACGTGATGATTCCGGGAGAAGCCAATGAGGACTACGCTGAATTCGTTCGCAACAAGATTCGGGAACGCGTCCACGACCCAGTCGTAGCGGAGATGTTGGTTCCCAAGGACCACATGTTTGGCTCCAAACGACTGCCATGCGAGAGTGGGTATTACGAGGTTTACAACCAAGACAACGTTCTTCTGGTCGACGTCCGCGAAGCCCCCATTGAGCGAATCACCTCGAAGGGCGTCAAGACCAAAGAGGCGGAGTACGAATTAGACGTCATCATCTATGCCACTGGGTTTGATGCTATCACCGGGGGGTTGATCAAGTTGAATATCACCGGCCAAAACGGCCAGAAACTGAAGGAAAAATTTGCCGCCGGGCCAAGGACGTACATGGGGATTACCACCGCAGGATTCCCGAACCTGTTTACCGTAAATGCAGCGTCTGTTGGGAATTTTGTCCGGGCTGCTGAGCCATTGGTGGATTGGGTAAGCGAAACAATGAGTTACCTTCGGGACAACGATCTTAAGCGTATTACACCTACAATCGAGGCTGAAGACGCTTGGGTCAAACACGTCAATGAGGATGGGGCCAATATACTAAGGACACAGGCAAATTCTTGGTTTGTGGGAGCTAATATTCCGGGCAAGGCACGGGTATTGCTCACAGCCCCAGATACGGCTCCGGCCATGCGGGCCAAGCGAGCAGAGGTCGCGGCCAATGGGTATGAGGGGTTCATTCTCGAGTAAAACTCCCGTTCGCCCACGTGGAAAAAGACCGAGCATCTATCTTGCCTGAGATCGAGGGGAGTTTTCGCGGTGTGTTGGCAACCAGCAAAAGTAGGACACTTTTATTAAGGAGAGATC
>DCAE01000110.1:3418-4279 GCA_002311385.1 Dehalococcoidia bacterium UBA1141 | reverse complement strand
AAATGCAGATAACTTTGAGATAAAACGAAATCCTAATCAGCATGTTGCCTTCGGTTGGGGCATACATCATTGCTTAGGAAGTTCCGTGGCACAGGTTGAATTTCAAGAAATAATTAGTGCATTGTTGTCACGAAATCTGAAGCCTAGCTTGATTTCTCCAACAATCGAATACGAACCAACTACTAATTTGAGGTCGCTCACCAGGCTTGATATGCAACTCGGTTAGTTATTACCAGTATCTATCGGGCATGTCGAATGGGTGCAGAACCACCAGTAGGTGCTCACTCGGGGTTCCACCCCGAATGAGCACCCGGATACCAGCTGGGGCGACGACATTCTTAGCGCGGTTTTCAATGCTGCTTCTTCTAAGATCTACTATTAGATCAGAATACCTGTCGGGTAGAAGATGCTTCTGAGAAGCTACACAGCGACTTCCGAATTGGCAACAAAATAGGCCGCGTGAGCGGGCTTGATGGCATCTTGCCGCCAAGATACACTGTGTACCGGTCTCTGTTGGGATACCCAAACGTGAAGGCAATAACCTAACACTTGAACATAGGGGAGAGTTGAGCCATGGCTGATAATATGACCATCCTAGTTGGCACATCCGGCCAAGGAGTGTTGCGTAGCGCAGACGGCGGCGACACTTGGCGGCGTATCGCCATTGATCAAGGCCTCCATTCCGACGCTGTGGTGCGCTGCTTGGCGGTCCACCCCAATAAGCCCAACCTGATTTACGCAGGTAGCGACAAAGGCATCTATACTAGTACGGACGCCGGAGAAAATTGGGCGCTGTTGGACAATCCACTAAACAATTACACAGTTTGGGCGCTTGTAATCGATGATGAGGATCCCAACTTG
>DCAE01000110.1:2697-3323 GCA_002311385.1 Dehalococcoidia bacterium UBA1141 | reverse complement strand
GCGGTTGGCACCCCCCGAGTGACCGGAATTGCCATCGACCCCACCGACCGCCAAAGCATTTGGGTTGGCATTGAGGTAGATGGGCTGCGGCATAGCGCAGACGGCGGAGATACTTGGACCACGATTAACCATGGCGCCATCCCGAACTTGGATATACATAACGTAGCGGTATCCTCGGGGCCTCCAAAGACCGTGGTTGTGGTGGTAAACAACGACGTGTACACCAGCACTGACAATGGGGCCACGTGGAAGTCCATCGGTGTTAGAGAAAACTTTGATTTAGGCTATCCCCGGGGAATAAACGTGCTGCCGGGCAGCCCTAACGTGATTTTCCTGACACTAGGAGACACGACACCGGGCAGCACCGGTTGCATCATGCGCTCCATCGATACGGGACAGAGCTGGCAAAGATTGCCGTTGCCTGTTGAACCCAATACGGCAATGTGGGTGGTTAATGCCCAGCCGGCAGACCCTCAAATAGTTTTCGCCGGTAGCCGCTACGGCTACTTGTACCGAAGCGACGACGGCGGCGATTCTTGGTCCAAGCTCAAGCGTGAATTCAGTGAAATTTCTTCGGTGCTGTGGGTGGCCGCCTAATACGGCCTTATGTTGTAACCGCACCTGCT
>DCAE01000110.1:0-2499 GCA_002311385.1 Dehalococcoidia bacterium UBA1141 | reverse complement strand
GTCGAACCGAGAACCTACTGATCAAGAGTCAGGCGTTTTTTGTTCATAGGCGTCCATAGCAGGCACGAATTTGAGGCTAAAACGCAAAATCGTGCCTACCGGACAAGAATAAAATGGGGCTAATTATCCTATTTCAACGAGTATGCCTTCACGGTACCGGACTTATTCACCATGTCTACTTCCCAGGTAACAAAATTCTGATCATCATTGTCACAATTATCAATGTAGACCTATACTCGAGCGAGGAACCTGCTCGGCGTACCCCCACAGCGGAGGTGACGGGAGATTTCCAACCCTGGCTACTACGACGAATTCGGTTTCTACGCCCCCTTGCCTCTTAACCGAGGTGCACGGCGTGAACCAGGGGCAGACTTTCCGACCGGGCCGGCGATTGGAAGTGTCCTGCCCGCTGTTTGCCTGCCGAACCAGCAGGGCCAGCTCATTGACATTCGCCAAGAGTGCGGCAATCGCCGTGCAATTGTTGTGTTCCATCGCTCCGCCTATTGGTGACCACCTTGTATGACGCAGCTCGTGCAGCTGCAGAAAGCCCTCCCAGAGTTCCGCGATGCCGGCTACGAGGTGTTCGCCATCAGCAACGACACCGTCGAACGCTTGGCTGACTTTGCCAAACAGCACGGCATCACCTTCTCACTGCTGTCAGACGAGGACTCAACGGTGATCCGCGCCTTCGGCATCATGAACACACTGATCCGTCCTGACGAGGGCAAGCACATGCGTTGGTACGGCATCCCATACCCCGGCACCTACATCACCGATGAAGCAGGCATTGTCATCGACAAGGATTTTCACCAACATCACGCTCGACGCCTCTCTGGCCGGGGATTGCTGCACCGCGTTTTGGGCACCCTGCCAGAGCAACATGCCAACGTACCGGAGGCTACTAGTGAAGGCAACGAGGTCACGCTTACGACAAGTTTGGTAGATCCGACGCTAATGCTTGAAGTCATCAGCCTTCTAGTCTGCCGCCTGCACATCGCTGCTGGCCAGCACATCTACGCTCCGGGTGCTCCCGAGGCATTTACACCGGCCAGTTTACAGTTCCACGGCGAGGGAATTCGCTTCGGTGAACCAGCATGGCCACAACCACAGCAGCTCAACATGAGAGATTTGAACATCCAAGTGCCGGTCTATGACCAGGAGGTCACCGTGTCTGTGCCAGTTACCGCTACCTCGGCACTGGTGCGTCTGGGTCATGGCCTTGAACAGTCATCGGCAAAAATCACCATTGCATGCTATTACCAGGTCTGCGATGAAGTATCCTGCGGACAGCCCGTAACCGCCGAAGCCACATTGACCGTACTTCTCGAAGAACTAATCGAACCAGAGGGGGTCAAGACTTACGCCAAACGCGTTGAACAAGTACAGCCGCAAAACCCCGGAAGGAGCCATCGCCATCGCGAACGGTGACCCTTTGGAGGATGACCCTCCAGCCCCAACGGCTAACTCATGTCTGCCTCACCCCTATGGTCCTGGCCGATGAGCCGCCTTGACGCGACTATCTGGGCAGCGTGTTCTGCCAGGTAGTGGATCACTCCCTCGATCGTGATTAAGTTGTTTTCCCCTCTATGTCCTAGGACTCCGAGGTCGTCTGTGGCAATCCCTCCGGTAACGGCGACCGGTGACTCGTTAGCGGCAACTACACCCTGGACTAGCTCATCCAGAGAATCCCCGGCATGGTCGACAACCCCTGCGGAACGCCGGTCATTCTCCACATCACTGCGGGTGATGTTGGGGTCTTCTTCCTGGGTTATCAAAAGCGCCTTTCCCATCCAGAAATATTGAATCTCGGCGATGTGAGCCAGCAGTTGGGCCACTGTCTATTCGTCTGGGGCTGGCACTTGGCGAATCTGAGGCTCCGTGATTCCAGCCATGGATTTCACTACCGCTCCGTGCGCTTTTCGGAGCATCTGTTGCAGTTTGCGTATTCGTCTGTCGTTTGCGATCATATCATCATCCTCTCCAAGTATTAGGAGATTATCAGTCTTTTTTGGGTAGGACTTACCAAGGGACTCGGCAACCACACACCACCGTCACCAGTACCCCACCCCCGATGGCTTCCCAATGTGGGGCATCGCTGTAACAAGAAAGCCCCCTCCAACGAGAGGGCTCCTTTATCTATACTAAACACACCTTTAACTTAAATGGAAAATACGGATCGGAGTAATAATGAAAGGATGGGAGGGCGTGGCTGCGGCACTGGGCGGAGTGGTTGCGGTCGGAGTCGCCGCAGGCTCCCTAACAAGTTGGTGGATAGGATTACTTGCTGGCATTAGCACTATCGTAACGCCGCCAGGACTGTATAGCTTGTATCTCCGTTGGAGGCAGAAAAGTAGGACTTGCCAGCGGAGCCCTTAAGCCCACCGTCACCAGTACGCCACCCCTAGGTTTATCGATGTGGGGCGTCCGGAGGTCGAGATAGTTAGACGTGAATTAGGAACTACAAGCTTCCGTGGTTGGGCCGTATTGTTGCTCTTTCGA
>DCAE01000059.1:55240-58720 GCA_002311385.1 Dehalococcoidia bacterium UBA1141 | reverse complement strand
AAACGTAAATTGAAAAAAGAAAAGTAGATTTAGGGCGCTTTCACCACGCGGACGAAGAAAAGAGTCTGTTAGCTCCGCTCCTTCAGTGACCCTGGCCCTGCAGACATCTAGCTGAGATGCATCTGCTCCTTTCCGTGGGTAAATCTCATTCACTTCAGGAGATTACACCACTACCTCTCTCCCGATCCCCCTCCTCGGGTTTTTACCTCCCAATGTGTCCCATTATCGCTGAACGCCTACAGCCCGCTAGCTCGGCGTTGGCGAATTCCCATGGCCCGTATCTTCCTCAAATATTCCGCGCCAATACCAAGTCCTTTTGGTAGGCCCAATTTGACGGCAGTTCTGATTAGGGTGCGTTTGACCCTCATTTTGGAGCAATCTCTCTACGAGAATATGCGCACAAACTATTGGCGCAGAGATTCGTGTAGCTGTTTTGCCTTTAAGGGCTCAAGGTAAGCACTAAGCGGAGTTTATGGCGCGTGTGCATTAAAACCTACGCCTTATGACCTTCAAATTGACATTCGAGACACGACCTACTACATTAGCCGGACATCGCGCAACAACGATTCGGATTGCTATATCAAGAGGAGGTGCGGCTTGCCAATCCAAACATTTAGGCCAATGACCAAAGATTTTGCGACCTTTGACTGCGACGCCCACATAGTGGAGCCAGCCAAGCTTTGGGAACGAGCTGAGAGCAATCTGACAAGAGATGAGTTGGAATCCCTCAAAGGCACCATGTGGTACGACCGAGATTCCCAACAATTACTGGTGAACGGCAATGCCGATGTCAACAGCTTTTCTCCAATTCCTCGTGTGGGTCCCGGTATCATCGATATCGTAAGACTTGCCGGACCGGGCGTTAAGCATGACATTCAGAGGGCCCTGAACGTGCGAAACCTCGATCCTAAAACAGCGCTCACCAAGGAACAGTCGGAGTATCTGGCCCACAGAGGAGCCGACGAACCAAAGCCCCGCCTGGCGGATATGGATGTCCAAGGCATCGACCAAGTGATGATCATCCCCACCAGCATCGACACGTACCCATGGCTGCAAAATGTTCTGGGAGCCAGAGCCATGTGTAAGGCATACAACGATTGGGCGCATGAGTACACCCTCGAAGACCCCGAGCGGCTATTCTTCGCAGCGTTGATTCCAATGCAGAACCCAAAGTATGCGGTGGAGGAGGTATACCGTGTTGCCGAATTGGGTTGCCGCGTAGCCCTAGTCCGGCCAGTTGACGCAATGGGAAACTATCCTATTCAACCAAAATATGAACCTGTATGGAACGCGCTGGAAGATACTGGACTAGTGTATGGTATGCACCCATTCCCCGCATTCGGCGTTGCCAAACCTCCCGGCTACTCGGAACAGTATTCCGGCGCTGAGTTGATCCGTAAAACGATTTCCAGTTCGGGACTGTCCCATTCCTTCTTATCTAATGTCCAAAACTTCCAGGCTGAGGCGGCTTTGTGGGTAACGATGGTGTTGATGTCAGGCTTCTTCGAGAAGCACCCCAAAATTAAAGCTGCTGTTTTTGAGGCTTCATCCACTTGGTTGAGTTTCTTGCTTGACGAGTGTGATAAGACCTATCGTTTATACAGAAACGATCGCCGGCTGGCTCCTTTGAAGCGTCTGCCTAGCGAAACATTCCGCCAGCACTGCGTCACCGGCTTCGAAGGCGATGAGTCGCCCCCTTCCCGCCTTCCTGAGTTCTACGGAGATATCCTAGCTTGGGCGTCAGATGTGTACCACCATGACGGTGACGACGCCTGGCGGGCCATCGAAATGATGGAGGAATGCGAATTATCCGTGGACTATCAATCGCGGTTTTTGGGGTCCAACGCACGGCGCTTGTATAACATCAAGGCCCCAACCACAATTATTCGCGATCGTGTTACTGAGATAGAGCGGCCCGATTGGTGGCCAACGGAAGAAGAGATCAACAAGTCGTTGAAACCCGAGTCCGCTGTACGCCGTTAGGTTAGCCGCACCGCAAGCAACGCTGGGCTCAAAAGGCGTGTAGAGATCGAACTGATTCGTGTCGGGAGAAACATGATTACCAAAAAGCGATTCTCCGTGTTTGACGCTGACTCCCACATCGTGGAGCCGCCTCAACTATGGAATGAATACCTGGATCCAGAATACCGGACTCTCGGTAAGCAGGCTTTATGGAGGGAAGAAGGCGCCATAAATTCTTACCTCAAAATTAACGGGAAAATGTTTCGGGACACGGGAAACGGAAACATTCCCCGGCATGCAATTTGGCGGCCTGGCATGACCTGGGACTCCGTAGGAGAGCTAGACCCAGATACCCCCCATGCGGCGAATGAAGGCTCGTGGGAGCCTCAAGCAAGGCTCCGCGATATGGACGATATGGGAGTGGATCAGACTTTCATGTATCCAACATGGTTTGCGGAGGGATTCCACCTGATTGAAGACCCTGATACCGCATACGCATTGGCTCGAGCTTACAACGATTGGATCGCCGAATTTTGCCGAGTTGCGCCTGACCGGCTCTTCGCTGCGGCTATGGTCCCACTGCAAAACATGGACTTCGCAATAGAGGAGTTGGGCCGAGTATCTCAGATCCCATGTTTTCGCGGCGCCTTTATCCGGCCCATGTTCATAGAAGAACGGTACTTCACCCATCCGTACTATGACCCACTTTGGGCTGAGCTGGAAAGGCGGGATATAACAGCTGCGGTTCACCCCACGCCAGGTTTGTGGAATCCCGAGTGGACGTCCCACGGCCCGTTTTGCGAGAAGGTCAATGGACGGTTGGGACAGGCAAACTTTCTTAGCGGAGGCGGAGGCGGTCCTTTCGCAGGCGGAGGAGTTGCCGAGCGTTCAATTTCGACCATCGCTGGGGCTGGCGGGGCTGCTCTGGGGCACCCTATCGCACCGATCTTGTCTTACTGGCTAGATAACCATATGTTTGTGGCCTCTACATTGATTGGATTTACGGTTATGCAACGTTATCCCGATATGAAGGTAGTGGTATCCCACGGCAAGGCATCGTGGATGGAGGAGGTTCTGGAAAAGATGGAGGCTTCGACCCGGGTTATACCCTTGGTCCACCATTATCCCGTCAGGACCGACCCGGAACAGATGTGGGATGAGGGCCGAGTAATGCTGGGATTTGACGCAGAAGAGCGGCTGATTCAAGAGCTTCCTCACACATTCGAAGCAAAGGTCGTATGGGGCTCTCGGTATCCCCATCATGATACAACCACCGCTTGGGACGCCATCCAAACTCTGGAAAACGCAGACGTGGAAGAACAATCGATCGATCGCATGATGGGCGCTAATGCCGCCGAACAGTTTGGCCTGGGCCGAAGTTAGATCCTTGACGTTAAATATTTCCCGAAACAGCAGACTAGAACCTTCGTTCGCCACCAGGGAAGTCGTCATCGTAGTTCGGTCTGAAATCGTAACCAAACTGGTATTCGCTGCCGATCCGAGTTGGATTATCAAATA
>DCAE01000059.1:43735-55195 GCA_002311385.1 Dehalococcoidia bacterium UBA1141 | reverse complement strand
TGGGACGGATGTAAGCGTTTACCAAGCGTTGTATCAGCGCCGGATGGCTTGGCAATTCAAGGACGAAGCGGTGCCAAAAGTGGCGCTAGATCGGATGCTTGAAGCTGCCGTGTGGGCGCCGAACCACCGCTTGACGGAGCCCTGGCGCTTCTTTGTAGTAAATGCGGCAAGCCCGCTCCGACAGACACTTGGCGACCAAGCTTATGAGGTTTCCATGGAGCGGAGGGGAGATCCAAAACGGGCTGAGGCCACCCGCAAGTCAATCTTAGATCCCCCGGTATTAATTTACGTTTACTGCGTGCCTGGTGTCAACGACGAGGTTACCCAGGAAAACTACGCTTCGGTCTGTTGCGCCGCGCACAACATCTCTTTGGCAGGCGTCGCTGAAGGTTTGGCGGTAACCTGGGAAACAGGAGGAGCAACACGGCATCCCAACCTCAAAGTAACCCTGGGGGCGGAAGAAGACTGGACGTTGGCTACCTTGTTATCTGTTGGTATACCTGCGGAGTCTCCGGCTTCGTTCCGCACGCCGGTCCCCAATTTTGTTTACTGGCACGAGTAGCCTCTAAGGTCTTTAAACTACAGTCGTATTCAGACAGTCTGAGAATCCGAGAAAATCTCTTCCCCTCTTTGCAAGCGAAGCGCGATTTGGTAGGTCTGCGCCGAAGCCCTCGGCGTAGGCGAATGAGCCGCCAGGAATCTGGACAGGCCGATCATAACGTGACGCCCATCCTCCGTGCCTTGACGGGTTTGGAACTGCTTAAAGCCAGCATCAACAACCTGGAACGCGTGGAAATCCGAGTCCTCCAGGAGCACCAACTGTCCCAAAGTGGCCTGCAGCGCCTTACCATGTTCAATTAATTGGCTTCTCAAGTAATTGAAGTTAGGTATTTCGCTAGGGCAGGCTTCAGTTATCGAGTAAATGGTATCGGTAATTTGGATTTTCATTTTCGACTCTCCTCCTTATATATTTTTGTGCCTTCCATTACGCTTCCGAGCTGATTTGAGAGCCATTCTGGTGAAATGGGCTTTTCGTGCTGCCTCAGCCCTTCTCTCCCTTTCTCTCTCATCTAGAACACCATTGGCATCCACCTCCTCATAAAACTTAGCCATAAAACGTGAGCGGGCAGCTTTTGTGTACTCACGGGGATCTCGTTGGGCTGATAATGACAAGCCACCGAGTATTGCTCTCATTTTCTTTTCGTTTGGTGTCATAGCTTCATCGGGGATAGGAATAAAATGACAGGCCTGCCACTCACCAGAATCAATGTCACGACCTTGTTGCTGAATCATTTATTACGCTATACCCTTAAGTCTCATTAGGCTGCTGCACAAATGATGCAAATGTTGCAACAGTAGAAACTAATTATGGCGAATGAACTTACATCAAATGAGCTCGCTCGACTCTATGAGTTGCACGATGCTGGTAGCACTCAAAAGGAGATAGCTAACACTATCTGCGAGCAGTTTGGCCGCCAAACGTTAGATCGGACAACAATATTCCGACGCATCAAGTTACGCGGCACTATGGGGTTGTTAGACTCGTGGAAAGTGTGGCTAAACGAACATGAAGGTGATGCAGAAAAGGCGATTGAACAGTACGTTGCGCACAGACGTACGGAAGCTATGTACCTTGGGAATGTGCCAGATGCAATGAATCGGTGGCGATTAATACCGCACTCGAGAAAAGTGTTGATCGGAATTCGCGAGCGGGATCGTCGTTTTCTGGCGTTCGAGGTGGCATTTGCTGAGGCGATTTCCGTGGGCGATCGTAAAGGCGCACAGGACATTGCAGACGAAATTGAAGCCTGTCTTCTGTCTTGGATCGGCGACTGATCGCACTAAAGTAAATTCGTTTAGCGGGGAATCGAATTACTAGACACGATCGCCCAGGCTCGAACGTTTGTGTGCTTCTAAGGCCCTCTCGCTGGCAGCACTGGCAGCGTATCGGGATAGCATCGTCCTCGAGCGCCAACCGGCTAGATGCATTAAATCGCCTTCCATATTCCCTGGAGTGGCCAGCCAATCATGAGCCCAACTGTGCCTCAATTGATGCGGATGAACTTTGCCCAAACCCGCCTCTTTGGCACGACGCCATACCACTTGACGAATGCCCGATGTAGTCATAGCGGAACCTCGCTGGCCACCTCCGCGCCCCAACCATAAGAGTTCCGAAGCCGCGTCCCTGTGCTGTGATCTAATTCGCAGGTATCGGTCTAATGCCCTTGCGGTTCTTTTTCCAATTGATAATACACGCGGGCGGCGACCTTTGCCTAACACGTGTAGTAATCCGGCTTCCAGATCTATATCGTCAATCTTTAGGTTGGTGATTTCTGCCAACCTTGCCCCGGTGTCGATAAAAGATCGAAGCAATGCGGCGTCACGGCGCTCCTCAAATTCGTTACCCTTATCACATGTCGCCAACAACTGGACCAATTGATCTTTTTTGAGCACTTCGGGAGGATTTTGAGTGATCTGGGGCGGTTTCATACGCTCCATGGGCGAACGTTGGATTTCGCCTTCCTCCAGCATCCATTTAAAGAACGCCTGGAGGCCACGGTAGCGGTTGTTGACGGTACTAGAGGCCAAGCCTCTATCCTCCAGCAGATGGACAAGAAAAGCTTCAACATGCTCCCGTTTAACACCACTGGGGAGTTTGGGCATTCCCCGGACTTCAAGGAAAGCAACGAATTGCTGTGTGGCATCCAAGTATGTCTCTTGAGTCTTGAGGGAGCGGTTCATAGCCCTGAGCGCTAGGCTAAACGACCGCAGCAAGTTGACGCCTGGCGTATAATCAACGTCGACAGATTGGCGCATTGGAGGCACCTCATTAAAGAACGAATTAGAACTTGTTCAATTATGCGCTGTAACTACGTTGTGCGTCAATCGATTATCAGTTATGGGCTAGATATAGGCGTAATATCGGGCGGTTAGCTCAGCTGGTTAGAGCGCCTGCTTTACACGCAGGAGGTCACTGGTTCGAGTCCAGTACTGCCCACCACATCTATTTTCCTGCCCCCTGAACATTCGAACGCGATCAATACTCGGAGCTAGAGATTGTCGGAAGAGAACAAGCGGATTGTTAACCGCATTTACGACGAAGCAATCAGCAGCGGCCTGTACGACGTGATTAACGAGTTAGCCGCTCCCAATTTCAAGTCCCACGGCCTGCCAATGCCTGTTAATGGACCCGAAGAATTCCGAAATAGCATAGAGACCTTCCGTGCGGCGTTTCCGGACCTCTACATGCTAGTTGAGGAACAGATTGCCGACGGCGATCGTGTCACCAATCAGGGATACATCACAGGCACCCACAGGGCAGAGTATCTGGGTGTCCCGGCTTCAGGGGAGCAAATCAAGGTCAATGTGATTTCAATCTGGCGATTTGAAGAAGGTAAATTGGCGGAGATTTGGCTCCAGTTGGATAATTTGAGCCTGATGCAACAGATCGGCGCAGTTTCAGCTTGACTCGTAGATTCGATTTCCTGTTAATTTAGCACCCGCCCGGAAACCGCCAATTGCACGGCAATGGTCCTGGAAATGATATTAGACCGGACTAGCCCGTTTTTTGATCAGTGAGTAATAGCCCTTGGCAGGTACCTTTGTCGCAAACGGAATTTAACCCCGTATCGACCTCTGACATAAGCCTCCATGTAAATGGGTTCGCTTATTCATTGACGATTGCCCACCACTGGACCCTACTCCGAGTCCTGCGGGAGCAGCTTGATTTGACCGCCGCCAAGGTTGGTTGTGACCGGGGTGAGTGCGGGACATGCACCGTGTTGTTGGAAGGAAAACCGATTTACGCCTGCCAGATTTTAGCGGTCCAGGTCGGTGAACGGCCAGTGGTTACCGTGGAAGGTCTGGGTGAAGACGATAAACTTGACCGGATTCAGCAGGCTTTTCTTGATAATGATGGAGCTCAGTGCGGCTACTGCACCCCTGGTTTTCTGCTATCGGCCAAGGCGCTTTTGGAGGCCAACCCCCGGCCCACAGAGCTGGAAATTCGGGAGGCGTTGTCCGGTAACCTGTGCCGCTGCAATGCCTATGGCCGCATCCTCCAGTCTGTACGGGACTCCGCAGGACCTGCGCCGCGTTCAGGCCCGGTGGCCCGAACCGGTAAATAGTACGTAGCGACTAGCCGACCTTATCATTTAACTCGCTGGTTCCAGAGGGAGTCCATTTACAAATGACCCTGTCGATAGTGGGAAAAAGCGCCCTCAGAAAGGACTTGCGGGAAAAAGTGACCGGCCAAGCCCGATTCTCCGCAGACTTAAAACTGCCGGACATGCTCTACGGACGCATCCTTCGTAGCCCTCATCCCCACGCCAACGTGCTCAAAGTCGACACATCCCAGGCAATCCAGCTTCCCGGTGTGTTCGCTGTGGTTACCCCATTCGACGTGCCGCAAGGCCGCATAGCCCCGGATATCGGGATACTGGACACCCGCGTCCGGTTCGTGGGCGACGAAGTTGCCGCCGTTGCTGCGACCGATGATGACACCGCCATCAGGGCCCTGGCATTGATTCGAGTCGAGTATCAGATCTTGCCATTCGTATTGGATCCAGAGCAAGCATTGTTGCCCGATGCTGTGGCGATTCACGATGGCGGTAATTTGGCCACCGGGCAGCCTCTGTCATTGGAACGCGGGGACGTTGCCCTAGGGTTCGACGAGGCTGATTTGGTTCTGGAAGAAGAATACAGAATACCCACCCATTCAGCATCGCCCATGGAACCTAGAGCTGCCCTGGCGTCCTGGAAAAATGATTCGCTGACCATCTGGAAATCGACTCGAGGAGTCCACGTAGACCGCCAGACGATTGCCAAGGCGCTGGAGATACCCCCGGAGCGGGTACGAGTTGTGGGTCCATTTTTAGGAGGCGGATTCGGTAATAAAGACGATTCTCGCTTGGGCGCCATCACCGCCGTACTGGCTCAACGTGCGGGCAAACCGGTGCGAATCGAGTATTCAAGGGAAGAGGAATTTGTGGCTGGCCGTGTTCGCCACGCCGCAAAGGTCAAAACTCGCGTAGGTATCAAGAACGACGGAACTATAACCGCGATTCATACCGTAGCGACACTGGATACCGGAGCTTACCTGGCCTCCGGACCCGGAGTCGCACGCCGCACCGGCCAGGCAAGCTTGTATCTCTACTATTGCCCTAATGCCAAATACGAAGCGTGGGTCGCTTATACCAACCGCCCTGTGGCCGGCTCATACCGGGCTTTGGGTGCGCCTCAAGGCCACTTCGCACTGGAAACCCTGATGGACCGGGCTGCAGAGGCCGTGGGTATGGACCCGTTGCAGTTCCGTCTCAAAAACCGTGTGCGACCTGAAGGGCAGCCGGGCTCCCGGATTTCACCGCCCGACCAGATAATTGATAGCCAACCAGTGGAAGGGGGAATACCCTTCTCCAGCAACGGCCTGGAAGAGTGCCTTTTGCTGGGAGCGGAGGCTTTCGGTTGGAACAACTCGGTTTCTGCTTCCGAATCACGCACTGGCGGTCATGACCCTATTCCGACCACCGGGGATTCAACTATTGATCTAAGCCAGGAATCAGCCGCATATTCTCCCGTGAAGATTGGACGTGGGATGAGCATAATGATTTACCGGGGTGGACCCGGATTCACTTCGTCGGCTGAGATTGAAGTAGACAACAAGGGACGAGTCACCTTGTCCATTGGCGTGATTGACGTTGGCGAAGGAGCCACTACGGTGTTGGCCCAGATCGCGGCTGAGGTGTTGGGTACCTCAGCGGAAGACGTGAATGTACGCTCTGCCGACACATTAGACACGCCCGATGCCCCAATCACCGCTGGTTCCACCGCCACATTCTCAACCGGCTCCGCGGTGGTGGAGGCCGCCAACCAAGTGAAGAGCCAATTGCTAGCTTTGGCTTCCACGGGGATGGAAGCACCCATCAATGAACTGGATTGCGCAAATGGCAAGGTCTTCGTCAAGGACGACCCGCGCAGATCCATGCGTCTGACCGAAGTCGCCAAGCTGATGGAAGGAGATTGTGTCTCCGCCGCTTCGACAATCCAACCCGGCAGTTCCGACTACATCGTGAACTCATTTGGCGCCCATTTTGTGGAAGTGGCAGTAGACACTGACACAGGAGCAGTCCGGGTCAACAGATACGTTGCGGCCCAAGATTCGGGCAGGATAATAAATCCCAAGATGGCGTTGAATCAGGTTGAGGGCGCCATCTCTCAAATGCTGGGCTTCGCTTTATGGGAGGAACTGGTGACCGACCCTTCTACAGGAGTCACGTTGAATGCTAGTTATCTGCAACACCGCGTTCCGACCATTGAGGACTACCCCGAGATACAGGTAATCTTCGCCGATATCGTGGACCCAGTAGGACCGTTGGGGGCCAAGGGTCTGGGCGAGGTTCCATGTCCCGGTGTGGCTCCAGCCATCGCCAACGCGATTTACGACGCTGTCGGCATTCGCCTGAACCGCCTTCCCATGAATCCCGCCAACGTGCTTCGCGCTTTGGCTGCAAGGTCCTTGGATTCAACAGGATTAGGTACAAGGTAAGATAGCGCAAAGTTAAGACAGGGCATCTGGTGTAAGCGACTGTACCCAACAACTGGGGGCATCGGGTTCATTAAGAGTAATTTTGGTTCAGGTTTGAATATTGCAGCCATTTGAACATATAAGAGCGAAAACGATAGACGAAGCGGTCAAGCTGTGCGCCGGGAGCCCCGGTCAAAATAGGTTTATCGCCGGCGGCACCGATTTTCTGACTGAGATAAAAGAAGGCGTTATTAGTCCCCAGCGCATAGTGGACTTGGGCGGGATACCGGAACTGCGGGGCATCAGGGAAACCGAGGAGGCCCTTGCAATCGGGGCCATGGCGACGATTTCGGATATCGCCAGCCATCCGGGGATTCGCCGACGATATGCGGCTTTATCCGAAGCGGCGGCTGGTCTGGCTACGCCACAGATACGTAACATAGGAACTCTGGGTGGGAACTTGAACCAACGGCCTAGGTGTTGGTTCTATCGCAACCCACTGACCGTGTGCTTAAAGAAAGGCGGCGACCAATGCTACGCCTTGTCCGGTCACAGCGACAATCTTTGCGTGATTGGCGGCGAGGGCTGCTATATCGCCCACCCTTCCGACACCGCTGTGGCGTTGGTGATGCTGGAGGCTTTGATAGAAATCGCCGGCCCCTCAGGGATGCGAATCCTGCCCATAGAGCAGTACTTCGCTGGCCCAGATATCAACGTTACTAAAGAAAACATTCTCTCGCCTGGAGAGCTGGTGACCAGGGTATATCTCCAATCTCCCGTCGACTCCGGCCCGCTCATTGAGGAATTCAACAGCATCTACCTGAAGGGGACAGAAAGGCAGGGCGGCGACTTTGCGGTGGCCAGCGTGGCGGCGTCTTTGACCTTGGACGGCCAAACCATACGCCACATGCCGGTGGTTCTTGGTGGAGTGGCGCCGGTGCCGTTTCGAGCCAGGCGAGTGGAGGAGTATCTAAGGGGTCGGCTGCTGGCTAATGTGGACCCAGTGCATGCCGCTGGTTTGGCTCTAGCAAGCGCTTCGCCAATGGCTGGCAACAGCCACAAAGTGACCGTGGCCACTAACCTGACTAAGCAAGCCATTATCCGCTTGTTCAAAAACGGGGCTAGGAGCGTTTAGCGCCCTTGCCCCGTGTATATACGGTCTAACTAATCCGCCGATGTGAAGGGTATAGCCGTCTAGTCTGGCACCACGGGACTGGCGACCAAGAGCTGAGTTCTCGCCTTAATCTGCTCGTCCCAACCCCTCACCCGCATGTCAATCATCAGCCCGTCCGGACCTTTATATTTACGGTTCACCTTGGTACTGCCTGGGCATTCGGTGCCATTTTCAGCCTCGAAAGCGGCTATTGACTCGTCCATGTCATCGACGTAGAAACCGATGTGGTGAACGCCGGGAACTGTGGAAGGCCCCTCTCCCAGGTTTGGGGCGTCTTCGCTTCCCACTTTTAGGATTGCAAAATAGATATAGCCGTCACTCAGCCACACGCCTTCCTCGCCGGTGTCTATAGGTTTTCGATGAAGCTCCTGTAGCCCAAAAACGTTTTTGTAGAAATCCGCTGTTTTCACGGGGTCGTCGGTGTGTAAGGCTATGTGTTTGATACGTGCCATTTTTTCTCCATAAATATTGAGCTATCCGGTTTTTACCTAGTCGGTCTGGCCGATTACCAACATATCCAGCCGGACCGCGATAACCCTGGTTCGCCTCGATTTTAGGAACACCACGGCCCTGTGTCAACAACGCCGGAACCATATCATCTTCGGTAGCGTCTCCGCGCCGATTCTTCCGGACCGGTGGTTCCTTGCTAAAGAAACAATCCAAGGCTACACTCCGGTTTCTAGCTGCTTGGCCGGGCCATGGTTATGCCCATGGCATACTGGCGACCAACACCTAACACACGCATTGGCAATTGAGGAGAGAAAATAATGGCCGTTCGTAACGTTATAGGCCAAAGCCATACCAGGATTGACGCCGAGGAGAAAGTCACCGGCCGCACCAAATATGTGGCCGACCTCCGGTTGCCGGGGATGTTGACCTGCAAGCTCCTCACCAGCACCCGCAGCCATGCGCGCATCGTGAGCATCGATGTTTCCCAAGCTCTGGAGTTGCCTGGCGTTCATGGGGTGATTACAGGCAAGGACTTTCCCGACGTTTATTTCGGGTCTGGGGCTGTTCAGGACCGGCGAATCATGGCCAAGGATGAAGTGTTTTACGTTGGCGAGCCCGTGGCTGCGGTGGCAGCCGATGACGAAATTACCGCTCTCGAAGCCTTGGCACTGATTCAGGTTGAATATGAGGACCTAGAAGTCGTGATGGACCCACTGGCGGCAATAGGACCATCTGCTCCCTTGGTTCACGAGAATGCGGTGGATTTTGAAGGGTACGCATTCTCCATGGGCGGCAACCAAGGGGCAATGCTGGAAACAGACCGTGGGGATGTGGAGCAAGCATTTCGGGATGCGGACCACGTATTTGAAGAAACCTATCGCTCTCAGGCCATCAACCAGGGATTCTTGGAGCCAATGGCCTGCGCCGCAGAGGTAGAAGCCAACGGCCGACTAACAGTTTACGCTTCCACTCAAGGCCCATACTTGGTCCGGTCTCAACTGGCCAGCGTATTGGATATTCCCCTCAGCAGCATTAAAGTTGTCGCCATGGAGATGGGTGGCGGATTCGGAGCAAAGCTACGGCTAGCCTTTGAGGCATTCCCGGCTCTCTTGGCCAAGCACACGGGCCATCCGGTAAAGCTGATTAACACCAGAGAGGAGGCTTTCACCCTAAATGGGCCTCGATTGGCTACGACGATTTACCTTAAGACGGGGGTAACCAAAGAAGGCCGCATTATCGCTCGGGAAGCCTATACCATCTTCGATATGGGCGCTTACGTGGGAGCAGGACCCAACTCCGGGGTTAGCCACGCAGTAGGTCCATACAAAGTTCCCAACCTGAAATTGCGTTCCTACGGCATATACACCAACAAGATATACGTGGGTTCGTACCGTGCTTCCGGTGTTGCCGACATGACTTTCGCGGTTGAGTCCCACACCGACTCAGTAGCCCGGCAACTGGGGATGGATCCCATGGAATTCAGAATCTTAAATGCGGTTCAGGAGGGCGACACCTCGACCACAGGCACTACTATTCCCAAGAATGGTTTGATGGAAACGCTGTTAGCGGTCAAGGAACGCATGGGACTACCCAAGAAATTGGAAGAAGGGCACGGAGTGGGAATCGCTCTGTGCGAATGGCGGAGCGGCAGCGGCCCGTCCACGGCGTCCATCAGCGTGAACGAGGACGGAACAGTCAGCTTACTCACAGGCTCCGTGGATATTGCGGGAAGCGACACATCCCTGGCTCAGATTGCCGCAGAAGCCTTGGGTATCCCTCTCGGCCAAGTGGTTGTTTCCAAACGGGATACCGATATGGCGCCCTTTACCCAGCCTACCGGCGGTAGCCGCATCGTGTATAGCCAAGGCAAGGCCGTGCAGATGGCCGCCGAAGATGCCCTGAAGAAACTGTATGCGCTGGCAGCCAACCGGTTGGGCGTGCCTGCCGACGCCCTGGCAAACTCCGAGGGACGGGTATATGTCCAGGATAACCCGCCTCAAGGACTAACCCTGGGTCAATTAGGCCGCATGACTTTGACCTCACCTGATGGGCCGATAATTGGTGTGGCATCCCTGTCAAGCTTGCCCTACGCCCCGGTATATAACACCCAAGCAGCGGAGGTTAAGGTCGACAAGGAAACGGGCCACGTAA
Source organism: Dehalococcoidia bacterium UBA1141 (assembly GCA_002311385.1). Classification (GTDB taxonomy): domain Bacteria; phylum Chloroflexota; class Dehalococcoidia; order Lucifugimonadales; family UBA3495; genus UBA1141. Next base: position 44,897 of record DCAE01000059.1, on the reverse strand, counting down.
AGTTGATTCGATTCGTCCAATCTCAAGATGTGGGCATGGCCATAAACCCCATGTCCGTGGAAGGTCAACTGGAAGGCGGCGCGGTTCAGGGCATTGGCCGAGCATTGAGCGAGGAGATGCTGATAGACGATAAGACAGGCGCTGTGCGCAATCCGTCTTTGGCCTCTTATCTGATGCCCTTGGCGGTGGACATGCCGGACATTGAAACGATTCTGGTTTCGGTCCCATCGGAAGACGGGCCTTTTGGCGCCAGAGCCGTTGCCGAGTCTCCAGGATTCGGTCCACCTGCGGCCATCGCTAACGCTATTTACGATGCCATCGGCGTCCGAATCAAGGACCTTCCTTTCACACCGGAACGGGTGAAGGCGGCCTTGGCGGGCAAGGAGTTCCCGGAAGCTCTTATAGACGTCGATGCGTTACGAGAAGCCGAAGAACGCCAGTCGGGCCCAGGGAAGAATTAGCATACTCTACCTGTTGGTCTTGAAACTTATCAAGAAACTACTCCTCAATCGCCCTCGTTCCTTATGGCTATCAAAGTCCGGCTTACCGGTCCCGCCGACACTCAAGATCATCCAACATGATTTAGCTGTGCCCACGAGCTTGGGAACAGGTTAAACAGCTCGACTCTCCTTCAAATTCAGGTGCATACCCCAACCTCCAACGGTGCACGCCCAGAGCAACCTATTCCAGCCTTTGTTTATATTGGCCTTGTCGGTCTTTGTATGAACCGGGCTAATTCCAGGTTCTAGGCAGAACATGAGGCCAGAACCCAGGGCCAACGGGTTCGAAATTAGACCGGAACAATCTGGTTGCGTTTGAAGTCGCGGCAGGCGTGGGAGCACAGAGCGTTCCCATGAACCAAGTCAAGGACTAATCCTCAGTCAGGTCTTGCTGCCACTACAAGCGGGTCTCGCGGCTGCCCATCTTCTGGCCTATCTTTCGGCCTAATTTTCGACTGATCTCCTTGAGGAATACCTTTCAAAAATAAGGTAACCACCCAAGCGGCAATCACCATGGCTAGGCTAATCAAGAACACATCGCTTATTGCGCTGGAAAGGGCTTGGCGCAACACATCCATAAACTCGGAAAACAAGCCAATCCCTTCCGGGCCAATAGACTCAAAACTTTGTTCAAGTTGAGCGCCGGCCTCAAGGCTCAGCAG
>DCAE01000059.1:19036-43701 GCA_002311385.1 Dehalococcoidia bacterium UBA1141 | reverse complement strand
GGCACCGAGCCTGACAATGCAGTAGCAAATCGGCTGGTCACCACCGACCCCAATATGGCCAAGCCCAATGTTCCGCCGATGGACCGGAAAAACTGCAGAGACGAAGTCGCCACGCCCAGCACCCTGCGGGGCACCGAGTTCTGCACCACCAGCGTGTATACCGGGAAAGTCATCCCCAAACCGAAGCCCATCAAGACGATGTTACCCACAGCCCGGCTAAAGCTGGTATCGGCGGACATCCCGGAGAGCAACAGCATCCCAGCCGCCATTATGCCAAGCCCGATCAAACCTTGAAGGCGATAGTGTGCTCCCAGTCGGGAAAGAGCTTGGCCAGAGATTATCGCTCCAACCACGATACCTAACATCATCGGCGTTAGAAAGCTCCCGCTGTTGGTGGCTGAAGCGCCCAGCACCCCCTGGAAATACAGAGGAATAAAAACGATTACGCCAAACATCCCGAATCCCGATAGGGAGGTAACCACGAGAGAAACGCTGACGGAAGGGTATCGAAAGACCCATAAAGGCATGATTGGATCCGCTGCTCTACTTTCGACCACAATGAAAACCAAGACCATGACGCTGCCGAAGATCATCAAGCCTAAGACTTGGCCGGATACCCAATCATATTGACCGCCACCCCAAGACAAGGCCAACAACAGCGACACCACACTTAGTACAAGTGCGACAATGCCCGCATAATCCAGGCGATGCTCCCTGGTGGCGGGAGTAATCTGCGGAAAGAAAACCACAAAGAGGGCGATTACCGGTATCCCCAGTGGAATGTTAATGTAGAATATCCAGTGCCATGAGAGTTGGTCGGTAACAAACCCACCCAGAGTCGGTCCGATTATCGAGGACAACGCAAAGACCGAACCCAACATGCCCTGATACTTACCCCGCTCCCCTGCTGGGAAAAGGTCTGCCACGGCGATGAATGCGAAGGCCATCATGGTGCCGCCGCCTATTCCCTGGATGCCCCGAAAGATTATCAGTTGGGTCATGTCCTGGCTTAGCCCAGCTAGTACCGAGCCTCCCAAAAAAATCACGGTTCCGGAGATTAAGAACCACTTGCGCCCATAGGAATCACTGAGCTTACCCACGATTGGCAAAACGGTAGTTGAGGCCAAAAGATAAGCGGTGGTGACCCAGGTGAAACGGTCAAATCCCTCCAAGTCGGCGATAATCCGGGGCATGGCGGTGGAAACTATGGTCTGGTCCAATGACGCCAGGAACAGGGCAACCATCACCCCTGCCATGGTCAATACTAATTGCTTCTTAGGCAGCGGGATAAAACCATCTTCCGGAGCATTCTGTCCGGAAAGATTTGGACCGGCGTTCTCGGGGGAATTCATTGGGTGGCTGTTGTCACGGTTTCACGGTCAACGTAAATTATTTTCAGCTCCGATATCAAATGCTATTTGTCGCAGGCTTCCGAGTGCCCTTCAGTTTCTCGATTTTAATATTGCTAGACAAAGCTTTGTCTCCATGGTTAAGATTCCCCGATAGCTCAGAACTAACATAGCGTGCCGCAGCGATTTTAGGCAAGGAACAACACGGCTGCCATGGCTGGCCTATATATCATTGGGCAAGTCGGGTAAGACGCTCCAACGGGGACCAAGTGAGAAACAAGATTCTTCAAAATTTCGACGCTGCTGTGGCAGACATTCCTGACGGTGCCACAATCATGTTCGCCGAGTTTGGCGGGATTGGCTCACCGCAAAACCTGATCGCCGCTCTAAACCGGCAGGGTGCCACCAACCTCACCGGAATCTCCAACAATCACGGCGGGACCGACGGTCGGGTGGATGTAGGGACGTTGGTAGAGGCCGGACAAATCAAGAAAATGATTTGCGCATTCACGGCGCCAACCCATCCATCCCAAGTGACGCCCTTCGCTAGATTGTTCAACAACGGTGAAATCGAAGGGGAGTTGGTGCCTCAAGGTACCTTGGCGGAGCGGATTCGTTCCGCCGGGGCTGGTATCGGCGGCTTCTTCACCCCTACCAGTGTCCACACCGAGCTTTCAGATGGCAAGGAACACAGGGAGATTGGGGGCAGGGTTCATGTTTTGGAGTACGCTCTGCCAGCCGACTACGCCTTTATCCGCGCTTGGAAGGCCGATACATCAGGCAACCTTCAATTCCGCCTAACACAGCGAAACTTCAACCCCATCATGGCCACGGCGGCGAAGATTACTATCGTCGAAGTGGAAAACGAGATTCTTCCCGCAGGCCAATTAGACCCGGACGAAATTCACACCCCCGGGGTCTACGTGGACCGCATGGTGGCCATTCCTACCAACGGCATCTGGGCCTAAATCCTCCAAACGAGTTAATATTCCCAAAACAACCCAATCGGGAGAAGAATCAGCACATGCCATTGCCGGAACGGTACAACAGTGGATACAACCTGGGTGTAGGCGGCGCAGTGGTCAAAGACGGAAAGCTGCTCTTGGTCCGGAGAGCGTCTCGCCGGGGGAAAGGCAACTGGCAGGTACCCGGTGGTTTCGTCGAGCAAGATGAGGCGATAGAGGATGCCGTCCTTCGTGAAGTGCAGGAGGAGGCAAACATTACTGCCAGAGTTGTTGGTGTCCTTGGCATGCGGAACCGCTACGACGCCGACACGGGCAACAGCATGTATGTCGTGATGTTGTTGGAGCAGGTGAGCGGTGAACCCACGCCCGACGACAAAGAAGTTGACCGGGCCGAATATTTCACCATGGACGAAATCAAAGCATTGGAGCAAGTGCCGGCTGTCAACCTGGAGATAGCCCAGCGGGCATTGGCCCCAGACCAAAGGTTGCTTGGCCCCAAGACCGTGGCCCACGTCAATGGCGGCACCTATACACTATTTGTTGGCTGATTAACATCAAGAAAGACTTGGTTGGCGAAGGGAGCTATTTTCTAAATAATAGGACAGGGAGGAACCAATATGCGACTGGAAAATAAGGTTGTGCTAATCAGCGGTGGAGCGCGGGGCATGGGCGCAGTGGAAGCAAAGATGTTCACCGCAGAGGGCGCCAGCGTGGTTTTCGGCGACATCTTGGACGAAGAGGGTAAACAGGTTGAGGCGGAAATTCGAGAAGCAGGCGGCGAGGCAACCTACGTCCATCTGGATGTCACCCAGGAAGAGGACTGGCAGCGGGCCATGGACGTGGTGATGTCCAAATACGGCAGGCTAAACATCCTAATCAACAATGCTGGAATCGTCCCCAGATATTCCGCATCTGATAAGGTGGAAGGCATCACCGAAGAGTCCTGGGACCAAGTGATGGACGTCAACGTGAAAGGCGTGTTTTTGGGTACAAAATCCGCAATTCCCCTGATGCGGGCAGTGGGCGGAGGCTCTATCGTGAACATATCTTCGGGAGCGGGTATCGCCCCCAGCCCGGAGACGCCAGCATCCTATTCCGCCAGTAAAGGCGCCGTGCGTATCTTCACCAAGTCCACGGCGATTCAATACGCCAAAGAGAACATCAGGTGCAATTCGGTCCATCCTGGGCCCATCTTGACCCCCATGTTGCAGGGGGCCGGGGCCGACGGCGATGAACGCTTGGAGCGCATACCCTTGGGACGGGTCGGCAGACCAGAGGAGATTGCCTACGGTGTCCTCTTCCTGGCCTCAGACGAAGCGTCCTTCGTCACCGGATCGGAGCTGATTATAGACGGTGGCCGTACCGCTCAATAAGCGTGTATTCACCTTGGGGAGTAGGCCAGCCCGTAATTGCGGCCCGAGAAATTGATATACTACCGCCAAATCGTTGGGTTTGCCCAAAAGTCTCCTTTAGAATCTCACTGAGAGTGAAGCCAAGAATCTTTGCGTTTGGGCCTTGAGATTCTTCGTAACTTCGCTCCTCAGAATGACGGTTATGAGGCAGGGTGCCAAAACGTTCAGATGGAGCAGAAAAATGGCGAATACAGTGAACTGGGGCATGGCTATACCACAAGTGTTTTACGACGGCCCGGTGGACATGAAACTGATTAGCCAATGGGCGCAGAAAGCGGAACAACTGAAATTCCACAGCTTGTGGGTTCAAGAATCCATAGTGGGCGACTCCCCGGTCCTAGAACCGGTAAATCTTTTGTCCTACATAGCGGCCATCACCCAAAAGGTCAAGCTGGGAACCTCGGTGATGGTGGCGCCCTTGCGGAACCCGGTCCAATTAGCCAAAAGCCTGGGCAGCCTGGACCACATGAGCGCTGGCCGGTTAATCGTCGGCTTGGGCTTGGGAAACCAGAACAACGATGTTGGACCATTTGGTATTTCCCCGGAACGACGGGTCCGCCGATACGTGGAAATCATGGACGTAATGAAGGCGCTATGGACCCAAACGGAAGCCCAATATGACGGCCATTTCTGGAAATTGGAAGGCACCCAAATGGAACCCAAACCGGTGCAGAAACCCTACCCGCCCCTGTGGCTGGGAGCACGTCATCCAAATGCCTTGAGGAGGGCCGTTCGCCACGCCGACGGTTGGATGGGCGCCGGTTCCAGCACCACTGCAAGTTTCGTTGAAGGTGTCGGTCAGACCCGCATGTTCCTTGAAGAAGCTGGGAAAGACCCAGCGACTTTCACCATCTCCAAGCGGGTATATATCGCTGTTGACGATGACGAAAAACGGGCCGAAGGTCGGTTGCGGGAGTGGTTCGGGAAGCGTTATAAGAACGCTGATATGGCTTCCCAAGTGGCCGTCTGGGGGAGCACCGCAAAGTGTGCCGACAAGCTTGGTGAACTCGCCGAGGCTGGGGCGGAGTTGCTGTTGCTCAACCCGGCCTTTGACCACATGGATCAATTGGAGGTCTTGGCCAAGGACGTGGTGCCCCAGATTTAGAGTAGGGTGCCCCCGCAAGACCCCTGGTCATCATGGTTATGTAATCTAGTAGTGGATGCCTTTGCCAACGCCCCCGCCGGCAGCGATGGTGTCGCCATTTATAGCGATGGACTTGGGCGAGGCCAAGAACGCCACCACGTATGCAATCTCCCGAGCGTCTATCATGCGCCGTACCGTGTTGCTCTCGGCGAACTGGCGCTCCACTTCTTCAACGGAAACACCCTGGCTACGGGCTTGCTCCTCAATCATTCCTGGAATCCGTTCGGTCCAGGTAAGACCGGGATGAACCACGGTCACATTGATGCCGAATGGGCCTAATTCATCGGCCAAGTTCTTGGTCATAGCCGCCACCGCTACGTTTCGCATGCTGCCGACGATCGACCCTGATTGACGGGCCGCCATCCCGCTGATATTGATAATTCGGCCCCATCCGTGGGTGTGCATATAAGGCGCGACTTCCCTGGCGCACCGCAGGTAGCCCATCACCTTGACGTTCATATCTTCCCAGAAATATTCTTCCGTCACTTCGGCTAGACTCGGGGCAGGACCGCCGCCCACCCTGGCAGCCGAATTAACCAAAATATCGATGTGGCCCATGGCCGTAGCCGCTTGACTCACCATGGACTGGACAGACTCTTCATTGCCGGTGTCGACAGTGATGGGGATGATTCTGCGTCCCGTCTCTTCCGCCAGTTCTTTGGCTGTGGCATCCAATTCCACTCGGCCCCGGGACGCCACTGCCACATCAACTCCTTCTCTGGCCAGTTCCCTGGCTATGGCCTTGCCAATGCCCCGGCTCCCGCCGGTGACAATCGCTGTCTTTCCGCCAAGTTCCAAGTCCATGTTGTCTCTCCTTCTAGGAAGATGCTCCACTGCAGGTTTGTTGCATCTACAGGCATGGTGGTGATTCGGGTATTCTGGATTCCGGCCTTCGCCGGAATGACGGAATTAGATACTACCCGTTGTCAGCTTGGGATGCGGCCAAGATTGCTTCCACCACTTTGGAGTAGCCAGTGCAGCGGCACAGGTTACCGCCGATGGCGAATTTTATCTCCTCCTCGGTTGGGGAGGAATTCTCCGACAACAATCCCACAGCGGACATTATTAGTCCTGGAGTGCAGTAGCCGCACTGCAACCCGCCGTGGTCCACAAAGGCTTGTTGCACAGGGTGTAAGCCGTCCCTAGTCGCCAGTCCTTCAACGGTGGTTATCTCGCCGTTACGAACACTCAGGGCCAGAATCATGCAGGAGGTGACCGCCTTGCCGTTGAGGATCACGGTACAAGCGCCGCAGTCACCTTCGTCGCATCCTTTTTTGGTGCCAGTTAGGTCCAACTCGTCCCGCAAAGTGTCCAGCAATGAGCAATAAGGCTCAACCAGCAACTGTCTGAGTTGGCCATTTACCGTTATCCGTAACTCTTTCTTCATCTCTTAGCGTCTCCAGAATCATCGCCAGCTTGGCTGCAGGTTAGTCGGTTTGTATAAAGAAGAATCCCCCCAACCCCCCTTTACGAAAGTGGGGCTTTTCTATACGGCTGCTTCCATTACAGCTGATTCCACGGCTAGGCGGCGCTGGGCCTCAAAGGAAATCGGCCCGGTCTTGGCCATGGCTATGGCTTGTTCCAGGGTCCGATGTGTTAATACTCCGGCCAAATCTTTCCGGTGAGCAGCCGACCCGCGCAAATCGTCTATTGGCGAGGCGCATTCCTGGGTGGCCTGCGCGACTTTGACCAGCAATTCAGGTGTGATGGTTTGACCCCGCAGCAAGTCCTCGGCGGCGTAGGCGCGGATTGGCGTTGGAGCGACGGCGCCCAATACAATCTTCACGTCGGCGCATACCCGTCCCCGGTCCTTCAAAGCGACGTAGGAAGCCACGCCCAAAGTGGCGATGTCCATGGCCGCTCTTGGGCTGTGCTTTATGTAAAGTGACCCGGACACCTTTGGCGGCGGAGGCAGGACAACCTCAACCAGAATCTCGCCTCTCTCCAGTACCGTTCTGCCGGGACCGGAGAAAAATTGGTCCAGCGGGACGATGCGTTCGCCACCCGGCCCGGCTATGCGGCACTGGGCATCGAAGGCCAGTAAAGCCGGCAAGGTGTCCCCGGCTGGTGAGGCGTTGCAGATGTTCCCTCCCACCGTGGCCAGGTTTCGGATTTGTACACCGGCGAAGGCTGAGGCTGCGGCGGCTAGGGCAGGATAGCGTTGCCGAATCACCGGGTTGGTTTCCAGTTCTCGAATCGTCACCAAAGACCCCAAACGCAGGCCCGAGCGAGCGCTGAAGCTGCTGCGTTTTAATGCTGCCACGTTGCCGATGTTGATGACGTACTTGGGTGTCCACACCCCCTGACGCCAGCGCACCAGAAAGTCTGTGGTGCCAGCAACGATGCGTGCATCATCGCCGTGCTGGTCGGTTAAGGCTATGGCGTGGCGCAGGTTTCGCGCTTCCAAGAATTCAAATCTGAGCATTCAGTTCTCCAGGCCTGGGAATCGCGGCTGAATCACATTACCTGCCATACTCGGCGGTTGTCGAGACGCACAATTTTCCCGAATCCAGGAGCGGCCATATGAACTGCTGCTACGGGGATACCTTCCCTTTCCAATCTCTCCATCAAGTCCCTGCGGGTTGCGCGGGTTGTAGCCGGGTCAATGTCGGCCCGAGACACCCAGTCAGTCTCGTGGACCTGCACCGTGTTGTGGAGAACGTCGCCAAGGATGATTCCCCGCTCCCCGCCAGAGTTAATCATGATGCTCATGTGCCCCGGCGTGTGTCCCGGCGTGGGCAGTGTTGTTAGCTCGCTGGTCAATGAAAATTCACCGTCCATGAATTCAATCAATCCCAGGTCTTCCAGCGGCCAAACACACTCCGGTGCATTGGGAAACCTGGTTTCGACCAAAGCCGGGTCGTGGCACGCTTCCCAGTCCTTGGTGCTGGCCCAGTATCGGGCGTTGGGGAAAGTGGGCTCATACTTCCCGTCTTTGGAGTTGAGGTTCCAACCGATGTGGTCTCGGTGCAGATGGGTATGAACTACCATATCGATGTCTTCGGGCGGTGTGCCATTGGCCCTAAGATTATCCAGGAGTTGCCCCCAGGGAGATTTCCCGTCAACGTTTGGTCCCATCCCGGTGTCTACTGCGATGGTCTTGCCCTCGGAGCGAATCACGAAGCAGGCAAGGTTGAATTCAACCTGATGGTCAGGGTTCAGATGGTGTTGGTAGTTTTCCCAGTTCTCTTCCGGAATGTCGGGAAAGAAATTACATAGGTCGAAGGCCAAAACCCCGTCGGTTACGGACGTTATTTCCACGTTGCCGATGGTCATTTTATTGCTGGGCATCGGTTGCCTCCTTTATCTCTGGGGCGAGTAGGTATCGGGTAGACAGAAGAATTCAGCAATGGGAGCACGCCGGATTATACGGGGATACAGGCGTTTGTGGCAATGAAAGCAGATAAGCCTGCTAGATGTAGTGGGTTGTGAACCGGCAGTCTAACGCCGGTCGGCGACGATGCGACCGTCTTTCAGCACCAAAAGCGGGTTTTGCAGATTTTGAATGTTGTCCAACGGGTTTTGAACCACAACCATGAGGTCGGCGATCTTACCCGCCTCTACTGTGCCGTTTTCGTCACCAGCGCCGCATAGTTCGGCTGCGTTCTTGGTTGCGGCCTGCAGAGCTTGCCATGGGGTTGCGCCGTCTTTGACCCACAATCCCATTTCCAGTAACGCCGACTCGCGTAGAGGAATGATATCCGAGCCCAAAGCCATTTTGACGCCAGCATTTAGAGCAGTCTGAAACCAGGTCTTGTGCTCACCGCTGGCTGCGTCGGCACGGCGAATTAGGTCCGGGGCCATGGCCCGTCTCTCCACCCACCCTTTTTCCAGGTCGGTATCGGCTTGTTCGGGGGTCAGGTGTGAAATCGCCAATGTGGGCACGTACCAGGTGTCGTGCTCCAGCAGAGTCTGAATGGACTCCTCGTCCATGATGTAGCCGTGCTCCACCGTGTGAGCGCCCAACCGTGCAGCCGTTTTCACGGCATCCGGGTTGGTCGCGTGGGCCATCACTTTGAAATCCCTCTGGCGGCAGATTTCGAAGGCCGCCTCCAGTTCTTCTTCAAGCAGGAAAGTGTGGTGGTGGCGGTCCCAAGACGGTCCCATTATCCCGCCGCTCAGGTTCAACTTGATGTGGTCAACGCCGTTCTTCATTTGTTCCCGTATTGCTTGCACAAAGCCGTAGGGACCGTCACACTCTCTAGCGTGGCCCGAGGTCAGAAAATGGCCGCCGGTGGTGGTTAGAAAGTGACCGCTGGCGAAAACTTGAGGCCCAGCCAATTGACCCGAGGCGAAAGTTCTCTTCCAAGCCACGTCCATAAAGTTGGCGGCGCCCCCGGTTCGCACGCCCACCACACCTGATTCAGTCAAACCTTCCATCAGGTTTCGACCGAAACGAGCTGTCTGCTCCGGGACGCTGGGGACCGCTGGAGATGAGTACTCCGGGTGAATGTGAACGTCCCAAAGCCCAGGTAATAGGTAACGTCCTTCCAGGTCAATCACCTGAGCGTCTCGTGTGTCTGGTGACCGGTTACCGTCTAAAATTTCGCTGATGCGCCCGTTCTCAATTACCACACTGGCTTCCGCAACCGGCGTTGGACTTACACTGTCAATCAGGTTGCAGTTGGTTAGAACAAGACGCATATTGTTCTCCCGTAATGCAAGGTTCACCAGCTCACGCATCGGGCTGGATCGGCCTCGGCCAGCACCTGCGGTCGGTGCCCAGTGCGTATATACTCGGCTAGTAGCTTTGCGGCCATGGGCCCCCTGCCAAATCCCGACGATGCCAACCCGCCAACGATGAACAGGTTTTGGTGGTGAGGAATCTTTCCAATCAAAGGCTGGCCGTCCAAAGAGAAGGGCATTATTCCAGACCATGTCCGCGCTATCGGCGAATCTGCCACCAGCGGAAGTATCTCAGCGACGTGGTCTTTGTTAATTTCGATCCCCTCGGCGTTGACGCCAAGGTCAAAGCCAATCAGTTCCCGGTCGCCGCCGAAAACAATCTCTCCGGTCTTGGTCTGACGGCCGTAAAGGTGCCTGGTTATTCTTGACCCGTCCTTGTGGGTCAACTCCGGCGGTACGTCCGGACCTTCCCCGACTCCCGAAGCCCAGCTGGATTCCGATTCCATGGATGAGATGACATGGTGTAGCCGGGGAGGCAGCACGCCGGTGGCCCACATCTGCCCTCGTACCGGCTCGATGGGAATGTTCAGACCCAACATGTCTCCCAATGGTCCGCACCAAGCGCCGGCCGCCAGCACCAGCGCTCCGGCCCTGAATTCCTCAATTGGGGTTTCCACACTCCAGGAGCCGTCGCCCAACGGTTTAAGCTTTGTGACCGGATGGTCGGTCAACACTCGTGCGCCATCGTTTTGGGCCGCTGTGGCAAAAGCCCGAGTTGTCTTGACCGGGTCGGCTTGTCCCCGGCCTGGAAAGTGAATGAAGCCCAACACGTCCGGGCTGGCTTCGGGCTCTATGGACTGGGCTTCCCTGGGAGAAAGTAGCTCCAAATCATAGCCCGAAGACCTGAGGCGCAGGACTTTCTCGCCACCGAATTCATACTGAGCTTGGGTTTGGATGGCTTGGAGACCGCCGCACTGCCGAAATTCTATGTCGTAGCCCAGACCGATCTGCAGGTCCTTGAATAATTCCAAGCTGCCCATGGTGAGGTAAGAACTAAGGTCCGGGGCATTGCCCCAGCCGATTCCGCCCAAGCCTCCGGCATTCAATCCAGAGGCTTCCGAAGCGATGTCCCCTCGTTCCAGCAGGGTTACTTTTCTGCCGTTTTGGGCCAAATATAGCGCTGCGGAAGTTCCGGCGATGCCGCCGCCGATAATCAAAGTATCCGATTCAGTCATCACCCCTCGGTGCCATTCCAGCAATACCATAAATATACTTCTGGCAAGAGGGGTTTACAAGTTCGCGAACAAGAGATTGGCAAACAAAAATCAGCGCCGCTGTTTAGACGGCGCTGATGGTGGGTACAGGAACGTAGGGTCAAAAACTAAGTTGCAGGAACCAGTCTGTCCAGTTCTTTGACTTGGATGTTGGAAACCAAAACCATCAGTTCATCCAAGCGCCGGATTTCAAATTCCATGAAATCTTCTTCGACCACCAAGTAGCGGGCGACAACTTCATAGATTTCCTGCTTCATGGATTCCATGGTGTCGGGAGGCAGGTCGAGGCGGTCGTGCATCAACACCAGTTGAAGACGCTGCCGGGCAGTATCCTTGGTGTTTTCCCGTTCCTTGTCGAAATCTCTTTGGTTTAGCAACCACCGCAAGAACTCAAGCATGAGAATACGCGCTCCCGTTAATTCCAATCAGGCCTTTGAATTTAGCCATCAGGCCCGATTTGGACTCGATTTCCATGAGTGGGACTTCGTCACCGTCTACCCTGGCGGCGATGCGCAGAAATGCTGCTCCGGATGGTGCTTTCTTGTCGTGAACCACCGGCACGCCCTTATTGGCGGCAGTGATGGTTCTTTCGTCCGCCGGAACCAAGCCCAGTACTTCCACGGCCAGCAAGCTCACCACATCCCTTTGGTCCATCATGTCGCCGCGTTTGACCATGTCCGGATTGATGCGATTGATGATTAACTTGGGCCGCTGCATTTCGGCGGCCTCCAGCAGGCCAATCACCCGGTCAGCGTCGCGGATAGCTGAAACCTCGGGTGTGGTCACGATTATGGCTTCTTGGGCTGCTGAGATAGCGTTCTTGAAGCCCTGTTCGATTCCCGCCGGGCAGTCCATCAGGACGTAATCGTAGTCTTCCTCAAGTTTGGCGCAAAGATCACGGAGTTGCTCCGGGTCGATGCTGTTTTTGTCCCGGGTTTGAGCTGCCGGAATCAGATAGAGCTCATAGCCACTCTTATCGTGAATCATTGCCTGGTTCACCTTGCAAACGCCCTCAATCACGTTGACCAAGTCATAGACGATGCGGTTTTCCAAGCCCATGACCACGTCCAGGTTTCGCAGGCCGATGTCGGTGTCAATCACCACCACCTTATGCCCGCGCATGGCCAGACCGGTGCCGATGTTTGCTGTGGCGGTGGTCTTGCCGACACCGCCTTTGCCGGAGGTGATAACGATGGTTCTACCCTTCATACAGTATTCCTCTGCTGTATCTGGTGAACCGGCCCGCATAAGGCGACACGTATACTGAGCGTCGCTTGACGTACGCAATCTTTGGGCCGTTCAACATAGATTTGGAACCGGATTTGGATAATGGCGCTAAACCAGTGTGGGGGCCGATTTGAATCCGTGGCGAGTCCATTTCCAAGGCAATTATGACCGCTTTGGTATCGCCAGCCGATCCCGCGTGGGCCATGCCCCGAAGGCTGCCGAACACTACGATGTCGCCCTCGGCGATTATCTCGGCTCCTGGATTCACGTCAGCCAATACAACTACATCGCCGTGGTAGTTGATGGACTCTCCGGAGCGGAACGTAGTCTTAACGAACAAAGCTTGAGTAGGCATCCCTTTGCTGGAACTTCCGGCTTTGGATGATTTAATCTCGGGATGGCTTGTTTCGGGCTGTATAAGGAGGATATCCGGGTCTGGCTCGGGTGTTTCTTCCAAAGGCGGTTCAGGGAGGTTCACGTATTTATGAAGCTGGTTGCGGCTAAGGACTTGGTGAGAGGAGCCGTTTGTTCCATCTTGAACTATGGGGCCGGTCCCCTGTTCATCCTCGCCCTTGGAGGATACGGTCTCAGCGTCACCACTGAAGGCCTCCAAACGCCCGGGAGGGCTCCAGAAGCGGCCCACCCTCAGGCCGGACTCGGTCTCAATGATGTGTTTGATGAGGCCAAGTTGTTCTTGAGAGAGCATCCATCGGCCAGCGTTGACGCCTATGATGCCCTCGGACCACAGTCCTCGGTTTTTCACCAGATAGTCCCGCAGCCCTTTAGCAATCTCCTTAAAAGGCGCAGAATCATCGATGGTGAAATCTACGTTCGAGCCTCTACCGGAGACCTGAACAACACTGGTACTAGTCGCCACACATCCTCCACCCAGACCCAAAACGTGCGGAACAAAAACCCACAACAGCACATTATGTCTGCCCGTTTATATCAGGCATGCTCCAGAGTGTTCAAGCATTTTGCAAGCGGATTTAGGCCATTTCTTAAACTTATTTGAAATTCTGACAACAAATCTTCGACTAGCTGGCGTTTTTCTCGGAATATCTACGAAAAAAACCATCCCCAGTTTGGTGGTGGATTCGAGATACAATTATCTAAATACTTTTATATATTCTTTCAGCGGGGTGTCTTTACGGCGGAGCCAGTAAGTAGTTGTGCTGAGCGCTCAGATACGATCACCCCTAAGCCCCTTGCAACCCTTTGAGGCAGGAAATCTCGCCGGTGTGGTTGTGGTTGTGGGTGTGGCCGATAATTGCGCCACTGATGAGAAACTGTACGGTGGACTCCCCGAAAGGCGTTTGGACGCTGCGGGTCAGTTCCGTGTCGGTGAGCGAAGCCAACATTTGGTCCACCGAATCTGCCACTGCTTGGCCATAGGAATTTAAGGCTTCCAGGTTGACTTTGACCAAGCGCGCCCATTGAGCCCAAGCGGTGAATTCTTCCGAAGGCGGCGGTTCGCTAACTCCCATTTTGTTGGCCCAAGTGGAATTTGCCAAGGCCGCTCCGTTTTTGATCATCACATTGGCGACGTAGTCCTGAGTCAACAGGGCATGGACGTAGGTGGCGCCCAACGGGTTTGCTGAACCGGCCGGGTTCCAGTGGGCTTGGTCCGAAGTCACTCCCTCCATGGTGGCCCCCAGCCACTCATTACATTCCTTGTATTGCTGTCGCAGAATCGTCAAGGCGTCCATGATTACCTCCGAAAAGCTTTGGGCGGAATGCGCCTATCCCACTAAAATATAAGAGCGCCGTAGGTTGCTAACCCACCGGAATTGACCATCCGGAGGATTTGTACAAACCCAGAGCGCTCTAATTATTTCACCCGAAGTGCCTAAAATCGAGCCGCGATCCGGCAAATTCCGATTGCCGTCCGGCCTTAGTCCCGCGTCCCGAAAATGGCCACGGAGCAGGTGAACGACCCCGGGCGGCCCCCCAGGTTGTGGGTCAGCCCCAAAGTGGGGTCTTTCAGTTGGCGGCCCTCGGCCTTCCCTTGAAGCTGCTTATATACTTCGTAAATCATCCGGATACCGCTGGCGCCTATTGGATGGCCGAAGCACTTGAGGCCACCGTCGGTGTTCACCGGCAATTCGCCTTCCAAGGAAAAGGTGCCAGCGGCCACATCTTCGCTGGCCCGGCCCCGGGGGCTGATGCCCAAGTCTTCCATGATAATCAGCTCAGTAATGGTGAAGCAGTCATGAACCATGGCCATGTCTAGTTCTTCTCTGGGGTTAGTTATTCCCGCTTCCTGGTAGGTGGTCTGGGCGGCCCGCACGGTTTCGGGGAAGTGGGTGAAATCCCAGTCATTTCGCAAGGTTCCGAATGCTCCTACTGCCAGACCCAAGCCCTTCACCAGCACATAGTCGTCCCGGAAAGTCTTGGCAATCTCCGGTGTGGTGATGATTGCTGCTGCGGCGCCATCGCTGACGCCACAGCAGTCGAACAGTCCTAGAGGCCAAGCGACCATGGGGGCGTTTATAATCTGCTCCGTGCTTACTTCCCGTTGGAAGTGAGCCTTGGGACTCAAGGTGCCGTTGTGGTGGTTCTTGCTGGCAATCTGGGCCAACGTAAGTTTTCCATCGTCGTAGGGGATGTCATATTGATGGAAATACCGGGTTGCGGCCATGGCGAATTGCGAGGGCGGAGGCGCCGGAGGAGCTACGTCGGAACCGGGCGCTTCCGGAATGGCCAACCCCGAGAAGCCGGAGTCCTTCAGTTTTTCCACGCCGATTGCTAGAACGATATCGTAGATGCCAGCGGCTACGGCATAAGAAGCGTTTCGAAAGGCATCGGTGGCGGTGGCGCAGGCATTCTCCACCCTGGTGATGGGGATATAGTCCAACTTCAACGCCTCGGCCAAGGGTTGTCCGGTGCGAAAGGAACCGACTGTGCCAAGCCATGCCGCTTGAACGTCCTTAGCCTCGATTCCAGCGTCGGTGAAGGCTTCATAAGCCGCTTCAACCATCAGGTCGGAAGAACTTGCGTCCCATCTCTCGCCAAACTTGGTGCAACCCATACCGATAACGGCTACCTTGTCTCTAATACCGCTCATGATGCGCCTCTGTTATGATTAATGGTGGTTGGATCGACAATAAAACTAATGTATTTATGGTGAATACCATCCCCCTGTACCCCCTTTGTAAAGGGGGTACAGGGGGATTTGTTCTCTGTATTATTTAAGAAGTTGCGCTTAATGCTAAACCGTGGTGCGCAGGGGGATCGCCTTCCAGTAGTAATTGTGAATGCCGTTTACCACCCGCAATTTGCGAAAACTCATCTCGATGGGCAAATCAACCCGTACCTCGTCCAGCTCTCGATCAGTCATCATGCAGAGCATCCGCCCGCCACCTTTAAAATCCACTGTCGTGATCACCAACGGCTTGTCGATGGTGGCAGCCAAATAATCCAATGAATAGGTGAAAACGCTCCCTCTGCGGTCACTGAATCGGGTGGGAGTGGCGTCGTCTTTCGCCTGACAATTCACGCATATTCTTTGCGGGGGATACTGAACGTAGCCGCAACTGTTGCAGGTTCCGCCGTATAGTCGCAGGTTCTTGTCGTTCTCCCGCCACAACGCTGTTACCGATGGCGAATTGGGGTCGGGTCTGCGAGCTGCATCGGTTACCCAGACTTCCCTCCAACCAGCAAAAGTTTCATAGCTGTCCAGCTGAATCTTCGAGTCCAAGTATCCGCTGACCCCCATGCGCGGGCTCAGACTGGAAACGCCCTCAGTGGTGCGGAAACCCAGAACGTCGCTGCCGTCGCCGTAGGACACGGTCAATAGCGATTGACCGGGCGTTGCTGATTCCAAGGCGGACGCCAGTAGCATCAACGAAAACGCAGCACCCGTGTTGCCAAGTTTTCCGAACAATGGCTCCTGTACCTGCTCTGGCGTAAAACCCACCTTATGGGTTAGCTGGCCATGACGTCGTGCATCCGGGGCGTAGAAAGCGACTTTGCCCACATCTTTAGCTTCACCGCCGTGTTTTTCGAAATAACCGGAAACGGCGTCTCCCAGGATGCGTTCCAGTCCTTCCTCAGTGGCGAAACGGTCTTCCCATGAGCGCACGAACGAATCCCCCGTGGAGCGCCAAGAGTCCATCAGGTTTTCGGTGATGGAGTAACTGCCAGTCGACTCGGCGACCAAGTTGTCCTGGGAGATTAGGAAAGCGACTGCGCCGTCTCCGAGGTTGCGTTCGGCATCTCCTCTGGGAGCGCTCTGACGGTTGTCACTGGCGATTACCAGCACGTTATTAGCCGAACCGGCTTTGACCGAGTCCAAAGCCGACATCATAGCGGCAGTCCCGGCTCGCAGCACATCGGTAACATCGGTAGCGAAGATGTCCCTTCGCAGGTCCAAAGCTGTGGCTATTATCGCGGCGCACTGCTTCTCTGAGTAAGGAGAAGTGGTGGTAGCGAAGATGATGCCGTCCACCGCTTGGCGGTCTTGGCCGCGTAGACAATCGATGCCCGCCGCTACCGCCATGGTCACGCTATCCTCATCAAAGTTGGCTATGGACCGTTCTTGGGGCGAGTTCCACCCCACAGTTTCCGGTCCCAAACGGTACCTGGGAATGTAAGCTCCGAAAGACGCTATTCCTGCCAACCGCTCAACTCCGAAGGGCGCTCGTTTATATTAAATAGAACGCATAATCAGAACACCAGTCCAAAAGGCCATTAGAACTAGAGCAATCGTAGCAGTCGCTAAATTGCGGTGTCAATTGCGGTGTTAATTGCGGTGTTAATCAAGGCCACATCGGAAAACAAGCGCAGTAATGGACCCAGTCACCGATTGCGTCAGGTCGCCGGAGACTGCTAATTCGGGTACAGAACGAATCCCGCCGCCAGGCGTGGAGATTACATATTTGAGGCCAGAACCCGAATGGCCCTATGTTACAATTGGAATCGTAACAGGATCGCATTTGGGGGAAAGCGTAGTTGGTCCGCCTGCAATTCCACAGCCAAATCAACCGCTTGATTTAGGCGCCAATTGGGAGACCCTTTCTTGAATAGACCTGAACTGACCAGAGGCAAGTCCTCCTACGGGGTTTTAACCGGGGTTTTAGCGGCCATTGCGTTAATGATTGCGCTGGCGGCCGCCGTTGCTTGCGGCTCCAACGACTCCAACGCCCCCAGAATCTCCGCGATTACCCCGGGTCAAGACGAGGCGTTGAACGACTTGCCCTCGGAATTCCAGCGAATGGCCGAGGTCTGGCGATTGTTGACACGCGAGCACATCGACGGAGAAGTTCTGAACGGCAAGGAACTCAGCGATGGCGCCATCAGAGGCATGCTTCGGGCACTGGAGGACCCCTACGCTGGATTTCTAACTGCGGAGCAATTTTCCGTCGAGTCTCAAGACATCCGCGGGTTCTTCGAAGGGATAGGCGCCGAAGTAGGTGTCAGGGACGGTAGAATCACAATCATTGCGCCCATGCCCGACGCCCCGGCGGAGCAAGCAGGAATCCGTCCCGGCGACATCATTCTCGAAATTGAGGGCGAAAGCACTCAGGGCCTCAGCTTGATGGAAGCAGTGTCAAAGATTCGGGGTCAGAAAGGCACTGCAATCGAACTATTGATACTTCATTTGGACAGCAGCACGCCTCTACTTTTAAAAATCATAAGGGGAGTCATTCCCCTCGAGAGCGTCCGATTGACGATGCAGGTGGGCAGCATTGGCCACCTGCGTTTATCCACCTTTACCGGCACCACGAACGAAGAACTGGAAGAAGCTCTGGAACGATTTGAGCGCTCCCGGGGCGCCGGGTTGATTCTGGACCTGCGCAACAATCCGGGAGGACTGCTCTCTTCGGTAGTCAACGTAACCAGCCAATTCTTGGACGACGGTTTGGTGCTGTATCAGGTTGACGCCAAAGATAACCGCACCGATTGGAAGGTCAGAGGGGGCGGTAAGGCCAAAGACATACCCATGGTGGTGCTGGTCAACGCATTCAGCGCCAGCGCCAGCGAGGTATTTACTGGCGCTATCATGGACCATGAGAGGGCCACGGTGATTGGCACTCAGACCTTCGGTAAAGGAAGCGTGAACAATCTATTCCGCCTTACAGACCGTTCCGGGGTAAACTTCACCATCGCCAGGTGGTTCACGCCAAACGGCGGATTGATAGAAGGGGAAGGGCTCACGCCCGATATCATTCAAGAAGCGTCCGAAGATGACTCAGAGGATTCGCAATTGGATCTGGCTCTTGAACTTCTCCAAGAGTTGATACAGCAGGGCGGCTGATTTATGGCTAATACGGCGAAAAAGAAAGCGGGCGCCAACAGGCCCAACTCCAATGCTATCGCGTCCAACAGGCGTGCGTTTTTTGATTACGAGATTCTTGACCGGCGCGAGGCCGGGTTGGTGCTAACAGGCACGGAGATTAAATCCGTGCGAGCAGGCAAGGTGGACCTCCGTGAGGCATATGCCCGGCCATTGAACGGTGAGCTTTGGTTGATGAATGCCCACATTGCCACCTACGACCCGGCAAATATTTACAATCACGAGCCGATGCGGTCTCGAAAGCTCTTGCTGCACAAAGCGGAAATATCTCATCTGGCAAGCGAGGTGGCAGAAAAGCGTTTGACCATAGTGCCGCTGCGCATGTATATCAAGAACCATGTGGCAAAGGTGGAGTTGGCCTTAGCCAGAGGAAAACGCCAGTACGACAAGAAGCAGGCCATAATTGATAAAGAGATGGATATGGCAGCGCGCCGGGCATTGAGAAACGAGGAATAGTCACGCTGTTTAGTTTTGAGGTGTTGGCCATAGCTGCAATAGCCGCATGAACATTGGTCAAGGCGTTTAGAATTCCGGCTCCTGGATATGTAACTGGGAGCCCGTTTTTTTGGGATGAAATGGTTTATCCCGCAAGGCCAACGGTATTATCACGCCAGGATCATGGGGTTGTTGTTATGCCCAAAATTTCAAGTATTTAGTTCAAGTAATTAGAGGGAATGAATTGATTAGAAAGCTAGGGGATTACACGCCCAAGATTGCCGACACCGCTTGGGTCAGCGAGTTCGCATACGTGGTCGGCAACGTGGAGATTGGAGAGTTTGCCAGCATCTGGCCGGGCGTCACGATACGCGGTGACGGACCGACCACCATAGTCATAGGAAACCATGTCAACGTCCAGGAGGGCTCCGTGGTCCACGGAGACGGTCTGGTTATCGAAGACCACGTGAGCGTTGGGCACTGTGTGGTGGTCCATTGCGACCGCGTTGGCGAGGGTTCCCTGCTCGGGAATAACTGCACCGTTCTCCCCGGGGTTGTGCTGGGCCCCCATTGCCTGGTTGCCGCCAACTCGGTTATTCTTTCCGGCACCAACATTCCGGAGCGCTCTTTCGTCACCGGCGTGCCGGGCCAGATCAAGCGTGAAGTGACACCACAGCAGATTACCGGGATGAGGCATACCGCCGAAGAGCTGGTTGTGCGGGGCAAGATGTTCAAAGACAGCGGGCTTTAGTGGGTAGAAGCTATCCCAGGCGGTCTGCTACCGGCAAAACCCGGTCGGCCAAGTGCTCCATGACGCGGATACTGTCGTCCAAGCTGTTGGTGCGAAAATCGTATGTGAGCTGGTCGATACCGATTTCGCAGCACGCATAAACATCGTCGATTATCTCTTGAGTCCCGGCTATCAGCGCACCGTTACTTCGGATGTTACCGGCCTCTTGGATACCGATGTCGGTGAAATGGACACTGCGCTTTAAGGAAATCGAAACGCTGCTGATTTCTCTTTCTGCCTTTTCTATCCGGTCACGTAAATAGGGCAGATGCCCGGCGACAAAATCCGGAGTTTGACGAGTGGTGTGCCAGCAGTCGCCGTATTTGGCGGTTCGGCGGAGGGCCGCTTTCGTGTGTCCGCCAACCCAGATTGGGATGTGGGGCTTCTGCACCGGCTTGGGATAGAAACGGATGCCGTCAAGCTGGTAGTACTTCCCTTTGTACTCGGGGAATTCCTCGGTCCACAGGACTTTGAAGATTTCTATGAATTCGTCACTCATTGGACCCCGCTCAGCATAGGGAACTCCGAGAATCTCGAACTCTTTCTCCAGCCAACCGACACCCACGCCACAGATGATCCGCCCTTCACTCAGGACATCGAGAGAAGCGAACATTTTGGCCTGAACCACCGGATTGCGGTAGGGCAAAATTATTACTGTACTGCCTAGTTTTATGGTGTCCGTGCAGGCGGCTAGGAAGCCCAGCAGAGTCATGGTCTCAAGGAACGGGGCGTCGGGCGCGCTGGAGAATGAGCCGTCAGCGGTATAGGGATACTGGTTGGTGCCACCAGTAGGCAACACGACGTGGTCTCCCAGCAGAATTGACTCAAAGCCCAATTCTTCTGTCCTTTTAGCGAAGTGCTTCATGGCTGTGGGATTGGGGGTACGGGGTACGCTGATGCCAATTTTCATCGGGGGAATTCCTCTCGAATTCAAATCCGAATTTTCGTCGCAGAGATAAAAGGTCTCCCCAACATTTCCGACTCTAGTGTGAATTTAACGGAGACTTAAGCAAATCTTGGTTTTGCCTCAGACGGCGATTACGTTACGACCTAGGGAGTTTCCTTGGCGTAGGGCGTAGAAGGCCAATTCCACGTCTTCCAACGAAAATACCTGGTCCACGATGGGCCTTATTCGGCCTTGGGCTACCAGGTTCATGGTCTCTTGCATCTCCTGTTTTGTGGTTGCGCGCGAACACATAATCTCAAACTCGTTTCGCACTAACTCGTGGGGCATGATTGACATGGGAATCTCGGGCACGTAGCCCACGAACACCAACCGGCCCGCCTTCTTGAGGCTTCGGTAGCTGGATGGGAGTGTATCTTGGTTGGAGACGAACTCCAACAGCATGTCCACTCCTTCCCCGCCGGTCAGACGAAGAATCTCTTCATGGAAGGGTCCGTTACGAGCGTCAATCACAGCATCGGCCCCCAACTTTCGGGCCAGCGCTAAACGTGCGTCGTTGATGTCCACGGCAATGGTGCAGCCGCCAGCCAACTTGGCAATGCAGGGCGTGAAGCCCAACACCGCCCACGCCAATCAGGGCCACGGTATTGCCTGGGCCGACGCGGGCCCGTTTGGTGACAGCATGGTAAGAGGTGGAGACTGCATCGGACAGAATGCAGGCCTGCTCCAAAGGGACATGGTCCGGCACTTTGCAAAGGTTGACGCCAGGGGTCTTGATGTAACCGGCCATGCCGCCGTCGATGCTAAAGCCGTGCTGCCGGACTTGAGGGCACAAGGTATCTCTGCCCTCACGGCAGAATTGGCATCTACTGCAGGTGACGTAAAAGCCCACCGCGACCCGGTCTCCCGGCGCAAGATATTCGATTTCCGAGCCAACCTCGGCGACCTCGCCCGCCACCTCATGGCCCATGATTAAAGGCAGCGCGTCCAAGCCCATGCGCCCGGCCCTGATTTTCAGGTCGGTCCCGCAAACTCCCACGTTGCGCACTCGGACCAGTACTTCATGAGGACTGATGATCGGGACCGGCACATCTTTCATGACTAAGGGACCGTTGAACTCTTCCAAGACTAAAGCCCGCACAATCACTCCTTAAACACATGGCTAACTAGTTCAGCGCAAGATGATTCAGCCGATTATTTTCAGAAGGCTAGCCTAGTTAAAAAGCTCCCGAACCCGATTTGGTTAACGAAAATTTGTCGGTCCGGAGGCTATCCCACGCCCCGCACATACTCATCTAGCCGTTCATGGAGTTTCACCATGGCCAAGGTGTCTTGTTTGCAGTACTCCAGCAAATTTCGCCTTTCAGCGTCGGCTGATTCATTATCGTATCTGCCCATGGCCAGGTAGGCGAAGGTCACCATAGCGGTTTCGCCTTCGCCGATGGCCAAGCTGGAATAAGACATGTCCGGCACCAAGGCGGGTAGAGTGCTCTTGAGAGAGACACTTCCGCCGAAGTCGGGATGGTAGAAATTCTTGATGATGATGTCTTGCAAATCTACTATGCGGTCTACCAGGGATTCCAAAGAGGGAGCCAAAGACGGGAAAGCGACGGCCAAGGCATTGATTATCGTTTTTTCAAAGTTGGAGTAGACGATTATGCTGCCGTTACCCGGAAGGTCTTCAATGAGCCGCTTCGCCAAGTCAAACCTTGAGTCCTTGGTGTGGTCACATAAGTATTCGGCATGGGCCATGACGTGGCCCACGTTGTCGCAGCAGTGGGAGGAGTATTGGGTTGGAACTTGGTGATAAGGCGGTGTATTAGGATATAGTGGTATAGCAGTCATCACGGATTCAAAATCCAAATAATGGGCTGGCCAGGCGATTCGCTCAAGCTCACTCTCAAGCTCGTCGCGCACCATTGGTGATTGGGCTTGGACAGACTCCCACATCATGGTTTGGCGCTCAGTTAAAGGGAAGCTGGCAGGAACATCTTCGATGCTCACTATTCCGGAAGCGGTCAGTTCGAGGAATTTTTTGGGACTCAGTCGGGGAATTTGGAAGATGTGATTCTTTATCTCTTTCCCGGTGCATTCCGAAAACAGAGAGCACTTTTTGCACTCAAATTTGAGCACTGGCCTAGGTTTTTCAGGCCCGCTGGTTTCATCAATGATGTTCGGCCACAGTTGGCGAAGAGCCTCGGCGTGGAGCAAAACCTCATCAGTGTGGTCCACTTCCACGAAAAGATCCCGGTTGTCCATACCCAGGCGAAATTCTTTGGAGATTAGCAGCAATGAGGCGCTGGTAATTACCAGGCCGGCTTGCGTAAGCGCCATGGCGGTATAGGCCATGTCATCTATGTAATTTCCCCGGTCGTTGGCACTGGATTTAACTTCTATCAACGACCAGCCTGTTCCATCCCTGATTAATATGTCAGCCCTAGCCGCCGTGCTGTCTACGAAAAATGCCGCCTCAAAAATGGTGAGTATACGGGGGTCTTCCATGGCTTGCCGGGTTGCAGCCGCAGCCCGAGCCATGTCCTTTTCTTCGATGAGCAAACCGGTGGGAAACAGTGACCTAGCGCGATTTCCGATATCAATCCCTTGCTCAACCCGAAACTTTTCACCTAATGTCCTGGGAAATTGAGACCCGTGGCCGGAAATATCATCGTTCCGCAGTTCCCAGCCCAATGTCGGGCAAGTCATGGTGTTCAAAAACAGGTCTTTTGACAGGTTTCGCATGTCACTTTCCCAGATAATTTTACCAGCACAGGGTTGTATGGGTTCTTTGGTCTGAATCCGACGGCCATCTCCAGGCAAACCGAGGCAGGTCAGCAGCTTGGTCTAGATACTAAGCACGAATTGCAGTATAGGCTGGCGGAATGGCTGGGTCAAAGCTGCTGTTCTCGTAAATTTCGCCCTATTCCTCACATCCCGGGGTAGGAACTGCGGGATGTCTGGATTCCTACACAAGCAATACCTTCGGCCTGAATGTCGGTAAGACGGGACGGGCCAATCCCGTTGATACGTAGCAAATCTTCCAATGAATCGAATGGCCTGATTTGTACCGCATCGCCGACACGTGCCGGCCCAATATGAATAATCAATTCCCGGTCGTCTGCTGAAGCTGAATTTACATCTACTTGACGTTCTGCGCATCCCAGGCCGTTCGGCAACGGCATATGCACAGGCGTCGAGGTCGGGGTTGCATTGGAGTCGGCACCGAAGTTACAGTAGGGATTGGAGCAGGCATGTCCGTGGGCACTGGAACAGGTGTCGCGGTAGGGACGGCGGTGGCGGTTGGAGACTTGGTCGGTGCCGGCGTTGATGCAGCAGTCGGGGATATTGTCGCTGTTGGAGCGGGGATGGTAGTCGGCGTCGGCTATGGGATTGGACGGCGTAGGGTTTTTCGCAGACTGCGGGGCCATGGTTGGGATTGGTTCGGTTGTATCAGAGGATGTAACGGGTGGTTGATTCGGTGCTGGCGTTATAACTGGGCTCTTCTGCCGACAACCCCAAAGCCCTTCATAGTTTGCTTGTGCCTGCTTCTGCAATCGGATCAGCAGGTCTTCTCGACTGCTCTGACCTTCGGTATAAACCCTGGCCAGACCGTGGGACACCAGTTCTTCGCTGAAGTCCCGGTCCTCCTCCTCCACAAAGGCCAACAATCTGCCAAACGACAACAACTGACTGAAGGTCATGCCCCCACCCGGATCTTGCTCCCCCGATTTCTGATCCAGATTCAGCGTCATAGTCCGGTCTAGAATGTTATTGACTGTGAATTTCTTAGCCGTTGCGCCCCAACTGTCCAAGCAACCGGTATCAATGACTCCCATAACCTTCACCTCAATAGGCGAAGGTATCCCAAGGATAGCCAACCTTGTGGGCTGTTGTGTTCCGGGTGGAGGTAATACCGATTTGGGGCCACTCGTTGGGGAAGACACTTGGTATTTAGTGAGGGTTGAGTTATGGGTAACATCAGGGTGGGTAGTCGGCGTCACAAATCCGTCGTGAGGCAGGGCTATTTGAGTCAGGGGTTCTGCGATGGCTCAGCGACGCAACCAACGGCCGCTATCGCAACGACGAGGTATAGCCACCGCAGAGACAATATGTGGGAGAATAAGCACTTCATTTACGATAAGGCTTTCATTGGCTGACATAACCACGACAAAAGTTGCGCTGGCCGCTGAGAGTTGGCATAATAGTCTACAACCCTACTTCCGGACGGTGAACCAACCGGACGG
>DCAE01000059.1:0-18968 GCA_002311385.1 Dehalococcoidia bacterium UBA1141 | reverse complement strand
TGAACCAACCGGACGGTGAACCAAGCTAGAGGTTCACCGACGGAGAATTCTCGAATAAGAGATACCCTACACACACCAAAATAATTTGGAGGCATGTAATGGAAAAGGGCGACACAGTTATAGACGCTGGTGATGTTAGCATTGCGATGAGCTATCGAACTGAGATTATGGACGACCAAGGCCTCTGTCTTCAGGTCTACAGCGAGATCGACGGCAAGGATACTGAAATACTGAGATTCGATTGCTTTGACCAAGCACCACATTATCACTATGGACCGGAGAACCTGAATGTCAGGCTGTTCATGGACAAGACGACAGCCGGGAACCCTCTGGGTTGGACCTTGAGCCAACTGCGCGACAACCTCCCTGCCATGTTCGAACGGTCGGGCTACGACGAATTGGCTGCGAAGGTTACGACAAAGCCCGTGGCCACAGAGACCCTCGATCAGGTGGAAGCAACGGCCCGCGCCATGTCCCGGGATGGGCGGCGCACCGTTCACCACAAATTCGAGCGGCAACTGGAAGGCGATCGGTTTGAGGCCGGGAACATTGCTATCGGCCTGGAATACCGGCTATTGCCCCAGATTAATGACGAAGGAATGGCTATTCACGTCGTGTCCAACGTTGCGGGACAGGAAGTGGAGTTGCTGGCTTTCGACTGTTTCGAGAACGGCCCCCACTATCACTATGGCCCCCGCAACCAAGACATTCGGATTTATTGGGACACCACCACCTCCGGTGAGACATTGCGCTGGACTTTGGATCAGTTCAAGGCCGGTAACCTGCGCAAGATGATCGAGCGGGCGGGGTACCCAGCCATCGCCAGCGAGTTGGACGAAAATCTAGTGCAGTCAATCCTGCCAAAGATGGAAAATAGGGCATTCGAGTTGGTTGCTGAGAACAAGGCAGCCCAAGCCAAGCCCAATGATGGAAAGAAGACCAAGGTTCAGTTGATCCAGGAAATTGAGGCTCTCCGAGAGCAAGTAGCAGCCCTCTAAAGATCCCCAAACGAAGGGAACCTAATTGGGGTGGGCGTACCTCGCCTCTTGGTTGGCTAAGCGCAGAAATGGCCTGGGCAATCGTTCAGGTCATTTCGCTTCCCTGAATGAGTCCAGCCGGCATAAATCCCAAGCTCCGCGAAGCTCACATCATCGTGTATCCGCCACTTACGCTAAGCGTCTGCCCAGTAATAAAGCTTGCGGCGTCCGACGCCAAGAACACCACGGAGTTGGCAATTTCGCTGCTGGCAGCCAGTCGGCGTAGGGGATAGCTTCGCTTTACACGTTCCCGCACGTCTTCTGTGAAAATGTCCCGCATCTGGTTCCACATGCTCTCTTCGCTGATGGACTCCTCCTCAGGCGGCACTACAACTCCGGGACACACCACATTTAGCCGGATGCCGTAACGCCCGGTTTCCCTGGCAACCGACTTGTTCAGAGCGATTATCCCCGCTTTGCAAGCTGAGTAAACGGCCTCCCGGTATTCCCCCATACGGCCAGCGTCCGAGCTTATGCTGACGATTGCTCCCGATTGGCGCTCAATCATGGAGGGCAATACCCCGTGTATGCAATTAATGGCGCCCCAGAGGTTTACTTGAACCTCCTTCTCCCATTCCTCTCGGGGTTTCTCCATGAACAGCCGGTCTATGGTCCAACCGACGTTGTTAACGAAAACGTCGATGCTGCCGAACTCAGCCAGGGTCTGTTCTACCATGCTTTCAACCTGATGGTGGTCCGAAACATCAGCGGCAATCACTTTGACCCGGCTAGCGCTTCCGGTGGCCGCAACCTCGGCAGCTACCTTCTCGCCTTGGCTCGGGGCCAATTCAGCAATCGTGATATTGCTGCCTTCGGCGGCAAAAGCATGGACTATGGCCCGGCCGATATTGGAGCCGCCGCCTGTGACGACGACGCTCTTCCCTCTCAGTCCTAGTTCCATTGCCTTCTATCCTCCCGGATAAATTCCCAACATGAACGGCGGAGTATCAAATGACCGGTTGGAGTCTCTCATTTTGCCAACTTGGGGGATACTCTTCGGCTGGCGTCAGGCCGAATCAGTGTCCGGAGGTGGGACTTTGGGTATCCCTCCAAAACGCAGACGGAGTAGACCCTTGATATCCTCGGTAGCAGTGCTGGTTATGTGCACGGTGCTGGTGGGGTCGTCATCCCATTTCACCGGAACACTGTTTATCTTATAGCCCCGTTTCGCTGCGATAATCAGCAACTCAGTGTCGAAGAACCAATTATCGTTCTTGATGTGAGGGACTATGGCTTGGGCAGTCTTTCGAGTTAGGGCCTTGAACCCGCATTGGGCGTCTTGGAAGGGCACGAAAAACATCGACTTGATGAGCAGGTTGTAGCTACGGGAGATAAACTCTCTTCTGAGCGAACGGGTCACCCGCGAGCCTTTGCCCAGCCGGTTCCCGATGGCCACCTGATAGCCTTCTTCGAGAGAGCCCACCAAGGTGGGGAAATGGCTCAGGTCGGTGGACAAGTCCACATCCATGTAGCTCACGATGTCGGCCGTGCTGTCCAGCCATGCGGCCTTCAAAGCGCGGCCTCGGCCTTTTTGAGGGATGTGCAGGTAATTTATGCCCGAATATCGCTCGGTCAGCATCTCGGATACTGATCTGGTGTTGTCGGTGGAAGCGTTGTCGGCGATTATGATTTGCCAGGGATTTCGCAGATTGGCCCTCAAAAAATCGGCCAAAATCACGATGTTCCTAGGCAGGGCTTTTTCTTCATTAAAAACCGGGATTACGACGTCAACCGTGCCTGGCATCCCATCACCCCTCTAACAACCCATAGTCTTGTCTTCCAGCGTTCTCTACTGGCTCGGACTCGCCAACGGCCCTATGGCGAATAGAACCCGGTCAGTGCCGGAAGTGCCGCACACCGGTAAACACCATCGCCAGACCGTGTTTGTTGGCTTCGGCAATCACCTCGTCGTCCCTGATGGAGCCGCCGGGCTGGACCACTGCGGTGATGCCCGCTTCTGCCGCCAACTCGATGTTGTCAGGGAATGGAAAGAAAGCATCCGATGCCAACACGCAGCCCGCGGCTTTGTCTCCGGCTGTCCTCTGAGACAGGTGAACGCTGACCACTCGGTTGGGTTGGCCGGCTCCCATCCCTATCAATGTCCGGTCTTTGGCAAATACTATCGCATTGGATTTGATGTGCTTGGCGGCGGTCCAAGCAAAGGCCAAATCTTCCATCTCGTTGGTTGTGGGCGTGCGTTCGGTTACGGATTTCCAGGAAGCAGGGTCCTCGTCGATAATATCGGGGTCTTGAATCAGTACTCCTCCGCTAACCGGCCGCAGGTCGTAGGATCGGGTGTTGGACGCTTGGTCCACCGTCAGGATGCGCAGGTTGCGTTTTTTTTGCAGTATCTCCAAGGCTTCTGGTTCATAACCTGGCGCCACCACCACTTCGTAGAATACGGCATCCATGGCTTGGGCCGCTGCCGCTGTGACTGTCCTGTTGTAGCCGACGATTCCGCCAAAGGCAGAGATAGTGTCGCCCTCGTAGGCATTCTGGTAGGCAATAACCTGGTCTTGATGGCAAGCCAGTCCGCATGGGTTGGCATGTTTGACCACTGCCACGGCCAGATCGCCGAAATCGGATACCGTGCGCCAAACTGCGTCTGCATCCATCAGATTGTTGTATGACAATTCCCGCCCATGGAGTTGTTTCGCTCCGGCGATTGCTCCTGCCATACCCGAGGCAGCGACGTAAAGCCCGCCTTGCTGATGGGGGTTCTCGCCGTAACGCAACGTGGCTGTTTTGACCAACGCAATCGTGAGCTGTTCCGGCAGTTCTCCGGTTTCTGTATCGGTGTCAGCACCGGTCAAATAGGCTGCGACGGCGGTGTCGTAGACCGAAACGTGATGGAATGCCTTGGCGGCCAATTTGCGGCGGTCCTCCGGGCTCAGACCGGCCCCGCACATCTTATCGGCTACCCAAGAGTAATCGGCTGGGTCCACCACCACGGCTACGGAGGGGAAGTTTTTCGCCGCCGCCCGCAGCATTGTTGGTCCACCGATGTCGATGTTTTCCAGGGCATCGTCCATGGTCACGCCGGGTTTGCTGATAGTCTCCACGAAGGGATAGAGATTCACCACCACCAAGTCTATTGGGTCGATGCCATGCTCGGCCAACTCAGCCACATGGGCTGGGGAATCTCGGCGGGCCAGCAGGCCTGCGTGAATCACCGGATGAAGGGTTTTAACGCGGCCATCAAGAATCTCCGGTGAGCCGGTTACCTCGGAAACCTGCTTCACAGGCAGAGAGCCTTCTTCTGATAATGTGCGGTGTGTGCCTCCGGTGCTGACCAATTCAAATCCCGAATCCACCAACCGCTTGGAGAATTCGACGACGCCGGTTTTGTCGTAGACGCTGATAAGTGCTCTCAAAGTGTCTCTCCGCTACTGATGCAAGTGGGCCAAATATATTATTCAGCTGGATACCCCATGAAACCAATCGAGCTTGGCTTCTACTCCGAATATTTTGGCATTTGCCCCAAAGGTATCTGCTATTTTGTCATTCTGAGTGAAGCGAAGATTCTATACTCCTGAGGCAAGAGATTCTTGGTCGCTTCGCTCCTCAGAATGACATTGCTGTGTCTAGGCCAATACTGAATACAAAACGACTAGCCGTCGTTCAGGAAGACCTGGGTTTCCCCATCCCTTTTGATAACACGCCCCACCACTACGCTTTCGGGCAACAGTTCTTGAAATCGCTCCAAGTTGCTCTCATTGCAGATCGCAACCATGCCGAGGCCCATGTTAAACACGCGATACATCTCATCTCGGCTCACCGAACCTTCCCGCTGGATGATCTCAAAGATTGGGAGAACCGGCCAACTCCCCACCTGAAACTCCGCAGCCAGATCCTTTGGCAAGATGGCAGGCATCTTGCCCGGCAACCCTCCGCCGGTGATATGGGCTAGGCCACTGACCAAGTCTAGGGCTGGAGCCAACAGTGGGTAGTAGCAACGGTGACGAACCAAAAGTTCTTCACCCAATTGATGGTTTAGCTCCGGATAACGGTCGAACAGAACGGAAGGGTTGTCGTCGATATTGAAGACTCTGCGCACCAGCGAAAAGCCATTGGTGTGAACCCCACTGGAGGCAATGCCGACGAGATAATCGCCGGATTTCATGCTCGCTCGGTCAATCATCCGGTCCCGCTCCACCGCACCGACAACAAACCCGGCCAGGTCCAGTTCCCCTTTAGAATAAGTGCCGGGCATTTGGGCTGTCTCCCCTCCAATCAGGGCGCAACCCACTTCTTTGCATCCCCAGGTGATTCCCCTCATAAGCGTGTCCATGCTCTGGGCGTCCAGTTCACTGAATGCGATGTAGTCCAAGAAGAAAAGGGGTTTGGCGCCTTGGGTGAGGATATCGTTGACGTTTAGCGTCACCAAATCTTGGCCCACGGACTCAAAATGATTCAGATGGGCTGCAATCTTTAGTTTGGTGCCAACGCCGTCTGTGCTGGCAACAAGAACGGGTTGTGAGTAGCCCGCCAACTGGTACAAACCGGCAAAGCTGCCGCCGCTATCCAGTACTTCCGGCCCGTGAGTGATGGCGGCAAATGCCCGGATACGGTCTTTCACGTCATCCATAACGTCTAGATCCACGCCGGATATTCGATAGGCGTCACTTGCCAATTCCTACGTCCTCCCACGCCCAACTGATTGGTTTTGCCCCAAAAGTCTCCATAGTACTGTCATTCTGAGAGAAGCGAAGAATCTTCACGTCTGAGGCAAGAGATTCTTCGTCGTTTCACTCCTCAGAATGACAGTTTTGAGGCAAGGCCCAACTGGTTATGTAAAGTTTGAGTCTCGTTGTTCAGTGAAGGTTAAAACAAGAAGTGGCCGATGGCAAGGGTGAATATTGCTAAATAGCCGGCTGAAAAACATGTTCGGGTTGCGGTGCGTATTTGGGTTGCTGTGAAGGAAAAGAACAGAGATTATCTTTGAGATGCTTGTTTTTTCAACCAGTGGCTGGCAAGCGGGTGGCCAACTGGAACGGAGTTGCATCGGATAATCTGACTTAGACCTGGTGACTGCCGGATACTAACTGAGCAGGCGGTGGCTAAGAGAATAAATAAGGGTCAAGCAATGTCTCCGAATAGCTTTCCTTGTTTAACTTGCCTTCCTTGCTCCAGCACCAACTTGCTCATCTCCAACTGGATTGGCACCGGATAGTTGCCGGTGAAACAAGCATCGCAGAAGCCGCCGTTGGTACCGCCAGCTACCTTCATCAATCCCTCAACGCTGAGGTACCCCAATGAATCGGCATCCACCAACTCGCGTATCTGGTCTTCGTTCAATCTGGCCGCAAGCAATTCTTCCCGAGTAGCCATATCCACGCCCATGTAGCATGGGTGTTTGATTGGCGGAGCGCACACCCTCATGTGCACTTCCTTGGCCCCTGCCTTGCGTAACAATCCAACCACATGGGGCGTTGTCGTCCCCCGCACTATGCTGTCGTCCACCACGACCAACCGTTTACCCTTGATTACCTCGACCAACGGATTAAACTTTTGCCGAACTCCCAAATCCCGCATACGCTGATCCGGCTCGATGAACGTTCTCCCGACGTAGCGGTTCTTTATCAGCCCCTCGCTGTAGGGGATACCCGATTCTTGAGCATAGCCCACCGCCGCCGCTATCGAAGAGTCGGGAATACCGATGACCAAATCGGCATCGACAGGATGTTCCCTGGCCAGCTGAGCTCCCAGTTCTTGGCGCACTGAATGGACCAAATTGTTGTCGATGATGCTGTCGGGCCGGGAGAAGTAAATCAGCTCAAATACACACAGGGCCCGGCGCCCTTGGCTACCAGTCCACGTGGAGGAGTGCAAGCCTTCGCTGTCCACTACCAGGGCTTCGCCAGGTTCCAGTTCTCTGACAAAGGTGGCGCCTAGATGATCGAGGGCGCATGTTTCCGACGCAACGATCCACCCGCCGTTCAACTTACCCAGACACAACGGCCTTATTCCCAATGGATCACGGGCGGCCATCATGGAATCGGGGGTGAGGGCCACCATGGAATAGGCTCCTTCCAACTGGCGCATGCAGGAGAAAATTCGTTCTTCCCAGTTGGAACCGGTGGCGTTGGCCAGCATGTAGGCGAAGACTTCGGAGTCAGTAGTGGAGTTGAACGAGCAATCCCAAGAATCCTGGAGTTGTTCCTTCATCTCGAGGGAATTGATGATGTTGCCATTGTTGGCTAAAGCCAATTGGCCGTGGATGCCCTGGACCAATAGGGGTTGGGCGTTGCAAAGTAGGCTACTGCCAGTGGTTGAATAGCGCGTGTGGCCTATTGCCAAGGCACCGGAGAGGGGGTGAAAATCCGCTTCCCGAAATATCTGCGTAACCAAGCCCATTTCGGCGTGAACCTTGACTTCTTCTCCGTTTGATGCCGCAATACCTGCGCTTTCCTGCCCCCGGTGCTGTAAAGCAAAGAGGCCGAAAAATGCCAACCGGCTGGCTTCCCCCCCTGGCATATACACACCAACCACGCCGCATTCCTCTTTTGGACTATCAAAAGGGGCAGGGTCTGGCGTATGTTCAGACCAGAGCCGGTCAAAAGCCGACGAGAAATCCGGAGAGCCCAACTCACTACTCACGGTGTTATTTTATTTTCCTCTTAAATTTAGGTCAACCGTAATCGTGGCCAATAATTCGCCAGAATAGATTGGTTTCCTATAGTTGTCAGGAAAAATCAGTCACCGGATTTTGGTAGGATGGTCACCTTCCTGTTGTCGCCCACTCCGGAGCTTTCTGTTTGGACACCAGGGAAATCGGTGAGCGCTGTGTGGACGATTCGGCGGTCTGCTGGGGACATCGGCTCTAGTGTAACACTGCGGCTGGACTGAGCAACACGGGCAGCCACTTTGGAGGCCATATCCCGCAAGGAAGACTCCCTGCGTTCCCGGTAATGCTCCACATCGAGGGCCACACGGACTTCATCTCCGAATTTTTTGCGGACAATCAAGTTGACCAGGAACTGCAAGGACTGCAGCGTCTGCCCGCGGCGGCCAATCAATAGCCCGGAGTCTTCTCCGCTCAGGTCTATTATCGGTCCACCGACTTCGGGGTCGTTGGCGGACCTCAACGTTCGGCTGACATTTACGCCGGCTGCTTCCAAGATTCGGCCCACCGCCTCAGTAGCCATGGCGGCGGCGCTCCCGCCCTGCGGTATCTTGGTCACCCGCACCCGGGCCAGTTCGGCACCGATGCCCAAAAATCCAGACTTACCCCTACTTAGTACTTCTACCTCGGCCTCGTCGCGGTCGACGTCGAGCTCTTTCAGGGCCAACTCGATTGCTTCTTCTACGCTGCGGCCGGTCATCACTCGTGCTTCCATTAGTCGTCCTCTCCTCTGAAGGCTCGTCATCGAATGGCTCAAGAGGTGGCTCGGTGGCCTCTGCCGGTTTGGGAAATAGCGGGAACAGCGGCTGCCACCCGGTTATGAAGTACTGTATCCCAACGCCCACTACATTTGAAACAACCCAATACATCGCCAAGCCGGTAGGGAAACTGAAGGAAAACACCGCTATCAGCAGCGGCATCATCCACAGCATCATGGTTTGGTTGCCTTGTTGCTTGGCGTCGGTGGCCGGTGTCATGGTCATCTTCTGCTGGACCCATGAAGATACGAACACAAGGACCGGAATGATGACTACAGTGGCGCCGACGGGGCTTTCAGCCAGGTCCATGCCCAGGAAACTGGCGCTAAGCGGAGCAGCTTGATAGATCGGGATGAATCCGAGCCATGAGTAGAGTTTCTCGGAAAGACCTACTAAATCGTCGGGTTTGCTGAACAACGTTTGAATCAGCACCCTGAATAACCCCAGCAAGATAGGCATCTGGATTACTAAGGGCCCAATACACCCAATGGGGCTTACACCAGCCTCTTTGTAGGCCGCCATGGTTTCACGGGAGATGCGGCTTCTGTCCCGAGCGTAGCGCTGTTGAATCCCCCGCAATGTTGGCTGAAGACCGCTCATGGCCCGCATCTGCTTGACCTGCCGGACCGTCAGAGGCAATGTAACCAACCGCACCAACAGGGTGAACAGGATGATAGCAACGCCCATATTACTAAAGCTGATGACATACAACACGACAAGCGTGTTCAGCATCGGCCGAATGATTCCCTGAGTCCAGATGAAATCTAAGGCTTCCAAATAACTCTACCTTGAGTTGCTCGTATTGGGATTTAGTGTTTCGCCTAATTGCATTCGATATCTTCCTCGGTGTCCAAGCACCAGATTTCGTCCATATCCAGTCGGCCAGCCCGGTTTTTGCCGACGTTGATTCGGATTATGGTGCTGCCTTGGGTGCCCACGTACACGGTATTTCCAACAACGAACATGGGCGATTTTATTTCGGAATCGCTGATAAACTCCGTATCGAGCACCCGATTAGATACGGATGTGTCCGGTTTAGTATCGAGAAGATTAATCACCCGCCCATTCTTGCCTGCTACTACCAAACCACCGGCGACCACTGCTGGCCTGGAAACGATTGCCGATCCTGTGTCGAATTTCCACAGCAGATCACCGTCAGCATCCACGGCGTAAATATTGCCGTCCATATTGGGAGCGAATATCGTCCTATCGTCGGCGACGGCCCCCGCCCAGAACCAGTTGGTTCCTTCGATGGACCAACGCAATGAGCCATTGCTGGCGTCAATGCCGTAGAGTTTCTTATCGAATGAGCCGACCACCACTAAATCCCTGAAAAGCAGGGGCCGTCCTGCCACTGTCCCATTGGTCTTAAAGCGCCACTTCTCCTTTCCTTCGCCTATGCTCAATGCATATAAATACTCATCGTGGGAGCCGAAGTAAACGATGCCGTCTTTGACCACCGGTGTCGACCAAATGCTGCCGCCGGTGGAGAATGTCCACAGAGGGTCTCCCCCTTCGATAGCGTCGAAGGCGTATAGATTGCCGTCTTCAGAACCCACCATGACCATGGGCAAGTCCGGATCCGAGACGAACACCGGCCCTCCGATTAGCGGTTCGGGTTCGGGCTCACCACCTACTGCAGCCCGCCAGACCAAGTCCAATATTCCCGAACTCGACCGGGTATCGGGAGTAAGGCCGGGGACACTCAACTCCAACGCATACAGATAGCCATCAATCCCGCTGACGTATAAAAACTGATCTCCGAAGGCCGGATTATCGAAGGATCCCTTGAGTCCTCGGATGTCGCTGCCTCCTGGCTGACAGGCTGCTACGCCAATCGCCAATACAGCCAACACTACGGCAAGAAAGATTGCTTTGCCAGATGCGGCTCTTGCGAACAGAGAAATTTTCATCAGTTTGAACCGGGCGGCGAGAACGAATCATCCACTTCAGGGGCCTCCGAGCCGTCGTCGAACATGGCTTGAATCTCGCCCTGCTTGGTGGTGACAATGATTACAAACTGTTTGCCCAGGGTCAGAATTACGGATTGACCCGGATGCGAAACGGCCCTGGTGCCATTTATGCCTCGCTCAACGACCAACTCGTTGTCCCTGATCCCGGTGATGCGAATCTGCTCTTGTTCAATCTTAATCACTTGGTCTATTTCAAAGACAAGTGGGTTAGATACAGTCAACGTGTTATCTAAGGGAGAGATGCTGCCCTGCTCGTTGACGCTGCTTCCGCTGTCTATGGGAAGGGGCACTGCGGCTACTGGAGACCATCCGTTGCTGTCGCCGCGGAGTCTCCCGGCGGTGCAGCCCGTGACCGCCAGCGCCAAGAAGACCAATATTAGCAACGCGAGACCCGATTTTAGCCAGCGAGTCTTGGGGGCAACAATTTTCGTCTCCCTAAGGGAGCGAACGCCAATGTGAATCAGATTGGTAGTTTGCAATATATTAGCTTTTAAGGTCGGTGCGAATTACTGTCATGGTACCGGATCATAGCCTTTGCCGCCCAATGGGCGGCAGCGTCCCAGACGTTTTACACCCATCCAAAACCCCTTTTTGACGCCGTGCTTTTCCACAGCCTCCTGGGAGTAGTGGGAGCAGGTAGGGTAGAAGCGGCAGGACGAGGGCAAAAACGGTGAGATGCTGCGTTGATAGACCTGTATTGCCAGAATCACCGCACTCTTCATTAGAGAATCGGATCCGAACAAATCGGGCTTGAAAAAACGAAACCACCACATTCCACACCAGAACAGTCGATTACTGTGGACTTAAGGACTGGCATTGACATGGGTGTCACCTTTGGATGTCTACATTATATATCCACCAGACTGCCGCGCCGCAGCAAGTTGGTGATAGCCTGTCTTAAATCATGATAGCTGGCACTTTCCGTGCCTCTGCGGGCAATAAACAAGGCGTCCCAGCCGCCCTTGATCGAATTTGAACGGACAGCTTCTCTCAGTCTTCGTTTTACCTTGTTTCGAACCGCTGCGTTCCCAATCCGCTTGCTTACTAAGAAGCCGAACCGGCTGTACTCAAGGTCATTTGCCAGGAAACGGATAACAAGGAGACGGTTCGCTGCACTGGTGCCGTCTTGATGTATCTGAGAAAAACGCGGACTTCCGGTCAATCTTGACCTGCGTTGCATAACAGGAAAATGGGTTAGACCGTCAAATTGTGGCGCCCCTTGAACCGTCGCCTCTTCAGCACTGCCCTTCCGTCGGAGGTGCTGGAACGGGCTCTAAATCCGTGCACTCGGGCGCGGCGTCGTTTCTTGGGTTGATACGTTCTTTTTGGCATAATTAATACTCTCTCTGGCAGCGATTATATGGCCCCCGCAATTCAAACGTCAAGGGCTTTGGTGCCTAATCACCCTGGATTGAGAGAAATTTCACATACATTATCCGCCTTATCCGTCCAAGCAGGATGGTTGGAGATTTCTGATTCTTGCAATTTATGCGTGATGGCCAGTTTCTTCATCAAGTTTCAGCAACTAGTTTCAGGAATGGAGCCCTCAGCGCTAATCAATCAAATAAAAGTTCCAGTTTCGATATACTCATCCAGTCCACACATCCACGTATCTCGGTACACTAGCTTCTATTTCAGCAAGCCCTAATCTATACTCCCAAGTAGATGAACCCTTTTAACCGGACCAGCCACCAGAAACATCCCGGCAACCAACTCAGGCGCGACTTGGAGTCATAGGAGCGCAACATGACGCTGCGAAGATTGGCCATACCATCTCTTGAGCACTCCTTGGGTGAGACGGTCGATATTATCCGTAAGACAGTCCGGGATTTTGCGGACAACGAAATCTCTCCCAGAGCAAAAGAGATTGACGAGACCAATGACTTCCCCAGCGATTTGTGGCGGAAATTCGGGGACCTGGACCTCTTGGGCGTCACAGTATCCGAGGAATACGGCGGCGCCGACTTGGGATATCTGGCTCATACCGTGGTCATGGAGGAGATTTCCCGGGGGTCGGCCAGCGTCGGCTTGAGTTACGGCGCTCACTCCAATTTGTGTGTCAACCAGATATTCCGAAATGGCAACGACGATCAAAAGCGCCGCTACCTGCCAAAACTGATTAGCGGCGAAAACGTTGGCGCATTGGCTATGAGCGAATCGGACGCCGGTTCCGACGTTGTGAGCATGCGGCTACGCGCCGAAAAACGGGCTGACCGATACGTTTTAAACGGCGCCAAGATGTGGATTACCAACGGCCCCGACGCCGACGTTCTGGTGGTCTATGCCAAGACCGACCAGCAAGCGGGGTCGAAGGGTATCACCGCATTCTTGATTGAAAGAGAGTTTGCCGGTTTTTCACCATCGCCCAAGCTGGATAAGCTGGGAATGAGGGGATCGAATACCAGCGAGTTGGTTTTCGAGGACTGCGATGTGCCGGAAGAAAACGTGCTGGGGGATGTGGGTGGTGGGACACGGGTGCTGATGAGCGGGTTGGACTACGAGCGTGTAATATTGTCCGCCGGGCCGCTGGGGATAATGCAGTCTTGCCTGGAAATAGTTGTCCCTTACGTTCATCAACGTGAGCAATTCGGCCAGCCCATCGGCGAATTCCAGTTGATTCAGGCCAAATTGGCTGACATGTACACCACCTTTTCCGCTTGCCGGTCTTATGTGTACGCAGTAGCCCGGGCTTGCGACCAAGGGTTGGTGAACCGCAAAGACGCCGCTGGCTGCATTCTCTATGCCTCGGAGAGGGCCACTGCCATGGCGCTTGAAGCTATTCAGGTGTTGGGTGGCAATGGCTACGTTCACGATTTTCCCACAGGACGGCTGCTGAGGGATGCCAAGCTATATGAGATTGGCGCAGGCACCAGCGAGATACGCCGCATGCTGATTGGCCGTGAGCTATTCCGAGAGACGGAGTAGCCCGGAGCAATACCAAACCGGGCTACCCGCAATTGGACACTAACCTGTAATCGCGACGGGCGTCAGACCTATGCACAAGATTCACTTGATTGACGGTACCTACGAGCTTTTCCGGGCACACTTCGCCATGCCTCCTCTCAGTGCTCCGGACGGGAGGCAAATCGCCGCCGTGAGGGGTTTGCTGCGCACGCTCTTAAGCCTGCTCCGTCAAGACGATGTTAGCCATGTCGCTTTCGCCTTCGATCGCGTGGTAACGTCTTTCAGGAACCAGCTATTTGACGGATACAAGACGGGTGAAGGGACGCCCGAAGAGCTTGCCGCCCAATTTGGATTGGCGGAGCAGGCCGCTGCCGCTTTGGGATTGGTTGTTTGGCCCATGGTCGAATTTGAGGCCGATGACGCCCTGGCCACTGCGGCCCACCAGTGGCAGGACGAACCATCGGTGGAACAGGTAGTGATTTGCTCGCCGGATAAGGACCTGACGCAGATGGTCCAAGGGCAAAAGGTGGTCTGTTTGGACCGACGCCGGGAAATCATATATGACCAAACCGCTGTGATTGAGAAATTCGGGGTGTTGCCCAAATCCATCCCAGATTATCTTGGCCTTGTCGGGGACGCAGCCGACGGGATTCCGGGAATACCCAGATGGGGGTCAAAAACCGCCGGTCTGGTTTTGAGCCGCTACAGTCATATAGAGTCGATTCCGACCGATGCCAAGGATTGGGATGTTGAGGTGCGGGGGGCCGCCGGGATCGCGGATAGCTTGGCTGGCCGATTGGATGACGCTTTGTTTTATCGGCAATTAGCGACACTCAGGTTGGATGTTGAGTTAGACGAATCCTTGGA
Source organism: Dehalococcoidia bacterium UBA1141 (assembly GCA_002311385.1). Lineage (GTDB taxonomy): Bacteria > Chloroflexota > Dehalococcoidia > Lucifugimonadales > UBA3495 > UBA1141. The sequence goes on along the minus strand of DCAE01000059.1, from coordinate 4,804 downwards.
GGACCTGCGTTGGCGAGGAATTGACCGAAATCATTTCGACCAGTTTTGTGCGAGCCTTGGAATATCCGAGAACATTCTGCCCCACGAATGGCGAACCTAATAGCGCACCAAAAAAAGGTGACAAGAAAGCCGGATTACTCCGAACTATTACCCGGTTTATTCCTAAAAACGCGGTGGTCGCTTCTCCAGATAGGCTTCCATGGCCTCCTTGGGTTGAGTAGTCTTAAATCGCTTTATGAACTCCTGAATACTGAACTCGTTGGACTCCTCCTCGCTCACCTCCAGCCACTTGGCGACAATAGCTTTCTGAGAAGCCAGCACATCCCGGCTCATGCCGAGGAGGTCTTTGGCTAAATCGATAGCTGTGCTCATCACCTCTTCAGGCGCCACAACCCGGTTCACCAAACCAATTTCCAATGCTTCTTGAGCGTTTACCGGATTGCCCGACAGCAACATTTGGCGTGCCCGGCCCAAGCCAATTGTGCGCGGTAAAAGGGATGCTTCTATAACAGAGGGTATCCCAACTCGCACTTCCGGCAGTCCCAACAGTGCGTCTTGTCCGGCGACTCGCACGTCACAAGCGAGGGCAACCTCCAAAGCGCCTCCCAAACACGGACCACGGATTGCAGCGATTGCTGGGACGGCCATCGTCAGCAGTTTTCTGGCCCCTTGATGGAGCAGGCGGATGAGAGATTCAGCATCGGACGGGGTCAGGTCTTTCATTTCCAAAAGGTCCATCCCGGCAGAGAATGCCGCGTCGCCTTTGCCCGACAGGATAATCACTCGCGTATTGGGATTCGCCTCAAGTTCTGCCAAACGTGCGTTCAACTGTGCGAATGTATCCCGTCCTAATATGTTGAGCGGTCCCCTGCCAACAACTTGGACCCGCTCAATCCCGTCTTCTGCGCGCTGGCTATGGGCCATTAGTTACTCCGTTGGGCGATTTTGATTGCATCGACCTACTAGATTTCCCATATTGTATTCCTGGGCTCATGAATATAGCAGCCCCAGGAAAACACCATCTATAGAAACCATTTTGGGTGTATTAAAACTCCGTTTTCGCAGATAGCAGAAAAGGCCAAAAACCAACAAAGTGATGAAATATTTGGAGGCGAAGTGGTGCCGAAGGTCAGATTCTGGTGTCTGTATCACTTTCCATGATTTCGTGTCTGAACACGGCCTTGGCCGTTTGGCACGTATCAGCCAGATTGTACCTGATGTCCCCAGTTGTCCTCGGATGTCCCTGGAAAAATGTCGGCAAAAATAATGTTCGATTCGGTCCTATTTCCGGGTCGCTGAATAATTCTCCTGGAGGAGCCGGGGGAGAGTCGAGCGAAACCAGCAACACGATCCGGCGGTGTTGGTAGGACGTTCTAACTCTATTTTCAGCAGATAACGCGAGCGTCGAAGATCCTGACTACGCCCGCCCTCCAACGCCGCTAATCTGCTTAAGTTCTCCCACAATACCCCCACTTTAAACACTCAGCTTTTTTTAAGTCTGCGTTTTTTCAGAAAGATGGGGGATTCCCCTCAATTAAATTGCATGGTTCCACCATTGGGTTGTGCGTGCTACCAACCTGTCTCCAAAAGCTTAGCAAAAGTACATTGTTGTGTGGGGGAGTGTGGGATTTTGTTAAGCACACCGGAGCAATGGTCATAAACGCTCTCAGGCACGAAAGGGGATTTACCCTGATAGAGCTCCTAGCTACTATGGCAATTGTTGCTGTACTGGCTGGGATTATCTCTGTTTCCGTTGCTGGCTCAGGCCAAACAAGCAGAGACACCCAGACGAAACAAGACGGCACCACGGTGGAGACAGCCGTAGCAAATTACTTCGGTAATCAACAAGGAACTGAAACGCGCAATCCCCTAGTGGTGGAAGTGCTCGGCCAAAGAAATATCGAAGAAGTAATCAGCAACAAATGGCCTGAAAGATATATCACGGAGGTATATCCCACTGTGTTTCCCCAAGGCACTTCTTCCGAGATTGGAAGCATATTCTTTGAGGACAAAGACGGAGAACTATCAGACCTCAGAGTGAGGGGGTTGTTGCAGCGGTTCAATGCTGTTGATTTCGACGTTCTTTCTGAGGGCGGATTCTTGACCACAGTCCCCAAGAACGCATCTGAGACCAGCCGGGGATTCAACAGCTACCTGTGGCTGCTTGAGAAGTCGATTTCGTCCAGCAGCAATAAAGATATATCTTCCCGCGAAGTTGCCGTATTCAAGTTGCAGACGGTCAACTCCACCGTCGGCTCGGAGATTGTGGACCTTACCTCCCGGCGCCTATTTGGCGGATTATTCGCGGATGCGATACCCGTAGCCTCGTCATTCACAGTGGTCACCGATGAAGACACTCCTACGACTATTACATTGGTCGGTACCGATCTCGACACATGCGAACTAACTTTCACCATCGAAGAGGGCACCACCAACGGTCTTCTGACTTCAATCACGGATCACCCATGCATTTTTGATGAACCCAACTCCGATAGCGCTAGTGTCACCTATGTTCCTGACTCCAATTACAACGGTCCGGACAGCTTTACCTATTCGGTGATAGATGGAAACGGAAATGATTTGGGCACAGTTACAGTGACAATCAACGTAATCAATGATGCTCCAATTGTCACTATCACATCCTTGAATGACATTGTGGTGAATGAAGACGCGCTAATCTCGATTATCGACGTTGCCAGCGCATTCGCCGATGTGGATATTGAAAATGACGGCGACAGCCTCACATATCGAGTTGAGTTGAACGATAACCCAACTTTGGTCTCGACAAACTTAGTTGGAAGCTCGCTAAGTTTGCAGTACCTACAAAATCAACATGGCAGTTCCTTGGTTACAGTGCGGGCAACAGACTCTTCCTTAGACTTTGTTGAGGATACCTTTGAAGTTACGGTCAATTCCTTGAACGATGCACCATCATTCGTCTTGGGACCGCATATAACTGTTCTTCAAGATGCAGGCCCTCAATCTCAAACAGGTTGGGCCACGAGCATCAGCGCCGGCCCGGCGAGTGAGTCGAGTCAGATCTTGAATTTCGTACAATTCATTGTTCTCCGTCCAGCCTGACGTGCTACCCGACGGCACTCTCACCTTTACCTCGGCTGACGCCACAAACGGCACCGCAACGGTCACGGTGGCGATACGCGATGATGGTGGAACCGACAATGGGGGAGTGGATGCCAGCTTGGCAGAGACTTTCCATATCACGGTCTCATCTCCCGCACCAACCGCCGCCGCCATCGCTAGTTTCGGGACTCCCGACAACGCCACGTTGCCCTCGGCCAACGTCGGACAGTTAATCAATATTGGTGGGGCTGACCTAGAATCTAACAGCATAATAGTGTTCCCGACAGTAGACGACGCGGGGGCAACGGGCACTCGCCAGGTGCTAGTGAGTGGCGTTAACGCTCAAGGTACCTCGGCAACGGTTGTGGTGCCACTGAAAGCGGCCACCGGCAACCTGACGGTACTTGGCAAGTCGGGTAGCTTCCCGCTGCAGATCGTGCCTACTATCACCGGCTTTACTGTCAGTGTTTTCTCCACCGGGTCCAACTTGAGGTTGGACGGCAACGGGTTCGTTGAGGGAGCAATCACGGTGAACTTCGGTTCCAGGGTCAGCGTGGTGGACCAAGACACCGGTACTTCAATCTTGGATGTCCTAACCGATGGGTTGGCACTAAACGTCACGATCCCCGCGGGCGCTGGACAGGATCTCAGCTTAGTAACTTCCGGAGGTACCAGCAACGTAGTTAATGCGGTCTCACCCTCTGTATCCGTAACCTCGCCCGACAACGGTGACCAACTGCCGGCAGGAGCCACCATCGACATTTCCGCTTCGGCGATTGACGGAACAGGAATTCAAACAGTTGAATTTTTGGTGGATTCTTCAGTGGTAGGCACCGACAATTCCGCTCCGTATCAGTTTGCTATCGTTGTCCCAGCCTTTGACTCTGGAGGAAATAACACGGTGACGATCGCGGCGCGCGCCACTGACATTGACTCGAACGTCACTACTTCTGAGGATGTTGTCGTTACAGTTACCGTACCGGTGTTATCAGTTAATAGCACAGCGGCCGTCGGAACCGCCTTAAATAGCTCTGTAGCGTCGGCCAACGTTGGGCAAACCATAACCATGTCTAGTAATTTCGAGGCTTTTGACTCTCTAACCGACGTGGTATTCCCGGCGCGAGACGACTCCGGTAATGCATTCACCATCTCCATTCGGGTGAGCGGAGTCAACGCCGAGGGCACCTCGGCCAGCGTCTTAGTGCCCCTAAGGGCCGAGACCGGCAACCTGGGCGTGCCGGGCACTTCCGGCAGCTTCCCGCTGCAGATCGTGCCTACTATCACCGGCTTCGCCAACTTCGACTTCCAGCCGTCGGGAACCGGTCTCAACTTGACCTTGGAAGGCGACGGCTTTATTGAAGGAGGAATCACGGTCAACTTTGGCTCCAGTGTCAGTGTGGTGGACCCGGACAAGACCACCGCCACTCTGGACGTATTCAACATCGCCAGGTCAATAGGCGTAGTGATTCCCGTCTCGGGCGAAGCCACAATCAGCGTGGTCACTGCCGGTGGAACCAGCAACTCCCTGGTCGTAGGTCCCATTTCCTTCACCGGTATCTCTGGCACCGCCCAGGTAGGGACCCCAACCAGCGGAGCGGCACCTTCGGCCAACGTGGGTCAAATCATTACCATCAGCGGAACGGACCTGAAGCCCAATACCGACGTGGTATTCCCGGCGCGGGACGACTCCGGTAACGCCTTCACCATCTCCATTCGGGTGAGC
>DCAE01000091.1 GCA_002311385.1 Dehalococcoidia bacterium UBA1141 | reverse complement strand
GATGTGGCCTAGTCGACGGGGAGATTGGGGAGAATCCAAGCGCCCAGCAACTAACTTCCCAGGAATCCCGGTTGATTCAGATCGGTTCGATTGCTTGGATGAAAAGGGTGGTTTAGGTGTTGAGGCTCGACCAGAATCCCCTGTAACCAACAGGGGATTTTTGTGCGCTTCAAAACCGGGGGTTGGTGCGCCGAATCTATGATGGATATATAATCAAGTGCACCAAAAGGACTTCTTTTTGCCTTTGGATTTTCTCGTCGCGTCCCGACACAGCTGTGGAGAGGCTATTGACCCCGAAGCGCCCAGCGGCGCCAAGAATTTCGGTGTCGCAGGTCACCAGCTACGCTCCAACTGAGGCTCTAAAAAGAAATAATGGCGTCAATCTTAGATAATTCGATGTAGATTGACGCCATCGGTATGCCGTCTTATAGTAACAGGAAGTAAAATGTGGCCTGTGTGGATACGGATAAGGAGCTAAGTGCCCTCGAATGAAATATCTTCTCAAGATTAATACGGTACGCGTACTGGTGGGCGTGGCCGCGATGTTCACCCTGATGTTGGTTGCTTGCGGCGGTGCGGATGCGCCGGCCACGCCGCCCGCGGCGGCCCAACTACAACCTACGGCCACGCCGATACAGCAAGCCACTCCTACCGCGGCGGCTACCGCGACACCGTTGCCGAGCGGAGTAACGTCTGCTCGGGACAGTATTACTTTAGTTGTCCCTGAGGAACCGATCGGCTTGAACTCATTGGGCACGATAGGCGCCGCCCTCAACGCGTCGATCACCAGGGCGAATCTGCAAGATGCGCTCACCTGGCAATCGGGTGACGATCTACGCATAGTTCCCACAAGCGGCACTGAAAGCTGGGAGCAGGTGGATTCGGATACGTGGCGGTTTCAGTTGCGCAAAGGAGTCAAATTCCATAACGGAGAGCCTTGGAATGCTCAGGCGGCCCTGCCCAGCCTGGCTTCGGTAGGTAGCGCCACCTCTGAAGGTGGCAGCATCAACTACACTGGTGCATTTGACGCCGAAGCAGTAGGCGAGTACACGATCGACATCAACTGTGAAGACGGATGCCCGATCTTCCCCAGCGCATCGTTTTTCGTAAACTTTGAAGCGCCCGCGTGGCTGGCGGATACGTCGGAGGAAGAGCGGGTACGCCAGAGCATCGGATTCGGCCCGTACAAGCACGTGGACTGGAAACCAGGCGTATCCATCACCCAAGAGGCCTACGACGGCTATGTCACCGTCGGTGACCACTTCGAGTTCCAAAAGCCGTTTATCAAGAATGTCACCTGGCTGTGGCGGGGTGAGACGGTAGTCATTGCCGCAATGGTCCAGACTGCAGAAGCCGATATTGGTTGGGATATAGGCGTAGATACGATCGGTTCCTTGCCGCCGAACATGATAAAGTCCGGCAGTTCAGCCGAGTCGTACGCCCTAACCACTAACACCATTTGGCATCCGGAGTTAAAGAAGAAAAAAGTCCGGCAGGCGATGGTACATGCGATCAACTGCGCTGAGATGGTGGAATTCCTCTACAGTGGCTACACCACATGCCGTGGCAACATCATCTGGCCGGGTATTATCGGGGCGAGCGAACGCAACACAGCTCCCTATAAGTTCGATCCCGAGTTGGCTCGGCAACTTCTGAAAGAAGCCAATTACAATCCTGAGAACAAAATGACTATCGTGAGCCGGGGCACCCGAATCCCCAAGCAGCTCGAGGTCGCGGAGTCGTTGCAAGCCTTTTGGATCAACGTAGGCATTAACGTGGACTTCCGTGTGGTAGAGCCGTCCATTCGTAGCGCCCTTACCAAATGCGGAGTGGGCAAAGCAGTACAGGAGATCCTAGAGGCTGCAGGCAAAGACCCCAAGGTAGATAAGCCTACCAATGCGGACTTCCAGGCTGCCCTCGACAAGGGAGGAGCTGATTGCCCCACCGGCGACCTAATCGGCAACCAGCCGTCCAACGAAACGCTGGACTTCGGCCGCCAGGTGCGCTACTACATGAATTGCTTCGCTATCCGGTCCCTGATTTGTGACCCCAGCTCCGGCGGGATTCAGGACCAGATTGCTCCGGCTTTGTCCGCTTCTGGAGATGAGAGGCAGCGGTTGTTGGAAGCCCTGGCCGACAGATTCCACGACGATGTACTCTTTATCCCATTGTTTGATCTGCCCGTGTTTTACGCGGTTAATCCCAAACTCAACTGGGAACCACGGCTGGACCCGAACGTCCGCGTTAGTACCATGTGGTTCAGCAAATAAGGCGTTCGAGCAGAATCTTGGCTCGGTACCAGACTGTTTGATGTGGAATAGCAAGGGACAGGAAAACTTTCTTGTCCCTTGCTTTCTAGCAAAAGGTAGCAGCATTGCAACCTGGCGGGGATTTGCCCCGGAGTTTGGCTCCAAGCAAAGCGCCGCCAAGACACGCCAGTAAGGAAAGCTGTGCGAAACTACATGATTCGGCGGGTAAGCCACTCGGTATTCATTATTCTAGGGCTTATGGCGCTGCTCTTTTTCGCCATAAACGTGCTGGGCGATCCCGTAGAGTTGCTGCTGGACGAGGAGGCATCCCAGGAAGTGATCGAGGCGATGCGTAAGAAATACGGGTTAGACCGCCCCATATACGTGCGCTTCGGCGATTTTTACAAGAACATGCTGACTGGCAATTTCGGCAAGTCCATCCGCCATAAGATCGGAGCTGGCGGCTTAGTCTTGGACCGGCTACCCAACACCGCCGCTTTGGCTGTCGTGGCTTGGACTTTGGGGTCGATAGGGATTCCGCTGGGTATGCTCGCGGCAAGGCGGCCCCGGGGGATCGTTGACCGTCTCGTAAATCTGCTGTCCTTTGCTATTATTTCCGTTCCCGAATTTTGGTTGGCGCTGATGATTATCTTGGTAGTGTCGGTCCAGTGGGGATTATTGCCCACCTCTGGATTCGATGGTTTGGGACCCGGTGGATGGAAGTTCATCATCCTGCCGGCCCTCTCTTTGTGCCCTCGTGTTATGGGCCGGAACGCCCAAATCACCCGTGCGACAATGATCGAAGAGATGGGAAAGCAGTACGTGGCGACGGCGCGGGCCAAGGGGCTCACTGAGAACGCGGTCCTTTACATCCACGTGCTGAAGAATGCGGCTATCTCCATAGTAACAATGATGGGAGATGAATTGGCCGGATTTATGAACGGAGCAACGGTGGCTGAAGTCATTTTTGGATGGCCAGGGTTGGGCAAGCTAGTGATTGACTCCATCAATGCCAGGGATCTGCCGGTGGTCACGGCCGCGGTGTTCGTCATAGCTTTGATGGTGATGGTGATCAATCTAACCGTAGACTTGATCTATACCTGGCTGGACCCCAGAATATCTTATAAATAGCCGATACCTTGACCACAGGGAGCAGGAGGACACTGAGAGGTATCCGCTAGACAGGTATGGAAGATTCTACGACAGCATTAGAGAGTCGAATGAACCCGGTCGTCGCTATTTGGCGCCAACCGCTGGTGCAGGCGTTCTTCAACGATCCAATCACGATAATCTCGGCTGCTTTCCTCTTGCTCGTTGTCGTGGCGGCCATATTCGCCCCGATAGTTGTCCCGCACGATCCGCAGGATCAGCAACTTCCACTGCGGCATCTTGCGCCCTTCTCCTCGGGCACCGCTACCGACTACACCGTAAGTCCACCAGTGAAAGAAGGCCGGTTCTTCATATTGGGCACCGATCACCTGGGCCGCGATTATCTAAGCCGGTTGATTTACGGGGGCCGCATTTCCCTGGCAGTCGGAGTCCTAGGCGTCCTGTTTTCCAGCTTAATCGGTGTATCCTTAGGGCTAGTGGCGGGATACTTTCGCGGTACCGTTGATGACATCATCATGCGCGTCGTGGACGTGTTTATGTCAGTGCCACTCCTGTTATTAGCCCTGATGATCATCTTTATCTTGGGGCCCAGCTTCACCAACATTCTCATCGTCTTTGCCTTGGCCCGGTGGATGTTATTTTGCCGGGTCACTCGTGGCATGGTGATGTCCCTGCGGGAACAGGCTTTTATCGACGCGGCGAAAGCACTGGGCTGCACCGACCAGCGGATAATTCTCAGGCACGTCTTACCCAATCTTATAGCGCCAATCCTGACCCTGGCTGCCCTGGAAGTGCCCCGGAACATTTTGACCGAATCTACTCTGAGTTTCCTGGGCTTCGGTATCCAGCCCCCTGACTCCTCATGGGGATTGATGCTGTCCCAGGGGCGGCAGTACATCGTCACTGCATGGTGGATCGTTGTCATGCCAGGAGTCGCGATATTTTTGACTGCCCTCTCATTCAATCTCTTTGGTGTTTGGCTCCGGGCTGTCACCGACCCACTTCAACGCTGGCGTTGGCTGAAAGCCACTAAGGAAGCAAAGGAGGCCGGGGTTACTTTTTGATTCCGGTATCTTCCTTGAGCCAATGTAAGCGGGCTTGCCCCGTCCGTCACTGTAGTGCCACTGGTTAACACGCTACACTTCTCGTTTACGGTGAATGCGATTCAATTCCAAAGCTTTCTTGCGGTAGGAGAACGTGTTTATCGCTACATTGTGCCCGTGGTGTAATATCTCTGGAGGTCGATCATGGCAGGATTTAGAGGACTCTTGTACACCTCGGCCAAATTGATGGGGGACTATAACGCCGTCAAAAA
>DCAE01000089.1:2745-4187 GCA_002311385.1 Dehalococcoidia bacterium UBA1141 | reverse complement strand
GTGGCTCACGAGATAGAGCAGGCCCAGACCCTGGCCCAGAGTTCGCTCCGTCCCGTGGCTCTGCTGCTGACCCGCGACCTGATGTGGGAGGAGTGATGCTGCGTGAAGAGGCATTAAAGGCGGTCTACCCACGGCTGAAAGACCAGGTGGTGGTGACCATCATGGGCGCGGTGGCGGTGGAGTTGTACAACCTGGGCCACCAGCCCAATTTCTTCTACCTGGAGCACGGCATGGGCCTGGCTTCGTCCATGGGACTGGGGCTGGCCGTATCCCTCCCCAAAGAGAAAGTCACGGTTTTAGATGGCGACGGCTCGGTGCTGATGAACCTGGGCTCGCTAAGCACCCTGGCCCGTTACCGGCCCCCCAACCTGACACACTGGATCTTTGACAACGAAAGCTTGCTGTCCGTCGGCGGATTCCCCACGGCCACCGGCACGGGCACCGACCTGGCCGGCATCGCCGAGAAGGCCGGCGCGGAAAGCGTGGTACTGGCCGATACCATCGAGGCCGCTGAGGAGGCGTTCGCCGAGGCATCCGAGCGGAATGGCCTGTCCGTCATCGTCTCCAAAGTCGAGGCGGTGGGACCGGCCTCCTTCGCCATGGACATCGGCTTGCTGGAGAACCGCTTTGAGTTCGCCCGGCATCTGGCGGGGCTGGATCGTGGTTAGGAATCAGAAATTAGAATTTGCTTCTGAGTCCGTAGATACGTTAGGGTACCGGCGGCAGATTCGGCAGGAACCTGATTACAAGGGGATCGTGAGCGATTTTTGATGCCAGAAAAAGACGTAGTTTCGGAGGCCCTGGTAGTCAACCAGGATGTGACCCCCAAAGAGGCGTACGACAGAGTCCGTGAGGCGATGGAGCAGGTGGGTCTGGCGCCTGACCAGGCCTAATTCTATCCCCATGAGTTCAGCGGTGGCCAGAGACAACGGGTAGCTGTAGCCAGCGCCTTGGCTTCGTCTCCCAAGCTCATCATCCTAGACGAGCGGGTGTCGGCGCTGGACGTTTCCATTCGAGCCCAGGTGATGAACCTTTTGGTAGACCTGCAAGCCGAGACTGGCGTGGCTTTCTTGTTATTGGCGCATAACTTGGCCACCGTGCGCTATAGGGCGCGGCAAACGGTGGTGATGTATCCAGGAAGATCGTTGAATGTAGCCCCACTGAAGAGCTTTACAACAACCCGCTGCACCCCTACACCAAGGCCCTCTTCTCCGCAGCCCTGCCGGCCCATCCCGACTACCTGGGTGATGAGATTGTGCTAATGGGAGAAGTGCCTTCGCCCATCAATCCGCCGTCAGACTGCAACTTCCATCCCAGGTGTCCCTTCGCCATTGACCGCTGCTCCGTGGAGGAGCCGGTCTTGAAAGAAGTGGGCAGCGGCCACCTTCTGTCCTGCCACCTTTACGACTAGCTAGTCACCCAACCTCATTCAAGCTAGCCGT
>DCAE01000089.1:1477-2707 GCA_002311385.1 Dehalococcoidia bacterium UBA1141 | reverse complement strand
TCAAGCTAGCCGTTCCACCCGTCTGGGGATTTGTCCCGTTGGCCATCTCGATGACGCGCGAAACTATGGCGTGCAATCATGCCTCGGCCGAAGACAAGCAGAGGTTGGGTATAGGTTGGGGCAAAGGCGCGTCTTGTCTGGGCTAGAGGCTGCGTTGCTTGGGGTCTAGACGTTCCCTCAGCCAGTCGCCGCATAGGTTGAATGCCAAGACCACCAACATGATGGCGATACCGGGCGCGGTGGTGACCCACCAAGCGGTAGAAACGTACTCTCTCCCTTCTGCCAACATGCCACCCCAGGCCGGCGTTGGAGGAGGGATGCCAGCGCCGAGGAAGCTTAAGGAGGCCTCAACGATTATGACCCAACCCACTTGGAGAGTGAGCAGCACTATGAGAGTCGGCATCACGTTAGGCAGGAGATGCCGCATCATGATCCGCCAATCAGAAGCTCCGGAAACCTTGGCCCGGGCGATGAAGTCACGCTGCATCAGGCCCAGAACTTCACCTCGAATGACACGGGCGTAACGGGCCCAGAGCACCAAAGTAATGGCGATGATGACGTTCATCATGCTGGGGCCCAAGACCATCACCAGAAGGATGGCGAAGAGTATCAGCGGGAAGGCCAAGGTGATATCGGCAAACCGCATCAGAATGCTATCGACCTTACCACCGTAATATCCGGCAGTTAGTCCGATCAAGGTCCCGAAACCACCGCCGATGGCCAATGCCGCGCCAGCGATGATGATTGAAACTCTGGCCCCGTATATGATGCGAGTGAGCACATCTCGGCCAAGGGGATCGGTCCCTAAGGGATGAGACCACGAGCCGCCATCTTGCCAAAACGGGGGAATCAGCCGGTTAGACAGCCTAACTTGGTACGCATCATGAAACGTGACCAAGTCAGCCAGAATGGCCGCGAGAACGAATACCACAATGATGGACAACGGAATGAGCGGCGCTGACTTCAGAGAAGCAAGAATCTTGGGCCATGGATTGGCCTTCCCTGGTTGAATCGCAGCGGTATTTATTGACTTGGCGATAATTACTGAAGCCTTATTCTCGGGTCCAGGTATGCGTAGGCTATATCAACAACTAGGCTACTAAAAATGACGATTGCGGCTGAAATCAACACGACTGCTTGAACTACTGGGAAGTCCCTAAACACTATGCCCTGGAACATCAACCGCCCCATTCCCGGCCAAGCAAACACCACCTCCACCAGGATTCCTAA
>DCAE01000089.1:991-1404 GCA_002311385.1 Dehalococcoidia bacterium UBA1141 | reverse complement strand
GTTTCCAGACCACTTTGAATTCAGTCAGGCCCTTGATCCTTGCCAACTTGATGTATTCACTGTCCATCGATTCCAGCATGCTGGATCGCAACAGTCTTTGAATAGCCGCAACTGTGAAGAAACCCAAGGCGAAAGCCGGCATGATGTAGTGGTCCAAGCCGCCCATGCCGGAACTGGGCAACCAACCTAGTTTTACTGTGAAGAGTTGGATCATGAGGATTCCCAGCCAAAAAACGGGAATCGCCTGACCCAATACCGCAAATCCTGTGGCTAGAGTATCGATCCATGTCCCTCTGTAGACCGCCGACAGAACACCCAATGGAATTGATATCAGCAGCACGATTACGGCCGCCGCCCCAACCAACTTGAGGGAGTTGGGAAGCCGGTCCTTAATCAACTCAGATACTGGTGTT
>DCAE01000089.1:0-866 GCA_002311385.1 Dehalococcoidia bacterium UBA1141 | reverse complement strand
CTAGGGCATCCGCGCCGGCATCAGGCGGCAGCATCAGAAGCGCTGGGTCGCCGGTCATGCGAACCATCAGGAAGATGATTATTGAGAGTGCAAAGAGAGCCAGTATGGCCTCTCCGACACGTCTAACGATATATCTTTGCATTCGCCACTATGCCCATTCCGGTGAGGACGCAATCCTAGAGCCAGGTTGAGGCCCTCTATCTGAAACCAAAAACCACCCTGAAGGGATTATCCCTTCAGGGTGGTTTTAGAGCTTAACGTTGGACTAGGTTGGTGAAGCCATCGTCCCAGACCCGCTTGCCCAGGTCCCAGGACTCGATCTTGTCGTTGGTCGCGTAGGAAATATTCATGTTGCAGCAAGTGAGATGCGAGTATTGGTCATACATGTACTGGTAAAGTTCGATGCTTGCTGCTTCTACGTCAGCCGGAGCTATCCCCGCCTCTAGTGCTTCGATAAGGCGGTCAATCTCCGGGTCGTTGGTAGACGTGAACGTACCATCGGTATGGTTCAGAACACGCATCAGCCCTACGAAGCCCGCCAACGGCCGGTTGGGGGCCGCCAGGTAACCCATTCCGTTATCCAGGGTGTGCGCCAGACGTTCCTGACGGTAGGACGCGTATTCCGTAGGTATGATCTTCACGTTGACGCCGACATCAGTCAGATACGCGCCGATAGCCTCGATGAACCGGGGTCCCTCGGGAACGTCAGCCCTGGGGTACGACCGAATCGCTATCTCTTCTCCATCGTAGTCCGACGCATCCAGCAGCCGTTTGGCTTCAACTGGGTCGAACGCAACGGCTGTCAGAGAATTGTCGGTGCCGGGAGCTATGTCCGGCCAAGGATAGACCCGAGCCGGTGTGCATTG
>DCAE01000077.1:5517-5740 GCA_002311385.1 Dehalococcoidia bacterium UBA1141 | reverse complement strand
AGGAAGAACTTATGCCTTGGAACGTATGGGATTAGCGTGGGGCGACGCAAGAAATGCCTGTCAGTTCATTGACCAAATGTTGACCAAACTTCCAACGACTGCACCCGACCATGCGGACGCATTAGTATATTCTAGGCACGAATCCCCAAGATAACGGGCCTAGAAAAACCTATTGGTACGAATGGGGGCGGACTTCAAATCCGTTATGCCTCGTAATGCCTAA
>DCAE01000077.1:0-5177 GCA_002311385.1 Dehalococcoidia bacterium UBA1141 | reverse complement strand
TAAGCCGAAATAAGGGTTTGCACCAGTGCCAAGCGCGGTACAGGCGTGTAAATGATATGAGACTTAGGCGTTACGGAATTGCACTAATGATATAGCAAGGCTTAGATATCACGGGTTTTTGATTGACCTGCTCTAGTGTATGTCTCTTACTTGGCATCTCTCCTCCCTTCATCCAGCGGAGTGACGCCGTGGCCAAGAGCGTACTTGATCCATTTGAAGTTGCGGAGATGGAGATGTGGCCTCTTTGGGATCTGGAAGGTCAGGGCAAAGGGTCCGCCACAGCCAAGTCCTCGTTAAACTCAGTAGAATACAGCGTGTTCCAAAAACTACTAGCCGATTCTATGTTCGGGGCCGTCTTAAATGAAAAACCGCCGATTCCTTCTCCCTTAGTAAACCTCCCGACGTCACTACGGGCACCGATCGTACCCGATCCCGTTAACGAGAGGCGCAAACACTCTGACTTGCGTGTAGCGAGGCGGGCCAGCACTATCGCCAGGCTCGCCCAGGTGATAAGTGAGCGCGCTGTTCATCCAGGCCTGCGGCACACCCTACTTGTACAGGCGCGTAGGTTGGAACACCTAGCCAATCAGCGGCTCGAAGAATCGGGCGGACTTCCAGACCCCTCGGAGGCTCCGGGGTCTGAAGAAGATTCAGATGTCTGACAAAGTTTCTGTCTCAGAGCGCAGCCGAATAATGGCCCGCGTTCCCTCGAAGAACTCTACGCCTGAAATCGCGGTGCGCAAAGCCTTACATGCAGCGGGATTCAGGTTCAGTCTCCACAGGAAGAACTTATCGGGAAAACCGGATATCGTATTGGCCAGATTCAAGACAGTGGTCCTAGTCCATGGGTGTCTATGGCATGGGCACGGATGTAAGCGGTTTCGCATGCCGACGTCAAACGTCGATTATTGGAGCCAGAAGATTAGCAGGAATGTAAGTAGGGATGCGGCTAATATCGCACTTCTTGAGGAAGACGGTTGGTGTGTGAAAGTTGTGTGGGAGTGCCAATTGGAATCCGACACAAAATTAGTGATTAGTCACCTGAGTCAGAATCAGGCAAAGTCAGTACTGGTTTAAGCCGTATATACGTATTGCATGTGAATGCCGACTATTACCTTAGAGTTGTGCTTCACGGCCCGGCAACAGCTTAGGTGTCACTTGGCCTTAGCCAATCGTAACTGGCATAGTAATTGTTGCGCCATTGTTTGCACGGGTGCTCCTGCGGATTTCACACCCATGACCGCACCGAGTGCACCTGCTTCCAGTCCATCGTCGCTCGTTACCAAAATTGCATCATGGACATAAGCACCCATCCGGTATTACTATTCCTCAGATTGCTGGATATTCAATCTCATTGGAGGTCTCAAATGTCTCTTACGTTGTCGGAAGCTAATCGCATGGTACAGGCAGCTCTTTCAAAAGCAGACGAACTGGGCGTTAGCGTAAGTATTGCAGTATCTGACGCTGGCGGAAATCTGCTGGCATTTAACCGTATGGCGGGGGCGAGTGCGATTAGTGCCACGGTAGCCCAAGGGAAAGCTGCTGCGTCTGCGGGCTTTGGAAGAGCAAGTGGTTCTTTGCAAGCAGATTCTCCCGTCATTCAGGCAGTCATATCTGCCATGGGAGGAAGGATGCTTCCTGCTCAAGGCGCTGTGCCGGTACTCAAGGACGGGGAACTTGTTGGGGCTATTGGTGGCAGCGGAGCCACAGCCCAGCAGGACGAGGATTGTGCTCAAGCAGGATTAGACGCCCTATAGCGCATACGTTGAGTCCGGCTGCTTAAACTCCCTGGTGTCCCAATGCTATGCGTGACTAAAATGGCAGCTCTGTTGCTGTAGTTAATTGCAGCACGAGGAGCGCATGACGCCCTCCGCGATATGGTTTCGCATTCCGTGCCGAATTAATTACTGCGATAAGAATATCTACTTCTGAAAGTTGATCGTGTTCGCCGCTGCCCAAAAGGCCCATTTTGTAGTTGGGGAAATTGTCTCGTACGAGCTGTGCCCATTGATTAAGCAATTCAATGCTGGGGACTAAGACCTCAACCACCCCACCATTCTGAAGTTCTTCCCATGCGGCTACTAGGCCAACCCTAGTCTTTCCCGCTCCCGTAACCGCTTCAACCACACCTCTACTGTCTTGGGCCCGCCAAGCGGTCAGAGCTTCAGCCTGCCAGGCGTACAGTGTGAATGGATTGTCTGTATTATTTGTCGACCAGGGCACTTTGGTTGCTGGAGGCAAGACTGACTCCGACAATACTTGCCATCGTGGAGGCGCGGCCGCGTCATTCCAAAAAACATCTCGGCCTGAATACAAAACTGAATTTACGCTGGATTTGGTGATCTCGAGACCACTAGTGCCAAGATGTCCGGCAAGTTCTCGCGCCGTCGAGTTAGGATGCAAAGTCGACAATCGAATCAACTCTTGTCGGAGTACGAAATCTGGAATTAATGACAGAGCAACACCTATCCTGTCGGAACCGCAGTGAACCGATTCAACCCAGGTGGACAAGGCCCATCGTCCAAAGTAACATCCCTCAAGTTGGATAGCTTGTACACCTAACGAATCGACTTCCAAGGGAGACGCGATCATGGATATGGGGCTTCAAGAAAAAGTGGCGATTATTACCGGTGGAAGTGATGGGATTGGGAAAGCGGCAGCGTTAAGCATGGCCAAAGAGGGGGCCAACGTGGTGATCGTGGCCAGACGGTCAGAGGTGCTTGACCAAGCGGTCCAAGAAATCAAGATTGCTACAGAGCGTTCGGTGATTCCATTGGCTCTGGACGTCACCGCAGATGGTGCTTCCCAGATGATGATTCAGACGGCGGTGGACAATTTCGGTCGGCTCGATATTGTGGTCAACAATGCGGGCTCCGCCATCGCCAAATCCTTTGAAAACGTCAGCGACGAGGATTGGGAGTCGGATTTTGAATTGAAGGTTTGGGCAGCGGTTCGATTGATTCAAAACGCCGTCACCGAGATGCGTAAAGTAGGCGGAGGCCGAATAATCAATGTCACCAACTTGGCCGGCAGGACCCCCGGCCCGTCCTCGATGCCCACTTCCATATCCAGGGCGGCTGGAATCGCAATTACTAAGGGACTATCCAAGGACCTCGCGAAGGATAACATCCTGGTCACAACCGTGTGCATTGGGTTGATCAAGAGTGGCCAACACCAGCGCCGCTACGAGTCTCGCCTCGAAAATGAACCCAATCTGTCAATAGACGCCTTCTACGATGAATTAGTAAGCGGCGGCGGTGTTTACAGGAGTCCAGTACCATTGGGTCGCGTAGGTGAGCCTGAAGAAGCCGGAGACGTCATAGCATTCTTAGCTTCAGAAAGGGCCAGCTACCTCACGGGGATCGCAGTCAACTTAGACGGCGGGACTTCAGCAGTCCTTTAGCCCCTGGGAATTAGAGATCATGATTAACTCTGCCGAGGCTGGTGGGGTGAGTGGAAGGGTGGTGCATGTATGTCATGCCGCTCAGTATGTCGGCAAAATGTCGGGATTTCCTTGTAGCTGGCTCAGATACATTGATGGTGTTGCGGCGAGAGTTGATGCTGACGGATCGGACGGTGATGTTCGTGACGGGGATTAGGTAGATAAGTAAGGGTACCGGGTATGGATTGGCCGTTTGGGTTTGATTGTCGATGGTACTATACCGTCTGGAAATTTCTAACAAAAAGGCCACGCTAATTCGCGATATGTATTTAATATTGGCCGCCACTCACATCAATGGTCACACCGGTGACGTAGTCGGCGTCCGCCGATGCCAGAAATGCGACAACCTTTGCCTGGTCCTCAGGTTGGGCCACACGCCTTAAAGGAATACTCTCGATAGCAAGCTGCTTCTCCTGTTCCGATTTTTGTTCCCATAGCCGCCCTATCCTATCGCTCAAGGTCAAGCCTGGTGCGATGGCGTTGCAGGTTATCCCGTAAGGGCCCGCTTCTCTGGCAACCTTCTTGGTGAAGGCTATGATGGCCCCCTTTGCCGCGGCATAGGCGCTGCTGGCATCGCTCAACCCATGGCCCGCTATGGATGAGAAGTTAACTATCTTCCCGCCACCTTGCTTCTTCATTTGCTGCACAGCAGCTTTGGTGCACAAGAAGGTCCCTTTTAGATTGAACTGGATGACGTTATCCCATTCATCTAGCGTCAGTTCGTCCACGATGGCTTCGTTATTGGCGATAATGGTGCTGCCGCCTACCGCGTTTACCAGGATATCAATATGGCTGAACCTGCTGACGATTGAGTCCACCATCGTCTCTACTTGTTGGGCATCCAGCACGTCAACCCGCATGGTGCTAACATTGCCCCCTGCTGCTTCTATCTCCTCGGCTAAGGCCGCCAAGTCAGGGCCGCTTGTATCCACGGCCACCAAGTATGCCCCTTCACCGGCCAGGATTCTGGCTGTAGCTCTCCCTATGCCGTTGGCAGCTCCAGTGATAACCGCCACTTTATCTTGAAACCGCATGGCTCAAACCTCACAAGACTATGGACTCCAGGGAAGGCTCTCCGTGCCTCCGATTCTACACCGGATATGATTTTGGCGCGCAACGCTCCTACGTGGACCACTTTGTCTAGGCTGGACGCACCCGTCCCGCCGTATTACCATCCCCCAATACGGATTCAAGCGGAGGATACTAATGCCTGCAAACAGCCCGCAAGAAGTGGCCGAGGGTATAGGACAGGGAATCGATAAGGGCAACCTGGATGGTGTCTTGGCTTTGTACGAGCCGAACGCTTGTTTGGTGCCTCAGCCGGGCCAGCTGCTTCAGGACACGTCGCCATCCGGGAAGGTATCGCTGCGTTCATCGCTCTGAATCCCGCCATGACCGGAGAATCCAGGACTGTTGTTCAAGCTGACGATCTGGCCATTGTGTACACCAATTGGACCCTTTCAGGAAAAACACCTGAAGGTGACGCAGTCAATATGAGCGGTCAATCCACGGACGTAATGCGGAGCCAACCAGACGGCACGTGGCTTTGTGTAATCGACAACCCGTTTGGTGGCGTCTAACTCAGCGCCAACGATAGACAACATTCCGGTATGACGCTAACTGATGGAGCGGGTGCTGTCCCGGCAGGTAAAATTGGTTCACTAACAAATGAGGAGGTTTTTCAATGCCTACTTACGTGTACGTTGCTTGTCAGGACGATGACAAGATATCGGTG
>DCAE01000061.1:5546-7494 GCA_002311385.1 Dehalococcoidia bacterium UBA1141 | reverse complement strand
GTTTGCGCTCTCGGTATAGTTCGACACTAGTCCAACTCCCCGTCCACTAAGCCACATCAGTCAACATAACATAGTACCCCAAGACACCTAGTCAATTTACTCTTACCCTAGAGACGCTTAAGCGCTACTGCCGGGCATAACCCACGGTCGTTGACTACCGGGACTACCACTCCCGGGTCACAGCCTGACCCGGGAGTTTACCGAGCCGGGCTGAACGTCCGCATTCGTATCCTCCACTGCGTCAACTAGGAAACCCCACCCTGGCAAGACTGTTAGCCAGCCGACGAGTCTACTTCCCTTCCTTGATGAGATCCGAGACCTTCTCGCCAATCATGATGGTTGTCGCGTTGGTGTTGGCTCGGATACAGTCCGGCATGATCGAAGCGTCGGCAACCCTCAGCCCTTCAACGCCCTTGACCTTCAGGTACTGGTCGACCACGGTCATGGGGTCGGAGTCCGGGCCCATCTTGCAGGTACCGGAAATGTGGTGGGAGGTGCCGGAATTGCGCCGCAGCCAATCGTTTAGCGTCTCGTCCGAGAGCAAGTCGTCGTCGGTGGGGGTAACCCGATCCAGCAGGATGTCGGAAAAGGCCGGATCGTCGCCCATACGAACGGCCAAACGGACGGCCTCACGCATGCGGCGCAGGTCCTCCTCCTCCTGGTAGTAATTGTAGTTGAGGGCCGGCTGCACATGAGGGTCGGCGGACTGGAGCTTGAGCTCGCCCTTGCCCAGCGCCAACTGTAGGCTGGCGCTCAGGCCGATGTAGTTGGCATCGTCGTCGATCTCGATCTGGGCTGGCCGGTGCTCGCTGGTCATCAACATCGGACTCAGTTGCATGTCGTTACGTAACGGCGAGCCCTCGACGGTATAGCGCAGGCCGACTTGCATTGCCGCTGCCTGCACATCGGGTCTCTCGCCGGTGGCGTAGTAGAGGACCGCCGCCGACGGGTGGTCGCGCAAGTTCTGGCCGACACCGGGCAGGTCTTGGACCACGTCGATGCCGAAGCTCCTCAGGTGTTCGGCAGGCCCAATGCCCGATATCATCAAAAGCTGAGGTGAGGCCACGGCGCCGCTGCTCACCACAATCTGGTCGCCCTCGACGGTGAAGACTTCTCCGTCGCTTTCCACCTCGACACCCACTGCGCGCTTGCCTTCAAAGATAATGCGCCGAGCGGTGACGTTGCTCCTGATGGTGAAGTTAAGCCGGTGCCTGGCGGTGTCCAGGTAATTGATGGCCATGCTCATGCGGATGCCGTCAATGTTGTTGCGGGCCCTAGGCGAAACCCCAGTGGACTCAGGATGGTTCATGTCCTCATCGATGGAGTATCCCTCAGAGACGCAGGCCTTCTCAAAGGCGACGTTGTAGGGCAGCCATTCGCTGCGGGGAGAGCGCCGTACGGGGACCGGGCCGCTGTTCCCGTGGAAATCACCGCCACCGAAGTCCAGGTCGGTTTCGAGCTTGTTGAAGTAGGGAAGAACCTTGGTGAAGCTCCATTCATCGTTGCCCCATTCGGCCCAGCGGTCGTAGTCCTCGGGGATTCCCCTGAAAAGCACCTGGCCGTTGACGGCGCTAGAGCCGCCGGTGGCTTTACCTCTGGGGATGGTGAGGTTGGGCTGTTCTTGGGTCAACTGGGCCGTATAGCCCCAGTTATGCGGGCCGTAAGCGGAGAGCCAAACATTGTTGCCCATCTTGAGGTCTTCGGGCAGGTGTTCGAAGTCCGGGTAGTCGGGCCCGGCCTCTAAGAGCAGGACCGACCGTTCTGGTTCCTCGGAAAGCCTGGCAGCGATCGTGCACCCTGCCGAGCCGCCTCCCACCACTATCACGTCGTACTTCATCGGTTAACCTCCGTCGCTTCTAAGCTATATCAAATTCCAAATGGTGACCAAGAGTTTAGCCAAGCAATATTATTACAAAAGGCCGTGGCGCGCAAAGGGGGTTTTCTTGCT
>DCAE01000061.1:0-5400 GCA_002311385.1 Dehalococcoidia bacterium UBA1141 | reverse complement strand
TCAGGTGGACAGGATTGGGGTGCTATAAGGAAGACGGACCCGCGCAAAACCAAGTCCTTTTGGTGCCACCGGTATTTACGCCCATGGTGGTGACAGCATCTGGCTCCCTTATTGGAGCGTGTGCGTCTCGACACGAACCTCAGAACAAACTTGATGTGCCAACAATGTTTGGCCGAACCGCACAGCAGGTGACTTGGTGATCAAGCCAGCGCACTAATTTCTAATAGGGTTAACAAAGAAATTCTGAGGCTCCTTTATCTCCTGCCAGGACATCACCCGTTACATCAGGGGCCGCTTGCCCAACTACTTGAGGATAGCCAAGGACTCGTCCAGTTCGCAGGTCCCTCCCCCGTTTGCGGTCTCAGAACGCTAGGGGTGGCTTTCACGAATCCATCGTTTGATGTTGTCGGGGCTAAGGGGTAACTCGGTAACATTGACACCGAAATCAGCTAGAGCGTCGGATACGGCGTTGGCCAAAGTGGCGCCGGTGGCCAGGATAGCCCCTTCACCAGCGCCTTTTGCGCCCAGCGGGTTCAGGGGTGACGGCGCCTCTTCGAGAATGATGCTGTCAATTGGCGGGATGTCCCTGCTGGTTGGCAGCAGATAATCCATGAAAGTTCCGGCTAGAAGTTGACCACCGCTGTCGTAGACCAACTCTTCCAAGATTGTTCCTCCAATGCCTTGGGCGGCGCCGCCAACAGACTGACCGTGGGTTAGCAACGGGTTGATGCACCGTCCCACGTCCTCGGCAACCACGTAATGCAATATCTCGATCAGGCCGGTTTCCGCATCAACTGCTACGTGGGCGGCATGGGTGCCGTAGGAATAGGTCCATTCTTCGATACGGAAGTACTCGGTGGCCTCCAGACCCGGCTCCCCTGGGACTGTCTGGTTCCCTTCCTGGGCCAACTGAACTACACGGGCTAAGTCTAGTACCGGGCCGCCTGCGGACACTTTGGAATATACTTGTCCGGCCCGCAATTCCAACTGAGCCGGTTCCGTGTCCAAATATGCTGCGGATGTCTCCAGAATTTTGGCCCGCAGCGCCCCAGCTGCCATGGTAATGGCACTCCCGGCCATCACCGTAACCCTGCTGCCGAAGGTGCCGACGCTTTCTGGCAAATAGTCGGTGCTGCCATGGAAGATCTGTATGCTATCCATGGGAACGCCCAAACCGTCGGCGCATATCTGAGCCATAACCGTCTCATGGCCCTGACCCAGAGTGGTGATGCCCAGGTAGACTTTAACGATCCCGCCTTCGGTCAGGGTTATCCGAGCTCCTTCGTAGGGACCGAAGCCCGTTGGTTCCACGTAGCTACTGATGCCCACGCCGTGGTACCTGCCGTCGCTGGCTTTTCGGGGCTGGCTCTTCAGAGCTTGATAGTCTAGTTTGGCCAAAGCCTGATTGAAGGCCGAAGGGTAGTTGCCGCTGTCGAAAACCGTTTCCTTGCCGTCGATGCGAGTCAAGCCCACGGTGTAGGGCATTTCGTCAGGTCGGACCAGGTTGTTAAGGCGCAGTTGTGCTGGATCGATGCCCAAGTCTGCTGCGACTAGGTCCAACATTCTTTCGCGGATGAAAGCGCCTTCATAAAGCCCCGGTCCCCGGTAAGTCCCAGTGCCGGTCTTGTTGGTCATGACACAGTTTATGTTGGCACGGTAAGACGGTATGCGGTAGGGGCCGGTCAGCATCCCCGCCGTCAGTGCGGGCACCACGCAGCCGTGGGTGCGTACGTATGCTCCCATGTCGCCGTAAATATCGGCCCTAATGCCGAGTAGGGTACCGTCCTTCTTGGCGGCGATTTCCACCTGGCAGCGTACTTCCCGGGAATGGTTGGCCGCCATGAGATGTTCCATCCGGTCCTCCACCCATTTGACGGGCTTGCCCACTCGAATGGCAGCGAAGGGCACCAGGAAATCTTCAGGGTAAAACTCGCCGCGAATGCCAAAGCCGCCGCCGACATCGGGTTCGAAGAAATGGATGTTTTCTCGGTCCATGTCCAGTTGGTTTGAAAGGATGTTCCGGTTGAAATGAGGTACTTTAGTTGGACCCCAAACGCTTAATTGACCGGTCCCGGCATCGTACTCGGCCACCAAGCCACGGGTTTCCAGCGGGTTGCCGGTGTGGCGGTGGGTATGGAACTCCTCTTTGCGGGTGTATTCGGCGTTGCTGAAAGCTTGGTCCACGTCCCCGACGTTTAAGGTGGTGCTCCCGGTCAGGTTGGTTCCAGCTTCATCATGGAGCACCACATCGTCCTTTAGCCCTTCCCTTACGTCGGCGACGGCTGGGAGCGGCTCATAGTCAACGGCGATAACTTCCAGAGCGTCTTCTGCTATGTAGCGGTTTTCGGCAACGACCACGGCCACGGGGTCACCTGTGTAACGGACCTTGTCCCCGGCCAAGGGATATTGCAAGCAGCGCTCCAGCCCGGGCAAATTGAATATCCGCACGGGAATTGGCTGAATGGAGGCGGGTAAGTCGTTGTAAGTAATGACAGCCGAAACACCGGGCATAGACAAGGCTTCTTTGGTGTCTATGCTGATAATCCGGGCGTGGGCGTGAGGACTGCGTAATATGGCGGCGTGCAGCATACCGGGGCGTTTGATGTCATCAAGGTAAGTCGCTCGCCCCGTAAGGAAACGAGCGTCCTCTTTACGGGTTATCGGTGCGCCTATGTAATTTTGCGTCATGACCTGTTTCCCCAGCCCCCTTTGTTAAGTTCCTCACCAAGAATTCCGTAATGCTACGACTGAGACACGTCCTTTATGGCCTGGATGATGGAGTGATAGCCGGTGCAGCGGCAGATGTTGCCCGATATTGCGTCTTTTATCTGCTCTTCGGTGGGGTTGGGAGTTTCCCGCAGGAAGGCCGTTGCGGTCATCAAGAGCCCCGGCGTGCAGAATCCGCATTGCAGGGCGTGATTCTGTTGGAAGGCCAACTGTAACGATGTCAATTCACCGTCCGGGGCCAGGCCTTCCACCGTCTCTATGCTGGCTCCATCGGTCTGTACGGCCAGCATCAAGCATGAGCGAACTGCTTCGCCGTTAAGCAGCACGGTGCAGGCGCCGCAAACCCCGTGCTCGCAACCTAGATGGGTGCCGGTTAGGTCCAGTGATTCTCGCAGAAAGTCCGCTAAGGTCATTCTGACCTCAACTTCCCGCTGGTACTCCTGACCGTTGACAGTGACCCTGATGCTTCGGTTAGTGGTCACTGGGAGCGGCCTTCCAGTGCTTGAGCTAATGCACGCCGCACCACCACCCCACCCACCTCTTTGCGGTACTGGGCCGAGGCGTGGATATCGCCAGGTGGTTCAAGTTCTTGGGAAACGGCATCGGCCGCTTTCTGAAGGGATGCCGCATCGGGCTTGGTCCCAATCAACGCGCCAACTCCAGCGTCCGCCCGCACCGGAGCGCCTCCGACCCCGAACAGAATTATGCGGGCATCCTGGCAGGTTCCGGAAGCATCCAAATGCACCATGCATACGGCGCCGGCTAGGGCGAAATCGCCCTCCCGTCGGCATACTTCATAAAAGCCCCAAGACGACCCGTCAACCGGCGGAGGGATGCGCACTTGGGTGAGAATCTCTTGGGCTTCCAACGCAGTGGTCAGGTCGGTCACGAAAAAGTCTCGGGCTGGGACGGTGCGCTCGCCGCTGCTGCTGGTCAACACGAACTGGGCATCCAGCGCTGTGCACAGGGCAGGAAGCTCGGCGGCGGGGTCGGCGTGGGACAAGCTCCCACCTATGGTGCCTCGGTTGCGTATCTGAACATGTCCCAAGTAAGGCATGGCCGCCGAAATTACTGGAGCAGCCTCCCGCACCACCGGAGAACGTTCCAATTCCCTTTGACGGGTGAGGGCGCCGATGGTCAACCCGCCTCCCAGGTGTTGTTCAACACCGCCCAGATCAGCTACGCCATTCAAGTCCACCAGCACTTGAGGCCGCACCATGCGCATGTTCAGCATTGGCATGAGGCTCTGACCGCCAGCAAGAATCTTGGCGTCGTCGCCGTGCTCGGCCAGCAATGCGGTGGCTTCGGCCAGCGTTTCCGGAGCGAAATATTCGAACTTGGGCGGCTTCATGATTTGATTGCTGTCGCAGACATTTGGAGTTTCCTTAGCGCTAATCCCCAATGCGGTAAAACGCAGGGCCTAAACTCAGGTTCCGGCCATTTGACGCAGCGTGTCTTCCACCGGGTCGAATTCCCCTATCGCAGGTATTACCTTGGTCCCAAACAGCCTAATGGAGCGCATCAGGTCGTCTTCGGGCAACGACCCCACGTTGAACTCGCCGCAGAATACGTTGAACAGTCCCTCTTTTGCGGCCGATTTTAACTTCTCCGCCACAGTTTCAGGTGATCCAACAAACACTAGGTCGTTTTCGTGAAGATACTCGAAGTCCAGCCATTTTTGGTTGTCGATTGAGTCGTGGCCGAATGCCCTGCCTTGGTCACCGTCCCTGTTTGGACCCATGTTGTGGTATTCCTGTTCTGGTGAAGGGTCCAGTCCCAGGCCTCGTCCGTAGATTGTCATCATGCTATCTATGATAGGCCCTGCACCGTGGGCTACCGCCGCTTCGTCGGTCTCGTCTACGTACACGAAGGCGACGTAAGATACGTTGGGAGCGTGCTGATGGCCGTTCTCTCGCCATAACTGGACATAATCCTGAATGTAAGCGGCAGCATCTTGCCGGGGCCGAAAGAAGAGATAGCCGGTGTGGGCCCCTTCCTGGGCAGCCGCTTTAAGCTGGTCCGGCTTTAGGGAAAGCAGCC
Organism: Dehalococcoidia bacterium UBA1141; assembly: GCA_002311385.1. Taxonomy (GTDB): domain Bacteria; phylum Chloroflexota; class Dehalococcoidia; order Lucifugimonadales; family UBA3495; genus UBA1141. The sequence continues at coordinate 633 of DCAE01000061.1, read as the reverse complement.
AGATTGGAGGGTGAGGTTGCTGAAGCGGCTCAACGGACAAGGGCACCCGCTGGTATTGGTGGAAGGGGCCTTGAAAGTCAAAGGGCTTATTGCTGGTAAATGCCTTCCGGAGCAGGGACAACGCTTCAGTGGCCAACTCGTGGCTATTGTCCCAGTCTCCCCCATAGACGCGGAACTCCTCGGGAGTCACCCCCGAGGCGAGCCCCACTTCCATGCGGCCGTGGGTAATGTTGTCCAGAATAGCTACCTCTTCTACGATGCGGATGGGGTCATAGAGTGGGACGGCGTATCCCATAGGACCCAAACGGAGCCGACTAGTCCGCGCCGCTGCTGCTGCGCAGAAGGCCGTAGCGGTGGGCCTGAGACGGCTGAAGTGGTGCACTGAGGAAAAGCCGTAGTCAAAGCCGATCTCGTCGCACAACTCCAACTCCCGCCAAAGCAAATCGAACCTTTGGGCTGCGGTCTCACCTTCGCGGGGAAATGTCTGGGTAAAGTGGGCGAACTTCATCGTTCTATCTCAATTTGGCGTTCGGCAGCGAGTCTAGGTCAAGCCAATAACTGATTCCCTGAACATGGAGCACTCAGAATAGCGTGAACTATAAATCGGTATCTGTTGCGCGTCAATCGGTATCT
>DCAE01000035.1 GCA_002311385.1 Dehalococcoidia bacterium UBA1141 | reverse complement strand
ACCGCTCCCTCCTGGCGCCCCTGGGATGGCCCCGGAAGCACTCAGCCCGTTGGCGATTCCGTCTCAAGTGGGAACAACTCAAGAGGTGTTTGGACGTCCTGACGTCCGCCGGGCTTGTATTCCCGGAGCCGGCGGCATTATGAACGCCCGCAGCGCAGGCAGGTTTTTCGCCATGCTGGCCCAGGGCGGAGAGCTGGACGGCGTGCGGCTCCTGTCGGAAGAGCGGGTCCGCTTGTTCAATGTACCTCGGCCTCCTTGCGACTACGACTATGTGCAAGGTGTTCCCCACAACGGCAGCATCGGCGGGTTCCATGTTGCCGCTAGTATTGGCGATGCGGCTCCGCCATTATCCATGGCTGCGGCCGGTTTGAACCCGCGTACTTTTGGGCATCCAGGCGCCGGTGGAGCCATTGGCTGGGCGGATCCGGACGCCCACTTGTCGGTGGCCATTACCCACAACCGTATGTTCCGAGCGTCAACAGCCGAGGAAAACCCCCTTGTACCCATCGGACAAGCGGTACGAAAGGCGCTAGGAGTATCCGGGTAATTGAGTCACTAACCCAGGTCACGACCACAGACATGCCGAATTCGTCACGATAGAACCGTCCTCAAGCTGAGCGAGCCGGCGCTGTCGCCCTCCAAAGAACAGGCGGGTTAAGAATCGGATGTACCACAGCACCTGGAACGACTCGGTGAGGATAGTACCGCCCTCGGCAGGCTCAATCTCATACCGCCATCGAATCTACAACCCCCGTAGACACGTCGAAGGCAAACACCTAATGGCGGAAAAAGGAGTAGCAGGGTGGCTCATCGGTGGGAGATTTACCAAGCTGGTCAAGTGCTGACGGGAAGGACAATGAGGAGGAAGGCTAAGGTGCTGCGTGCGGCCGCTAGGCCAACGATTCCTTCGGTTCTCACGCCCACCAGGAGAAGTTTATCGAATAAACGGCGCAGCCTGGTTGGCAAGCGCATCCCTAATGCGCAAATGGTGTGAGAGAAGCGTGTATTCCGGTAGAGAATCCGGTCTAAAGTAACCTATGTCCGTGCTTTCACCCGAAATTTTGAGCTGGCCGGACTGGAATTCGCACTCGAAGAGCAGGGTGACATAGTGGACAACCTATCCCGCAGAGGTGTAGCTCATTATCGAGTAATGCAGGGGATCTGAGTATATGGCTATTAGACGTTTGATACTCACATCGAGCCCGGCCTCTTCCAGGACCTCTCGTATCACCCCCTGGGCCACCGACTCTCCGATATCTACCTTGCCACCCGGCAGCCTCCAATGCCCGTTGTCTGCCCGCTTTTGTAGTAAGACCTCTCCCTTATCATTGAATATAGCGCCGTTGGTTGAGGGTCGGATCTCATCGGGCATCTTGGAAAGAGCCTGCCCAGTGCTGTCGAACAGATTGGTTGGTAGTTCCTTCTGACCCATTGAACGCCTCCTATTCCCTCCAGTGCGGAAGTTGGTAATTGGAAGCAGGGTTCGAACGAGGCGGCACCCACTTCTTATCTGGGTACGATGGGCAGAGTGACAAAGGAAGGATGCTGGGCGTCGTGCAGGATAGTCTGTAATGCCACCTTGAAGCTGGCATCCTGGGCAATGATATTGCCGGCGTTGGTGTTGCGTTCGAAGCGGGGGGAGTTGCTGCCAGAAATTTCCAGTCGGATACTATGCCCCGCCTTGAAGACGTTGCTGGTGACCCACAGGTCGATGGAGTAGCAGTAGGCTCTGCCGGCGTGGGATTAGACATGGACTCCCGGTAGCGGGCGCGGATTACGCCGCCGATGGTATGTCAAATACCGCGTTTCCCATTCCGGCGGTTAATTTTGGGCCGGTCCTCTAAGTTGTGGCGATTCCAGTACCTCAGGATTCAAAACTCGGATAGATTCACCACTGGCGAACGCCCGGATATCCTCCACTACTTCGGCATATCGGACCCGGTACCCATCCTCCGTGACATACCCCAAATGGGGAGTGAGCACGGTGTTTGATAGCCCCAGAAGGGGATGATTGGCTGGGAGCGGCTCTATGTCAAAAGTATCCAGCCCAGCTCCGGCGATGGTCTTGCTCCTTAAGGCCTGAATCATAGCAGCTTCGTCGACAATCGGGCCTCTGGATATGTTGATCAGGTAGGCGGTAGGCTTCATCAAGCTTAGCTCTCTGGCCCCCACCAATCCCCTGGTCCGGTCACTAAGCCTGACGTGGACCGACACTAGGTCTGAATCCTTAAACAAGGTGTCTTTGTCTACCAGAGTTGCGCCGCACTCTGCCGCCCGAACAGACGTAAGATTCTGGCTCCAAGCGATGATGTTCATGTCGAAGGCGGTTCCAACCCTGGCCACCAGGGAGCCGATATGTCCTAGACCTAGCAGGCCCAAGGTCTTACCCTTCAGCCCAACTCCTACCGTTGTGCCCCAATCCCCCTCCCGGGTTAGCCGGTCTTCCTGGGGGATTTGCCGCGCCAGGGCTAGTATGAGTCCCCAGGTGAGTTCAGTCGGGCCTTCTCCGACGCCGCCCGTCCCGGAGACCACGATGCCCAGCTCGGTTGCCGATGGTATGTCAAATACCGCGTTTCCCATTCCGGCGGTAACCAGCAGGCGTAGTTCCGGCAATCGCTCTAATACCGAACGGGGGAAAGGGGTTCTCTCTCGCATCCCCATGACTACCTGGAAGTTCTTCAGCCGTTCCACCAATTCGTCTTCATCCGCTAAATGGTCATGGAAAAACCGCACGTTGATACCAGAGGGTAATTGGGACCAATCAGCCATCTGTTCGGCTACCGCCTGATAATCATCGAGGATCGCTACGTCCATGTGCACCGTCTCCTTTGGGCACAATTTCAAGGGTTGCTCTTTTCTCGGTCTCCGGGCTCGTTGCGCTGGAGCAATGTGTCGGCGAGTCGCAGCAGGTCCAGGTAAGCTTGAGGCTCTTGGGCCATTACTTCACCATCGCTCGCTAACTTGCCCTCGGAATCGCAGTGCCAGGGGTCTTCATGCGCATCGTGAAAATTGAATGTCGAGCGGTAAAAAACATTGTCCGGTTATCCGGCCCACCCCAGGCGCAGTTGGCCGGTATTTCCGGCAGCCTGATGATCCCAAGATGGTTGCCCTGGGAATCGAAAACCCAGACTCCTTCGGGGCCGGTGCAGTAAACCCTGCCTTCAATATCGACTTTCATCCCATCGGGGACACCATCTTCCGCAGAATGCATGTTGGCGAACAGCCTGCCGTTGCTGGCGGTACCATCGGGAGCCATGTCGTAGGCATTAATAAACTGATGGGTGCAGACTTCACCCCGCTCTTTTTCCTGCTGGCAGTCGTTGTCTCTCCGCGTGTTTGCCACATAAAGGGTTCGTTCGTCGGGCGAAAAAGCTAGCCCATTGGGATACATTGTATCGGTGACGACCGCAGTCACGGTACCGTCGGGTGCGATGCGATGGACGCCGGCAAAGTCTATCTCCCGCTCTGACGGGTCAACACGCCCGGACGGATTAGTAAAGTAAAGGCTTCCGTTGGTATGGCCAACTATGTCGTTGGGTCGGTGTAGCCGCTTCCCTTCCCATTTGTCTGCCAGTACCAAAATGCTGCCGTCGGGCTCAATTCGGGTTATCTGCCGCGTTTCCATTTCGCACATTACCAGCCTTCCATGAAGGTCCAGGGTCATGCCGTTGGTCATCCCGCTGGGCTCGCGGATAGTTTCCACCTGCCCCCCGGGTCTTAGACGGCAAATGATGGCAGGTTCCCGAAACAGATCCACGAAGAGCCAGTAACCCTCTGGGTGCCACACAGGCCCTTCAGTGAACACGAAGCCGGTGCCTAGTTGTTCCGGTTGATTAGATTCAACAACTTGGTCTAGTTGATCCGGCATTGCAACAACCTCTTTTTACTTTTTCTATTTGTACTATCGGGATCGGATGCGCAAGGAACAATAATTGAAGCCCCGATGGTTTACTAACCAGCTAAGGTATCCAAGACAGGTTTTTTTAAGCCTTTAAAATATCTCGCCGGGACAGAACCCGCTCCATCAACGGCCTCATGTCCAACTCGGTGGATATGGCCAAGGATTCGTCCAGCAAGGACATGGCCTTCTCTCGGTCGCCGGGGTTATTGCGCAGGAGCAGTCAGTTAGCATAGCCGCCGCTGGAGTCGACATCAACATTTACGTCGCCTTTCATCGACAGGGAAATTCGCTTACGCTCCAGGTCCACCTCCAGCACAGTAACCCACACCTGCTGCTGCACTTTGACAACGTCCGAAGGATTTCTTACAAAACGGTCCGCCAATTGGCTGATGTGCACCAGCCCGTCCTGGTGTACACCCACATCGACAAAGGCGCCGAAATCGGTCACGTTGGTTACCACCCCCGGCAGCTTCATCCCGGCGGCCAAGTCCTCGATCTTGTTTACGCCTTCGGCAAAGTAGAATGGCTCAAACTCCTGACGGGGGTCCCGTCCGGGCCGGGCCAGCTCTTCGATTATGTCATTCAACGTGGGCAGTCCCACCTTGTCGTTCACGTAGCGGTGGGGATCAATCCGACCGGATATACTGGCGTCGCCCACCACTTGATCCAGCGGATGGCCCAGGTCTTTGGCGATGGCCTCCACCACCCCGTAGGACTCGGGATGCACGGCGCTGGCGTCCAGTGGATGGGTGCCCTCCCTAATTCGCAGAAACCCGGCCGCCTGCTCGAAGGCCTTGGGACCCAGGCGCGGGACTTTCTTCAGGGATTCCCGGGAGGCGAAGGGACCGTAACTGTTCCGATATTCCACAATAGCCTTGGCCAAACTGGGACCCAGGCCCGAAACGCAGGAGAGCAACTCGCGGCTGGCGGTGTTCAACTCCACGCCCACATTGTTGACGCAACTGCCTACCACATCGTCCAGGCGTTCCTTCAGGGCCTTCTGATCGACGTCATGCTGGTACTGGCCCACACCGATGGCCTTGGGTTCTATCTTGACCAATTCGGCCAGGGGGTCCATGAGGCGGCGACCGATGGAAACAGCCCCGCGGACGGTAATGTCCTCATCGGGAAACTCAGTCCGCGCCACCTCCGAGGCTGAGTAGACCGAGGCCCCGCTCTCGTTGACCATTACCACAGGAATTCGGGGGCCCAACTCCAGCCCCCTCAGAAAGGCTTCGGTCTCCCGGCCCCCGGTACCATTTCCCACGGCGATGGCTTCAACATGGTACTGGCGGCACAGTTGGTCTACCTTCTTGGCCGCCTCCTGCTCTCCCCGTCCACCCAGCAGGGGATAGACGGTATCGTGGTGCAGTAACCGGCCTTGTCGGTCCAGGCATACCAATTTGCAGCCGGTGCGGAATCCCGGGTCTAGGGCCAGGACGTGCTTCTGCCCCAGGGCAGGGGCCAGAAGCAACTCCCGCAGATTGTCAGCGAATATTTTGATGGCGGCGTCCTCGGCGCGAACTCTAGCTTCTTTGCGGACCTCTGTTTCCATGGAGGCTTTCAGCAGCCGCTGGTAACTGTCCTGAACCGCCAGCCGGACCTGTTGCGAGGCCTC
>DCAE01000134.1:4945-5218 GCA_002311385.1 Dehalococcoidia bacterium UBA1141 | reverse complement strand
TCCGTCACCATAGGTCGTAGTTAGTTCTTGGATAAGTTCATGCTTGTGCTGTCGAACCTTAAGCAAGAGAGTGGACGGAATCCTACTGCCAGGACGTAGCACCAATTCATCAATGTCTATCGTCACCGATACGCCGTAACCCCTAAGTTGTTCAAGCAGTTCCATAGCTGCCATACCTACACCCTCACCTCGTCCTCTACGCTAGGTCGGACGTTTCGGACGTTTTGACCATTTCGGACGTTTGTTTCAGAGATATCTTGATCTGAAGATTGA
>DCAE01000134.1:3027-4822 GCA_002311385.1 Dehalococcoidia bacterium UBA1141 | reverse complement strand
CACCTGCGGTGATGGTCCAGTAACGCTCTCTATTTTTGGTGCTCGGGTTTCGACCCTTCTTAAACCGTAATGACTTGAGTTGCCAGCCGATGCTCTTCGGGGATGCCCATTCGGTCTCAAACCCCTCGTCTTCGCCAAGACTATCAATAGTCGCCTTCAACCTACTGGGTTCAATTTTCAATAATGCCGACCCTTCTGAGAAAACGTCCGATATGTCCGAAATGGCCGAAACGTCCGTAAATCGGTCACCGGCATATTGAAACAGAATGGCTTTGATGACCTGCGTCGCACGGTCTCCCGTGTCGATCTCGGCCTTCTCTTTTTGATAGGCGTGCATCGTCGCCCGCATTCGTTCTTCCAGACCACTCACGCCGTGCCGCTCAAAGAGTCGGGCTACCGCGAGTATTGGCCGCCATGGCTCAAACTCTCGGCCTATGAGTTCCGTTTCCTCATCCAACTCGGCCCATACCTCAGCAGCTTCCGGCAACAATGCCAAACCAGTCGCCCACAGGTCATCTTGTAGTTGACGCTGATCACACGGCCATCGTTTCAGGTCGCCTGGGTCCACGTTGGCCTTTCGAGCGTCGGAAGTTCTTACTAGAGGAAGACGAATGCTCCGTGAACCTAGTACCGGGTCGGGCAAAGAAATAGCCGTGAAACCCCTAGGGCAGAACGCGTTGATCCACTTTGTTTCCCATCCGCGGCCTTCGGGGGAAGGCACCTTAATAGGCACTTTCGCCCCACGCCGGTTGCCCGCTAAGAGTAATGCCCGCTTTTCAGGGTCTGTGCGCTTGGTATCACCGAGGTTCTCTGCATCATCGAAGAGCATAGTTGCTCCGTAATCAGCAAGGTCTCTAAGAGCAGCGAAAGAGCCACTTGCCAGCACCACGATGCCAAGATAAGAAGTATTGGCCCAGCAAACTCCCCACTGAGTCTTACCCGAGCCCCGTTCACCGTTCGGCCAGGGGTAACCGATCACCGTGAACCCATCTTGAAGCCAGGTCGCGATGCTGAAGCAAGCGGAGAGTTCGTACATCTGATCTTGACTGGCAAAGCTCTGGGCGAAATCTATGAACTTTCGATATACCATCACGGTCCGATTAAAGACATTGGCATAACTTGGGCGATTCCCAGCTCGGTACTGTTTCACGCCCTTGGTTCGCCACAGTTTGTCCTCTTGGGGAATGTCTGAAAGATTGACGCGAATTGGCAGGCTATCCATGTTGTTTGGTTCAAAAACCTTTCCATCAGACCGGACTATAACCAGTTGGCGTTCTTGAGAGACGATGGGGGGATCGTGCCTCACGACATTGCCGCTCTTTTTGTCCAGAGACTCTGTAATGGTCGTCCTTGTCCAAAGCCAGGTGGCAGCGTAGGCGTAACCGTCAACGATGCCTAAAGGTTTAGAGAGTGTCGCTGGTGCGTCGTCGAGCAGTTCCACTGCGGGCGCTGCCGCCTTAGCCACAGGCGGAGGAAGTTGCACCAGTGCTACCAGTTCATCAACAGTGTGCGACAGGAGAAAGTCATCGACTCCTACCTTTTCACCTTTAGGACCGCCGGGAAGATAAATCGAATTAACAGTCGCTCCGCGCCGCTGCATGTGCTCCGTTAGTCGGTCAAGGGCAGCCCGTACCTGAGGTTGAGTCGTAACGTCGGAATCAAACGCGATGTTAACCACACGGCCGAGGGCGATCTCGTCGAAGTCCGCAAGTAATGTAACGCCGCCGAATTTGTTCTTCCCCTTGAAATTCCAAACACCGAGCAATGCCACGGCGCACAGTCCATGCATTGCCAG
>DCAE01000134.1:0-2728 GCA_002311385.1 Dehalococcoidia bacterium UBA1141 | reverse complement strand
TTTGTGTTATTGGTCATGTCATTCTTCTGGGTGTCCTTGAAGTAGGCGCTCTAGAGCGTCTTCAGGGATTAAGATTTTTCTTTTTGATATGCGGACCGACGGTATCGTCCCGTTCTTGATTCCTTCATAGACCGTGTTCCTAGTCAGGTTTCTTGCTTCCATGAATTGCTTGGGCGTCAAGAATTTGGTCTGAGTAGGTGTAAATTCATCCATCAGGTGTACCTCCGTGTTCCCTTGAAATGGTGTTGTGTCCAGTGGCTTACTGTAATATACTACCGGGTAAAGTCTGGAAACAATTCCATAATTTCCCCCAGACAAAAAAGGTGATATGAAAGCTCAAGTTTCAGGGATGGGCGGTTGGTGGTGGAGATTCACCGATTACGTTATAGATGACACGCCTGTGTCGCAGGGGCAATGGCCGATTACCCATGGCTACATACGGCCTGCGCCTGACGCACGGTTGGAGCCCTACCAGGTGTTAATCGGTTCCGATTTGGATTTGGTGGAAGGACAAACAGTTCCCGCGCTTGATCACTACCAGACGTTGCTGAACTTAAATGTAGACGACGATGCCGCTATCGTCAGTTGGTGTCGCCAATATGGGTTGCTCGGAATCCTGCCACAAACTTCCATCCAGTTACGTTTAGCTCCCAGGTGGCGAATCATTCAGTTATCTGCTGGAGGGGGGACACGGAGGGCTCTCTCGCCCTGCCAAACAATCTACGTTCGAACACCAGCGGGATGGCAGGGATTCATTGAAAGCACGGGATGGGATCATATGATGTGGGAAGGGAACGAGGAATCTGACGACACTTTAGCCGAGCCTAACGCTGGAATATCACCCATTACTCCCAAGGCGCTGATGACCGGGTTATTTTCCAGTACCTACGAGGAAATGAGACTTGGCGAGGCTATTGGTCCATTCTTCCCCCAAATACCCATGGCCGAAAGGGATACGACCGAATATCCGCACCCTCTTTCGGATGAGTTTTGGAACCAGTACTGCGAACCATTGGCAGAATTTAGATGGGCTGTCAAGGATTTTCAGACCATGATCGATAACCTCAGCCACGCTGGGCCAATGTTCGAGGTTCCCCCAAGACAGTGGAGCGCGATGGTTCAAGGCAGGGATCAACTTAATTCCCTGCTGTCTATCTCTCCTGGTTTTGACTATCAGGTCGACGGGACAACTTCTGCCACGTGGACCTTTCCTTCCCTCCTGGCAATCTTTGCGTTTGAAATATGGGAGAAGCTAATCGGAGGACAATCCGTCAAACACTGCAAGAGGACGAATTGCCGTCGATTGTTCCTTACGGCTCAATACAACCGTGATTATTGCTCCGATCGGTGCAGGCAATCTGAGGAGAAGGCCCGCCAGCGCCGCCGCAACTAGTAGATTTAGAAAACCATTACATCAACCAACGGGAGGACATCTTAAATGAACGGCTCAATCCGAAAACGAAGCGACAAGTCTTGGGAGTTGACCATCGACCTGGGCCGAGACGCCGACGGGAAGCGGCTCCGGAAATTCGTCAGCGTGAAGGGGACCAAGACCCAGGCGCAGCAGACGCTCCGAGAAATACTGACCTCCCATGATAAGGGCATTCCACTTGTCATTGAAAAGATTACTGTGCAGGAATGGCTTGTCAGGTGGATGGCTGAGTACGTGACGCCAAACGCACGGCAGAAAACCCGTGAGCGGTATCAGGGGATTATTGATCGACACATAATTCCGGCAATCGGACACGTGGTTCTGCCAAAATTAACTCCAAGTGATGTTCAGATGATGGAAGCCGGTTTGACTGACGGGGGCATGGCACCCAAGGGCGTAGAGCTAGTTCACACGGTAATAAGTGGAGCGTATAAGTATGCTCTCCGCATGGAAGCCGTCTGGCGGAACCCCGCTAAGGCGGTGACACCACCGAAGGTGATTCGCAGAGAAGTAGAGCCCCCAGAGATTGCAAAGGTCAATCAAATATTGGCACTCGCCGAGCAAGAAGAACATGCGCTATTCCCTGCCCTGCACCTAATCGCATATACCGGCCTTCGCCGAGGGGAAGCGTTGGGATTGCGGCATCAAGACATCAACCTTGAGGCTGGAACTATCTCGGTGGTGCAGAGCATCGGTCGGTCGCTGAAACACGGTATCGTTGTAGAACCCACGAAGACCAACGCCGGCCGTCGGGCGGTTGACCTGGACGAAGGTACGGTTGCTGTTCTGCGCAGCCATATTGGTCGGCAACTGCTCCGCCGGATGGAGCTTGAAGGATCGTACCAAGACAATGGCCTGTTATTCCCTGGTCCGCTTGGCGACCCTTTGAACCCAATGACGCTTACCCGTGTTTACCAGTCTTACGCAAAGCGGTTGGGCTTGGAACGCGCACGACTCCATGACCTGCGCCACTTTCACGCGTCGGTCATGCTCCAGAACGGAGCAAGTCTGCTGTTAGTGAGTCGCCGTCTGGGTCACGCGTCAGTCGCCACAACTGGCGATGTGTATGGACATTTAATGCCAGGCGCGCAAAAAGAAGCTGCGAACGCCTTTGCCAAAGCGATGGAACAAGGTTAGGATTTGCCGACCAAATTGCCGACAGACCTGCGGGGACAGGCAGGTAGACCGCAGGAGAGTGAGCAAGAATTCATGCGGTTCTGCTATACTATCAGGCACATTATCATCCCGGATGGGGCGTGAAGGGACAACACCCCTTGAGTCTGTCCCTCGGCACCA
>DCAE01000124.1:2109-2675 GCA_002311385.1 Dehalococcoidia bacterium UBA1141 | reverse complement strand
GGCGGCCAGGCGTACGGAAAGGTTGCTCTGGGCCTTGAAGCTGAACGAGGGATTTAGTTGGCAGCGAATACCGGTTGTTCGGCAATCACAGTCCAAAGCTCCAGGCTAAGCTCGGTGTTACCGAAGAAGAACCCGACGGCCCATTCCAAGGGCTTGTTGAGGTATGGGTTGAACAACACTGAACTTGGAAATAGCTAATCTGACAGTATATTTGGCATCTATCTACACGTTGGTAGCCTTAAAACAACCCCATACAGGACATAGGTTATAGTACCCTCGCCCTCCACATGTGGGCCAAAAACCTGTAAAATTGGATGAGGGATTCCCAGTGCATCTCGCAGAGGTGCCGGAAGGAGCTTTGAGTTGACATCTAGAGGACCATTTCTCAACAAAACCTACAACGCATACTCACATCGAGAGATACCCGAGGAAGACGCGGAGCTAACCCACGTAGGCCCTGGAACTCCCGGCGGGGAGTATCTGCGCCGGTTCTGGCATCCGGTGATATACACGGAAGAACTAACAGACGTTCCGGTGGCGACACGTATCCTAGGTGAAGATCTAGT
>DCAE01000124.1:0-1915 GCA_002311385.1 Dehalococcoidia bacterium UBA1141 | reverse complement strand
GAAGCTGCCGGCGCTGTGTTTGTATACATGGGACCACCGGACAAGAAGCCCCCTTTCCCAGTATTCGATAGCTGGGTGCGTCCTGGCTACCACATCGTAGCCGGCCCTAGGTACGACTATTCTTGCAACTGGCTTCAAATCGCAGAAAATGCCCAGGATCCGGTACACACGGCATTCCTCCATACCATCGTTAGCGGTGCCCAATTCACGGAAGAATTCGGCGTGGTACCTGAACTCGACTACATCGAGACTCCCTTGGGATTAGCCTATGTAGCCACTCGAAGAGTTGGAGACAACATGTGGCTACGCATGGTAGATTCAGTCTTGCCGAATTTGATGATGGTGTCCCCTGTATGGGAGGACGGCAAGGAGATTCATCCATTCGATGGCCCAATGATGAGCCGATGGATCGTGCCGAGGGACGACCGTACCACTTTGCAGGTGGAGTTCCGGCACGTGAGCGATGAGCAAGAGGTGACTCCCCATTGGTGGGCGAACCGAGTTGGGATGCCAGGCCAGATGCCTGACAACAGGACCTACGAACAACGCCAACGGGGGCCTGGGGATTTCGATGCCCAGATCGCGCAACGCCCCATCGCTGTCCATGGCTTGGAGCATCTGGCTACTTCCGACCGAGGGGTGATTCTTTTTCGGCGCCAACTGCGGCGAGGGATTCGAGCAGTCCGCGAAGGACGAGAACCAGACGGCCTGCTAAAACAATCTGCGCCCGTCATACCAACATACGCCAACGATACAGTAATTCGACTCCCGGAAGCCGACACCCTTAGAGAAGACAAACTGCTTATGAAGGAGACCGGACTACGGCTTGCCAAGGAGTACCTAAAGAATCCACCCCTAATGGACTAACGCCTCTAAAGCATCAGCCTTCACAAGCACCTCGAAGGCTTCCTGTGCAGTCGCCGTTTCCCAGTGCAAACCCCGCCGATGTTCAATCGAACATTGGTACCGGTTGGCATGTTTGAATTCCCAATAAAGAATTACCTGTCAAGGAGCCGGAATGATTTACGAAGTCCGTACCTACGTATTGACGCCGGAATCGGTGCCCGAGTTCGAAGAGAACTTTGCCAACTCTCTTCCTCATCGAGAAAAATATTCGCGGTTAGCCGCATTCTGGCACACTGAAGTGGGTCCGCTAAACCAAGTCATTCACGTCTGGCCCTACGATTCCCATGATGATCGCATTCGTATTCGGGCCGAAGCCGGCAAAGATCCACACTGGCCGCCCCCTAATGACCCGGATATATTCGTGAGCATGGCGTCAGAAATCTTTATACCCGCACCCTTTATGAGGCCAATGGGCGGGGGACAGACCTTGGGAAACATCTACGAAATGCGTACCTACACGCTCAAAACCGGGACATTACCAGAAATACTGAAGCGCTGGGGAGCCTCTGTGCCTCACCGTGAAAAATATTCTCCAATGGCTGCCGCTATGTATACCGAGCTTGACGGGCTGAACAAGTGGGTACATATCTGGCCCTATAAAGACATGCAAGAGCGAGACCAGATCCGGGCAGAAGCCTTAGAAAGCCCCCACTGGCCGCCCGGCACAGGGAAATTGTTGGTTAGTATGGAGAACAAGATAATGGTGCCCTCTGCGTTTTCACCAATGCGCTAGGGAAGACACCCTGGAGCTTATCGTACGCCAAAATGGTGCGCTTGGGGAGATTCGAACCCACGGTCACTGGTTTTGGAGTTCTGTGGTGGCCGTTTTGCCCTGTAATGGTCAGTCCAATCTAGTACTGCCACGTAGCTAACCCCACCCGTAATCTGGCTGTCCCATACCTTTCAATACCACCCTATCATGCCAAGTATGTCGGCAAAATGTCGGCAAGTTCGGGCACTTAGCCCACCTGTTTTTGGACGCCATCCCATGAGGCTGTCAAAAGCATGG
>DCAE01000096.1:2626-4312 GCA_002311385.1 Dehalococcoidia bacterium UBA1141 | reverse complement strand
AGTAGTCGCCCCATTTCATCGCCCCTTTAAAAGTGACTGAAAGTTTTACCACTTCCTGTGCTTATGACCACTTTTGACTAGGTTCTAGCTTCGATTTTGCCACTTATGAGAACTTATGCTCATTTATGGCTAGGCATGGCATCAAACTCAAAAACCGGTGGGGGTGGCCCCGTGTCAGTTCGACTCTGACCGTCGGCACCACTTTTTGATAACAATAGCCCCCTTAACCGAGGGGGCTTTCTTGTTTCAGAGACACTCCCGCATCGGGAAGCCACCGAGGGTGGGTATCGGTGACGGTGGGGGTGTGTTTACAAGGTGAATCCTGTCATATAATTCCTGTGTTACGACTTAGTCTGCATTGCACCTGATCAGTAATCTTGACGAGTTACCGGAACGATTCCTGTCTGACCCACACAATCGGGGAGTTGGTATGAACAAGCAAGGGATTCCGTTTTTGACTGTGACCGAGTTATCCGAGATGATCCGGGAGAAAGAGGTCTCACCAGTGGAGGTGACAGAGGCTTACCTCGAACGCATCGACTCCCTCAACTTCAAGTTCAATTCTTACCTGACCGTCTGCCGCAACGAGGCGCTGCATGCAGCCCGGGAAGCGGAAAGTGCCATCGCCCAAGGCAACTACTTAGGCCCAATGCACGGTGTCCCAGTGGCGGTGAAAGACCAGTTGTGGACCAAGGGTGTTCGCACTACCGTCGGCTCTCGCTTGATGTCCGAGTTCATCCCTGAAGAAGATGCCACCGCCGTCGCTAATTTAAAGAGCGCCGGCGCCGTCTTGTTGGGCAAGACTAACCTGACCGAGTTCGCTCTGGGGGCGTCGCAGCAGTACGGCCCCAATCGTAATCCCTGGGATCTCAATAGGTTCACCGGAGGTTCCAGTGGCGGATCAGGTTCCGCCACTGCCGCCTTTCTGTGCGCTACGTCATTAGGAGAGGACACCGGTGGGTCTATTCGCCGTCCTGCCGCCTGGTGCGGGTTGGCGGGACTGCGCCCCAGTTGGGGAAGGGTAAGCCGGTACGGTGTTGCGGCGGGATCATGGTCCATGGACCAGGTCGGCCCCATATCGCGCACGGTGGAAGACGCCGCCATCACTTTGGGGGCCATCGCCGGTTATGACCCCAAGGATCCTTACACTTGGAACGTGCCGGTCCCCGACTACCGGGCAGCCCTGGACGGTGACGTCCGGGGGATGCGTGTCGGTGTTATAAGCGAGTTGATTTACAGCGACATCACCAACGCCGAGGTGCGCGACGCCGTGTTGAAAGCGGGATCCGTGTTAGAGGAATTAGGAGCAACGGTTAAGGATGTGTCGCTACCGCTAACAGTCCACGGTGGAACCCTCAGCCAAACGCTCATCCATGTTGAGTCGGCGATGACCTACAGGGACTGGGTGAAGGAGAATCTCAACGAGTTCGGCCACGGCAACCGCATCGGGCTGCTGACCGGCAGCATCATGCCTAGCAGTTACTACTACAAAGCCCAAAAGCTTCGTGAGCTGACCCGCCGTCAGGTCCTTGATGCTCTAGATGCCTACGATGTCCTAATCCTCCCCACCTCCAAAAGCTGTGCCCCTCTAGTCGAAGGGACCGACACGGAAATTACGTCCAAGGAAATGGCCGCCGCTCTGCCTCCGGTAATGACCAGGCCATTCAATTTGACCGGCGCTCCTGC
>DCAE01000096.1:2142-2553 GCA_002311385.1 Dehalococcoidia bacterium UBA1141 | reverse complement strand
TTCAACTCTGAAGGGCTCCCAATCGGCCTGCAGATTGGCGGTCGCCCATTCGCAGAAGAGACCGTCTTGAAGGTGGCCCACGCCTATGAGCAGGCCACTGACTGGCACAATCAAAAGCCTCCAAACGCCTAAACTACGCGNNGGCACCAATAAAGTCACCAAATCACGACCACTGCTAACAGCATGAACAATAACCTGAGCCCATGGAAGCCAGGCCACTCTGGCAACCCTAGTGGTAGGCCCAAAGGAACTAGAGACATAGCTGGCTATGTGATTGAGAGAACGGGCGACGGCAAGGTTGATATGATTAGCGCATATATGGCCCAGGAGTGAAGTAATCATGGCTTTTACGAATTTCGCTGTTCCCCTGCTGGAAGGAAAGACCAACGCCTGGAAGGCAGCCTGTGCCGA
>DCAE01000096.1:1717-2071 GCA_002311385.1 Dehalococcoidia bacterium UBA1141 | reverse complement strand
ATAAACGGGGCTAAGAAAGAGCTTTACCTTGCCTCCCACCGCAATCTTGGAATAACCAAGGAGATCGCTGCGCTACAACAGACTCCCCATGGAGACTACGTGGTGGTCCATCTCGAGGCAGCCGACGCCAACGGAATATTGGGCAAGATGCTGGAGGCTGCTGATGAGTTTTCCCAATGGTTCAAAGAAGCGGTGCTCAGGGACTGCCACGGTATCGATGGTTCCGGCCCGGTGCCGCCCTCGCCCGACATACTTTTAAACGTCCTCTGACATGAGTGCCCACCGCGGAGACAAAAATAGCCCCAGTGTCGGTGAATTCGGCTAAGACAATTTTCATCTTAACCAGCCAACCAG
>DCAE01000096.1:0-1633 GCA_002311385.1 Dehalococcoidia bacterium UBA1141 | reverse complement strand
GGGTTCTTCTTCAGCAACACCGAACTTGGCATGGAACTCTGGACGATTAAAGTGGGAAATTGAAATTCATCACTTCGATAATCCCTTCAGTGTTAAGGGAATCTAGAATAGAGCCCCTGTCAGAGGAACCAGCCGGAAAGCAGAGCAGGCGACGCCGGTAGAATTTACTGAAGAGCAGCAAACGGTGGAGAGCCCGGAGGATCAAGCATGAACGCAACCTTTCCTATCGATCAGGATAAGAAGAGGAAGGCGCTCCTGAACGCCGTGGAAGAGGTACGTGACATCTGCCTCGCCGGTGCTGAGGAAGCGGAGATCAACGGAACGCTACCCGAAGCTACGGTAGATGCGCTTGAACAGTCTGGTCTCTTGGCCATGAAACTTCCGACCGAATTGGGAGGGGCCGAAGCTGACCCGGTTACCCAACTTCAGGTTATTGAAGCAGTGACCCGGATTGATCCCGCAACTGGCTGGGTCATGATGATTGGTGCCGCCAGCATTGCATCTCCAGCTGTCTTTCTTCCTGACGAAGCGATATCCCAAATGTTTGTAGGAGGCCGGCCGCCGAGAGCCGCAGGGGCTTTAATGCCTACAGGCCGCGCTGTACCCGTCGTAGGAGGTTATCGAGTAAGTGGTCGTTGGTCCTTCGCTAGTGGGATTCGACACTCCCAGTGGCTCTCCGCGGGAGCATTGGTCACTGACGAAGGAGGCGAGGTGGTCGAGCGTCTTTCAATAGTCTTTCCAACCAAAGAAGCAGTGATCCATGACAACTGGCAGGTTGCCGGCCTCAAAGGCACTGGGAGCAACGATTTTTCTGTTTCCAATCTCTTTGTTCCCGAGGTTTTCACTTGGCGTAGAGGCTCCGGTCAGAAGCCACTGAGAGGGGGGCCGTTGTACCACATCGGGCTTCCAGGTTTCTTGTCGGTCGAGCATGCGGCCTTCGCGCTGGGCGTAGGGCGTAGGGCGTTGGAGGCCATCATAAATTTGGCGCAATCCAAGACGCGAGGATTTACAACCTATAGCAGCCCGTCTTTGCTATCGACCCGGCTTTCGTTTCAATTAGCCCTGGGCCGGTGCGATTTTCGGTTGCGTGCCGCCCGATCCCTGGCTTCCGAGATCTTCGACTCTGCATGGGTAATGGTTTGCCAAGGAGGTGAACCCGGGCCTCAAGCTCATGCTGAGATGCGCAGCGCTGGCACCTTCGCCACCGAAATCGCCGCAGAGGTTGTGACCGATTCGTTCCGGTATGGCGGGGGAACGGCTTTGTACTCTTCCAATGTGTTGCAGCAATGCCTACGGGACATCCAAGCTGCCGCACAGCATTATATGGTGAACGACTCGGCCTACGAGAGCCATGGCCAGATATTATTGGGGCTGCCTGATGCCAACCCCATGAGCTAGCGTTGCTGTGGTGTGGGAGGTCAATCGCCGCATGAGAGGAATGTTCTATGGCTGGAAGCTAGCTGGGCTTGCTTTACTGGTGATTGGCCTGGCCAGCGGACCTGTATGGGGCGGAGTCGGTTTATGGGTCAAAGCACTAGAGATGCATTTTGGTTGGAGCAGGGCGCAGCTAACGGGTGCATTTTCTCTCGCCCAGCTGGAAGGCAGCATCCTTGGCCCCTTACTCGGCTACCTC
>DCAE01000003.1 GCA_002311385.1 Dehalococcoidia bacterium UBA1141 | reverse complement strand
TGTGTTGAGCGCACGCCACCAACATACATTTTAGCTTCAGGAATTGAAGTCTTGTCAATTAGCGATTGGATTGAGCGACTTTCCAATGCCAGTTGATCCATTTTTATGGTGGAGATAGAGTATACTTAAGCACTCGATACCCAAATTCTTCTCGTGCCACAATTGTGGCGAAAAGAGGAACGTAAGCTGCCTGTGGTTCGATGCTTACGAACTCCTTCCCGTCGATGTTAATACGTCGGAATTCTGACCGGACTAGTGATTCCCGTTGCTCGTGGGTTACCAATGAGTGC
This sequence comes from Dehalococcoidia bacterium UBA1141, assembly GCA_002311385.1. GTDB lineage: Bacteria > Chloroflexota > Dehalococcoidia > Lucifugimonadales > UBA3495 > UBA1141. Next base: position 5,315 of record DCAE01000003.1, on the reverse strand, counting down.
ATCCACAACCTAGGCAGATCTTCCAATAGGGCTGCAGCTCGTTCCAGGTTGGGCAAAGCCGGCGGCGCCTGGGCCCAATGGATTCTTGGCTGAATTGTATGTCAGCCTGTCCCCATATCGAATCTATGCCCTCTAGGATTAGTTCAAGGTCTTTGTCGGTGCGCCGGCTCGTTAGATCCGGCTCGGGGCACATAACCCTACATAGGGCTAAGGGCAGTGTAATCGTTGGTCTAGTCGCCATTCTTCGTCAAAAATAGGTCCTTTTGGTGCTCCTGATTTTACACTCGTTCTGGTCTGGACGCACGGGATCCCCGTTTTGAGGATATAAGCAGGCCAAAACCAAGTACTTTTGGTGCCCCCGATTTTGAACCTGTCGTGGCGACGGCAAACGGGACTCCCGTTTTGGAGCCCCATCGCCCCATAAAAAGCAAGCTGTGATTCGTCGAATTAGTCCTATGGGTTTGATGCCTCCGAAATAGCGGTGTTAATATAAGTTATCGATGAGGTGTTGGATATTCATCAAGTTAAATGTCACGGTCGGTTTGAGCACAGCACCGCTCTTGGCGACCATCGTTATATTGATGACTATTGGCCTGTTAGTCCCTGGCTCAGCACAAGCAAATGGCCGGGCTAAGTTGATCTCTTCCCAAGAATCCGGACCCTATGTGATTGATATCAGCTTGTTGCCTGGGCAAGCAGTCGTTGGCACCACCCACATCAGCATCCTCCTGCGCTCTTTGGTTACTGACGATATTGTGACCTCAGCAACAGTGAATGTATCAGCCACAGGCCCTGAAGGCTCAACGGGGTTCGAAGATATATCGGCACCAAACGACTACACACCCAGTTTCTTCGAGACCGACCTGCCTTTCGACATTGTGGGTCTCTGGCAAATCAGGTTAGCCGTTATTTCGGACTTGGGTGAGACCACCTTAATGGTTCCTCTAGAAGTGAAAGAAGGAGGAAGAGGCCTCAATTTCATTATGATGGCCGCTCTTGTGGTAATCATCCTGGCAGTAGGCGTCTTTATTTGGGGAAGGTTTCCCGGAAAGGGCAGCCAGAAACCGGAGGAAAGCTAAGAATCACCGCGCTTAAGGCAGGTTAGCTGTCCGGCCTGTCTGATTGACCAATGCAAAATCCCGTCCAGACTGAATATACCTGTAAACCCATTCCCAGGTGTACGATTGAGTTATGGTCACAATCTCCGGTTTCCGCATTATTGAGATAGACAGCCGCGAATGGGACAGAAGCCGAACGAGTTGGGATTCTCGGCTCGGCAACCGTTTATTGGTCCGGTTCTTGGTGAGTGTATCGTTGGTTCTTCTGCTGTTTTCAGCCTTGGGGCCGGGATTTGATCATCATTTCGCCGAAAGAACACATCATCATTCCCACGCCTTCATTGGGCATGATGGTGGACATCTTGACCTTGAGCATCAACATCAATTTGATTCACTCCACGCACACCACAATCCAATTGCCGGCGCCGCAGTCGGCGGTGGGCCAAGTGGACCGTTCTCCAGCTCTCCGGCAGTTGTATATCTAACGCCTGTTGACGCTTTGGCACAGAGCCACTTCCCAATGGCTCTATCCACCGACCAAGGTCCTTGGATTTTCTCCGACCTCCCACCAGGACTCCACGAATTCGCCCTAATTGTTGGAAACAAGATTCCTGAGAACCAAAATATCCAACCGCTCGACAAACCCCCTCAACTCTAGCTCCTCCCATTTCCCAGCGCTCGCTGGTCAACGTGTATCGCGTGGTCAGAATCGCCCGTATTAAACCCGCGCATTGTCTTGGCCAGCCTTGCGATGCGTTCCGCGCCGCCGAATTTTCTTATCAATCATTCAATTTAGCCAAGGAGCTGGATATGTGCACCCAAAATTGTATCAAGAGACCGATTTTTTCCCTCGTCATGGCAGCGATATTACTTACTTTGATCGCCGCTTGCGGCGGCAGTGACCCGGAGGAACTGGAAATCCCGATAAAGTTGGAAAACGGGAGCTTGACGCCGGCAACTATTCAGGTGAAGCAAGGTGACATGGTGACACTAAAGATAGACACTGAGGAAGCCGGGGAATTCCATCTTCACGGCTATGACATTGAAATGGACGTGCCAGCAGGAGTACCGACGGATCTCTTCGTCCTTGCGGACATCACAGGCAGGTTCAAAATCACCTTTCACGCCGCTGCCGAGGACGAACACGAAGACGGAGACGATGAACATGATGACGATGATGAAGAAGAGATAGAAATCGGAATATTGGAGGTAAATCCTCGATAATCATCCCTGAATCAAGACAATGAGTAAATAGGCTTGAACGGCGGCAGTATCCGGTATGCTTGGAAAAGCAGGCGCCGGGGCGCCGCCAGATTCGCCAAAGGTAACTTATGCTTCGACCAAAATTTCTCTTGGCGTTTTTGGCCATCAGCGCAGCATTGCTTGCTCAGCCAGCTTACGCCCACGGCTTCGGAGAACGATACGATCTGCCCGTGCCCCTTTCATACTTTATGGTAGGAGGCGGAGCGGCAGTGGTTCTGTCATTCGCCATGATTGGCTTGGTGGTGAAAGGGGAGGCTCAGCGATTTAGTTATCCCCGCTTCAACTTGATTCGGCATCCACTCTCCCGATTGGTGTTGGCAGGGCCTGTGATTTTGCCGATTAAGATGTTCGCAGTTTTCCTCCTTGGCCTGATAGTGGCCGTTGCGGTTTTTGGCGATCCCAGGCCATCAATGAATTTCGCTCCCACCTTCATTTGGGTCATATGGTGGGTGGGCATGGGCTTTTTCGTGGCCTTATTCGGAAACCTGTGGGCCTTAGTAAACCCATGGAAAGCGATATACGGTTGGGCAGAGGGCCTGTATGCGGTGATTCGGCCCGATGGAGAGTTTTCCTACGGGCGGGATTACCCGAAAAAGCTGGGAATCTGGCCCGCTGTCGCCCTGTTGTTCGCCTTCGCTTGGGCGGAAAATGCCTATGGTGGCAGCGCTGAACCTCGAAGATTAGCGGCCATGGTGCTTACTTACAGTGTAATTACGTTTGGGGGAATGTTGCTGTTTGGCAAGCACAGGTGGCTGAAGCATGGGGAGGTCTTTTCCGTGGTGTTTGGCTACTTGGCCCGCTTTTCCATCACCGAGGTTCGGGTGATTGAAAGCGAAGTTTGTGAATTATGCAGTTCCGAAGCATGTTCCGCCCAGGAACAGGGAGATGGGTGCGTGGACTGCTATGAGTGCGCAGAATACGCGGATGAGCCCCAGTTCGACCTGCGTCCTCCCGCCGTTGGCCTGAACAACATTGGGACCGTTGGCGGTGACGTTCTAGCCATGGTAATTCTAATCTTGGCGATGGTCACCTTCGATGGTTTTGGTGCCACTCCAGAGTGGGTTGAGGTGCAGAGCAAGTTCGTTACCTGGTTCCCCGGTCTGACCAGAGAATGGCTAAATGGCGTGACTATCGCCAACACCATGGGTCTGGTTGGCATACCATTGGCGTTCGCTCTAGTCTATTTCGGTTTCGCCCACCTGATGGGCCTGATGACCGGGAGTCAGTTGACCGCAAGCACTTTGGCGAAGGCCTTTGTATTTTCTCTGATACCCATTGCCCTGGCCTATAACTTTGCCCACTTCCTGAGTTTCCTGCTGATTCAAGGCCAGTTGATAATTCCGCTGGTTTCCGACCCATTTGGCTTCGATTGGAACCTGTTTGGCACCAGAGATTACCTGATTGATATCGGGATAACCAACGCCAGGTTCATTTGGTTCTTCTCCATAGCCGTGATAGTCATTGGCCATATGATCGCAGTATACCTAGCCCATATTCGAGCCATCGCGCTCTTTACTAATAAGGAGTTGGTGCTTAAAAGCCAGCTGCCCATGCTGGGTTTGATGGTTATCTATACCATCGTTAGCCTTTGGATAGTATCCCGGCCCATAGTGGAGTAGCCCATGGCAAATAATACATTCTCTCTACCGGCCCCAGGTGCACTTATAACTATAAGATTGGTGGCCTTTCTGATTTTAGCGGCACTTGGATGGACCGTGGTGGGCCATTATCCGGCTCCTTTGGTCCGGGCCGATGATGTTTGAGTGTTTATTTCGCCATACATAGTGGAAGTGAACTTGGCACCGGGAGCTTCATCGAGCCAGATCATCACGGTTTCCAGCATATCTCCCCACACGGTTCAGATTGCGTCCTACGTAGTGGTATTGGCCGGACAATCGGATCTATCTGCCACGGATTGGATCAAGGTCGAACCCGCCCAGTTCTTGATGGCCGGGTTTGAGGAGAAAACCGTCGAGATAAAGGTAGTGGTTCCGGACCAGGATATGGAATCGGGCGGTCGATGCGCCTTGGTTGGCTTTGACGTCAAGTCTGTGGACCCCCTCCAGAATTTTGGGGTTACCGACGCCCAATCCGATGTCCCGGTGGCTGTTAACGTTCAAGGACAAAATCCGTTAATCAGGACGGCGGAAATCCGAGGATTTGTGCCGGTATTGGAGCCCAACGGGCTGATTGGTTTCAACGTGAGCGCGGACAACACAGGGAATTTGCACTTTTCTATGGCAGGATCGGTGGAGGTCACTAGGCTGGCGGGCGCTTTGGCCGAAAAGCCGGCATTCCCCGCCGTAGAATTGGTGCTACCTGCAGAAGGTCTTAGATTCTCCGCCGAACCTGGTTTAGCATTGACCGAAGGTGAAACATATTCAGCCAAGGTGACAATCAATTATGGCGGAGAGCAGCCGACGACGAAGGAAATCTCCTTTGCCGTGAACGCCGCTCTGAGCCTGACTGGCATTGAGCTGGAAGAAACGCCGGACGGACATCAACGGGTGGTTATGGCCCTGGCCAACCGTGGGGAATTGGCCCTTCGGCCCAGAATGCAGGTTTTGGTCCGGTCACCAATTGGGGAGACCTTGGGCAGCAATCTCACAGGTGGCCCAAACCTGCTTTTGCCTTGTGATCAGGGTCGTCCGGGAGATGGAGAAATGGGCCTGGCCGCGGGTGGTGAGCGAAGCTGTGACGTCCGGAGAGCTGAGGGAGACGCTTTTGGGGTCGGCCGGCATGTTGAAAGAAGGGTCTCCTGCAGCAGAAAAAGGCATCACCGACGACGCGATCAGTCAGCCGTGAGGCGCTGGAAGGATGTCTTGGGGAAAGAAGCCAGCAATGCCGCTTTGCTCTCTGAGCGGTTCACGAAACCGTCCTTCACTTCTGCCGGGGTTAAGATAGTGCCCCTGGACCCAGCGTGACCACTTCGTCTCCCAGCACCGCCTCTAGTGTCCCTTCAACGATGACCATCGCTTCTTCCGTGTCGGGATG
>DCAE01000119.1 GCA_002311385.1 Dehalococcoidia bacterium UBA1141 | reverse complement strand
GTAGGCTGTTCCGTCGGCGTTGGAAGTACGGAGGTTGGGACAATGGTGGGCGCCGTGGCCGTGCTTGTGCCATCAGGAGTGGTTGCGCCTTCGCGGTCAACCTGGGAAAAGCAGGCCACAATGGAGAAAAGTAGAAAGATGATTCCAGACAACCACAGGGCGGGACTTAGTTTCAACAGGGGTTCTCCTGACCGGGACAATGATTGGCCGCAAGCGCCACAAAATGCTATATCAGCAAAAATTACTGCAGTGTTACTTGTAATTTAGGACAGGTTTACCGGGATGATTCCAAGGGCAAGCTGAGCAAGAATTCGGTACGGTGGGCTCGTTGAGACTCCCCCTGAGCATCGTCCTTTAGATACGCACTTTCTGGCGCATGATCCGGCGTACTTTCCGGCACACTTACCACGGTCAGATCACCACCCGACGATTTAGCCAACGCCCTGGAAATGAACAGCCCAAGCCCGGAACTGGTTTTTTCCTCTCTCCGGGCTACCTCCGGGGTCCAACCATGGTCGAAAATATGGGGTAGGTAGGTAGAGGAGATGCCGGGCCCATCGTCCCAAACGCGGATGAAGAAATGACTGGGGTTCTTGCTCAATTTTACTTCCACTTGGCCCGAGGCGTAGCGCACGGCGTTATCCACAAGGTTGACCACTATATGTTCTATGGCCGAGCTATCACAATAAACGATTCCAAACTCGCTGGGCTCGGACCACCAGCTAATCTCCTTATTGGACTCAGACGCCACTGGGGTATAACGGTCGATAATCCTTCTAACCACCTGAGAGGGCTCCACCGGTTCTCGCCTGATAGGGGCTTCTCGGACTTCCAAGTCCACCAGCACTCTAATGTTGGATATCATCAGCCGAAAACTTGGCGCCTGCCGTTCAATCTCGTCCAGTAGGTCTTTGACCCCCGACTCGTCACCAATGCCTGTCGCCTTGATAACTGCCCGGAGCTCTCGTTCCTTCCCAAGTATCCTGCGCAGAGGCCTGGATAGGTCGTGGTCGAATAAATCGAAATATCGCTGAGTGACCTGGCTCCATCGCTGCTCCACACTGTATTCAGCAGCAGGGTCTCCGGTGGCAGAAATGCCAACTCTACGGTTTACGAACTCGGGAACAAAGTAGGAGGCGGCTATGGCGGCAAATCCAACGACCAACAGGATGGCGCCGATGTAGGCAAGGGGTTCCAGGCCCCATAACGAGTCAAAAAAATTCTCCCCGATTATCGGAGCTAGGATTAGGAGGAGGATTCCGCCAAGAACCACGATTCCTCCGGAAATCCTGACTCCGGTCTGCACTATGTCTTTGTAGTTCATACCCGAATCTCTGCACATCGTAACGGCGGCTTAGCGAGGTGGTGGCTAGATTAGGCTCGCTTATATCGCCAAGTGATTCGGCGCTGGCCCGAATCACTTGGGCCTCTACGCCGCCATTGGTCGCGGACTCCTTTGGAAATTGTACTAGGATTCCCGTTGGGCGCCGTTTGGTGATGCACTGCGCCCTTTAACCACTTACCGGCTCGAGGGGCTCGGTTTACTCACGGGGAGGAATCAGCCGGTAGCCTTGGTCTCGGACATTGACTATCAGCTCCCCTGGACCGAACCTGCGATTCAGGCTCTTGCCCACTGCGTCTTTTATCTCCCGAATCCTGACTCGCAAAGAAGCCCTGGGGTCCTCACCTTCGGAGTAGCGCTCCAGTCGATTGAAGGGCACCAACTCTCCGGGGCTTCGGTACCATGTCCCCGCCAGCTCCCGGATAATCTCGAACTTCATACCCTGAATCTCGTTGACCGGGGTAAGTTCGTCTCCGTCTTTTACGTAGAGCAGCTTGGCTCTGGAATTTAGAACAATGCTCTTTCCGATTGAGATAGTCTCGGGCTCAGCCCCTATGAGACGGCGCATCCTCAAAACTACTTCTTCCAGGCTGGCAAGCTTGTCTATGAAGTCTACCGGGGCTTCAAACTTCAAAGCGCCCCGCACCGCTGTCTCTCTTTCCGGACCCTGAGCGTACTGGGTGTACATCAATATTGGGAGCTTGGGGAACTGCTCCACCAGTTTTCGCAGGATGGACAAGCCGCGGAAACGGTCTTCATCGCTGTCGCCAAACCGCACATCCAGCAAGACGCCGTCGGGCTGTTCTTCCTCCACCGTGTAGAGAGCGGCAAGCTCAAACTCTTCCCCTGGAGACCATCCGGCTTCAGGTTCCACCACCACCGTACGCCAACCCTCATCATCCAGCCTGCGGCGCACGGCTTTGATGATGGCCGACTCCCATTCATCGTCCACGATTACTATTGTTCGTTTTTTATCTAAGCCGCTGGTAGACACAGGGTATTCCTCACCCGGTCTGAGATATCTAATGCTATGTTACCAAATGCACAGCCGCTGAACCCAGCCTCTATACCAAGCAGCTGTAACGAGCCGCTGTACCGAGCAGCTGTAAATAGCCGCCAATCTGGCTCCCACTACGGTTGACATCACGACTCACTGAATTACAATGATGCCTGGCCTGTACTAGGCTAGAACCAAGACCATGAAAATGACTCTTGAGACGGGTAATCGTGGAACTTACCCACCGCTCAACTAAGGAGAAATGCAATGATAACCAGTTGGGGAAGCTTATTCGCTGGCCATGTGGACTTGGAGAACATTGGCTACGACGGCACCCCCGCCAATGAACGCTCGTTAAGCGACGAGCACTTGGCCACAGCTTTTGACAAAGCAGAAGCCATCGCCAAGCTGATGGACCGCACCGGCTACGACACATTTTGGGCCGCCGAACACCGGTTCCAACCGGAAGGCTACGAGTGCTTGCCAAACCTGTTGATGCTATTTGTTCACCTTGCCCACGTCACCAAGAGGCTGAAGTTTGGTTGCGGGTTTAACGTGGCGCCCATGTGGCACCCCCTGCGGTTGGCAGAGGACTTTGCCACCGCTGACCGGCTCACCGGCGGGCGGATAATATTCGGTGTGGGCCGAGGCTATCACTCCAGGGAGACCGAGTCTCTAGGCGCCCCCAGTACCATGACCGACGACGCCGCCAACCGCGACCTGTTCGAAGACCAGTGCGAAATCATCTTCAAGGCCTTCAACAACCGGTCGTTCTCCCATCACAGCGAGTACTACCAGATACCCCCTGATGTCCCATATCGCGGCTATCAATTGAAGGAAATAACGCTGGTGCCTCGGCCAGCCACACTACCCGTAGATACCTGGCAGCCCATCGTCACCGCCTCAGAGCGCCAGATAAACTTCATGGTGAAACACGGCATGAAAGGAATCATCGGAGGAGGCGCAGCCGCCGGTGGCGCCACTGACCGGGTGATGGAAAGCTGGCGGGACGCTCACGCCAAAGTAGGCATAGAATTGGAGTTGGGCGAGCGCCTGGCAATCGGCTACACGGTGCACATCGCCGAGACCGAGGAAAAGGCCATCGAGGAGGCCACCCCCTACTTTGAGGAAAACATGAAGATGTTCGCCCCTCTGGGCTTCGTACGAGGCCTCACCGACGATCAGATTGCGGCAGTGGCCGACCCCAAACGTGCCCGCTCCGCCGGTTTGCCCACTCTGAGGCAAGCGGTTGACGCAGGCGCATGGTTTTGCGGTACCGCTGAGTCGGTTACCGAGAAACTCAAGGATGTCGAAGCTAGGTACCCTGGACTGGAATCGGTAAACGTCCAGCAGGTAATCGGCACACCCGAGTCGGTCATACTCGAACAGTTGGAAAGGTTCTCCGAAGAGGTAATGCCCGCTTTTAAGAAGTAAATATCTGCTATTGACGCGGATCAAATCCCCCTAGTCCCCTTTAACAAAGTGGGCCAATGGGGGATTTTAGTTTAAGGCGTATTTTCCCTGAACAGCGAGGTGCAAATCATGGCCAGCCAGAACATATCCAGCCAATACACTGAAGAAGAGCTTCTGGACATGGCCCGCAAGTTCAGTTTCCGCAGCCGCATGGACCGGAACGCCGTGTCCGGCCCGATCATGGTATGGGGAAGGGGTTCCGTGGTGCGGGACATCAACGGCAAGGAGTACCTGGATTTCAACTCGGGCCAGATGTGCGCAGCGTTGGGGCACAATCACCCTCGCATAGTCCAAGCCCTCCAGGAAAGCGCCGAAACCCTCATTCACAGTCACATGAGCATGTTTAACGACCGGGAGATTATCCTGGCCAGCCGTATGGCCGAAATCTCCCCACCGGGTATGAATCGAAGCATGTTCCTCACTTCCGGGAGTGACTCCAATGAGGCGGCCATGGCCATCGCCCGACGATACACTGGCGGGTACGAGGTGGCTAGCCCTGCAGTAAGCTTCCACGGCATGAACGACTCCACCCGCGCCGTCACTTTCTCTGGATGGCACGAAGGCTATGGCCCCTACGCACCGGGGAACTACACCATGTTCGCGCCCTACAGGTACCGTTGCAACTTCTGCAAGGAGCGTCCAAGCTGCGACTTTAGCTGCCTCAATGCCAGTTTTGAGTTGCTGGACGCCCAAGCCGCTGGCCAATTGGCTGCCGTCATCACAGAACCCTTGTTCAGCGCTGGCGGCGTCATCGATCTGCCCGAAGGCTGGCTACAAGAGTTAAAGAAAAAATGCGAAGAAAGAGGCGCCCTGTTGATTGTGGATGAAGCCCAAACCGGCTTGGCCAAGTTGGGCACCATGTGGGCCTTCGAGCAAGAAGGAGTGGTCCCCGACATCTTCACCGTTTCCAAGCACTTCGGCGGCGGCATAGCAATCAGCGCCGCAGTAACCACCGACGAGATTGAGGAGAAAGTGGGAGCTACTGGCCTGGTTGTGGGACACTCCCACTCCAACGATCCACTTCCAAGCAATGTCGCCATCGCCAGCATTGAGATAATCCTGGAAGAAGTTCTAGTGGACGTTGCCAAGAAGATTGGCTCCTACTGGCGAGCACACTTGGAGGAATTGGCCCAGCGTCACAGCATAATCGGCGACATCAGGGGCCGAGGGTTATTACAAGGCATCGAGTTGGTCGAAGACCGTGTGACCAAAGAACCCGCCTATCAGGCCGGGGAGCAAATCGGTCGCATATGCTTGGATAATGGACTGATTATGAGCGTCCGTAGAAGAGGATCGGTTTTCCGTTTCGTGCCTCCTTTTACCACCACCGAAGACCAGATGGACTTGGCCGCCGACATACTCGATCACGCATTTCGCCAAGTGACCGGCGCTTCTTAGACCCTGGGACCTGTGGTAAGGCACAACCAAGTTGGGATATAGCAAAACGTAGAGACAGGGCCAAGCGCTCGGAGCTGCTTGGCCCTGTCTCTTCAACTGGGAGGGGGAGTATTTCGGTCCACTCCTGGGTTTAACCCGTGTGGAGTGTCCACCGCCCTGGTTGGTTTAGCTGATAATGTCGGTCATTGCGCCGGTCGGTAGGACATGGATGGTGGCTGTGGCAGGCACGTCCTCGGCGAATCCATAACCACTGAACTTCGCTTTGGCATTTGTTACAGGAACGTCCTCAGCGAATCCGTATCCCCAGAACTTTGCCTTGGCATTCGTTACGGCCACGTCTTCGGCGAAACCGTATCCCCAGAACTTCGCTTTGGCGCTGATTGTTGGAATGTCCCCAGCGAATCCGTGTCCCCAAAATTCGTTGTTGGAAGAGAGTTTATGATCCACCGACAGGTCAGGCGCCATGTAGTAAACACTGCCCAGAGGGCGAGATGGTTCGTCTGCCCGTACACTGTTGAGCCCTATGGTGGTCATAAGCATGGCCCCTACGGCCAGTCCCGCCAGCAACTTTAACGATACGACGTTGCTCAGACTCCTTGAAAACCAATTCTGATTTTGTGCCATCAACATCTCATTACCTCTTTCATTTTCTGATTTAATCCCCGAGTTTTGTTCCGTGCCAATTTTCATGCTGATTAGTCCGGTCTGGATGTTCTGTTCTTGATTTGTCATTTCGATTACCTCGCTGATTTGCGTTGATTTTTCGGTGCTCCCAGTTTCTCCGAGTCCTTGCTGTTTCCCGTTCTGTGCTCGCATCGCTTTGTCCTCCCTAACCAAACTTGCTTCGCTGAACTTGCATTGGAGTCATAGTAGGGCGGAAGGAAAAACGGTACATCGTAAGAATTCCGTATTTATTTTTCCGGGGTTTTCACGGCAAAAATAAAACGCATACGTAGTGATACGTATGCGTTCGCAAATCACTGGTGAAATGTCCGGGGGAAAAGCTATAGAGGGGTTAATTTATTGGAACGAAGGGGCTCAAAAAGAGATTGTCGAGCGAAGAGCGGTTAAGTCAGCCCCTGACGCGTGGCGTAGCTGGCGGCCTCGGTCCGGTTGGCAGCGCCTATCTTGTTCAGTATGTTGCCAACGTGGGTGGTCACCGTCCTTAGAGCAATGAACAGTTCCTCGGCGATTTCCCTGTCGGTCTTCCCTGCGGCGACCAAGCTAAGCACCTCGACTTCTCTTTGGGTCAGGCCGTCCGGGTAAATGGGCGCACGTGCCGGCTGGGATTCAATTTCCTCTTGAAGGGTCGCCAATCTACCCTGTAATAGGCTCATGCCCATTTCAGCGCAAATGGAACTTGCGTGAGCGATAAGAGCTTCGGATTGACTCCGGTCGCCTGGACCATTTCGGCGCAACAAGGCTTCGGCATAATCGTACTCAGTCCAAGCAATGGTAGGTCTGGTATTAACCTGGAGGAGAAATTCCATGGCCGTCTCGAAGTGACTTATCGCTTGGTCTAGTCTGCCCAAACGGGCCGCCAGTATGCCCTGGACACGGTCCACAGGGACATAAGCAAATGTCCGGACCACCGCATTCTCCAACGCCTGGTATTGCTTATCCATCTCCGAAGCATCATCGCTAAGGATCGACCAAAAGGCCATACCGATTCTTGCGAAGTAGTTGGAGAATGGAGTGGCCGATGGGCTATCCAGCACCTTCAGGGCGGCATCTTTGATTGTTTCCAGTCCTTCCGTTGAACCGGTCATGTAAGAGAATAAGCCTATGCTGTAGGCCGCAAAGGCAAATTCAAAATCGGCAGCGCGGCTGGATTCGACGCCTCTGATAATCCTTGAGGCAAAAAGGTCCCCTGCGCTGAGATTCCCAGTATCATACTCCGACAATCCCCTGGCCAACAAAAGTGCCGGATGAGTGGGCACGTACGCCAGGCCTCTATCCGTAAGCTGCCGAATCCGGTCCCACTCTCCATTGTGGTGGGCCGTGGCGGCATTTATAAACAATACCCCGGCCGACAGGACGTTATCGCGGACTTTTTCCGCCAGCGGGACCGCAGCATCCAAGTGCCTCTGAGCCCGACCGTAATCGCCCATGGTCCAAGACACCATACTAGCGTTTATGTGGGCCAAGACCTCGGCTTGAGGCAGATTAACTCTGTGGGCCATCTCCAATACTTTGTCGCAGTTCTCCAACACCTCGGGGAATCTTAGATGGAATAGGTCCACTTCTGTAGCGATAGACCGGGTCGTAATCTCAAGGTTCTGGTCATTGTGGTGTTGGGCAATAACTAACGCTTGGTCCAGGGCCTCTTTGGACTTTTGGTAGTCACCCAACTCCGACCCCAAGGCCCATCCGTAACGGGATAACAGTTTTCCGGCCGCGATAGAACCCGGTGGCGCCAATTCCAAGCCCTTGGCGATTAGGTGTGTCACCCGCACACGGCCTCGGCCCGGCATCATGGGAAAGCCTGCCACCTCCACTGCGCTGGCCGTGTCTCCAACTTTGGCATAATAATCGAAAGACCGGTTCAAGTTGACCACCGCCAGGCTTCTGTGGACCACGGCTGATTGTGCTTTGCCCAGTCCGAAAAGCAGGGCTGCGGCTTCGCTGTCTTGAGCCGGGTCCTGAGCTGACTCAGGACCGTTGGTTTCCAACCCCTTGGCTTCCAACCCCAGGGTGAAAACCCGCTCCGCCTCCTCGTGAGCATAAGAGGCCAAAGCTGCTTCGCCAGCAAGGGTGGTGTATTTCACTAACTTGCCCGGTCCCAACACGGAAACCGCCTCAGAGAAATGGTGAGCCAACTCTGCTGCGTGGCTTCCTATTCGGTTCCCGTATTGCTCCTCCAGGGTTTCCCCGATTCTGGCATGGAGCCTCACTCTCCTGCTGGTGGAAAGCCGCTCCCGTAGCGTTTGCTGTACCAAGGCATGACTGAACTGGTAGACGTCACCTTGTCCGGTTATCTCTTGAATCAAATAAGCATCCAGTGCTTCATCTACTAATCCCAGCAACTGGGTCTCGCCGAAGGCTTCACTAAGTGCAGCCAGCAAGCCGAAGTCAAATTGACGGCCTATAACCGCTGCCGTGGTAAGGATGCTTTCGCACTCTTGGGACAACCGGTTTAGCCGTTGACCAATCACTTCCAGCACGCTCTGGGGAATCTCCATCTCGCCGAGACTTCCTACTGTAGGCGTTCAGCGATAAT
>DCAE01000037.1:4448-7530 GCA_002311385.1 Dehalococcoidia bacterium UBA1141 | reverse complement strand
TTTGATAGGGCTTAGTAATCGTCGAGGCTCAGCAACGAAACCGCTCTTTTCAACCAGGCAATTGAACCGGTTTGAATCCACCGTGATTCCTGGAAAGTTAGTTGCTGGGCGGTTGAACTCTACTCCAATTCCCTATACCTTACTTTTATTACCCGCCCGGGATTAGACTCGTTGCCGTTGCCATAGATAGGTGGCTCCGGAAGTTGTCCGAGGCGGTATAGCGGGGTGGAAGTTCTACACTAGAGCCTGTCTCAGAAAGCCGGGCGCTGATTGCGTCCGGGCGGCTACAATGGGAGTAATCTTTCTTACCATCAATGGTGGCTTCGGCGGATAGGAGGGGAGGGGCTTCGTGCGAATAGGAGGGAGGATGTCGCACTGGTACGAGAAAACGGCGATCTGCTCTCTGGTGGACCGCGCGGCGCAACGTTTTGGGTCCAAAGAGGCCCTTTATTTCGAAGGCAATCGGTGGACCTTCGCCCAGCTCAAGGAGGACGTTGACCGCTGCGCCCGTGGACTGATTCGGCTGGGGGTGAAGCCGGGCGAACAGGTAGCGCTGTGGATGCCCAATCGCCCCGAATGGATTCACATGTTGTTCGCGGTGGTCAAGGTTGGGGCTGTGCTGGTCCCAATCAATACCCGCTTCCGTACAGCCGATCTGGAGTACGTGCTCCGCCAGTCCGATTCTGCCACGCTCATTACGGTGGACCGCTCGGGCCCGGTGGATTATCTGGGTATGGCCCGGGAACTTTGCCCCGAATTGGCGTCCGGGGACCCCAACGACCTTCGGCCGGAAAAATTCCCAGATTTGAAACGAGTCGTGGTCCTCGGTGAACGGCGTTACTCCGGAGTCCTTGGCTGGGAGGACGTTTTATCCGCCGCAGACGAGGTAACCTACCAGGAGCTGGAGGTGCGCCAACAGGCGGTGGACCCCGACGAGCCCTTCCTGATCCTGTACACCTCAGGCACCACCGGTTTCCCCAAAGGAGTCGTTCACAACCACAATATCCAGCGCAACGTGAGCGACAGGGCCAACAGGATGGGAATGACGCCCAACGATGTGATCTTGATGTACCTTCCTCTGTTTCACTTGTGGGGCCTATATGACGGACCTTTAATGTCCATAATGACCGGAGCCCGTACCGTCCTGACCGCATTGTTCGACCCTGAAGAAGCACTAAAGCTGATAGAAAAGGAACGGGCAACCGTCATTCACGGCTTCGATTCCCACTTTCACGGATTAATCTCCCACCCCGCTTGCGAAGGCACCGACCGGAGCAGTCTGCGCACGGGTATCCTCGTCGTTGGGATGGCCAGCAGCGAAGGAGTGGCCAGGCGCGCCCAGAGCGCGCTTTGCCCGACCATTACCGGCTGGGGAATGACCGAGGTAGGATGTTGCGCGGCCATGTCATTCCTGGACTCCTCCGAAGACGATCGTTGCTTGTGGTCCGGATTCCCCCTGCCATCGCATGAGTTTAAGGTTATAGACCCGGAATCCGGTACGGAGTTGCCGCCGGGCGCTATGGGAGAGTTGTGCGTTCGCAGTTACGCCTTGATGCAAGGGTATTACAAGAAACCAGAAGAGACTGCCCGGGCCATCGACTCTGAAGGCTGGCTACACACCGGTGACATCGCCACCCTGCGGGACGATGGATTCGTTCGGTTCATGGGGCGGTACAAAGAACTCCTCAAGGTAGGAGGAGAGAACGTGGATCCCGTGGAGGTGGAAGCCTACTTACTAAATCACCCAGCCGTGAGTGAAATTCAAGTGGTTGGCGTCCCCGATGAGCGGCTCAGTGAAGTAGCATGTGCTTGCGTGATTCGTAAGGACGGTCACGACGTGTCGACTGAAGAAATTATTGACTACTGCCGGGGTAAACTGGCCAGCTTCAAGCTGCCCCGTTACGTGCTGTTTATGCAGGAATACCCCATGACGCCCAGCGGCAAGGTCCAGAAATTCAAGCTTAGGGAGCAGGCTGTGGGTTCCTTAGGTCTAGCCGATGATTAGCCGTTTAACTGATTATGGAACTCAATTATGACGCTGCCAAGTCCCCACTTGAGGGGTCGTTAGCAATAGCAAGGAACTTGGCGATGATGAATGCGTGGGTTATGCCATCATGAGCCTAGCCCACGCGGATCTGCGGGGGCGCCGGGTGTGCAGTCTCACCGGTGTACTCTGGCAGAGACAGATAGCCCACTAGGGAAATCGTGACCTTGGTGGGCAGGCCCTGGGCCTGTTTCAAGCGTTGAATCGTGTACAGGTGCACCATTACTTCCCAGTAGATCATCCAGAGCGAGGCTTCGAGGGTGTAATGGATGCGGTTGGCGTCCTGCTCGTCGATCCAGACACCGCGCGGGATTACCTGGATCACATGGCGCCAGAAATGGGTCGCCCCGTGCACGCTTTGGGTCGCCCGTATGGTCTCGATGGGGACCGTGGTGGACGCCTGGGTAACCCAATCCACAGCAACTTTGGTTTTCTCCAACAGCGTCTCCAGTTCCCAGTACAGGGCTGGGTCCAGGCGCCGGTCAAACTTCGAGGCCGCCATGGGGACATGATCTTCCCAGCGAATCGGCGTCGGGATGTTGCCGTCCGGCCACAGGAACGTGGGGCAGCGCCTGTACGCAAACACGAGTACACAACAGGCGATGTGACTCACCTGCCGGCGAATGGACCACCACATCCATTCCTGCGCCGGGTCCTGGGAATCGAAATCGAGTTGGGCGTCGCTCAGCCCTGCGGTCTCCTGCCGTAGCCAGCGGTAAAATTCCTGATAATCGGGCCACACTACCACGTCGGGATCGGAATTCATGCACACCTCTTTGGCTCTCGGCGGAAACATTCGACAGACGAGC
The DNA here is from genome assembly GCA_002311385.1 of Dehalococcoidia bacterium UBA1141. Taxonomy (GTDB): domain Bacteria; phylum Chloroflexota; class Dehalococcoidia; order Lucifugimonadales; family UBA3495; genus UBA1141. Next base: position 4,677 of record DCAE01000037.1, on the reverse strand, counting down.
CGATTGTAGCACAGGCACGCTTGGTGGAGAATCTGATATCGTAAGTTAAAACACCGGCGGAAATCCCGGTCTTTATGCTCCGCTGCTCCCAGATGGTCTTAGGGAGCTAGCGGGACAGGTAATGCTCATTCGTGATTGAGCTCCCGGTAGATAATGGTTGCCCAAGATTCGCAAGCCAGGATATACTTCTATCTTTCTATTAGGCCTGCTCCAACCACTTGCTCCCATC
>DCAE01000037.1:0-4261 GCA_002311385.1 Dehalococcoidia bacterium UBA1141 | reverse complement strand
TTCTGGCATCAGTGTTTCCGGAATTGAAACATGGGTGCGGAGGTTGGCCGATGTGGCCTAGTGGACGGGGAGACGGGGGAGAGTGAAACGATACCTGAAACATGGGCTGGCGGTGTTGGTGGCGGTCAGTATGGCAAATATCTTCTCCAACCCCTATGCAGGTCATCGAACCCAAAAGTTGTCCGGCGGAGCACTGTAGCCAACAAATGTTCAATCTCAATTCTCTCCCCGTTTGAAACCAGCGCCGCCGGGTTGGTGAAATTCGCCTTCCTCAATAATCCACGGTAGTACGGGGAGTCATAGATATACGGATGCCGCTTCAAATAAGCCAAAGGTAACTCGCCGTTAATAAGATCACCAAGTTCTGAAGTGGGCGCAGGGCCAACGAGCTGGGTCAGTTCACCAACGTATATGGCACCTGTTCTGCCGGCCGACTTTGCGGCGGCCTCGGTCAGCATCCGGTAGTTGATGTCTCTTAGTGCGGCGTCGATTATGGCAAGTGTTTCGGCGTCGGTTAAGGCGCGGCTTAAGATTCTGCCCGCGTCAATGCGGGCCTTGAACTGTCGTTCTCCTGAGCCTCCTTCGGTGGAATTGTTTCCTATCCTGGTTTCTTCGATCCAGTCATATAGGCCAAGAGTATGGTGGCAAACAAGATGGCAATGGCTACTATGATTAGAACTCCCCAGGCACCCGTGCGGCCAATCACCTCAGGAACAAAAACAACGAGGATAAACCCACTCGCCAAGAAGCCCGCCAACACGGTGAAACCTATCAGGAGTAACGGGAGCGCAAACGATTCGTCCGAATTCGCGCCGCTGGAAGCTCTTGGGTTTCCGGATGCCAGCTTGGGAAGCTCCATTAGGCAGCGATGGCAGCGATAGCCTCGATTAGACCCGGTCTGGCTCTCGGCCCCGCAATTTTCGCATAGGACCCAATTCGGCATGCAGAACCTCCTATCCGTAAAAACGCGTTACGGCGCCTGCGCAAACCTTTTGGTAGCTGCGGATGACGTCCCTAAGCTCTTCCGGGTCCAGTTGCTGGGAGAGCGCCGTGGAGCCTAGGAGGTCGCAGAACATGACGGTGAGTTGGCGGCGTTCAGCTTCTGGGGTGGATACAGAAGAAGGTGGGGGTTCCTTAGGAACGGTCTCGGCGGGTTGTGGTGATGGAGAAGACGCGGCGGTTGCGCCAAGGGCACGGTCAGCACTAGCCAGGTAAGTTATGGCATCGGCGTTTTCGGGATCGATGGCTAGGACCGCGTGCCCAGCCTCGCGAACAGCTTCCCAGTCATATCTGGAGATTGCTTCCTCAGCTTCATCCAGTAGACGGTCTATTTGCCGTTGAACACGCTCACTTGGCATTACGGGGGAATAGTAGCGTCATGCGGGAGGTTGTGTCCACATTCTTGGGCCGGGGCGCTCCAAAACCGGAGTCAAATGTACCCTATCTGGGAGGTATTCAAAATTGGTAGCACCAAAAGGCCTTGGTTTTGCCCAACTGTCCAAGGATTATCCACCATTTTCCCTGGGGGCATGCTGCCACGCCTAAAACCCTACCACTGGCCCCCTGGGACTTTTCACTGGTAACAGTGGATAAGGCGGGGGTTATCAGTGGACCTTCCGGGTGCGCCCTGTCGGTTCCGATGTATTGCGGTCGGGGAATGTGGTGGCGGTGGCGGTGGCTGAGTCGCTGGACAAGCCGTTCCCTTGGTCCGTCGGGTTCTTGTTTGGCAACACGCAACTCAGCTTGGAACCCTGGGGCGTGATTGCAGGAGTTTTTGGGTTCCACTATTAAAACCCTCGTCAGTGTTTGTTGTAGGCTCGGCACAACGCGGCGCGAAACTGATGAGGGTCAACTATATAAAGGAGACCTGGGTTGAGATTCAGTCTATAATGCTTCGAAAACAAGTAATCATCACGAGTGCTATCACTAGAGGAGACCATGAGCGCCACAGATTGGGGAAACATCTACAAAGAGTTGGGCGCCAAACCAGTGATTAACGCTACAGGCAGCGTCACCATGCTGGGCGGCTCAACCCCAGCACCGGAGGTCAGGGAGGCAATGGAGCGTGCAGACAGCGCCTACGTGCCACTAATGGAACTGGAAGAACGCGCTGGCGAAGCCATTGCTAATATGGTGGATGTTCCTGCTGCTTACATCACTTCAGGAGCAGGCTCGGCCCTGACCTTAGCCACTGCTGCATGCATGGCAGGAGATGACGACGCTAAGATTGAGCAATTGCCTAACACCACGGGCATGAAAAACGAGATCCTGATCCAAGCCCGGCAGCGCTATTGGTATGATCGCTGCCTTGAGCTGGCTGGAGCGAAATTAGTCTCATTTGGTACTCTCGAGAGCACTTCTAGAGAGGATCTGGAAAAAGCCATCAGTCCCAATACCGCAGCCGTCCACTACTACGCAGTCGCACAGGAACCCGACCCACATGCACTATCTCTGGAAGATACGATCGAGATCGCCCACGACAAAGGTGTTCCAGTGCTAGTGGACGCCGCAGGACAGATTTATCCCCTCGACTTGTTCGGAAGCTATGTGCGCATGGGGGCCGACTTTCAGTGCACTGCCGCCAAATACATGGGCGCTCCTCAGTCCACCGGGCTGGCATTTGGAAGCGTAGACATGATCCACAAGTTGGCGCTTCAGTCATTCGTCAGCTATGAGGGTAGGCGCATACGAGGCGTCGGCCGTCCGCAAAAGGTCGACCGGCAAGAGATGGTGGGTGCAGTGGCAGCAGTCCGACGCTGGATGACAATGAACCATGAAGATCGATTGGCAGAGACCGAATTGAAATGCCGTAATATGTTGAAGCCGTTGCAAAGTATTCCGGGAGTCACCGCCGAACTCATAGATAACATCATAGGGCACCAGCCATATGGGGTAACATTGGAATTGAACTCCGCCGTGGCCGGCCTTGCGGCCGAAGATGTAGTGAATCGTCTAAAAGCGGGTGACCCGCCTATCTGGACCCGAATCAGAGAAGGCGATACCGGAATCATACTCCACGCCTTCGGCCTAAATGAAGGAGAAGACGAGGTTGTCGGACAGCGGATAGCTGAGCTATTCAACAAATAGACGACACGCCGGACACCAGCGTCTATCAGTGGGACAACCAAGGATGACGTCAGTGGCCGAAAAAGCCCAGAAAGTTCCTATTGTATGTGTACGATTGTATGTGTACGAACTTCTTACAACACAATATTTCCAGGTGAACGCGTTAGCACGTTCTAGGCACGTATGCCCATGACAACATCGCTAGAAAAACGTATTAGTACGTATGGCACCAGACGAAAAAACCGGTGAGGGTGACCCCGTGTCAGTTCGACCCTGACCTTCGGCCCCACTCATTTTAGCCGTGAAAAAGCCCTCTGACGAGAAATCAGAGGGCTTTTCTTTCAATTTTGGCCCCGCTCACATTGGGCCTGTACATCAGGTCAATTCCGTTAAGGTCGGCCCCGGTCCAATATTCCTCTGAGCGCCCGGTCAACGGCTTCCGCCGCCCCATGGCGTAGCTCCTCTGGAATCTCCGGAAACGAGAATCAACATCAGTCCGGGTTAATCACGCTGAGCAGGGTGTCCAACTTGGGCACCGATCCACCGTGTCTCCAGGCAACGGCGCCGTGAGCGTCAAATACCACAAATCCGGGGACCAGACCCCCTTGGTACTGCCTACGGGCATAACCTCCCAATTGGGAGCGAACGTCCAGCCTGATGACTAGCCACTCCTCTCCCAGTTCCCGCTCGAGCCTATCTACCGAGGGCTTGGCCGAAAGGCAACCGATTCAATAATCTGAGTACAACTCCAGAAGCACCGGTTTGCCCGTTGCCAGCGCCCGGTCGAGTTCCTCCCTGCTGGAGACCGTATTGACGTTGGTGCTGGTTATGAATTGAAAGGCTGCAAGGGCCACGACCACGATCACCATGCCGGTCAACCCCCACCTGAGGCCGAACCGCTTCCCCGTCAACAGCAGGACGAGGGCGATGACGACCAGACCAACGAGAAAGAGGGAGTACTCGTTAACCAGCGGCAGCATGATAGCCCTCATGACATCCATTCGGCAGGTGGCTACGGTCTAGTGACTGCACCTGCCCAACTTTGTGCTCCTTGTACCAATTTCGAGTGAAGGCCATGCGGAAGCTGCTCAAGCAGGCTCAAGGTCACCGGTCCGAGTTCCTAAATTTTTCAGTAGCATGTTCCTTGAGGAAGCGCCGCGTGTGATCTACCACCTCGTCGATGTGCGGCTGAGAA
>DCAE01000008.1 GCA_002311385.1 Dehalococcoidia bacterium UBA1141 | reverse complement strand
ACTGACATTAGAACGACTGACAATCGCATCGAAAAATGAAGCCGTATTATGCGCGGGATCCAGTTTTTGAAGCCGTTTTGGGGGTTTTGGTGTTAAACCTTCAATCAAGCCGGATTTGTCTGACAATCCGTCATATGGGCCAGGTTAACATCCTGGGGTTCAGTCCTAGCCAGTCAACGGATATTACACCACAAAACCTGGGCGGACCTTCGTGGTGCAATCCAGATGAACGTTCTTATCACCGGGAACCATTCGGCCTATCTACGGTTGCCCGAAAACAGATTCGCCACTTTCCCCTAAGGTTTTCATCTATTCGGATTCAACCCTTAGCGGGTCAACCAGTCCTATTGCGTTTTGTCCGGTATGCTCCCATGAATCCTCAACATCGCTCCCATAAGAATCGCGAAGGTTATGGAAACTAAGTACTAGCCAGAGCCTCCCATCTCGGAGATCACGACGCCTGCAGCCTCCGCAGTTTGGGGCCAGGACGGCCAACAGTAGCACCAAGACGATACCCATCGTCTCGACCACAGGCCGCCTCTGGGCTGCGGCCCCAAACACCGGCCATGCCACCCTTGAAGACATGCTGCCCAAATCAGAGGCATAGGCCGCCAAGGAACGCAGAAATGCCAGAGGGAATTATCCGGTTAAGCGCCCCTTTAGCGGCCTTGATGAACCTGTATTTCAGGTTAATGTGGCGTTGGTGAGACCGTTCTCTAAGCTTGGGTCGTGATGCTGGTACCGGGCCCATACGATATTCAGATTCTCCAAACTATTCTAGCTCGATCAGCAAGGTCCGATTGACGAGATTTGATCTTATCGAGATTCCAACTGTCGAGTTCACAAAGACGTTTAGTCATATCAAAGTTCGATTGGCTGTAATATTCGTCGCGCTTTTCCACAAAAGGCCGTGCAGCCGCCGCTCTATTCAGCGACTCTCCAAGGAGCGTGAGGTTCCCTAGCATTTGGGTGCCTTCCCTGATGTCTTCCTCATTTCCCATTGCCGCGCCCCATTCCGGGCCAGGCGTTTGTGGGAGGATATGTTCTATTTCGACTGCTGTATGGGCCATTTGGGTTTCATCATTGCCGTGCCACTCGATTTTACGTAGTAAGTATCTGGCTTGGGCCGTCCTTAGATTAGTGAGCTGCTTAAACCCAATTGTGAATTCCTCGTCATCGATTAGCATTTCCTTGGCTTCTTCCACCATTGCAGCGAAATCCTCGCCTCTGCGTAACAACAGGGACCATGAAGAAAAAGACCGCTCCATTTGGTTGGGGTTTCTCCCGCCGGTAATAGTGTTCCTCACCGCCAAAGATTCAACTAGATTGAGAGCCTCCAAAAATCGAGCCAAGGTTAATGTTTCGCGCGCTGCCATCAAGAATGAGAGTCCTTGAGTCATTCCCATTCTATCGAGGTCTTCTAGGGCACGTGCGCCTTTATCTGTTGCCTTGGGAGTTATCAGATCCTTGTGGGTGGTTGCACCATCCATTAACTCGTTGAGGAATGCACTCGGACGGACGTTGTGCGCTTGTAGATGATTCTTGACCTGCCGATAAAGTTTACGCTCAGTCAAGAATTCATAGTGCGAAAGCCAGTAACGTCTGAGAAACCTGGTTGCCGGCACAGGGCCTAAGATATCCATCAAACGGCCCCAAGAGTCGTAGAGAGTGGTGATGTTCTCGTCGCGATTACGGGCGAGTCCGAATAGGTGGTTTTTGAGTAGGTCAGCGACGGAGAGGTCTAACCCTCTGGCGTTCAAAGATTCGAAGACCGTGTAGGCGTCAACGTCATCATCAACTGTGATTTGGATGACTGTTATTTTTGATGCAAAATATTGAGCAAATCTCTCTAACTTGTCTCTTTTTAGTGGCCCTTCCAACCCATTCGTTAACTCTTCAACCTTCTCTGCCACGATCGAGAATGCTTCGCGTATCCGGTTACGCCTAGTTCCTTCGGTTGTGCTTTGGTGCTCAACGTCGCCAGGCCGTAGTTGGACGTACCGCCTGAAATCATTGCGGTCTTGGTTCCCAAGTACGAGTCGAGCGCTTGCTTCGCTGCCCGATAGAAACCCTCTGGGCATTATCAAGTTATCGATTTCATCTATAGTCCGTGAATCACCGCCGTGCACAGCCACAAAAACCAACAAAGAGTTTCTTATCGCAGCCATTATCATGGTTGAAGTTACTAGCCTTTGTTGTCCGTCTATGACTTCGTAATCGTTATCATTTTTCTTAACAAAGACCATTGAACCGAGAAAATAATCGCTTTAATTTTCGGTTTCCGCGTCCTTGAGGTCGTCCCAAAGCTGTTCCACCTGTTCTCTTTGCCAGTCAAAGCGACGCTGATAAAAAGGAACATTTAATACAACCCCTCGCTCGCCGAGCAATCCTTGTATGTTCGGGGATGCAAGCTGAAATCTTCCCGTTGTCATGAGTTATCCTCTCTTGCAGAAGTCGTTAATCATTACCCGTACGAAATCAATTTTACAACTTCGATCAAGGTAATGTTCCATCCGAGTCTTTCTCCTGCTCCAATGAGCTGTTTCGTGAATAAAAGAGATCATTGGCCATATTCAAACAAGTGTGGGACTTTAGGCCGATCCCGCTACATGAACTCCTAGTGGGCCCGATACGTTGAGGTATTAGGAGATTTTCGCTAAAGATCCTGTTGGACCATCAAGGGGATGGGGTGGGTCCTCAACGCTAATCGGATAAGAATCGTGACATTTATGTAAACCCGGTGTTAGGCTAATTCTCCCATCTCGGAGATCACGACGCCTGCAACCTCCGCAGTTTGGGGGCCAGGACGGCCAATAGGAGTACCAAGACGATACCCATCGTCCCGACCACGGCTGCTGCGTGGGGCGCGCTCCAAACATCGGCTATCGCTCCCGAGGACATGCTGCCCAAAGCGAAGGCATAGATCGCCAAGGAACGTAAGCTCATCACCCGGCCCCGATATTCAGACCGGGAATTCCCCAACAACGCCGAAAGCATAAAGAACTGTGTTGACGCGAATCCTGCTCCAGTTACCACAAGGATCACCATGGACACGAAGAAGGCATGGGAGGTAGCAAATACCAGGATGCTGGCATGCCACACCACGACCGACCCGATCATATATTTCCCGACCGACTGTCGGTTTCCAATCATGGTCCAGCCCAGCGAAGCGCCCACCGCGCCGGACCCGAAAGCGAACAACAATAATCCCAACCCACTGGAATCGACGCCCAATTCGTTCCTTGCGAATATCGGCACCAGCGTCGTATGAAAGGTCCAGCCGGACGATTCAAAGATCAGGACCAACACAAGGGTGGCCCAGAGCGCTTGTTGTCCCTTAACGTATTTCAATCCGCCAATCACAGAGCGAGCCACTGACTCTGTTGTTCTGCTACCCTCTCGGCCTGATAACCGGACATACAGGGCGACCCATCCACTTAGAATATACAGAGCTGCGATGGCGCCAAAAGCGACTCCGGGCCCGAAGCCTTTGAACAAAATACCCCCCACCAGGGGGCCGATTAGCGTTGCAACATTTCTGCCCAAGGTATTGAACGCCGCCCCGTTGGCAATGCGGTCTTGCGGCAGAGTTTCAGCAACGAGCGCTTGAGACGATGGCATCTCAAAAACCCGCACCATACCGGTGGTCATAGCCAGCAAAAAGATGTGCCACGTTTCCAATAACCCGCTCAGGATCAAAACGATCATCAGCACGGCAAACCCGGCCATCACGAATTCCACGGTGGCCAAGACCCGTTGTTTGGGAACCCGATCAGCGACGGCCCCAGCGAAAAGGGCCAGAAGGTTCAGAGACATACGGGCCGCCGAGATTGCGCCCACCAAGAATGGGGAATCGGTCAGGGTGAGGACGAACCATCCCATGACCAACATCTCCATCTGGGTGCCCATCGCCACCAATGTGGTAGACGACCAGACGAATAGGAAACTGCGGTGTCGGAAAACGGAGAAGGCGTAACCCGCTCGAGCTACGGTAGCCCTAGATGTCTGCAATTGACTTCAATCCAGGATCCTAAATGCCGGATGATCTTCCTGAGGGAAAAGAGGTCGCGCGTTCGAATCCTGAGCTCAGGGCAGGATCTGCAGGGATGGAAAGGGTCCTAGGCAGATATTCCGGACGTTTTTCCTTATGACATGATGTCGTAAAGTATGCACCTGATTTGGTTCCTTAGCTAGGACTGGTATCCCATATGGAAGAATACCGATAGCTATACGGAATAGTCCGGGTAACATACGACCCTTGACATCCTTTCAATCCTGTATTGGGGAGTAGTGCTGGACGAGAGGTAGGACTGGGAGAGATAGTTACCGAAGCATTAGACCCTGCAAGGATCCAGAACACCGCAAAGTGTTCGAGTATGAATGGTCGGGACCAGCACTGAATCGATATCTAACACCAGGTCATTTAGGGCCTGATGTATACTATAGGATCAGTTATGTAAAGGTATTTGGAGGCGCACGATGCAGGAAGGTGGACGCGTTTCGGGAAAAGTAGCGCTGGTTACTGGTGGGGCTGGCGGCATCGGCGGCGCTTCGGCACGACTGCTGGCCCAAGAGGGCGCCGCGGTGGTGATCGCCGATCTGCTGGCGGAGGACGGTCGCTCCCTGGAAACTCAGATCACCGAGGCTGGTGGCCGGGCCTTGTTCGTACGTTTGGACGTGACTGACGAGGAGGACTGGGACAGAGCCATAAAGGCGACCCTGAACAGTTTCGGCAAGCTGGACGTCATCGTGAACAACGCCGGGGTTAGCCACCGGAACGGGGTCGAGGAAACCACTCTGGACGCATGGGATTGGGTAATGGCTGTGAACGTGAAAGGCGTGTTTCTGGGCACTAAGGCCGCCATCCCCGAGATGCGCAAGGCCGGCGGCGGGTCCATCATCAACATCTCTTCTATATACGGGATGGTGGGCAGCGCAACATCTTCCGCCTATCACGCCTCTAAAGGTGCCGTGCGAATCTTCACCAAGTCGACTGCCATCCAGTACGCCTCCGAGAACATCAGGGCCAACTCGGTCCATCCGGGTTTCGTGGACAGTCCCATGACTCGGGCGCACCATGACGTTCCGGGCATCAACGAGGAACGGGTGGGCAAAACACCACTGGGGCGAATGGGCCAGCCGGAAGACATCGCGGCAGGAATCCTGTACCTGGCCTCGGAAGAGTCGTCATTCGTGACTGGTTCCGAACTGGTGATCGATGGCGGGATGACCGCACAGTAAACTCAGTTATGTCAAACAGACCTACTGGCAAGGCGTTTCACCGGCGAAGAATCAGGGTAGTGTGGCTCTACAACCCTACTACGGCCGGGGTTGCGCTAGCTATGTGGCGT
>DCAE01000143.1:112935-113615 GCA_002311385.1 Dehalococcoidia bacterium UBA1141 | reverse complement strand
TGACAATATTTCAGAATGGCAATATTAAAGAGAGATTAGGGTCAAAGTCGCCGCATGGGGGAATAAATCTCAAATATCCCTGTCCACAGGAGGTATTAAATTGCCAACTTTACTGGGAATTCACGGATCGGTGACCCAGCCGGGTAGGCTCCATCAAGCCTTGGAACTGGCGCTGGATTCGGTGGAACAGCAAGGGACTTCAATCACCACGAGCCTGCTCCATCTGGGCGACCACCAGATATCATTCGCCGACGGTCGTCCATTATCGGCATTCACCGACGACACGGAAGCGGTGGTCAGGCAAGTGTTGGCCGCCGACATGTACGTGATTGCCACGCCAATATTCCGGGCTTCTTTCACCGCTTCTCTGAAGAACCTATTGGACCTGATTCCAGTGGAAGGGCTCATGGGCAAGGTTTGCGGATTGGTTGGCATGGGTGCCACCGACCACCACTATCTGGCCGTGGCCACTCAGTTGCGTCCGGTGCTGGCCTGGTTTGGCGCTCACTTGGTTCCCGGCGAAGTCTACCTTCAGTCCCGTCATTTCCAAGATGGAAAATTGGCCGACCCCGATGCCATCGCCGGACTCAATGCTCTGGTCAACGGAATCATCGCCACCCATCAAGCGACTGTCCAAAACCCTGGGATGTTGGGCCCAAAGCCCTTCGCAGCCGGATAGC
>DCAE01000143.1:108198-112769 GCA_002311385.1 Dehalococcoidia bacterium UBA1141 | reverse complement strand
ATCGACAATACTAAAGCTCTGGTCAAGATTACAGAAATGGACCACATAGTCCTGCGCGTCAAAGACGTGGAAGTATCCCTGAAATTCTACTGCGAGACTCTTGGAATGCACTCCGAGCGCGTTGACCAGTGGAGAGCCGGGGAGATTCGCTTCCCATCGGCCAGGCTAAATGCCGACACGATTATCGACTTCTTCGGTACCGACCAAGAAACCATTGGCAAAGAAGGAATCAAGAACCAGGACCACTACTGCATGGTCATCGAGCCCACGGACTTGGAAGAACTCAAATCTAAGTTCGAGGCAATTGGCGTTGAGATTCAAGCCGGGCCGGGAAAGCGCTGGGGCTCCCACGGTGATGGAACGTCACTGTATATCTACGACCCGGACAACAACGTTGTGGAACTGCGTCATTATTAGCCCAACCCCCGGGAATTGTGTCGCATAAACTTGGCGCCCAAGTACAGCCATTTAGGTGAATCGACAATAAGGAGGGAAGCGTTTGGCTGCGCTTCCCTCCTTTCTTGTTTGCCGACGAACCGGTCAGGCTATGGACACGATGCGTTAGGAATCGTGTATACTGGATATTGCCTTGCCAGGCACAAAGGAACTGGGCTGGCGCCACTGTCTAGGTGCTGCGTCAGGAGGTCTCCCTAGTCCTGCCGGGTCCACGCAGGAAGCGGAAGTGGCTCAGTGGTAGAGCACCTCCTTGCCAAGGAGGGGGTCGAGGGTTCGAATCCCTTCTTCCGCTCCAAAATCCTCATCATCGCTTCGGATACATGCCCACGCCCCGGCGTACTTAAGTAACGGTGGAGCGTGAGAAGATGTGCCGGAGAATTCCTCGGCGAAGTCCATGCTTAGAAGCAAATCCTTTTAGGGAGGAAATAATGCTGCCGGTTCTCCTCACAGTCGCTCTAATGCTGGGATTCGTTGCGTGCGGGACCGGTGGATATTTTGACAGACTCGACGGGGAAGTGGATATAGAGAAAACCTTGTTCATCCTGCCGGGAGGACAAAATCTTGTTTTCCGATTGGAAACTGGAAACTATGAACTGCAACTAACGGCCAGTTCATCTGTTGAAATCAATTGGGTAGGCTCGGAATGCGGGGAAATACCCAGAACCCAAAGCTATTCAGATACATGCGAGTTTTCTGGCGATGGTCAATTGGTAATAACGAATCCCAGTTCCTTCGCCTCTGATGTAAGCATCAAAATTACTCAGCTGTTAAGTGAGTAATGTTATCCACAAGAATCAGGTCCGGCCAGGACGCGTCGTTAGCCTTCAGTTCCTCTAATGCTGATGCCGGAGATCTTCCTGCACCCAATCCATCGACCAAAAGCACTGAATAATGCCAAACAGTATTATGATTGACAGGCAATTTGCCTGGTTCTAGACTATCAGCAACAATCTAGCCTTTAGGAGAGTCATTATGCCGAAGGTTAATAAAGTTGGACACGTGGTACTGGCCGTAAAAGACCCTGAAGCCTCAGCTAAATGGTATGTCGACATATTGGGGATGGAAATGATGAACTACAGCGAGAAGGGCAAGATGGCCTTCCTATCCTTCGGGACCTATCATCATGACATAGCCTTGGTTCAAGCCCCAGAGGGTGCCACGCTGGGCAGCACCGGGCTCAGCCACACCGCCATGCAGATTGAGGGCGGACTGGATGATTTGAAAGACCTTTATCAGAATATGAAAGGCAAAGGCGTGGAAATCGATTTTACCACCGACCACGGCCTCTCTCAGAGCGTGTACTTCTTCGACCCGGACGGCAACCGGTTGGAGATTTACTGCGAGACAATGACCGTCGAAGAGGGTGTTGACTTCATGAAGGCCGGGAAGGCCGGACGGGCTCCATTGGAGCTTGAAGCCACCACGTCCTAACTCCGGCGATTCGCGGAAAATAGATGCCCCTTGGTAGATTATTAAATCCACCAAAGGGGCATTATTCTGTTAGGGCATGGTCGCAATAACTTCCACTTCGATGCGGAAGTCTGGGTCGGCCAACCCCGAGCAGAAAATCAATGTGCTCACCGGCAGAGCGCCATCCGGAACGAATTTGGGCCGAATCACGCGATACGCCGGGAAGTCTTCCCGGTGGGTCATAAACACGTTCAATTTCATGAGGTGGCTCATGTTGGTGCCCACTGACTCCAAGGCTGCTTGGACATTCCTGAACACCTGCTCAGCTTGGGCGTTAAAATCCCCCACTCCTATGGTTTCACCATTGCTGTTCCGCGCTACCTGACCGGCCACATACACGGTGTTTCCATCCTTGACGACATGACTGTAGCCCGGTGGATTCGACAGGGCCGAAGGATTGCTCCGCTCTACCATGATTGCCCTCCTCTTTTTGGTCCAGTCTGCTGCATTCCAACAGATTCTAGCAGAACAGCCAGGCAACCCAACGCCAGGTCTAAACGCACGGACTGTTCGTTTCGCGGAACCGCTTTGCCCACATGGTCTCGTACTTCTGTCATTCTGAGTGAAGCGAAGAATCTGTACGCCTAAGCCTAGAGATTTCCCGACAATGGCGAGGACTCTCGACGGTGTCGGAGCTTCGCCGCTTCACTCCTCAGAATGACAGTTTTGAGGCTAGGCATCGAAGAAAAGAACCGCATTCAGAACCCGCTCTGACTCCACCGCTGGACATTCCCACCCGGCCCTTGTAGATTAGTCGTCTGATTAGTGGCCTACGGGAATCTGATTTACTGGGTGATTATTATGCCAGCAACGGAAACGGCCTTATCTGCTCTGGAGCGCAACTGGGGCATGGTTGATAAAGCGTTGGACGGAGTCGACGACGACGCATTGGGAATCCAGCCCAACGACCAATCCAACTCTATGGGGTGGTTGCTGTGGCACATGAGCCGGGTCGTTGACCGCTTTATCCACGCCCGCTTTCAACAAGACGCACCGCAGATGTGGATCAAAGACGGTTGGCACGAGAAGTTTGGCTTGGACGCAGACCCCAACACCACGGGCATGGGCTGGAGCGCCGAGCAAGTGGCGGCCTGGAAGTTGCCTGCCAAGCATGTGTTGGTGGAGTACTACGAGGCGGTGAAGACAACAGCCAGGGACTACATCAGTGCCCTTTCCGAGTCCGACCTAGAGCGTCAGGTCCCATTCCCCACCTTGCCGGACACGGCCCCAATAAGAACAGTCTTGGGAGTGTTGGTTTACGACAATATCGTCCACGGTGGGCAAATCGCGTACCTGAAAGGCTATCACAAGGGGATGGGCTGGTTCTTTTAGCCGGGCAAATTCCCCTCATAGGTGGTCCCTAAAGAGGAATCACCGGGAATCCATCAAATTGAGCTTGGTCAGACTAAGTTTGGCCAGGCTATTTTGGGCGATTTACGCCACTATGACTACTAGTCTTTGGCATCGTCTTCGTGTGCCTTGCTTTCCCTGGGCAACTGGTCGAAGGACCAGTCCTCAATGGAGTTCTTAAACTCCCGGGTCTCAAGGCAGTTCTTGCACACGCCCAGGCTGACAGGCCCTTCAGAGGTTTGTATCATCCAGTGGTGGCAACACGTTTGCGTTACCGGCGCTTCCGCAATCTGCAACACCATTATGCTCCTCCAATTTCCCAGATGTACTGGATTACCAGTAGTACTGGATAAATCATAGAGGAGCTAGTTTAGATTCGAAATCCAGCCAGCCCCCATTTTCGATGCGGGTTTTCCCTCATTCTGGGTGCCGGTACTAAGCGCCGCAGCTTTTAGATGAAACTTGGCGACGTTTATCGATGGATTGGTGTTGTTGGATTTTGTCGTCCTGAATCTTCAGAGCCTCACCACGAGGCCATGAAACAACTCTACCGCTATGCCAGGTCCGTCGCCACCTGGTTAATACCCAATACGCCTGCGGGGTCACACCCAATTCCAGTGCCCAACTCTCCACTTCGAAAAGTAGCCGGACGCTTATTCCACACTATCTAGCTGGATTAAATCCCGCGGACCGCAGGCAATAAGACTACCGGTTCAGGTGGCGCTGGGGTCATTCAGCATTGGGGTCTTCGATAATCAAAGACCAGATGCCGTCGGCCCGCACTCCGATGCCATATATTCCAGGAAATATTTCGGAGACTGCGGGATCTTCACTGACATTTATCGTTATCGTCTCTTCCATGGCGCCTTCGTGGTCTACAATCATGACCTCCGGCGCACCCCTGCCTTCGTGTAGACGGACCTGGAAAACGCTTTCACCGTCGTGGGCAGTGCGCATCTTGTACTCCCCTTCCTTCAGTTCCATCCAGCCTCCGCCACCGTCTCCCACTCCACCGAATTGGACGGTAGGGTCTTGGCCCGTGGTTGGGAAATCTTGGAACAACTGGATTCTCCAAGGTCCATCGGCTTCGATCTTCAACGTATGGCCGCCGGTGATCATACCTTCAGTATTTCCACGAAAAGCGGTGATGAGCATATTTCCGAAGTACGGACCTTGCACGTCGATAGATGGCTCCATGTCCTTTTCGGGACTGGAGATAGTCACTTTGAAATTTCCGTCTCCTTCATAGTTGGCCATCAATATCATCACACCCTTGGAGACAATGAATTGTTCCG
>DCAE01000143.1:100207-108080 GCA_002311385.1 Dehalococcoidia bacterium UBA1141 | reverse complement strand
TGCCTCCTCGGTGCTGGCTGTGACGGCAGGGGCTGCGACGGTAGACTCGGTTGTTGCCGTCGGCGCAGTGGGTGCAGTGGTGGGTTGTTCAACGGGTGTCGGCGCCAGCGTCGCAGTGGCTGTGGAGCCGCAGGCCGCAAGGGCCAGCAAAAGCAACGCCGCACCGAATATCTTGATAATCCTAGAGTGTTTCGCCAATCTCATCTAACGTATTCTCCGATTCTCCCAGATGTCCCGCTGTCTTGATTGATTCGTTCGCAAGTACGGGGCAAGTACTTGGCAAGTCTTTGATTCCACCGCAGGCGCATCATGGCATATTTCATGTCTATCTTAGTGTATACGACGGGCAGGCATTTTTGCGCTCAAAAGCAAGGAATCCGTTAATGGCGGAGGCCGCACAGATCCCCCATCAGAGTTAGCGTAGATGCCGGAAGAAAGCCCGAATATCCTCAGCCAGCAGTTGGGGTTCCTCGGCTGCTGAGAAGTGGCCGCCACGGGGCATCTCAGTCCAACGTTGAACGTTGTGAGTGCGCTCAACCCACTCCCTTGGCGGGCTGTTTATCTCCTCTGGGAATAGGGCTATGGCACAAGGGACATTCACCCGCTCTCCGGGCCCAAATCGCCAAGGGTTATGAGAAAACTCGTAATAAAACCTGGTAGACGAGTTAATCGTCTGAGTGACCCAGTAGATGGTGATGTTGGTCAGCAGCTCGTCCTTGGTGAACCGTTTCTCCACATCGCCATCGCAATCACTCCATGACCGGAACTTCTCCACGATCCAAGCCGCCAGGCCGGCCGGGGAATCGTTTAGCCCGTAGGCCAGAGTCTGCGGTTTGGTCCCCTGTATGTGAGCGTAACCGCCCTCGTCCTGCCTCCAGCGCCTTTGTTCGCTCACGAATTCATATTCCGCTTCGGAAAGAGGCCGGGACTCGGGGTCTCTTAACGATGGGGAACCCACAATCAATGTGATGTGAATACCAACCAGTTTGTCGGGATGAGAAAATCCGAAGCGGGATGTAACGGCGGCCCCCCAGTCGCCGCCTTGGGCGGCAAACCGGGGGTAACCCAGCCCTTCCGTCATTAACTCGGCCCACAGGTCCGCCACGTTGAAGACGTGCATCCCAGGTTGTTGCGGACGCCCGGAAAATCCGTATCCCGGCAATGAAGGGAGCACCACATCAAAGGCGTCCGCCGCATCACCGCCGTGGCTGGCCGGGTCGGTCAGCATCGGGAGAATCTTCTGCATCTCCCAAAAGGAACCGGGCCAACCATGGGTGACGACTAAGGGCATCGGGTTTGGTCCTTTACCCTTTTCGTGAACGAAGTGAATGTCAGAGCCGCCGACATTGGCCATGAATTGGGGCATGCGGTTGAGGGCTTCTTCCTGAGCACGCCAATCGAAGGAGGTTCGCCAATAATCCACCAGTTCTTTGACGTAGGCCAGATTGGAACCGTAGTCCCATCCGGACCCGGGAATCTCATCAGGCCACCGGGTGCGGTCCAAGCGACGCATCAAGTCCTCGAGTGTCGCCTCGGGAACGGCTATCTTGAATGGCTCAATTTTCATCCAACCCCTTCGCATGAAAACCCGGAGATTCGCTTGCTCCAAGACTATTGGTATGTGCCCGTAAGAAGTTTAGCAGACGAGGCGCTATGCGGGTCAAAAGCGAAGAGCCTGCGTGGTTATTCCAGTCTAGCGGAGGGTATCAACCCCGGTTCAGTGGAGGGATAATATGCGTTCCGCCGTTCTGAGGGGCGCACCGACTAAGAATCTATCGCAATTAGCGTAAAGATTCTTCGCTCGGCTCAGAATGACAAGGTTAAACGTAGTATTTGAAGAAAACCCCTTGAACGGCAAAGCAGGTGTGGTCAAGCCAGATACCAGTTGTCCACATCGCCGGATTGGATGCGGAACTCCTTAGTCCTGAACCTTGTCGGAGAGAGTTCTTCGGGTTCGTATTCTTCTTCAGCAGCATCTACAACAAGATCAGTGAGGGGAGATGCAGTACAATCACCAAGACCCGTCTCCGTTTCCGTCGTTGACTGTTTGAATTGTGCCTCATCGGGTGTGACCAATTTCGGCTTGTTCGTACCAGGATTAGCGGTCTCCGGTTTAGCGGGCTCCGGCTTGGCCGTCTCCGGCTTCACCAACTCCGGGTAACCCAGAGCCATGGCGACTCTTTCTTCTATCTCTTGGGGTCCCCACGGTTTCTTGATGTAATCCACCGCACCCAACTCCATACAGGTTCTCTCTGTGGCGGCGTCAATCTTGGCAGTAAGCATTATCACCGGAATACTGCTGGATACAGGGTCTTCCCCCAACCTTCGTAACACTTCAAACCCGTCAACTACCGGCATCATCACATCCAGCAGAATCAGGTCGGGTTTCTCCGTTTGGGCCATTGCAATTCCGTTGAGCCCGTGTTCGGCGTCCACCACATCATGCCCAGCTTGGCGCAATAATGCGCTCACAACATTCCGGATCATCGCTTCATCATCAATCACGAGAATCTTGGTCATTCGGACAGCACCGTCACCTGAAGTTAGTTTATTCTATAATTGAGTAGGGTCTGAGACCGATTATGGTTCTGGTTAATTGTAGCCAGGCAAATTATTAGGTTCAATCGGTGTTCTGCATTCACGGAGAGCGGTTCGGCCTGTGACCAACTAGAGCCGCCCTCCCGAAATGTAGAACTGCTCTATACCGGCCCACAGCCACCGGCTATAATCATCGGCAAATAATCCCCCTGGATAAGCGGCAGAGAGCATTACGCGGCTTTCCAACCTAAGTAAGGCTATCCAATAAAACAGGCCATCTAGAATTTCCAGGCCATATGGACGGAGCGAAACAAAATATGCCAGCCAGTAAATTCACTTCCTGGGTCCACGGTTCCAGCATGCAAGTCGAGTATCCAAATCGTGTGACATCCGTCAGGCACACCGGACCCTTCGTCCGTATCGAAGGCGCAGCCGGCCAAAACACCTGGGTGCACTTGCCGGTGCCCACTCCCACGGTGGCCGATGGCACTCCGTTGCGCGTTGGAGCAGGCTTGGTCAGTTTCCGCACCAAGGAACGGGCCACTGTCCACGAAGTCATAATCTACGACGGCGACAAACGAATCGCAGAACATACCGACTTGGGGTTGCAGGGCGACCACCTGGAAGCCAGGTTCGAAGTCCCCGGCAATCCTGAAGCGGGTCGGGGGATAAATATCACTTTGGGGATCTCATTCTCGGACCCTTCTCCCGATGTTCGTTCAATGCAGATTGAGATTATCGGAGCAGGTGTAGAATTCTTCGCCTAGCGGAGCAACCGGAACCTTATTTGAGGCCAGAATCAAGGAGCGCAAAATGACCACCTCGGAAACCACCGCCTACAAGAACTTTATCGGCGGCGCTTGGACAACTGCCGACTCCGGAAAGACCTACCCCGTAACAAACCCCGCCAGCAACACAACGGTAATCGGAGAGTTTCAAACTTCAGGCGCTTCCGATGCCTTGCGCGCAGCCGAAGCAGCCAAAAGCGCCCTTCCCGGTTGGGCAAACACCCCTGCGCCAGCCAGAGCGGCGGTTTTGTTCAAGGCTCTGGAAATCATGAGACGGCGTTTCGACGAGATGGCTCGGACCATAACCATCGAAGAGGGCAAACCCTTGGCCGACGCTCAGGGTGAGGTCAAGCGCGCGATGAACATCATCGAGTACGCCGCGGGTGAGGGACGCCGGATGTTTGGTTACACCACTCCCTCAGAGATTCCCAATACTGTGGCCTATACTGTGCGCCGTCCCTTGGGCGTGGTGGGGATAATCACGCCGTGGAATTTCCCCATAGCCATTCCGGCTTGGAAGATTGCGCCCGCCCTGATTTGCGGCAACGCTTTGGTATTCAAGCCTGCATCTGGAACGCCATTTAGCGCTGTAAAGTTGGTGGAAATATTCGAAGAGGCCGGGCTGCCCCCTGGTGTCCTGAACCTTATCACCGGACCTGGTTCGGTGGTGGGCAACGCACTGGTGGAGAGCCCCTTAGTCAACGCAATCTCCTTCACCGGGTCCACTGAAGTCGGGACGGATCTATACGCGTCGTCCGCTCGGGTGCTGAAGAAAGTGCAAGCGGAGATGGGCGGCAAGAACGCCGTGATTCTGCTTGCCGACGCCGACTTGGACAAAGCCCTCGGCGGCATCATCCAAGGGGCCTTTGGGTCCACCGGGCAACGCTGCACCGCCACCAGCCGGGTAATTGTCGAAGATGCCATATACGACGAATTCATGGAGCAGTTGATTGACCGGACCAGCAAACTAAAATTGGGCAACGGCATGGATGCCGACGTGGATGTTTCGCCCCTGGCCAGCAAGAACCAATACGACACTGTGATGGAGTACATCGGCATCGGGACCGAGGAGGGCGCCGACCTGATTTTCGGAGGCCACAGCCCCAGTGGCGGAATCTTCGATGAGGGTTATTACATCGAACCCACCATCTTCGCCGGAGTGGAACAGGATATGCGCATCGCCCAAGAAGAGATATTTGGGCCAGTGCTCACCGTCTTCAGGGCATCCGGCTTGGAAGATGCCATTCAGATTTCAAACAACGTCAAATTCGGATTATCATCGTCCATCTACACCAAAGACCTAACCCAGGCCTTCGAGTATATAAACACTGTGGAAGCCGGGATGGTCCACGTGAATGCGCCAACTTTGGGCGGTGAGGTGCACTTGCCCTTCGGCGGGCTAAAATCATCTGGGGTGGGTCAGAGGGAGCAAGGAGTGGAAGCCTTCGACTTTTTCAGCGAGGTCATCACCGTTTACATCGACCACGCTGCGGCAGCCAGGCAACAGGCCCGATTCATCTAGGCCAGCAATTGGCAATAAGCCAAATAGAGCAGGCATGGTCCTTACAGCGGCTTTCTTGAGCCAAAACCTTCGTCTGTGCTATGCCAGAAATCGATTTGAGGCTCTCCTCGAAGCCAGCAGAGGAAGATGGTTTCGCCTTCCCGCTGGGACGGGAAGTCCACCAGTCCCCGGACAATGTCCCGGACTAAGATGCCCCTGTCGGTGATTTCTTGGAGGTCCTGCCTTAGCCTTTGGGCTAGGTCGTCCATTGTCCTTTGACTGTCTTCTATTTCCTGATCGTGGCTGACAGCGCCGTTGCCGCTACGGTGCTGCATCATGGACATCAACTCAACCTGCTGCTGCTCCAAACTGTCCCTAAGCGGAACCATGCGGGCCAGCAGTTCTTCAAGCCAGGGCAAGGTGGCGTTAGCCTCTTCCAATGTGAAGTTCCGTTCTCTCATGCTGACTCCACTTTAACCCAACGGACCCAGTGGGTAAAAGGGGGTTGATTTTTACCATCCTGCGTTACGGACGCTTGAATCCCGGCAAAAGAGGGTACAATAACCGGCATGTGGATGCTGTTATTCGCTAACCAGGGAGGCTGTTATGCCCATCATCGACCACAACCAAGCCCAGGAAGTTCCTTGGAGGCCTGGCTACCGGAAATGGGATATCGCCGGGCGAGACCAAGGTGTGACCAGCACCTTTAGCCTAAATACCGCCGAGCCGGGCACCGGTGCGCCGCTGCACACTCACACAATGGACGAACTAATCGTGATATTAGACGGAACATTGGAGGTTCGTGTTGACGGAGTGACCCACACGGTGGAAAAGGACCATACCCTGGTTATCCCACCGGGATGCGAGCACGGCTTCAAAGTTGTAGGGGACAAGCATGCTCAACTGATGGTGTTTTTCCCCACACTCGACCCTTATTCCAATGGTCAGACCGCATACCTAGAGGGCGCTCGGCCCGATTCAGTCAAAGCCTGAGTTAGACATATATGGAGTCACCTGCCAGGACAAAGAATTGCTTCCAAGCCGGAGACTCGGCCCTGATTGTGGACCGGAAAGCCCGTCAATATCTGATAAATCTGGTATGTGGCGAAACCTTTCATAGCCACCTGGGGAGGCTCTTCCACGACCAGATGATTGATCACACCGTAGGCGGTTGGTACCGCACAGACAAGGGCCACACGGTACTGGCAGTACGGCCCACTCTGGGCGACTTTGTTCGGAAGATGCCCAGGGGCCCACAAATTATCTACCCCAAGGACCTAGGCAACATCACCAATTTCGCCGACATATTTCCCGGCGCCACATTGATTGAAGGAGGGTTGGGGTCCGGCTCATTGACATCGGCGATGCTCCGGGCGGTGGGGTCAGAGGGCCGGGTAATCACCTATGAGATTGATGAGACGCTGGTGCCGCGTGCCATCAAGAACATCGAGAAGTTCCACCCGAGCCATTCCAACCACACCGTCTTTATTGGCGACATCTATGAAGGCATTCATGAGCAGGAAGTGGACCGGGTCGTTTTGGACGTACCCGAGCCGTGGCGCGCGGTGGAAACCATCGGAGACGCCCTGGTCATGGGGGGCATCGTGTTGAGCTTTGTGCCCACCATCATTCAAGTGCAAAGTTTCGTCCTGGCGCTGGAGCGGGACACCAGGTTTCAGATGATTGAATCGATAGAAACCATGTTGCGGTCCTGGCACGTAACCCAGCGTAGCGTTCGCCCTGACCACCGCATGATTGCCCACAGCGGATTCTTAACCACCGCCGTGCGCTGCGAACCTAGATTCCGAGCGGCGCTTCCGGACCAAACCGACGAAGACGGCGGCGAGGACCAAGGCGGTCAAATCGGGAGCGAACCTGACGGGGACGAGGGCGAGTCTTCCTAACCGACCCATTTATTCACCCAGTTTCTGGGCCGTCGAACAGATTGCCCAAGTCGAATTCCAATTCGCCACCCATATTCAGGCCTTTGGGCAAAGACAGATGGTGGCCGATTAGCAGAGGCACCGGAATGTTGTCCACTAAGTCTTGAACTTCGTCGTCGACTGCCGACGACTGGCCGAATCCCCACAACTCGAGATTTTCAACATTCTTGCCTTGGGCCAACACCTTGAAGTCCCCCAACCCTCCGGGCCGGACCAAGTCCACCATACCCGCCCGGTTGGCCTGAGCGGCGATTTGGGGCAGCTCCAGCCGTCGCAACCGTTGTTGCATGCTGGCCATGCCTAAACGCCCCAGAAACTGGCCTTGAGACGCGAATCCCAGCATTTCTATGCCATTGCTGTGTCCAGCGTTGACCAGCGAGGTGAAATCCACCTGAGCGGTAATGTCCTGCCGCCCGATATAGCGCAATGGAGCGTCAATCTGCGTATGGTTGTAGAACGTGGTTAACGTGCCTCTTCTTCGATTCTGAGCAGAGTACAGATCGGACGCCCGGTCGCCGTAATCCACCGTCAGGATAAATCCTCTGTGCAAAGCTTGGGCTGCTTCCTGGGCCCAGCTTCTCAAGGCTAGGTTGACCTCGGCAACTTGGCCTTCTTCCAACTTCAAGTCCAAATCGTCAAATCTCGCCGCCAACGCAATGTCGGAGAGAGCCCCCGCATTAGTCACCAAGTCACCTTCTTCCTGGGTCACGTAAATCTCAGAAAGCGTGCCCTCAACCACGGTGACCTGGTGCACGGGAAAAGCGTCGAAGTACTCATTGGAAATGATGCATCCTGCCAAATGGCGAAAGGGAATTCCTGCCGCGGCCACACGATTTACTCCATATGGTTCCTGGCCGTTAAGGAGTTTCCCCTCACGGCGGTCCAGACAAACATAGCTGAGGCAACTAAGAAAATTAGGAGGCAATTCACCAGCGGCAGCAACAATGTCCCGGCACAACAGCCCGTTACCGGCGCCCAGTTCCACCACGGTGAATGGGTCCGGCTGGCCTAGCAACCGCCACATCTGGAACAATTGGACAGCAATCAACGTTCCGAATACCGGGTGCACTTGAGGGCTGGTGTAAAAGTCGCCCTGGGCGCCG
>DCAE01000143.1:95050-100103 GCA_002311385.1 Dehalococcoidia bacterium UBA1141 | reverse complement strand
GTTGGGCGATGCGGCGGCGGATTTCTGCTTCTGCGGTATTCATCTGACTTTCGGCTTTACGGATTTTCGTATTTCAGGCATTCAGGCTTTAATGAAGTCTCCTGAAAAAGTAGAGGGGGCCTTCCGGCCCCCTCTTTTACAACCCATTTTTATATCCCTACTGTTGCCCGCGTTTAGGCACGATCGCCGATTGCTGTGTACTCCAAGTCCATCTCTCCCGTATATTCCATCAGCGGACGGAGCAAGATGTTGTCTTCGAACTGTTCTGCGCACTGCAGGGTCCAACCAGCAATCCGGCCCAAGGCGAATATGGATATGAACAGGTCGTCGGGAATGCCCAACAGGTAGTATATAGACCCGGCGAAGAAGTCCACATTTACGAATATGCCCCTGGACCTATAGCGGACCATGACCTCTTCTTCAACATAGGTCAAAATCTGGAACCAATGGGGTTGACCCACCTTTTCGCTCAGGACTCGCGAGCGCTCTCTCAGGTGTCGGGCACGAGGGTCTTCCGCCTTGTACACCCTGTGGCCGAAACCCATGATTCGACCGCCGTTGTCCAGGATATTGCGGCAATACTCTTCCGCGTTCTCCGGCTGGCCGATGTCCAACGCCATTTTCATCACTTCTTCAGCAGCGCCACCATGGGCGGGTCCTTTTAGGACGCCAACACCGGTTGTAACAGCCGAGTGGAGGTCGGAAATAGTGGATGCGGTGACCCTAGCGCCGAAGGACGAAGCGTTGGATCCGTGCTCGGCATGAAGGATGAAATCCACATCCAGCAGGTCCGTAGTGTCTTTGTCGGGAACTTCGTCGAATAACATTTTCAGGAAGTTGCCCGCATGGTTAAGGCTGGGGTCCGGGGCCACGGGCTCCAATCCTTGTCTCAACCGGTGATGAGCGGCCACAATGGTTGGGCCTTGGGCGGTGAGACGGACTCCCTTTCTGATCGTTGCTTCAACGGAGTTATCTTTGACCTCAGGGTCGAAGGCGGCCAAGGCGGATATCCCGGTGCGCAGGGCGTCCATGGGATGGCTCGCCTTTACTAGGTCCAATACCTGAATGACCTCATCGGGAATCCGGCGGTTGGCCCGCATGGTCTGATCGAATTCCTCTAGCTGTTGCTCGTTGGGAAGCTTCCCGTACAACAAGAGGTAAACCACTTCCTCGAAAGTGGACTTCTCAGCCAAATCGTGGATGTTGTAGCCGCGGTATAGCAGCTTACCCTCTTGACCGTCGATGAAGCTGGACGTCGTGGTATCGAAGTAGACGTCCTTCAGTCCTTTGATAATCTCGGGAGGCATTATCCGGCCCTCCAATCAGGAGCTGGTGGTTTGGGTCTGTACCGTTAGGCTAGGCGTGGGGCGTTCCCAAAAGCACTGAACAGCTAGGCCAAATCGCCCACTCTTGGGATTGGCCGATTGTAGCATTGGCCTATAGGGGTGTCAAGCAAATCTGAGACTGGAGCGGGCCCATTGAGGCACCGGTCTCCGGGTCCGGTTAGCCTATTTTAACGCCAATATCTGAGATAAAAAACTGGAACTGGCGCTCGAGATCGGCTAACCAATTCCTTCTGCAATTTAGTTTCGCTCCAGTTTCTCCTCGGCCTTGCTCTGACCAGGGTAAAACAACCCGGCAACCACGCCCACTACCGTTCCCAAGCACAGAACAACCAACCCGGTCTGAATCGACCCCGTCCATTGTGCCACCGCGCCCGTGGTCACCGGCCCGACGGCGAATCCAAGCCCCATAAATGTGATAACCAGAGACGACACCACCGCCACCTCTCTGGGCGTTATCCCCGGAAACTCAAAGGGCAGTATCTGCATGGCCGGCGTAGCAACCCAGACCAAACCCAGAGCGCTTATCAGTGGAATCAGCAGCAGTGGCCATGGCGTCAGAACTATCGCTACCCCTAAAGCCGTGTTCAGCAGGGCAGGCACCCACAGCAAAAGCTTTCGTTTGGTGACTTTCCTGGCTAGGTACCCGCCAAGAAGGCCGGAGGGAATCAGCCCATAATATAGGAAGCCAAGCAGAGGGCCGCCAAGGGTTAGAGGCACTCCTCGTTCTTCCAACCATAGCGTGGGTAAAAAAGTGACCATGGCCGTCCATGTCGCGGACAGAGAAAACATGGTTATGGCCAATAGCCAAGCCTGAGGGAAAGCTTTCAATGCCCGTAAAGGCGAGCCCATCTGGCTCTCAACCTCTCGCTGCAGGCTGATCACTGGGGCTTTGCTTTCCCGGGCGATTAGTGGCCATAACAAAGTCTGCAGAACGAAGAAGCCGCCCATTATGAAATAGGCTGCCCGCCAACTGCCGAGGCTGGTTATGAGCAAAGCGCTGGTGCTCACAGCCACTGCCAACATGATGCTGTGTTGGGACAAGCCTACAGAGTTGACCGTTGCGTATTGCTTGGGCGAAACCCATTGTTGCAACAATAAAGTGCGGGCAGGTACGGTGATTGTATGGAATGCCACGAAAAGGAACCTGGCTAAGAACAATAGCAAGAAACTGTTGGCTAGACCCTGCAAGAACAAGAAGGGCACCCCCAATAACAGGGAGGCCAAAACCAGAGGTATGGGGCGAATTCGCGACAGCCACGCACCTGAGGGTAAAGCTAGGACAGCGGCGGTTATCCACCACACTCCCTGCAGCAGCCCGGCTTCCAGAGGAGTTATGCCCAGATCGTCGGATATGAAAGGAAGGAAAAGCCCAAAGGTGTAGGAAACCAGGATGACGCTACTGCCCTGGGCTCGAAAGAGGAGCAGGATTGCCCAACCCCTTGGCGAAGTCCGGGTTATTCCAACCGGAGCGTTATCTAAGGCGTCTGAATCCACATTCCTCGTCTCATACCCCCAACAGGGTTTTGCCCCAGAAGTTTCCGTGATATTGTCATTCTGAGGAGTGAAGCGACGAAGAACCTCCTGTCCCAGGCGTGAAGATTCTTCGCTTCACTCAGAATGGCAGTTTTGAGGCCATACCCACAATAGGGATCAAGAGCGTCCCACGGCCGCGTCAATCCGTGCCATCAGTTCCGGCTCAAGACGTCCCTTGGCCTCGGCGGCGACGCACTCGGCAAGCTCTTCCCGGTTCTTGACGCCCAGTACCACCGTTGAGATTCCGTCGATTGATAGGGCGTACCGGTGGGCCAAAGAGGCTGGTGATTCTCCCAGCTCCGCGGCTAAGTCCCGGAACGGGGCAGCCCGCCGGAAATCACGGGCCTCGGGATGGTCTTCCGCCAATTCTCGGTCAAGGCTGGAGGTCAGGGCTCCCGCTTGCACTGCTCGTATGCCCATAACGCCCATTCCGCGCTTGTGGGCAGAGCCGATTATTTCCCTGGGAATCGCTGCTTCGTCATAACGCTTTATGGCGCCTGGCGAGTCCAGCAGGTTGGCGATTGCCTGAACGGCGGCGGGATGCGGGTCTGCCTGAATCGTTGCCAAAACCGCTGAAGGTATGCCTATGCCTGTGATGGCCCAAGCTCCGATTCGCCCGTCCGATACCAAACGCTCGAACGCAAGCACCACGGAGTTGACGAATAGCTCCCTAGGGGTGCCGTCGTAGCGATCAACACAATCATCCGGCACAATCTGGCTGTGCAGAAAGAATAAGTCGACCCGCTCCACTTTCATGCGATCAAAGCTGTCTTTCAGGCTCTGCTCCAGCACGGAAAATACTTGATCCGCAGGCGGGTTATCCAAGCGGCACTTTGTGGTCAATCTCACTCCAGCGGGGACGCTGCCGCCGAATGCCTGGCCGAAAACGGTTTCCGCTTCACCTTGGCCGTAGCTGGGCGCCAGGTCGATAAGATTTATGCCTGCATCCACCGCCCCACGGAGGGTCGCCACTGACTCCTCCCTGCTGGTAGGCCCCCAGACCTGGCCGATTCCGCCGCCGCCCAAGGTCAAAGCGCTGACCCGGCCCAAGCCTCCGAATTCTCTGCTGTCCATATTCAATCTTTCTCCGTTTGAATTATTCTGGCTAGGCCTTAAGGCTCGCTTAGCCCAGTGTAGGTCTCTGGTCGGCGGTCCCGGAAGAAATGCCACGTTTCTCTCACCTGGCGAATCTCGTCCAAATCCAAGTCGGCTACCAAAACTTCGTCTTGGTCCCTGGACGCTTGGGCGATTATTTGTCCCCTGGGGTCGCAGAAGTAACTCTTACCATAAAACTCGCCTATGTTCCACGGAGCTTCATTGCCAACCCGATTCACCGCGCCCACAAAGTAGCCGTTGGCTACAGCGTGGGCTGGCTGTTCCAACTCCCACAGGTACTCGGAAAGTCCGGCGACCGTGGCCGAAGGGTTGAATACAATCTCCGCACCGTTTAAAGCCAGCGCTCTAGCGCCCTCCGGGAAGTGGCGGTCATAGCATATATAGACGCCAATCTTTCCCAACTCCGTGGCGAACACAGGATATCCACTATTGCCCGGCTTGAAATAATACTTCTCCCAGAATCCCGGCGGCAGGTGGGGGATATGGGTCTTTCGATACTTGCCCAAATACCCTCCGGAAGCGTCCAACACGGCCGCCGTATTGTAGTAGACGCCGGGCATCTCCTCCTCATACACCGGTACTATCAAAATCATCCGATGCTTCCTCGCCAACTCCTGCATCAAACGCACTGTCGGACCGTCGGGCACCTCTTCGGCTAGAGCGAACCACTTTGGGTCTTGCTCGGCACAGAAGTAGGGGCCGTAAAAGAGCTCTTGCAGGCAGAGGACCTGAACTCCTTGTTGGGCAGCAGACTCAATCAACGCAACATGCTTGTCGACCAGAAATTGTTTTATTCGGTCCAAAGGTGCAGGAAGTTCGCTGCCTATTCCCGCCTGGACTAGGCCCGCTCGGACGATTCTAGACATTCACACCTACCCGTTATACAAAGACTCGATTCTCGGATTTGCCCGTCTCAGTTTAGTTCTTGCCACGTGGAGGTCAAACCCATCAACCACGCTGGTATGATAACCGTCGCAGGGACCTGAATTCGCTCTGTTCAACAGGATTTTATCCAAAATCTTGCCGGGAACTCTAAAACCGCGAACTTTGAAACAGGA
>DCAE01000143.1:88281-94927 GCA_002311385.1 Dehalococcoidia bacterium UBA1141 | reverse complement strand
CAATGAATATATACAACCATGTGGTCAAAGTGGGCAACACCGTATACATCGCTGGTCAGGTGCCTCGGGGTTTGGACGGCAAGGCGGCTCACGTTGGGGACCCAGTGGCACAGATACGCATCGTCTGGGCCAACCTGGAGATTGCGGTTAAGGCGGCTGGCGGCACCTTGGCAGACATCGTAAAGACGACCACCTACGTGGTTGGGGCGGACACCGGGGCCAAGATTCGACCAGCGCGGCTGGAAATCCTCCCCGCTGAAGGGCGACCCACCAGCACCACTGTAGTGGTGGCGGGACTGGCCGACCCTGCCCTTTTGGTCGAAGTGGAAGCAATCGCCGTGATTGGCGATAACTAAGTTTCTTCTTTCAGATTATTCTTTTTCAGATTATTCTTGTGATGGGTCTATGCCATCGGGTTCCTGCAAGCATTTTCGCCAGAATGTCCGCACGGTGCAGGCCCATCTTGTTGTTAATTATCCTGCTTGGTAACCTAATATCCACAGGCGTCAAGACACGAATCACCAACTGCCCCAGGGATTGAGGCCATGCAGGACATAGAATCAACAATCTCCGGTAGAAATACCCTAAAACCTCGAATCCTCACCGTCATATTAGTGGGGATTACCATTGGGTTCCTGCTTGGAATGAGCGTGGTCGCCCTATTGCGGGCTCTACTTAGCGGCGATTCGGCAGAGCTGGAAATATCCTTCACTGCGCTGACCGGCTTGATGGCGGCGCTGTTGGTGGCCTACGTGATTCGAATTCTGGACTGATTCCTCGCACCTAGCCCGATACATCGTTCGTTTGCTGGTTTTTTCATCCCCAGGGGTTGACCCGCATCCTCACAGATTGAACCGCTTTTTGCTCCTTTGACCGGCTCACCCAAATTGCACATGGCCCGGAAAACCTCCGCCTTGAAGACGTTTTTTCCACAGTATCGCCGCAAACGCAGAATATACCTACTGTTCCCACCCCACCTTATCTAAACATTTCCATGCTGTTGACAAGCTATTTCCGCTATGGTGGAATTGCCCTATCCGCTGGCTAAAGGACATTGCTCAGACTTTCGGCTGAACCGTCAAAGTCCTTTGGTCGAACTGCGGAAGCTCAGGCGGCGAAATGGCATATAAAATGTGCATGAGGTGACAGAGATGACGACCACCACAAATGGCGACAAGAAAACATTCGTATACGCAGGATTGGCAGGCGAATCCGCACCCGGTAGGCCTGTTATGAGCGGCCTGTATCGCATGGGGGTGGGAGAGAATCAATGGCAACTGTTGGGCAACGGCCTTCCCGAGGGAGCTGCCATTCGTGCGATAACTGTTCACCCACAAAGGCCGGAAACGGTCATTATAGGCACCCAATTCGGCCCCTACCGCACCGATGATCACGGCGAGCATTGGGAAAAACTGAACGTGCCCGACCACGGCCTTCCCGTGTGGTCGATTCTGTTCCATCCCAGGACCTCCGATGTTGTATACGCAGGGTATGAGGGCGCGGAGATTTACCGGAGCGACGACGGTGGCGAACGGTGGGAGCAATTGCCCGTTAGCGTACGCTTTCCGGAGGTCACTATTGGCCCAGGCGCCAACCTGGCCAAGCGAATATTGATGATGTCCATCAGTTCTTCGGACCCCGACGAGGTCTACGGCGCAATCGAGGTTGGAGGAATCATTCGTTCGCTGGACGGTGGCGAAAATTGGGAAAATCTGAGCCACGGCCAATACATCAACGACGACCCGGTGGACATGCACGGTGTTTTGGCCAGCAGTTTCCGGCCGGGAAACATCTTCGCCATCGCTCGGGCTGGCCTATTTCGCAGCGAAGACCACGGTGACCATTGGATTCGAGGCGGAATCGAGGCCCTGAACGAAAAAGGTCAGACCTATTGCCGTAGCATCCGGGAGGTTCCAGGCGACCCCAAGACTATCTGGGTATCCGGCGGACCCAATTTCAGGAGCGACTCCGGTGTCTTGTTCCGTAGCCAGGACGGTGGCACAAATTGGGAGCGCATCGACATGGGCGTGCAGGCCCGCAGCACCCTGTTTGGGTTGGCCTTCGACGAGCGCAAACCCAGCACCATGTTCTGTGCTTCGATGGACGGGGAGGTCTTCGGGAGTCTCGATAGTGGCCAAACTTGGGCCGCTCACCCGTTGCCGCAAGAGGCGAGCCAGATTTATGCTTTGGCTTGCGGATAGCCTGACTTGGATCAAACAATCTAAAAATAGCTAAGATTCGGAGAATATGATGGCCGGACAAGCAACCAGCTACGAGCTAGAGCAGGGGGACGTGGTTCTCCCACCCACGGGGCGGCCGGTGGTCCACTCGACCACCGGGGTAATCTCCAGCGGTCACTACCTCACCTCCATGGCCGGGATGAGGATGATGCTCACCGGCGGCAACGCCTTTGACGCCGCTGTGGCTGCGAGCTTCGCCGCGGCAGTGATTGAGCCCATCGCCTCCTATTCCCTAGCCGCCGAGGGTGTGTTCATGCTGTATCACGCCGCCAGTGGCGACCTGCTCTCCCTTAGCGGCCAAGGGGTCGCTCCGGCCAAGGCGACAGCTGATTTCTACACTTCCAGGGGTCTGGAACGCATACCCACGGGGCCGGGAAACCGGGCCCACTTCTCCTTCACCGTGCCGGGGGTGGTTGATGCGTTCATCTCACTGCTTGAGAGATACGGCACAAAGCCAATCGAAGAGATTCTGGCCCCCGCCATCCAATATGCCGAGCATGGCATACCCAATTACGAATATATGCTGGAACGTCTCAAATCTCCCGCAACCTTGGAACAGTTCGGAAACTACCCGCCGGGAGGCAGAGAAATCTTCTATCAAGACGGCCAGATACCCCGTCCCGCATCCCTGTTGGTTCAGCCGGGCTTGGCCGCCACCTTGAAAGGCATGTTGCCCACTAACGGTCATGGCGGTGATAGAGCGGAGGGGTTAAAGTTCGCCCGCCACGCTTTTTACCAAGGCAACATAGCGTCAACCATCGTGGAATGCGCCCAACGAGTGGGTGGCATCCTGACCATGGAGGACTTGGCGGCATATAAATCCCAGTACGAGGAGCCGGTCAAGACCACTTTCAGGGGTTATGAAATATTGGGCCAGGATACTTGGACCCAAGGGCCAATGTTGATGCAAGCCCTAAATATCCTGGAGAAATTCGACCTGCGCAGTATGGGCCACAACACACCGAAATACATTCACACGGTGACCGAGTCCTTGAAGTTGACCTTCGCCGACCGGGAAGCCTATTACGGAGACCCGGACTTTTCCACTATCCCGATCCAAGCATTGCTTTCTAAGGAGTATGGAGCACAAAGGGCCAGTCTGATTAATCAAGACAAGGCTCATCCTGAAGTACCTGCCTATGGCGACCTTTCCCAGTTCTCCAAGAACGGCTCGGCTTCCCCAGTTGTATCCACAGAGGCACCCGTGGCTTCGGGGTCCGGTAGTAGCGGTGGGGGCGGCGACGATGGTGGCACCACCCACGTCTCGGCCATGGACAACGATGGCAACATGGTATGCGGAACCATCAGCGGCGGCGCATTTGCCAAATCAGCCTTCTTCCCTGAACTGGGTTGCGCTCTCAGTACCCGAATAGAGATGTTCAACTGCACTCCGGGCCACCCCAACGTGGTGGAGCCCGGCAAACGTCCTAGGACGACCCTAATCAATTACATCGTCAGCAAAGACGGTCAGCCCGCCATGACCATCGGCTGCCCCGGCGGGGACAATCAAGCCCAGGCCAACCTGCAAATTATCCTGAACGTTCTTGTCTTTGGAATGAACCCACAAGAGGCGGTTGAGGCTCCCAGGTTTGCCAGCCAGAGCGTCTCAAACTCCTTCTACCCGCATGAATACTTTCCTGGGCGTCTGGACCTGGAAGATGGATTCCCAGAGACCACTGCCGAGGCGTTGCGGGCATTGGGCCACAAGATACAGCGTGCGGTCAATTGCGGCATGGGAGCCACGGTTACCAAGCGGGACCCGGAGACCGGCGTTCTCAGCACCAGCGGCGATCCTCGCCGGGCCTGCTACGCTCTCGCCTTGTAGCGCAGCCAAGCGATTTCCTACCGAGTTTTACGTTCTAAGCGTTACGTTATTTTAGGAGGCCCCGGTGGCCCGAGCCGAATCGTCCCTGGTAATCAACCGTCCTATCGATGCGGTGTTCGCCTATCTGGCGGATATAGCGAAGGGAATGGAATGGCAATCGGAACTTCTAGAAGTTCAACAAACATCCGACGGCCCCGTGGGCATCGGGACCAACCTAAGGGAAATCCGTCGTCTCTTGGGCCGGAATATGGAGACATCCTTCACCATCACCGATTTCGACCCCGAATCCAAATTAGGCTTCAAAAGCACCTCGGGCCCGATTCCCATGCGCGCTTACTATAGTCTGGAGAGTGTTAGCCCGGAAGGAGTAACCCAAGAAGGAAGTGTTGACGCCACCAGGGTTAATATGACGGTGGAGGCTGAACTAACAGGCATCTTCAAGATGACCGAACCCTTGGTGGTCCACAGCGCAAAGAGACAGATGGATGCTGACATCGCGAAGCTGAAAGAAATTTTAGAGGCAGGTAACTGATGTTGCGGTTCCGTCTTACTAGCGGGTCTTCAGGAGGAAAAATCCCACAGGTGCTGGTCCTTTTTCTTAGCCGCTATGAAACGGATATAGTCATCGCAAATGCCTAACCCACAAGAACTAACCCTTTTTTCACCCTAAAGAGTGGTTACCCCAGGGCTCGGCCCTCCTATACTAGTCCCAGTTCAACAAAGGGAAAACCGGATAATTTACCCAAAGAGGGCATCATGAAGCGGTTGCTTTCACGCATAAACAGGATTCTAAAGAGGGAACACGGGTTCACCCTAGTGTAGATGGTCACGGTGGTCGCCATTATGGGCGTCATGGCTGCCGTCGCCGTGCCCATGGTCAACAACCAGTTGGGTAAGACAAGGGAGAAATCCTATGCGCAAGACAGGGCTATGATTCAGACTGCGGTTGATTCATACTTCACCGCCGCCGATAACATACGCTACCTTGGACAGCGCCAGTTCCCTTTGATGGGCAACACCAAGACCACTGGAACTCCCGACAAGTGGACACAAACAATTCAGGTAGATGGAAACGGAGACCCGGTCCTTGATTCCAATAGCCAGCAGCAGGTGACCGGCGCACAGACCATGGATAACCTAATCGTAGATTTCAATCCGGTTCGAGGCACCCGCGGCGGTGAGCCGAAATGGAGAGACGGTAACGGAGACGGCAACCGGACCCTGGGCGGCGATGGACAGTCGGTGGTGACCAATGCCGGGGAAGACCGGCTAAACGGTGAATTGGAAACCCTGGATCCAGCTCGAACCAATTCCAGCATTTCGGCTCTGTCTTCAGACGGAAGCAGCGCCAATGCCATCTCCGGAGGATCTTCTGGCTGGTATGTGGATAAGGTGAAATTCCAGGCCGTAGACCATGCCGTTGACAGCAGAGACTACTTCATAGATTTCACACTATTGGTCAAAGCCGGCCTTCTACAGGCAGTGCCGGAATCGGCATCGCCGGACAACGGTGGTGTCTCCATCAGCGGTTCTTATAGCTGGTATGTAAGAGACAGTGGCGCAGCACAGAGCTTGCTGTACTTCCTGCCCAGTAACGGTGATTCCTTCCGCGTGATTGACGCGACCACGGGGCAGGTCACCAACTCCGAAGACGGCAGCGTGGACACCCGCGGGTACCAGGATGGAGTATATCCCTAACCCGCGTCTAACTTAAGGATTACGAGTGAATAAAACCCTGCCTCCAGAGACTCTGGAGGCAGGGTTTTTTAGTGTGCGCCGTCAGGGTGGCTGCTTGGGATTGCGTGTTCCGACGCCGTTTCTATTCTGGTGCTAAGCAAGGTTGCTGCTGGTGTGCGCCCCACGTATAATGCCTACGAAATAATTCGGCCAGATAGCCCAGATAAGTACCCACGAAAAATACAAGCTAGAGAAGTAGCCAAGAAGAGCAAGAATAGAAAGAGATTGAAACCACGATGCCTGGTGCTTGCGCTTCTCCCCGTCACTGAATAAATCGCTGAGTGGCGAGCCCTACGCATAGAGATTTAATTTGACCGGACCCGAGCCTAACTCAGGGAGGTTATATGAGCGCCCAGTCCATCTACAGCAAAGGAGGATGGCCGATTGGATGGCTATTGGAAGATGTAATCTACGACTCCACCGGCGAAGCGCGAGCTTTCATTGACGAAGGGAAAGTCTGCTCTTATGAAGGGCAACACCTAGGGAGTTTCCACGATGGCTATTTGAGAGACTTGCCCGGAGATGCCGTAGGGTTTCTAGAGGAGGCCAAAGGAATACCGTCCTTACCGGAGATTCAGGCCAAAGAATCGCCGCCGGAACTGAAAGACGAGCCGGAGCGACAAGCACTTTCCGGCGCCGCTTCACAGGCAACCGGAACGGACAATTGGTCCGAACTGGCCTTCAACACCTTTATGCGAGGATGGCTCCCAGGCGTGGCTGTAATTGGTGCTTAGATGCACTCTTGCCTAGGGCACTGGTCCCCGTGATTCAGCTAGGCTCGATTCAGCCCCGCTGGATGAAACAACGCCGCGTTGGTTGAAACAACGATGAAACAACAACGATG
>DCAE01000143.1:87829-88223 GCA_002311385.1 Dehalococcoidia bacterium UBA1141 | reverse complement strand
GAAACAACAACGATGAAACAACAATGAGGATAGATTAGGTGGCTTGGATCTGGAGAGGCGGAAGTTCGCCGAAAAGGGGCTGCGGATGTCTCGCCGCCCCGTCATCTTCGTTCTGGCTTTTTTTCACCCTGATGTACTTCTTCACTGAAGAGGGAGCGCTGCCCGCGGGGAAGTTGGAGTTTTTCTGGAGGTTTCTCGCCGGGCCGTTTAATCTCTTGTTCTGAATCCACTTCAGAATCATACCCGTAAGCCTAACCGGTAATAAATATTAGGCCACAGCGAGACAACGCCGTGATTCGCCTATAGAATAGAGTCACGGAGGGGTGGCCGAGTGGACGAAGGCGACGGTCTTGAAAACCGTTATATGGGCAACTGTATCGTGGGTTCGAATCCC
>DCAE01000143.1:50292-87796 GCA_002311385.1 Dehalococcoidia bacterium UBA1141 | reverse complement strand
GAATCCCACCCCCTCCGCCAAAAATGAATTATGCTGTTGGACAAAGCCGAAATAGGTCAAACCTACCGAGATTGCGGACCCAAATCTAAGAAATTTACGGCATGAATGCCACTGAGGATAATCTGATGCCAGAACAGCCGAGTGAAGAGTCAATCCAGAAAATGCGGGCCTTCGTCGATAGATACAACGCCAAATTCGGAACCTTCGTTTCTCCGGTGGAGGGTGTTACCGAGCAGGTCATTTTAGGGCTGGCTAAAAACGTGGACGAGATTGGCCGACCGCTATGCCCTTGCCGGTTCTACCCCGACAAGAATGAAGAGATTAAACACCGCACGTGGATTTGCGCCTGCGACGACATGCAGATTTACAAATATTGCCATTGTCTGTTATTCGTTAATCAAGAGGGATTACCCATAACCGAGTATCTGCCGGAAGGCCACGAAGGTCGGGAGATTTACGGCTTGGTGGAGGACCCGATTCCAGAAAAGGGCCGACCTCTCAAGAACAAAGGACCGGAGAGGGAACAGGAGCGGATTGACCGCCCTTCATAATTGTCTCCGTGACTACTCGGACCCCGAACCATCGGGTTGAGAATCCATTCGGTTGACCTGTTGTCCTCCTGCGGGTTGACAGCGAGTCACCCCCGAAACAGAGAAGAGGTTGATTTAAACATCAACCTCTTTTTCATTCGGAAATAGGCGATTCGGTGGATGTGCGGTGCTTGCTGGTGGCTTAATATTGCCGCATCGGGAAGAAACCAAACAGCGGATGCCAACAATGCGGGAAAGATGGGGAGGCCAACATGTACTGGCTAAAATCGTACCGGAAATGCCAAGGAGACCTTTACAAGAACGAGGATTCATACGGAAGTTTCATTTCTTGTCTACAGTGCAGCAGCTACCTCACCGAAGATGAGGAAGCCGCCCTGATGGGAAGATCCGAGAACGTTGTTGGCCTATCGCGGGCCTATGCCATCTTGGGCGACCTGGCGGCGTAGCAAAAGTCTGGTTCTTGGCATTCCACGTACAAAAATAAGTACGAATTATTGCGCAGCCGGCTTCGGTTGCATGGGAGAATAACAGATGGCCGACGCAAAAATAACGGTTTACGGTGCCCCTTGGTGCCCGGATTGCAAGCAAGCCAAGCAGTTCCTTGGCGAGCAGCGTGTCCCCTACAACTGGGTCGACATAGACCAAGACGAAGCCGGCAGGCAATACGTCCAGCAGGCCAATGGCGGCAAGCAAATCATACCCACGATTGAGTTCGAAGATGGTTCCACCCTGGTAGAGCCCACAAACGCCCAATTGGCCGCCAAGCTGGGTATCAGCCCGAAGGCAGGACGTGAGTTCTACGACCTGATTGTGGTGGGCGGGGGACCGGCGGGTCTGACAGCGGCTCTTTACGCAGCCCGGGAGGGCATAGATACCCTAATCATCGAACGCAGCGGCGTCGGCGGCCAAGCTGGGGTGACCGAGAGAATCGAAAACTACCCTGGGTTCGCCCAAGGTATCAAGGGATCGGATTTGGCCGATGCCATGCGCGCCCAAGCAGAGGGATTCGGCGTTGAGATTCTCCCCGCTCAAACAATTTCCAGCATAATGGTTGCCGAAGAATCCGGTGATGGAATCCATAAGCTGGTGACCACCGAAGCTGGCGACGAATACTGCGCAAATGCCGTGTTGCTGAGCACCGGCAGCAGATACCGGCGTTTGAACGTGCCCGGTGAGGAAGACCTAATCGGCGCCGGTATTCACTTTTGCGCAACCTGTGACGGGCCATTTTACAGAGGTCAAGATATGGTAGTGGTGGGCGGTGGCAACAGCGGCGTCGAAGAGGGTTTATTTTTGACCAAGTTCGCCAACAAAGTTACGATTCTAGAAGTGCGCAACCAGTTGGGAGCCAGCCAGATCCTACGGGAGAAGGCGGACAGCCATCCTCAGATTGAGATTCGTTTGGGCATGACGGTAGAAGAATTTCGCGGCGACGGCAAGCTCAGTTCCGTCGTAATCAAGAACATTGCTTCCGGAGAGACCGAAGAACTTACGCCTGGTGCAGTCTTTATTTTCATAGGTCTAGACCCCAACGTAGACTTTGTAAACGGGGCCGTGGACCTGGATAAGTTTGGTTTCCTAGCAACCGGTGTGAACCTTGAGACCAGCATGTCTGGGGTATTCGCCGCCGGAGACGTCCGGGGCGGCAGCACCAACCAGGTTGCCAGCGCCGTCGGGGAAGGTGCCACGGCGGCATTGATGATTCGCCATTACCTGGAAAAGAACCAGGGAAGCAGAGGATACAGGGGCGACTAGAAAGCAACCGTTTTTACCATCTAGCCTTGCGGCGTTCAACGTGGCAAAATGTAGCAGTACAAAAATAATCATTTTTGCAACCACAATTTGCCATGCGGGGTAGAGAATGGCGCAGGTCATAGCGTTTGGAGCGGACCACGGGGGATTCGCTCTAAAAATATCTCTGGTCCCCTGGCTTCAGTCCCAAGGATACGAAGTGCTGGACTTGGGGGCTCATACCCTCGATCCTCTCGACGATTATCCCGACTTTGCGGCAGCAGTGGCCCAGGCGGTCGCTGAGGGCAAAGCGGAGCGGGGCATCGTCATTTGCGGCAGCGGTGTTGGCGCTTGCGTGGTTGCCAACAAGATTCCGGGCATCCGGGCCAGCGTTTGCCACGATCTTTATTCAGCCCGCCAAGGCGTGGAGCATGACGAACTTAACGTGCTCAGTTTGGGCGCCAGAGTGGTGGGCTTGGAATTGGCCCAACAGCTAACCACCGAGTTCTTGGTTGCTCGTTTTACTGGTGAAGAACGGCACGTACGCAGGCTGGCCAAGGTTAACGCTATCGAGCAGCAATCCCGGCAATGGCAATAATTTCCTGGGAATGCACGCCAAACACGGTTCAGTCGGCGGAGTTGTCCTGCGGGGATTCTCAGCTTAGGTATCCAACAGCCAACCATCCGGGGCCCTTAGGCTTTATCCGCCCTCGATTCCTCCCTGTGAGTTTTCCCGCACCCGACCTCCCGACGTGTTAATCCTTGGCAATCCATTTTTCTTAAAATCCGCCCGAGGAGTTGAAAATGGCCGACCCCCAGCTTGACCAGTTTTGCGTGAACACAATCAGGTTCCTGTCGGTTGATACCGTACAAAAGGCCAACTCGGGCCATCCTGGAGCGCCCATGGGCGCAGCGACGATGGCGTATGTGCTGTGGGACCGGTTCCTCAAACACAATCCGGAGGACCCCAATTGGCCGGATAGAGACCGTTTCATTCTCTCTCCGGGCCACGCATCCGCCTTGCTCTATTCCTTGCTCCACCTCACCGGATACGACCTGCCTTTGGAAGAACTTAAGCAATTCAGGCAGTGGGGCAGCAAGACTCCCGGCCACCCTGAATACAGGTTGACACCGGGGGTGGAGATGACCACCGGTCCTCTCGGCCAAGGATTTGCCGGCGGAGTCGGCATGGCCATCGCCGAACAGTGGCAGGCGGAACACTACAACCAGCCCGGCCACAAGATAATCGACCACCATACCTATGCCATCGTATCCGACGGTGATTTGCAGGAGGGGGTCGCTTCGGAGGCGGCTTCTCTGGCAGGAACTTTGCGTCTGGGCAAGCTGATATACCTGTACGACGATAATGACATTTCCATCGAAGGCGACACCGACATTTCCTTTACCGAGGACGTGGCGCAACGATTTCAGGCTTATGGCTGGCATGTGGTCGGTCCCATAAACGGCATGGATGCCGAGGCTGTGGATTCTGCTATCCGCTCTGCTAAAGAAGAGACTGCCCGGCCCAGCCTGATAGTATGCCGCACGGTTATAGGCTACGGCAGCCCCAACAAAGCTGGCACCGGCTCTGCCCACGGGGAACCCTTGGGTCAAGATGAAATCCGTTTGACCAGGGAGAATCTGGGCTGGCCCCACGAAGAACCATTTACCATCCCGGAGGAGGCCAAGACCTACTTTAGGAAGGCCAAAGAGCGAGGCCGGGGCTACCAGCAGGATTGGCAGACTCGGATGGACGCTTACCGCCGTGATTGCCCCACCGAGTCCGCCCAACTGGAAGCGGCCTGGAATGACGTTCTGCCTGAAGGCTGGGACCAAGTGCTGGAAGGTATGTTTAACGGGGCTGATGGCCAGATAGCAACCCGCAACGCCTCGGCGCAAGTGATGAACGCCATAGTCAGCACGGTGCATACGCTCATCGGGGGCTCGGCCGACCTTGCGCCTTCTACACGGACGATTCTAAATGACAA
Source organism: Dehalococcoidia bacterium UBA1141 (assembly GCA_002311385.1). Classification (GTDB taxonomy): domain Bacteria; phylum Chloroflexota; class Dehalococcoidia; order Lucifugimonadales; family UBA3495; genus UBA1141. The sequence continues at coordinate 83,526 of DCAE01000143.1, read as the reverse complement.
GGGGCACTTCAGCGCTGAAGAGCGCAGCGGCCATAACATGCACTTCGGCGTCAGAGAACATGCCATGGGCTCCATCGCCAACGGGATGGCGCTCCACGGCGGAGCGATTCCGTATACCGCTACCTTCTTGATATTCTCCGATTACATGCGTCCTGCCATTCGCCTGGCAGCTTTGATGGAGCTTCGAGTTGTCTACGTTTTCAGCCACGATTCCATCGGCCTGGGTGAGGACGGCCCGACCCACCAGCCCATCGAACAACTGTTGGCTCTCAGGGCCATTCCGAATGTCGTGGTGCTACGCCCCGCAGACGCCACCGAGACGGCAGAAGCGTGGAAGGTCGCGTTAGAGCGCCGCACCGGGCCCACTGTGTTGGTCACGGGGCGTCAGAACCTTCCCGTCCTAGATCGTGGAACCTACGCTGCCGCTGCAGGCGTGCAAAAGGGTGGCTACGTGCTTTGGCAGAGTCCGAATTCAGGGGATAGCCCCGATGTCCTTCTTATCGGCACCGGCTCCGAGGTCCACATAGCTTTGGACGCAGGAAAACTCTTGGAGGAAAAGGGAATCACGTCTCGGGTAATCTCACTGCCTTCTTGGAGACTGTTCGACTCCCAAACCGAGGATTATCGGAACAGCGTCTTGCCGCCCAAGGTTGGAGCACGAGTTGCTATAGAAGCTGGCACAACCATGGGTTGGGAACGCTACGTAGGCAACACAGGATTTACGTTGGGACTCTCCACCTTCGGAGCGTCAGCTCCCATCGGCGTCCTTTACGAAAAATTCGGTCTCACACCACAACGTATGGCCGAAGAAGCGGAAAAACAGGTGAAACAGAATAAGGGCTAAACCTTAACAAAAACACCTGGCATCTAATTCTCGTTGAATACCGGATTTGCCTTAAAACTGTCATTCTGAGGAGCGGAGCGACGAAGAATCTACCGTCTCAGGCGCGAAGATTCTTCGCTTCATTCAGAATGACAGTGTATCTGAGACATTTGGGACAAAGCCTTGAATACCGGGAAATTTATGGCAAACGGGCTCAACCCGTCGAGTCCTTAGAGGGATTCCTGGACAACACCGAATCTAAAGATGCCCGGTTGCTGGCGCGAGGGCGACCATCCCAAGGGATGAGCCTGGGCAACTACCTGCCCCAGGTGGAGTCCGCATTGGCCGAAATTCAGAAAAGCCAGGTAATCTCCAGAATCTGGGACGGGGATCACACCGTTTGGAAACCAGAGCCCACGGAGATTAGTAACCGGTTGGGCTGGCTGACCGTCACAGATACCATGGCCGGGCAGTCGGACGACCTAGAGTCGTTGGGCCGGGACGTAAGAGAAGCCGGAACGCGGCACGTTGTTGTTCTGGGTATGGGGGGCAGCAGCTTGGGACCCGAAGTGCTGCGCCAGTCCTTTGGTAGTGCGCCGGGCTATCCTGAACTAATCGTGCTGGACTCGACAGTCCCCGATTGGGTGGGCAGCGTGGCAGACACCATAGACCCGGCTCACACAGTTTTTATTGTCTCTTCCAAGTCCGGTTCAACCACCGAGCCCAACATGTTTTACGCCTACTTCAGAAACTTGGTGGAAAAGGCCGTAGGACCAGATAGAGCGGGCCAGCATTTCGTTGCAGTCACCGATCCGGGCACAACATTGGAGAAAATGGCCAAAGACCAGGGTTTTCGCCGGGTTTTCGCCAATCCTGCGGACATAGGAGGCCGTTACTCGGTTTTGTCCTACTTCGGTCTGGTGCCTGCGGCTCTGGTTGGCTTAGACTTGGTCAAGCTGATTGACCGCGCCGATGGGATTCGCAGAAGTTGTGCTCCCGATGTGCTCGTCCATGAAAATCCCGGCGCCTGGCTGGGAGCGGTGATGGGTGGACTGGCGCTGCAAGGACGTGACAAACTCACCCTGGTTTCTTCCCCTTCCATAAATAGTTTCGGCCTTTGGGCGGAGCAGTTACTGGCCGAAAGCACCGGCAAAGAAGGCAAGGGCATCGTGCCCATCGCCAACGAACCGCTTATCTCGCCGGAGCATTACGGCAATGACCGGCTTTTCATTTACTTAAGGCTGAAAGGGGACGACAACGAGGGAACCGACGCCGCCCTAACCGACTTGGAGGATGCCGGGCATCCGGTTGTGCGCCTGGACCTGCGGGACAACTACGACTTAGGAGCCGAATTCTTCCGCTGGGAAATGGGAACAGCCATAGCAGGCGCAATTCTAAGCATCAATCCCTTCGACCAACCCAACGTTCAAGCGGCCAAAGATATGACCGAATCCGTCCTTGGCGCATATCAATCGTCGGGCAAGCTTCCAGCGATGGCGGATCAGTCACCACTTACGGAGCTCTTGGCAAGAAGAACCGACAACGCCTATCTGGCGATAATGGCCTACGTTAACCAATCTCCCGAGTTCGAAAAGGCGATTGAGCGATTGCGCAGCAAGGTTATGGAAAAACACCGCATAGCCACCACCTTCGGCTACGGGCCTCGTTTTTTGCACTCCACGGGCCAACTTCACAAGGGAGGACCCGACTCCGGATTGTTCTTGCAACTTACCTACGACCGCAAGCAGGATTTGGAGATTCCGGCCCAAAATATCACATTTGGAACCCTGTCCGACGCCCAATCCATCGGCGACCTTCAAGCCTTACGCGCGGGCCAACGCCCCGCTGCCAGAGTACACCTGGGCGCAGACCCAGCCCGAGGTGTACAAGCACTTGTTCAAAACATCTCTTAAAAAAGCTACATCCGGTGACCTGAGTAGCCGAGAAAAGGAACTCAACAAAAAAGTCCCCCTTTCGTAAAGGGGGATTCAGGGGGATTTCCTCGCAATCACACACCAGTATCAATCCTGTTTAATCACTAAAAAACCAAGGCTTTTTGAATAAAAGGGAGAATTCTATGGAAATTGGCATGATTGGTCTGGGCCGCATGGGCGGGAACATGGCGCAGCGGCTGCTACAGGACGGCCACCGTGTAATAACCTATGACCGCAGCACCGAGGCTGTGAGCGCAAGTGAGAGCTTGGGAGCCGTGGGAGCGTCTTCTTTGGAAGACCTTGTGGGTCGTCTTTCTCAGCCGAGAGCCGTGTGGATAATGGTGCCAGACGGTGCGCCCACCGAGGACACGATAGATAGCCTGATTCCATTGTTGTCCAGCGGCGACACGATTTTGGACGGTGGTAATGCCAATTATAAAGACAGCATGCGCCGCGGCGAGAAACTGGCTGGCCATAACCTGGATTTCATGGACGTGGGAACCAGTGGAGGCATCTGGGGACTCGTCGAGGGCTATGCTCTGATGATTGGGGGGAAGAAAGAGGTCTATCAGAGGTTGGAACCTATATTCCAGACGCTGGCCCCCGCCAAAGACAAAGGGCTGGGCCACGTCGGGCCCGTGGGTGCCGGGCACTTTGTTAAGATGGTGCACAACGGCGTGGAGTATGCCCTGATGCAGGCCTATGCCGAGGGCTTCGAGATAATGGCCGCAAAAGAGGAATTCGGTTTTGACTTGCCCCAAATCGCTCAAACCTGGCGGCACGGTAGCGTGGTCCGATCCTGGCTTTTGGATTTAGCCGCTGATGCGCTGGCCGAAGACCCCGGCTTGGAGAGCCTGGAGGCCTACGTTGACGACTCTGGTGAGGGACGCTGGACGGTGCAGGAATCAATCGATTTGGCGGTGCCAGCCCCTGTTATAACGTTGTCGTTACAAGCCCGATTTCGCTCCCGCCAAGAACAGCCCTTCGGCGCAAAATTGCTGGCTGCACTGCGCAACCAGTTCGGCGGCCATGCGGTCAAACCGGCCGCAGGAGCTTCCAACGGTGAGAAGGGCTGATGTCTGCCGATTCTACCGATGGTCTTTCCACGGAACCGACCACGGAACCGACCACGGAACCGACCACGGAACCGACCACGGAACCGACCACGCTGGTGATTTTCGGAGGTACCGGCGACTTGGCCCGCAGAAAACTCCTGCCGGCTTTGTTTCAGCTAGGCTGCAAAGACCGTCTCCCGGAAAACCTGAAAATCATTGGTTTCGCCCGGCAAAACCTAACCGACGATAATTACCGGGACCTGATGGGTGACAGCGTACGGGAGTTCGGTTCCTTGGCGCACCGCACGGACGAATGGGCTATGTTCGCTAAGAACATTTTTTTCGTGCCCGGCGACCTGGATTCCCCTGGAGACTATGCGAAGCTAAAATCCCGTTTGGAATTTTTAGAGGAAGGCCGACAGCCAGCCAACCGCCTATTTTACCTGTCCGTCGCCCCCCGGTTCTTCGGCCCTGCAGTCGCAAATTTGGGTTCATCGGGTTTGGCCGGGGAGCCAGGCCTGGGAAGGGTTGAGCAGGGTTGGCGCAGGGCGGTCATCGAGAAGCCCTTTGGCCGCGACCTGGATTCCGCTCAAGCGCTGAACGAATCCGTAGGCCGGGTTTTCGACGAGTCCCAGGTGTACCGAATCGACCACTACTTGGGGAAAGAAACGGTCCAAAACCTGTTGGTGTTCCGGTTTTCTAATACGATTTTCGAGCCCCTGTGGAACCGCAACTATGTGGACAATATACAGATTACGGCTTCGGAAGAGGTTAGCGTTGGTGACCGCGCCGGATACTACGACCAGTCCGGGGTAATCCGCGATATGGTCCAAAACCACCTGTTGCAATTGCTGACCATGGTGGCCATGGAACCGCCCAATGCCATGGACGCCAATTCTTTGCGTAACCACAAGATAGAAGTGCTGAGGGCGATCCGCCGCGGTGGTCCGGAGGGAGCCGCAAGAAACACCGTGCTTGGTCAGTACAAAGGCTATCTGGACGAAACCGGCGTGGACCCCGGCTCATCCACTCCAACCTTCGCCGCTCTTCGCCTTTACGTAGACAACTGGCGTTGGCAGGGCGTTCCATTTTACCTACGGACCGGCAAATCCATGGCCGAGAAAGTGACCGAGATTGTGATTCAATTCAAACGGCCACCTCACATGATGTTTTCGGCTGCGCCCGGCGACGAGCTCAGCCCAAACAGCTTGGCATTGTGCCTACAACCCGACGAGGGAGTGCATCTCAGGTTTGGAGTGAAGATTCCCGACCAAGGTATGTTCATGGACTCCAAAGACATGTCCTTTCACTATGATTCAGCCTTCAAAGACCAGGACATCCCCGAAGCCTATGAACGCTTGCTTCAAGACGCTTTGGAGGGCGATGCGTCATTGTTCATCCGAAGCGACCACATTGAACAAGCCTGGCGCATAGTCGAGCCGTTGCTGGACAGCAAAAATAGGCCCCACCCGTATGAGCCCGGCACATGGGGGCCGGAAGCCGCCGACCGCCTCCTGGCGGAAAACGGCCATAAGTGGTTGGGGCTTTGTGGAGCGGAAGACGAGGGCCATGCCTAGGCTCCACGTGATGCGCTCCCACGAACATGCTTCCCGAACGGCGGCCCAGATGGTGGCCGATTTGTCAGCTAGGTGCTTGTCTTCCCGCGGGAGATTCACCATAGCCCTTTCCGGCGGCTCCACACCTCAGCTTTTGTACGAACTGCTGGCATCGCCGCCACACCTGGGCAACATCGGATGGGATGGCTGGGGCGTTTTTTGGAGCGATGAGCGTTGCGTTCCTCCTGACCACCCGGACAGCAACTACCAGATGGCCAAACAGGCACTGCTAGACAAAGTTCCCGTGCCCGCCACAAACGTGCACCGGATGCAGGGTGAAGACATACCCCATGTGGCCGCTCAAGATTACGAAGAGCTGCTCAAAGGGTATTTTCGATCTCCTCTACCATCTTTTGACTTGATGCTACTGGGTATTGGCGAAGACGGCCACACGGCATCCTTGTTTCCGGGCACCCTGGCTTTGGCGGAACGTAGCAGGTTGGTGCTACACAATTGGGCGCCCGAACAACAATCCTACCGAATCACATTCACACTCCCGTTGATTAACGCTGCCAGCATTATCGCTTTCTTGGGAACCATGGATTCAAAGGCAGAGGTGTTGCGAAAAGTATTGGAGCCGGAGCCCGGAGAGTCGCCCTTGCCAGCGGCCATGGTACGACCGTCTTCCGATGCGGTGCACTGGTTCCTGACCCAAGGCGCAGCGAGGTTGCTTGGCGCGCCGAAGCAGTAAGCTCTGACCCCGGTCTAGTTGATTTGAAATTGGGGAGACAATAATGGCCCATCAGCCCGCTTATCAACCAATAGAAGATTACGGAATCATCGGCAACATGCACACAGTGGCTCTTGTGGGCAAGAATGGCTCCATAGACTGGTACTGCCACCCTGATTTTGACTCCCCCAGCGTCTTCGGGGCTATCTTGGACGACGGAAAGGGAGGCCGCTACAAGATTTCTCCCAAGATTTCTCCTGGCGAAGATGGTGTCACCAACAAGCAGATGTATTGGCCGGAAACCAACGTGCTGGTTACCCGGTTCTTGTCGCCGGAGGGCGTCGGAGAGGTCATAGATTTCATGCCTGTGGGCGTGAAAGAAGGCGATCTGGGGTATCACCAATTGATTCGCCAGGTGGTGGTGGTGCGAGGCTCGGTGACATTCAACTTAGAGTGCCAGCCAGCGTTCAACTACGCTCGTGACCAGCATGAGACTAGGATTACCAAAGACGGGGCGGAGTTTCTCTCCGCTTCATCTTGTCTCCACCTCTCCACCACTTTGCCTTTGGCGGTCAACGGCAATGGCGTAACAGCCGAATTCACCCTCCATGAAGGCGAGTCGGAGACCTTCGTACTGGGACAAGCCGTGCCTGGCGCCGAGGACCATGGTTGTCTGCTTTCCGAAGAAGCAGCCAATCAACTGTTTAAATCAACCGTCGAATATTGGCGTCGTTGGATTTCCAAATCCACCTACAAAGGGCGTTGGCGGGAGATGGTGGAACGTTCCGCGCTTGCCCTTAAGTTGATGACTTATGAGCCCACTGGGACCATCGTCGCATCGCCCACATGCAGCCTGCCCGAAGAGCTGGGCGGAGTGCGGAATTGGGATTACCGCTACACCTGGATTCGGGATGCGGCATTCACCGTATATGGTCTTCTGCGCATCGGCTTCACCGAGGAGGCTACGAACTTCATGCGCTGGATCGAGGAATGCGTCCAGGACCTAAACCCGGACGGATCGATGCAAATCATGTATGGCATCGATGGGCGTCATGAGCTCACCGAGGAAACTCTGGATCACTTGGAAGGCTACAAGGGCTCGCGACCCGTCCGCATCGGCAACGGTGCTTACAATCAGGTACAACTGGATATCTACGGCGAGCTCATTGATGCAATATACTTGTTTGACAAGTACGGAACGCCGATTTCCTATGAATTCTGGAGTCACATTCGGGCTTTGGTAAACTGGGTTTGCGCCAACTGGCAGAGAACCGACGAAGGAATCTGGGAAGTTCGAGGCGGCCAACAGCACTTCGTTTACTCGAAAGTGATGTGTTGGGTGGCCGTTGACCGGGGCATCCGTTTAGTCGACAAGCGCTCCTTTCCGGGAGACCGCGTCAGGTGGCGGGAGACCCGGGATCAGATATATGAGGAAATCATGGAAAAGGGCTGGAACGAGGAGAAGCAAGCCTTCGTTCAGGCATACGGCAGCGACAATCTGGACGCTTCAAATCTAATTATGCCCCTGGTTTTCTTCGTTTCGCCTTCCGACCCCAGGATGCTGAAAACCATAGACGCCATCAAGAAATCCGTGGCCTCGGGCGGCCTGGTTTCTGACAGTTTGGTTCATCGCTACAACGTCGATAAGACCGATGACGGCCTGGCGGGCAAGGAAGGCACATTTAATATCTGCACCTTCTGGCTGGTGGAGGCGATGACAAGGGCGGGTTGGTCGGACCGCTCCCGGTTGGACGAAGCACGTCTGATGTTCGAGAAGATGCTCAGCTACGCCAACCATCTGGGGTTATACGGGGAAGAAACCGGCCCCAAGGGAGAGAGTCTGGGCAATTTTCCCCAAGCCTTCACCCATCTGGCGTTAATCAGCGCCGCATTTAACTTGGACCGGGTATTAGACAAGGGCGGACGGGTTTAGGATGTGCCCTGCCAACGTAGATGTGCCTGCCTGGAACCTGAAGTAACTCTTATAATATTGAATAGCCCAAATTTCCGCATGGGGGAGCAGAAATGTCGCGACTACCACCAACTCCAATAACCCAGACGCCGTTGGAGGCGCAATCCCGATACGCAAAGATTACCGGGGCTGAGTCGGGCCTAGGCAGCACCTACCAGGCATTGTTCGCCAACCCGCAAATAGCATCCAAATTGGCGGAATTGGATGAAATTATCTCCGAGGGAGACTTGGAGCCTTGGATAAAGTTCACCGTGGCACTGACCGTGGCCAAGGAACGGGAGGCCACGGCCTTGTGGGATTCATTTGAGCCGTTGGCCCGCGAATCCGGGGTAAGCGATGCCGTAATCGATGGCATCGCCGCAGGAACGGCGCCCCGCCGGTTGTTGCCGAAAGAAGGAATATGGATCCAGTTTACCTTGGAGGTTATTCGGGATCAGATGCGCGATTCGACATGGGAGGCGACAACCCACTTGGTAGGCGACTCGGGAGCCGCAAGGTTGGCCTTTATCGCTTGCTACTACGAGATGATGGCGCGCCTCAACCGCAGCTTTGGGTTGGATACTGCCTGATAGTTAAGTTAGCAGGGGGAGGTAACCCATACCGCTCTATTAACGAATCTCTATCGATTAGCTGGCCCCACAAGGATTTCATTCCCGGAAATCCGCACTTCCCTAGCCGGAACTCCACTGGAAGCTGGCGGACTTACCACGTCCCCGGTAACCACGCTAAATACTGCCCCGTGCAGCGGACACTCTACTTGGTCACCATTCAGTTCGCCACTGGAGAGTGGTCCTCCTCTGTGACTACAGGTATCGCTAATGACATAGTAGTTACCATCTACGTTAGCCAGAAGCAGTTCTTCTCCATCCAATTGAATCGATTTCATTTCACCTGGAGCAACTTCGCTGGTTTCGGCAACCTTTTCGAATCCTGACTCAGCCATGATTGAACCTCCTACAAGAATTGTTGAGCCGCGTCGGTTGTCAGACCAAATCCGCTCTGAGCTTCTCTATGATCTTGGGCAGGTCTCGATTGAATTCCCCCTTGTTCAGTACCAAATCGCAGCCCAGATTTTTGGCCCGCTCCAACATTTCGACATTTTCATGGGGGCCAAATGCCACTACTGTAGCTGCCACCTCACTGCCATTTGCTCTTTCCGCAGATTGGGCTAAATCGCCCAATACTTGACTCCAAACTGATTCGTCGCCCTCTAGGTCAACAAGAATCAATGCTGGTGAATTCTTTGCGTATTGGTCTATGAAAATCGGTTCGGTAGTGGCCCGTTGCACGGTGAATCCCATGGGTTCGGCCACGGCTTCGATTTTGCCCAGAAAGAACAGGTTTTGCCCCACCAAGAGGACTGTCCCATTGCTCGATTCCATCAAAATACCCCCAAATTATGGCCCTTCACGTAACCTGTTTGGGAACTACACTAGGATTTCCCTGCCGCGGTCAGTTTTTGGCTCGCTTGCCCAGAGCCATCAGAAACATGACACTCTTGCCAGCGGCGTGGGGCGAGAAGACCTGGATTACCGCATCTTCGTAAAAGGTGAGACCGGAGGCGCCCAACCGATGGGCATACGCCGCCAAGTATATCCTGCCGGCCATGATGCTGGCCTCCATCTGCGCAGCCCGGTAACCCCGATTCCCCAGTTTCTTCAACGCAGCGTCCAAATCAACCATGAAGTAAATGTTGACGCTGGCATCGGCAGGGAGCGCTTGGTTGAGGCCCAGAAACCCGGCTTCGCGACGAAAATTCCCTTCCTCTAAAAGTTCCAGGCTGTTACTTTCCCGGTTAAACGCATAGAGTCCGGAATCCAGACCCTCGACGGCATTGGTTATCACATAGACGTCATTGAGTGTCTGTCCCAGTGTCTCTTCCGGCGAAGCTAAGAAATCCGCCGGTATTCCAGCAAGGGACCGCTCCAGAACCGTAGACAGTTGTCGAAAAGAAATTGATTCTTGGCTGAATTGCCGGGATGAGCCGCGCCGCTTAATGACGGTCTCCACGTTGTCTTGGGGAAGCTCGGTTTCCGGGTAAGGGTCCAGCGGAACCAACCGTCCCACCGGACTAACCTTCTTATTCGCCGTGTCTGCGTCATGCCAAGAAGTCACCTCATCCAGGCTAATCAACGATGACGCTTCGTGCATCTCCCGGACGGGAGGAAAATCTGTCTCAATGTCCGAGATGGGCAACACATCCAAAGAAAGAGGCTCAACCCCAGACACAGGTTTGGCGGTCAAATCCGGTGCATGGCCCAGGGGCGCCAAAGCCAAAGACACCTCTTTCAGGGTGTCCAAACCCAACAGATTGTTTACGGTGGCATCGAAGAAGCCCATGACCACATGAGATGAGATTTCGTTGGCTGCCGAGGCCGCCAGGGTATTGGCCAAGATGGTCCCGCAATCCCAAAAGGAATGCCGGTACTCCCTGGCTTGGTACTTACATGCGTTACGCCAAAAAACGTCGGTATAGCAGACTATGGCCGGTGCGTTGGCCACCGCCGGATGGTTGCCGCTCGCCTCCACCAAGACACTCCGGTAGTCCCCTTTGCGCAATTGCTTGAGAACCGAAGCGTGGGTGTCAAAATGGTAAACGCCAGCTTCCAATCCAGGCAAGTCGCCGCATACCACATAAAGTTCAATGTGGAATAGAGCGCCGGTGCAAGCTGCGGCGCGAAAGGGTATCTCACCCCACGGGTAGTCGATTCTCTTGGTGATTCCAGCGGAAAAGTGGAGGATCTTGCTCAGAGTAGGGAAGTCCGGGGTGTTCGGGCTGGACGAGTAACACACCGGCGCAGCTATGGCATCAAGGGCGGGCATCTTCGGAGGAAGAGAATCCAAGGAAAGGGGGATAAGTTCCAAGTCGGGATAAATCTTGAACAGTAAGGGGTTGTCCATGGGGTCGTAGGAGTGCGAAGGGTCCATCAGAAACCCGTCAGGATGCTTTGTGCCGTTGTGGTAATGCCATGCGGCCTCAACATCCTGATTCGGCATCAGCGCTCCCTGACTCAACGCTAGGATTCCCTATAATCGCCGATGCTATACTCGCCGGAAAACTCAGTCAATCCAGATTGGACGCATTTGTCCTAAACTATCGGCAGATTGTTTGGGGTTCGTCATCCTACTTTCGACTGAGGACAAACCGGTCAATTATTATTCGGGCAGCATAAGACAATGTCCCTTTCACGCACAACAGCATATAAACGGACCGTTATTCGAAGAAAATCCGCTAACTAGATTTCGGAACTGAAATAACCCCTCAATCGATCGATGCCCTCGTTGTAGCGGTCGTTACAAAAAGCCAGGCGCAGGTCTTGAGGTATGCCGAAGTCAGTCCCCGGAACAACCGCCACATGGGCCCGGTTGAGGATGTCCCGCGCCAGCTCTTTCGACGATGCGAACCCGTGCTCCCGGTTCCAGTCAACACATTGCAGCACTGCATAAAAACCGCCCTCAGCATCGACGGGGTTACAACCCGTATCGCTCAGTTGCTCAGTGGTGTATTTCCCCCGCGATTTGTAAACGGCGGCAAGCTCCGCGGGGCTCTCCTCATCTTCAAGAGCGGCTATCATGCCATATTGATAGCAAGGGTCGGTGCAAAGAAGAGTGTGTTGCTGCATGACCCTCAGATTGACTTGAAGCTCTTTTGGCAGAATCGCAAACCCAACGCGCTTGGTGTACATGCGAAAGCCCTTGGAGAAACTGTTGGTCACAATCGTGACGTCGTTGTATTCAGGCAGAAGCTCCAACGGTGACTGAAACTGTTGGTGAAAAACGCAATTGTTGTAAATTTCATCGTTTAGAATGTAGGCTTGGCGGTCGACTATCTGATAAATCTCCCGCAACTCATCGGGCTGAACCACGTTGCCGATTGGATTGCCCGGTGAATTTACCACCACCAATGAAGTACGCTCCGGAGAAAAATTGCGCCGGAACGAGTCCATATCAACCCGCTTGGTTTCCATGTCAATATCATAAAACTTGACGGTGGCATTGGCCAAAGTCGCGCAGTATACGTACAGAGCATAGTAGGGGCGCGGCAAGAGAATCTCTCTCCCTTGGCCCGAGATCAGTTGAAAGATGTTTCGGAAAATAGGGGAAGTGCCGGTGTTGACGATGACGTGGTCCACAGAGGTTTCCGCTTTGTACCTGGTGTTGTAATGTTTTGCGATTGCTTCACGCAGTTCGGGAAGCCCTTCGGGATAGACACGGCGAACAAAATCCGGATTGCCCAGTGCCTCTATGATGCGGTCCAAGATAGGTTGGGGGGTTGGCAACTCAGGAACCCCGATGGTCAGTTTTAGGACATCTTTTCCTTGCGCCAACAGTTCGTCGGCAAGCTCGTCGAGCACGAACATCTGAAACTCTAGGTCACCGGGAGTGAAATCGTTTATCGTTTTGGGCACGGCTTTCCCCTTGTATTTATATTCAGAGCGTATTTATGGAATCAGACCGTCAGCGGCGTGCTCTCTTTGCAGCGACGCAGCGACGGATTATCTCGGTGGTTGATATTCCTGGGGTGTAGGCAACTGTACGGAAAATCCCCATCTCGATGGGGGCTGAGTGTGTACTATTAAGAGCCTCTTGGGAATAGTCGCTGCCATGGGCCACCAAGTCAATGCTGTGTTTTTCGATCCATTCGCGGTCAGTGACCCAAGGTGCATCGGGCAGAACTTCATCCACGTAGCGGCACCCGGCTACGCTTGCTACCCGTTCGTCCATGGTTAAAATCGGTTTCCGCTTGTGTTCAATCAATACTTCGTCGCTATGTACACCAACCAAAAGGTAGTCCCCTAGAGCACGAGCTTGCCTGACAAATTCAATGTGCCCGTAGTGGAATAAATCGGCCGACATATCGACGTAGACGCGTATCAACCTTCATCACCTCATCTTTTCCGGTATGAGCACCCCCAGTATCCATAATCTCAAGCCTTTAAATCACCATCCACCAAGGGTCTTCCAAGTACCCCTTAACCTTTTGCAGGAACTCGGCGGCGGGTGCGCCATCCACGATTCGGTGATCGAAGGTCAGGCTCAAGTACATCATTGCGCCTTTGGCCACTTGGCCGTCTACTATCACCGGCTTCTCTACAACCCTACCCAGGCCCAATATGCCGACTTGAGGAGGATTGATGATCGGCGTAAATGCGTCAATCTCGTATGCGCCTAGGTTAGTTATGGTGAATGTGCCGCCAGTTACGTCCTCAGGCTTGGCTGTCCCACCCCTGGTCTTGGCGGCCAACTCACGGCCTTCCCGAGCCAATTGGGAAAGAGTCTTGGTGTCGGCGTCCTTTATCACCGGGGTGATTAGCCCTTCGTCCAACGCTACCGCCACTCCGATATTTATCTGGGCCATGGTTCGAACTTTGTCGTCTAATTGGAGAGCGTTCAGGCGCGGATACTCCTTCAAAGCCCTAGCCGTGGCTTTAATCACCAAGTGTAGCGGGCTGATGTTTCCGTCGGTCTGATGACGGGACAGGCCCTGGCGCAGGGTCATGGCTTCGGAGACGTTGGCTTCGGTGGTAATCGTCAATTGGGCCATTGTCTGCAGGCTCTGCAACATCCTGGTGGCGATGGTCCCTCTGATGCCTGTTAATTCGATTATTTCCTGCTTGCCAGCAGTAGACAGCGAGCCAACCCCAGATATTTCTTGCTCCACATCTTGAAGTAGTATCCTGCCGCCTGGGCCGCTGCCTTGGACTTGTCCCAAGTCGATTCCTTTCTCCCCCGCCAATCGTCGGGCCGCCGGTACTATCTGAACCCTGATGCCATTTGCGGAGGCAGTTGATGTGGCGGCAGGCGCCTGTGTTGCATTTTCCACGTCTTCAATCAGTATTCTGCCTCTGGACCCGCTGCCTTGCACAGTGGACAAGTCTATCCCATGTTGTTGGGCCAAACGCCGGGCGGCCGGGACCACTTGAACGTGGTCTGCTTCCCCTCTTTGTGCAGGTGGACTAGGGGGAATCTCGGTAGACTTCGTAGCCGGTGTAGCCGAAGCGGCAGTGGCTGAGGAGGTTACCGGGGCAGGCATAGGCACCTCTTCGCCCGGAGCGGCGATAACGGCCAAAAGGCCCCTGATGGGCACGATTTCACCTTCTTGGGCCACGATGCGGGCCAAGATCCCGGACACAGTTGACTCCAACTCGGTTTGGAGCTTGGCCGTCTCTATCTCAACTATCGGCTCCCCTTCCTCGACGGTATCACCCTCTTTCTTCAACCACTTGACGATGGTGCCGTCCTGCATTTCCATTCCCCATTGGGGAAGCACGATTTCCGAGGCCATGATGTTCCTCCGACTTTTAATTCCACCGCAGAGAGCGCAGAGATTAGATAATCGAGACAAATCTCCGCGTGCTCCGCGTACTCTGCGGTGAATCCATTCGTTTAGGCCAGAGTTACCCGCACCGCCTCAGCGATAGTCAGGTGGGTTGGGTAGCACAGGGGCTCCAAGGCGGGGCTGAATGGTATGTGAACGTTTACGGTGCCTAGGCGCTGGATGGGCGCCTGCAGGTCCCAGAAGCCTTCCATGGAGACGATTGCGGCGATTTCACTGGCGGCGCTACAAGTCTTGTGAGCCATGTCCACAACCACCAGACGTCCGGTCTTTGCCACGGACTTCAGGATAGCAGCTTTGTCCAAGGGCACCAATGTGCGCGGGTCCAAGACCTCGGCGGAAATCCCCTCGGCAGCCAGGGCCTCGGCAGCAGCCAGGGCTCGGGGCACCATACCGCCGATAGCGACTATAGTGACGTCAGTCCCTTCTCGCTTGATGTCCGCCACGCCCAGAGGAATGGTGTATTCCTCCTCCGGAACGTGCGCCCTGGCACCAAGGATGGTGCGGTCTTCGCAGAAGATAATCGGGTCATCTTCTCGAATCGAAGCTTTCATCAGTCCTTTGGCGTCGTAGGCGTTGCTGGGGAACACGACTTTGAAGCCGGGGATGTGCATGAACAGTGGATAGGACCTGTCGGAATGGTGGGCGGCCATGCTACCGTCGTAGTACATGGAAGACCGATAGACTATCGGCAAGTCCACCTGTCCACCGAACATATAACGCATCTTGGATGCCTGGCTGACCAATGAGTCCATGGCAACCCACATAAAGCAGAATGCGCTCTCCACTATCGGGCGCATACCGACCGCGGCAGCCCCCACGGCAGCCCCCATGAAGGCGTTTTCGGAAAGCGGGCAGTCTCTGACACGCTCACCACCGAATTCCTCGAATAATCCCCCGGACGCACCGTACACGCCACGTTGAATGTCCTCTCCCATGATGAAAACCCGTTCGTCCTTGCGCATCTCTTCCCGCATGGCTTCGTTGAGCGCCTGGGTCAGAGTGATGTTCCGTGTATCGGTTTGGGTCTGAGTCATCAGTTACTCTCCTGAACTGCCGTTGACCGAGTAGCTTTACGGGCTAGTCAAACAGCACTTTTTCTGATTTCACCCCGGGTGCTGATTTTCCAGTTAGCGCTTATTCCAGGCGCTTACTCCAGGGGAATTGGGTTGGCGAACATATCCTCAAATAGAGCAGAGGGCTCAGGGTAAGGGCTTTCCTTAGCGAATGTGATTGCCTCTGCAATCTGCTCTCTGACCTCTTCTTCTACCTGGTCGATTTCTGCTTGAGTGGCAATACTCTGCTCCAGCAGCCGGGCCTTGTGGATGATTATTGGGTCCCGCTTTTTCCATTCCTCCACCTCTTCCTGATCACGGTATGGGTCCCTAACGATTCGGCCCAAACCTAAAGAGTGGTCCTCATAGCGGTAGGTCCGGCCTTCAACAAGAGAAGGGCCTTGGCCGGCTCGCGCTCGTTCCACCGCCACGGATACCGCTTCATACATAGCAATCGCGTCTTGGCCGTCCACCAGCACGCCGGGGATGGCGTAGGCTGCCGCCCGGTCAGCGATATTCTCTACCGCTACCATCTGTTTGAAACTGCTAGTAACCGCATACTGATTGTTCTCGCAAAGGAAAATCACCGGCAAGTTCCACACCGCCGCCAGGTTTATCGACTCGTGGAATGCGCCTTCGTTGCTGGCGCCGTCACCGAAGAACGGCATCGAAACCCGGTCGTTGCCCTGCAATTTGCTGCCCAAGGCTGCGCCTACGGCGGTTGGGATTGCCGAGCCCAATATACCCGACTCACCCAGGATGCCTATGCTAAAGTCGGCCAAGTGCATGGACCCGCCTTTGCCTTTGCAGATGCCCGTGGCTTTGCCCAACAACTCGGCCATTGCGGTGCGCACGTTTCCGCCCTTGGCGATGGGGTGGCCGTGGGAGCGGTGGTTGCCGGTTATCCAATCGTCGTCGCGTAGCGCCATACATGCGCCCACAGCGACAGCCTCTTCACCGATATACGAGTGGGCGGCCCCGACAATTTCACCCCTTTCCACCATCGTGATAACCGCTTCCTCGAAATACCTGATGCGCATCATTCGCCGCAGCATTTCCATGAGCATCGTGTTGTCTAACATGCTCCCCTCCTTTTCTGTTGTCTTGATACCTCAATCTTCGGTGATTCTTACGTGGTTTTTACCGCAGAGTACGCAGAGTATTATCTTTCCTCTGCGGTCTCTGGGTCTCTGCGGTGAATTCGTCCAATCGTTCTATCGCGGCACGATGGGCAATGTTACGTGGGATGGGTACTGAGAACTGTGCAGGATTGTCTGCATCGCCGGTTTGAACGTGCTGTCATTGGCGATGGTATTGCCGGTGTTTGTATTCCGGTCGAAACGAGGGAAATTGCTGCTGGATATTTCCACCCGTATCTGATGGCCCTTTTGGAACACGTTGCTGGTGGCCCACAGGTCTATCGTGTACTCGTAGACCTTGCCGGGCTCCAGCAGGGTGGGCGACGACATAGACTCCCGGTAACGAGCCCGGATTATGCCGTCGGTCAAGTTTCGGGCGCAGCCATCCTCGCAGACATCCACCAGCTTGGCGGTGAAGTCTGTGTCCTTGGCGGAAGTGGCGGCAAACAAGGTTACCTTCACCGGTCCCGTGACCTCCACTTCACTTTCCAGCGGAGGCGTGGAATAGACCAAAACGTCTTGCCTGGCTTCGATGGCGCTCTGCTCGTAGGCGCCGTTGGCGGCAAAGTAGGGATTGCAGCAAAGCGCTCCACCCATGGTCGGCACCGGGTCTTCCGGGTTGTACAGGAACACGTCGGGCGGTTCTTCAGCGGGTGCGTTCGTGCTCAAGAGGCCGTTGCCGTTCAGAGAGTTGGCCTTGCCCAGGCTGCGCAGGTAGTAGCTGGTAGCCTGAGCCCGTGCCAAGGGCCACTCTTGCTCGTCTCGCCAAACGTTGTCGCCCATGACAAATATGCGCACCGGCGGCTCGTCCAAGTAACCGTTGTCCTCGCCCTTGAGCCAGTGGTCGTACCACTTGAAATGCAGTCCGTCCAAATCCAGGGATCCCGCATCGGCTGCCAGGCCAAAGTAGTGGGTGCCCACAAGGCTTGTGCCCCTGGCTCCGTGCTGCCACGGGCCGATTATCAGTTTTTGACCCTTCCTGGCTTCTTCGGAACCTCCGTTTTTGCTCATCCCCATGTAGTTACGCAGGGTGCCGCCCAAGAATATGTCGTACCAACCCCCTATGTTCAAAGCAGGAGCGGTAACATCCCCATGGTGGTCTTCGATGCACAGTTCCTTCCAGTAGTCGTCGTAATCAGGATGGGCGACCCAATCATAGAAATAGTCCGCCAGGCCACCCTTCAAGAAGGGAAATTCCTTCACCGGAGATTCCCTGAAGGAATCCTGCATCGAGTCAACAGCCTTAATCAGCTTTTCTCGACTGTCTGTAGGCACGCTTTTTCCGGAGGCGATGGTCTTGAAGTTGGCCAGGGTCAGTTGCAACATGGTCCAAGAGACGTTGAAACCAAGCTCAAATGCGCCTCCTTGATAGGTCCAACCGTCGTGGTAGTTGGAGGCGGTGACGTTGGGGGCGATGGCCGCCAAGTGGGGTGGCTTGGTTATTGCGCTGAGCCATTGGGTTGCGCCGACGTAGGACGTGCCGCACATACCAACCTTGCCGGTGGACCAAGGCTGTGATGCCGCCCACTCCACGGTGTCGTAGCCGTCGTTAATATCGTCGCGGAAGCAGTAGAACTCCCCCTCGGAGGTAAATCGGCCCCTAGTGTCCTGAACCACCATGGCGTAGCCCCGTTTTGCGGCCTTAAGAGGGTCCAACATCACCATGGTCAGGGGCGTTGTTTTGTCGTAGGGCGTGCGCTGCAGAATCACCGGGAAAGGTCCGGGCCCTTGGGGACGGTAAACATCGGCGTAAAGCGTAACGCCGTCCCGCATAACAACAGGCACGTTCGTTTCAATATTGATATGGTTGGATTCGGGCATGTGGAACCCCCGTCTCTCTGATGAATTAATGCGAATTTTCCAAAAAATGGCCAAGCGGTCAAGTCAGGCAGATCCGACTTGGTCGAGACACTCGACTCGTCGGAGATTGTACTCCCAAGAGGTCATTACCGCCATAGTTGTCACATTAATGACAATGTGTCGGAGTTTGGTTAAGAGCGAAAGTGGGGTATTACCTCTTTGGAGAACATCTCCATCTGCTGGTAGAGGCCTTGGGCGTCGGCGGTCAGGAAGCTCAGGTTAAAGTCCCGGACCCCCGCATCGACACGCTCTTGAATCGCTACAACGCAGTCCTGGGGCGTGCCCGCAACGCATAGCGCTCGTGCTATATCCTCAGCGCTACGCTCCGGGGTCACGTAACGTTCACCCACGTTGGCAACCGCCAATTTCAGCGCCTTCTGCGGGTCATCGCTGATGGCGGTAGGCTGATTCAGTCCCCAATGGAACCCGGTCAGGTCCCGTCCGACTTCAGCAGCCAAGTTGCGCAATGCCTCGTTGGTTGCTTTCAGACGCCTGGCCGTGAACAGGTAGGGGTACCAGCCGTCGCAGGTAACCGCGGCACGGCGCATGGCGGCATCGCTTCTGCCTGCGACCCAGATGGGAGGATAGGGCTTCTGGATCGGCTGAGGCAACAGAGTGACGTCTTCGAAGTTGAAAAATCTTCCGCTGTGGGACACGTGTTCTTCGGTCCAAAGCCGCTTCATCACATCCAGCATCTCGTCGGTGCGCTTGCCCCTAGTCCGCACCGGGATATCCAGAGCTTGGAATTCTATCTCGGTGGCTCTCTGCCCGCTGATGCCAATGCCAAAATCCAAGCGGCCATTGGAAACCTGGTCCAGTGTGGCGGTCAGTTTTGCCAGCATTACTGGGTGGTATAGAGGGACAATTACGATGCCGGTCATGATGCGAATGGTGCTGGTGGCGCCAGCGGCGGCGGCCATGGCGGGAATGTTCATCAGGGTGGGACGGGGTGGGTTTCCGTCCATCACATGTTCGCCCATGGCAATCCGGTCGAAGCCCAGTGCTTCTGCCCGTCGGGCCATCTCGGCCACGTCCCAATACCCGTCCACCGCCACACTGCACCCAAATGTCAATTTCGCTGAAGACATGTAAATCCTCCGAAGTACCCTCTTATGATTACTGTATCAGGCAATATATCAGGCGTTATAGTAGGTCTGGCAGGGCCTAGGTGGCAATATTATGTCTAGCAAATTGCTTGAATTGATAGCACTATCGTGCATAAACTGGAAGGCGCATGAGAACTACCGACGGTACATTGACAGGACATTCATGAAAGACAAGGTCTGCTTGATTACGGGGGCCACATCAGGCATAGGCAAAGCAGCAGCCCTGCAGTTGGCCCATTTGGGAGCCACCGTGGTCATGGTAGGGCGCAATCCTCAAAGGACCGCAACAGCCGTCCAAGAAATTCGCCAGCAGAGCGGGAACAACCAAGTGGAATCCATGCTGGCAGATCTGTCTTCACAATCGGAAATCCGAAAGTTGGCCAGCGAGTTCCATTCTAGTTACCAACGCTTAGACGTCTTGGTAAACAACGCAGGGGCGTTGATGCTGTCCCGCCGGTTGTCTACAGACGGCATCGAAATGACCTTCGCATTGAACCACCTGAACTACTTCTTGCTGACCCATCTCCTACTGGACACTCTAAAATCCAGCGGTCCCTCACGCATCGTCAATGTTTCCTCAGACTCTCACCAAGATGCCTTCCTGGATTTTGAAGACCTCCAGTTGGAGCAGAGTTACGGTGGCTACAAAGCCTACGGGCGTTCCAAACTGGCCAACCTGCTGTTCACCTACGAACTGTCCCGCCGCCTGCAGGGCAGCAACGTCACGGCCAATGCGCTACATCCAGGACTAGTGGCGACGAAGTTCCTGGCCAACAACGGGTTGAGAGGCCGAGTCTTCAACCTATTTGTCCGCATAGTTGGCCGAAGCGCCACCAGGGGCGCCCGACCCATCACCTACCTGGCTTCTTCCGCCGAAGTAGAGGGTGTATCCGGAAAATACTTTGTGGAAGAAGGTCTGGTAGAATCTTCGGAAGCATCAAACGACAAAGACGCAGCATTGAAACTGTGGCACCTGAGCGAGGAGTACACCGGTCTTCCGCCTTCCACCCCGGACTATCTAAATTTAGCGACGGATGAGCAAGAGGAAGATGACTCTCAGAACGCATCTCCCGAACCGGAAGAAGCCTCAGAACCGACAGGCTCTTCCAACGAGTCGGACCAGCCCGCGTAAATCCCCCTACGCCTCTCCTCTGTGTTCAAGTTTAAGTCTAACAGAGCGGCGCGTTCCTCTTCCGTGCCCCATGGTCATCTGGCCCCATACCTATACTGCCCATGGATAGCGATTCCTACGGGTTTGGCAACCCATCACGGTCTGGCCGTCGTAGACCGGCGCCTAGGAGTTCGCAAGGCGCAGCCGTTTTCTGGATTCCGGCCTTCGCCGGAATGACGGCATAGCCTTGATTCCAATCCTGAAAATTCACCTCGTTTGACACCATTGAACGGCGGCCAGATAATCCGAGCCATCATCCTAAAAGATTGGGCGGAGTTTCTATTTAGTTATGGCTGTAAATCCAGATGTAATCGTGGTCGGAGCCGGCGTAATTGGTTGTTCCGTAGCCTACTACCTGACCAAGCAGGGAGCGAAGGTAACACTGCTGGAGCGGGAGTCTATCGGCAGCGGAGCATCGGCTCATGCCACCGGCTCTCTTAGCCTTCTGGGCGCCGAGTTCTCTCCGGGACCATCTTTTAACTTCGCCTTGGCTGCCCACCGGGAGTTTCCCGGCTTAGTGCGCGACTTGGAGGAAGAGACGGGCATGGACCTGCTTTTCCAGCAACGTCCTTCCTTGCGCTTAGCTCTGGACGAGGAGGAGGAGGCGACAATCAAGGGCCTCATGGCCTGGCAGGAAGAGCACGTCGCCATGAGGTGGATCGACGCTGCAGAGGTGATGCGCATCGAACCCAGGCTTACCAACAAAGTGCGAGGTGCGGTCTACGAAGAACAGTCGGCCCAACTGGACAGTTACCGCCTTACCCTGGCATTGGGGCAAGCCGCCGAGAAAAGAGGCGCTCAGCTCCAACTCAGACCGGTCACCGACTTAATAACCAGCGGTTCAAGAATAATCGGTGTACGCACTGCGGCTGGAGAAATAGCATGCGACACGGTGATTCTAGCGGCTGGCGTCTGGAGCACGGCTTTTAGCGAAACGCTGGGTTATCAGATTCCAGTGCAAGCGCTTAAGGGTGAGCGTCTGATGCTGCGATTCCCCGGCGAGCCCTTGCCGGTGCTGATTAGCTCGCCCAAACGTGGCCACATGATTAGCAGGTTGGACGGCATGCTGAGCGTCGGCAGTACAGGCGGCCGGGACTACGACCAGCAGGACCTGTTCTTGGGAGACGAGTTTGACCGCCAACCCACGGAATCGGCCAGGACGGAGCTACTGCAAAGGGCCATAGATGTTCTGCCTGCACTGGAAGACGCTGAACTGGTGCAGCAGTTGGCTGGCTCCAGACCTCTCAGCCCAGACACCTTTCCCATCATCGGCCCGATGACAGGCTGGGAAGGAGTGATTCTGGCCACCGGCCACGGCACCAAGGGCGTGCACCTGGGCCCGGTAACCGGTCGCACCTTGGCCGAGTACGTCATGGCCGGTTGTGTCCAGGTTCCCGAACTTCTGGAGGCTTTTTCCCCCGCCCGTTTTTCGGCGGAATCCGATCCGGATTTCTATGCCGCCGGACAACGGGCCGAGGAGTAGACTTTTTTCACCGCAGAGAGCGCAGAGAGCGCAGAGTAATTTTTGTTGGACTCGGCGTACCCTGAGTCTCTGCTGTGCAATTTATCTCGGCAATTCAACCCCTAGGAGAAAAAATGAAAAGAGAAGTGGAGTTCTATAGCGAAGGGTTCAAACTCTGTGGAGACGTGTACACCCCGGACGGACTCCAAGCCGGAGAGGTCCGGGCCGCCGTGCTGTTGTGCCACGGCTATACCGGCGTGAAAGACCTATATCTGCCGGACAACGCAAAATCTCTGAACGATGCTGGCTACGTGGTGATGACCTTCGATTACAAAGGTTGGGGAAACAGTGAAGGCACCCGCAGTCGTCTTGCTCCCTATAGCCGGGTGATGGATGTCCAAGCGGCCATGACTTTCCTGGCGCTTCAACCCGAGGCGGACGAAGATCGAATCGGCCTCTACGGCACCAGCTACGGCGGCGCAACCGTGTCTTGGGTGGGCGCCGTGGACCAGCGGGCCAAGTGCATCGTCAGCGTTGTGGGAATCGGTCACGGCGCACGCTGGATGAGCCGGGTCCGCCGGGTTGACGAATGGCGAGATCTTTTGGAGCAATCCAAGTCCGACCGTGAGGCACGGGCCACCACCGGTCAGTCCCAGATGGTGGAACGCAGCGAGATTCTACTGCCCGACCGCCAGTCCGCCGAACTGGCAGCAGCAGCCCGCCGCAACAACCCAGCCGCCGTAAGCACAATTCCCATGGAATACGTGGACGATACCGTGGGTTTCAATCCCGAGTGGATAGTGGGCCATATTTCACCCAGGCCCATCCTGTTCATCACCAGCGACGAAGACCGCTTGGTATTGCCCGAGGAATCGGAGCAACTTTACGCAAACGCCGGAGAACCCAAGAAACTGGTGGTGCTGGAAGGCTGCGGGCACTACGAGGTCTACGTGGAACCCTTCTTCAGCCAGGTTATGGAAGCTACCTTGGACTGGTACCAGAAATATCTGCCAGCCAGGATGTGACTATGAGCCCACAAGTGGCCAGAGCGCTGGAGGAGGACCGGACAATCGACATCACGACTGTCGGGAGAAAAACCGGTCAGCTCCGGCGCAACGAAATTTGGTTTCATAGCCTTGAAGGCCGGTTGTTCATCACCGGCCTTCCGGGGACCAGGGATTGGTATGCCAACTTGGTGGCTCACCCCGAGTTCACCTTTCACTTGAAAGAGAGCGTTAAAACGGACCTGCCAGCCTTGGCCACACCGGTTACGGACGAACTCCAACGGCGGGAGATAATCTCCGCGATCCACAGGAATCTGGAGTGGGACCGTGATGTCGAAGAATGGGTGACCAACAGTCCCTTGGTGGAGGTCAAGTTACAGGCCGAATAGAGACCCAAATATACAAACGCGAAACAGTAACGTATTGTTGATTTATTAACGATATTCGCTGCTAATCTATCGGTTCGGCTGTTCTTGACATGGCTTCTCGATAACCTTACGATTGTATCCAACATTCTATAGAGATTACACCAATTATTACACCTGAATCTGTAGCCAGAGGAGGGATATCTATGGCCCGCCAAGAAGACATCGCATTGATGGCCCACCAAGAAGACATCGCATTGATGGCCCATTTAATGCGTCGAGCTGGGTTCGGCGCACCTCGCGAGGAGCTTGAGGCCCGCGTTGCCAAGGGTTACGAAGCCACCGTGGAAGAGCTACTCGACCCCGAATCGCAGCCGGCCATCGACGAAGATATGCTCTACCGGTATTTCCCCGGCTACGAGGGAGCTTTGGGGCCACCCATCAACCAAGCGGAGTGGGTATACCGGATGATAAATACCCAGCGTCCGCTGGAAGAAAAGATGGCCCTTTTCTGGCACCAACTGTTCGCCACCGGAAACTCCAAGGTGGACAATCCACCGGAGATTACCCAACAGATAGCCATGTTTCGCAAGCATGGATTGGGAAGTTTCCGGGACTTATTGGTGGAACTTGCCAAGTCTCCGGCGATGATTTACTGGCTGGATAACAACGGCAACCATGCCGACGCAATCAACGAAAACTGGGGCCGGGAGTTGATGGAACTCTTCGCCTTGGGAGTGGGCAACTACTCTGAAGACGACATCAAAGAAGCCTCTCGGGCTTTCACCGGCTGGACAATCGCCCCCAAGATTCCGCGCAATCCTCTGGGCCGCTTCTATTGGAAATTCGAGTACAAGCCCGAGGACCACGACGACGGGGAAAAAACCTTCTTGGGACAAACCGGCAATTTCAACGGCGAAGACGTAATAGATATCTTGGTGGACCAGCAGGCTTCGCCCAAGTTCCTATCCCGTCACCTATACAACTTCTTCGTGGCCGATGAACCTCAGGTGCCAGCCTGGGACATCACCCCGCCCGGTGACCCAGAGGCCATTCAGGTCTTGGTCGACGCCTACGTCGAATCCAACTACGATATCCGCACTATGTTGCGGGTGTTGTTCAACTCGGATTTCTTCAAAAATGCTCGGTTTGCCAGGGTGAAAAGCCCCGCTGAACTGGTGGTTGGGACCGCTCGTATGGCAGGCAACTACAACGGCCCCCGGCCCGGCTTCAATATGCTGGCCATGGAATGCAACTGGCAAGGCCAAGAGTTGCTCAATCCTCCTAGTGTGGAAAGCTGGCACACCGGCCCAGAGTGGATCGACGGCGGCGCATTGGTGCGGCGGGTGAACTATGCCGCCAACCTGCTGGGCAATACCAGCCTACCTGGGGTCAAGTCGGTCATAGCCGGGTTGAAAACCAGAGGCAACCTCTCTCCGGCGGACTTGGTTGCTGGCTGCCTGGACGCCATCGGCCCCCTGGATGTGAGTGAATCCACCTACGGAGAGTTGCTGGCCCAAGCCCAGGAGGGCGGCGAACTCCGCTGGAATACTCAAGAAGACCAGACCAAATCCGAGCAAAGAATCGGCATATTGCTGGCCCTGATTGCAGCATCACGAGACTACCAGTTTGCCTAGATTATTGTCCAGAAAACAATTAGGCCAGGATTAATCAACTCTGTAACACGCAGGAGGAATTGGAATGGCGACAACCAAAAAAGACCCGGTGCTGGTTATCCTTCAGCTCACCGGCGCCAACGATTACCTCAATACGATTATTCCCTATACAGAGCCCGAGTATTGGGATAATAGGCCCAAAGTACACATTCCTGAAGACCAGATGTTGCGCATCGATGACAAGCTGGCCTTCCGGCCCAACATGGAGCCTCTGAAAGCCATTTACGATGACGGCAAGATGGCCATAATTCACGGTATCGGTTTTGAAAATTCGCCCCGTTCCCACTTCCGGGCCATGGATATCTGGCACACCTGCGAGCCGGACGTCGTCGGCACCGAGGGTTGGGTCGCCAAGATGTCCAGAGACCTGGACCCCAACGGCGAAAACGTTGTCAAAACTGTTAACTTCGGGCAGGGATTGCCTAGAGCCTTGGCTCTGCGGGGCGTCCCCGTGACTTCGGTTTCCAACCTCGAGACCTACGGCGTATTTTCCAACGTGCCGGGAATCAATGCTCAGGAAGAGCGAAACCAGTTGCTGGACCGCTTCGCTCGAATGTATGCTCCGGCCGTGGGAACTGGCCCAACCATGGATTACCTGGGACAGACGGGCCGAGACGCCTTGAAGGGCGCCGACATCATTAAGTCCGCTCCCGAAAAATACTCCTCCACCATTGAGTATGCCGATAACGCCATCGCCAAGTGCCTTAGAGACGTGGCCCGGGTTCACTTAGCCGACCTAGGCACCCAGGTGTTCTACACGGCCCACGGTCCCTTTGACACCCACTTCAATCAACCGCCCATGCACACCAAATTGTGGACGGAGGTGTCGGGAGCCATCAGCGACTTCTTTGCCGACCTCAAAGAACACGACGCTGGCGACAACGTAATCATGATGCTCTTCACCGAGTTCGGACGCCGAGTCAAAGACAACGGCACCGGCACCGATCACGGTGCCGGCGGGGTTGCCTTCGTCATCGGCGAACGGGTGAATGGCGGCATGTACGGAACCTACCCCTCCTTGAAACCCGAGGATCTGAGTCAAGGGGATTTGGCTCCCAGCTACGACTTTCGGGGCTTTTACTCCAGCGTGATTGACCAGTGGCTGGGCTTGGATCCGGTGCCGATAGTCGGCGGAAAGTTCGAGCAAATGGCCTTCGTGTAATCCATCTCTCCGACCAAGTAGGATTGCTCCGTGTCATTCTGAGGAGTGAAGCGACGAAGAATCTCGGCGATTGAGGATAAGATTCTTCGCTTCACTCAGAATGACAAAATACAGGCAATACTCCAAAAAGCCGGATGAGATTTGGGGGATCAAAAATGCTAACCACCGTCGCCGCAGGGCGCGTGTTTGATTACAGCTATTGCATTGGGATGTACGGCATGTCCGGCCAAGGCTTTTGGTCGCCCCAAGACTTCGCTATAGGCTCAAATGGGGTCATCTACGTAATCAGCCGGGGTGTTGAAGAACTCGGACAGCGAATCAGCCGGGTCACTTGGGACCACGAGTTCCTGGGACAGTTCGGCGCCAACGGCTCAGCCGACGGCCAGTTCGTTTGGCCTCGTTCCTTGGCCTTGGATCAAGCTGGCAACGTTTATGCCTCAGATGATTACCTGCACCGCATCTCAGTGTTCGACGGTGAAGGCGGATTTCTGTCCAAGTGGGGCGAGGCCGGTAGCGGCGATGGCCAACTGAACGGTCCGTCGGGGATCGCCTTCGACTCCAACGACAACCTGTTCGTGGTGGACAGCCAGAACGGTCGGATTCAGGAATTCACCAAAGAAGGCAAATTTCTGGGCAAGTGGGGAGACCAAGGCACTGGCGATGGTCAGTTGAATCTGCCTTGGGGAATCTGCTTGGACAAAGAGGACAACGTCTACGTCGCCGACTGGAAGAACAACCGGGTTCAAAAATTCACCCCCGACGGCAAGCTCTTAGGCAAATTTCAGGGGACCGACGGCGGGGTGGGAGACCTTCACGGCCCCACCGGCGTGGCCGTAGACTCGGAAGGGGATGTTTACGTTACCGACTGGGGTAATCACCGTCTCCAAGTCTACGGTCCTGAAGGAAAGTTCGTCACCACATTGGTGGGCGACGCCCAGCAGCCCTCGCCTTGGACCCAGACGTACATCGACGCCAACCCCGATATCATCAAGGCCCGGCGCCGAGCCGACATGGAGCCCGAATGGCGCTTCCACCGGCCCGTAGCTGTGAATGTGGACAGTCAGAACCGTATCATCATCTTGGAGTCCTACCGCCACCGGTTGCAGATTTACAACAAGGTCAAGGACTACGAAGAGCATTCGCTGAACCTTTAGACTTGAGCAAAAGGTGGGAAACTCGACACACCCGGTGATGAGCCGGGTGTGTTTTATTTCTGATACCTCATCCAGAAACAGTGGATCTCAAGAATTAAAATTAAGATGAGAATTAATCTGTCTTGGCAGGAATTCCAGCAACTAGCTCCAAAACTAGCGGCTCTTGGCGAGGCGCTGATAGAGCGCACCGGCATGGTGATGGTGGGCACAATCCGCAAAGACGGCTATCCCAGAATCTCCCCGGTGGAAGTCGTTTTTACTGAAGGCCAGCTTTGTTTGGGCATGATGTGGCATTCCAAAAAGGCCTTAGACTTGCTAAGGGACCCGCGCTGCACCGTCCATAGCGCAACGTCCAACAGGGATGGCAGTCAAGGGGATTTCAAGTTGTTCGGTCGTGCGGTAGAAGTTACCGACTTGGAGTTTCGGAGGCGTTATTCCGACGCAGTTTACGGAAGATTGGATTCAAACCCGAGGAGCCCGAGTTCCACCTGTTCTTTGTAGACGTAGAGAGCGCCGCATTGGTGGAATTCAATGACGAGAAGATGACAAACACCGTTTGGCGCCGTGATTGAAATACTCCTCATCCGCCCCTATACCCAAATCCAAGGCGGCGGAAGCCATTAGGACCGCACCGAAATCCCGGCAGGAAGGTCGAGGATTGCTGGGGCGTTAAACTAGGTTGTGGATAACTCGGAAATGAATTCGGCGATTGCTTGATTCACTTCTTCGGGTTTCTCGGCCATGGGGAAGTGGCCCGCTTGGGACAACCTCAGGTATTGTGAGCCCGGCACCGCTTGGTGAATCTCTTGCTCGTAGTCCGGTGGCTTCAAGGGGTCATCCACGCCTCGAATCAGCAACAAAGGCGGCTTCAGGGAACCGATGCGCCCGGTGACATCGAATTTATCGATGGTGAGAAGATCGTTGTATTGAGAGATTGGCCCCACTTTGCTGTGACACTCAATCAGCCTTTCTCGCAATTCCGGCTCGATGAACACCATGGCTTCCCTCATCGCTTCCAGCCAGTTTTCAAGTCCTTTCGGAGTCTTTGCGGCCTCCAAGCGCAATTCCAGCGTCCCAGGCGCTCGTTCCTTTGGCTTCATCGCCACGGTCATAAGGACCAAGCCCTTGACCTCTTCCGGATAATCCAGTGCGTACTGTAGGGCGATGCAGGCTCCCAAGGTAAAACCGCAAAGAACCAAGTCCTTCTTGGCGCCGTTGGCCCAGAGCCAGCCCCGCAACCATTCGGCGTAACGGTCTACGTCGGGACATGGTTCCCCTGACAAATGCCCCGGCAGGTTGGGCGCAAAGCTGCCGGGGAAACGGTCCATCTGGTGGGTAAACCCCTCAGCGCAAGCGCCCGCTCCCGGACCGTGAATGAAAACTAACTGACTCATTCTGTGGGTACCTCTTAAGAAATGGTTTAATGCTATTGTTTAATTATATGGTCTGGTGATTTAGCTACAAAAAGCTGGGCAGTACTTCTTCTACCAACCGGCGGAACTGTTCCCGCTGGCTCCAAGACGGAATACGCAAAAGTATGTCCGTCGCTCCGGCATCCACGAAGGTCTGTAGCCGCTGAATGCATTGTTCCGGCGAACCCAGAGCCACCCAGTTCTCCACCACTTCCCGTTTGTAGTCGATAGAATAGTACTGGTCCAAGTAAGTCTTTGACTCTTGGAATGCCGCTTCTTGGTCTTCATTGATGTTGATGTTGTAGTACAGGGAGGAGGGTAGACCCTCGAAACTACGTTCATAGTCTGCCGCATACTCGTGAACCCGGCGGTTCAACTCCCCAAACTGATCGGCTGGATTGGCGGTGGTCATGAAACCGTCTCCCAACCGGGCCACACGGCGCAAAGACCTCTCGATGATGTGGGGCTTTCCAGTGGCCAGCCGTGGATTGCTAATCACCCAGATGGGCGGAGGATTCTGCACCGGTTTGGGCTCGATGAAGGCATTCTTGAGGGTATGGTACTGGCCTTCATAATCCACTCTGTCCTCGGTCCACAACTTGCGGAGAATCTCGATGTTCTCCTCCATGCGCAGAGCGCGGTCAAAGCCCTTGATGCCCATGTTCGTGTATTCGGCCCTGTGGTCCTGCTCGCTGATGCTTCCGCCCATGCAAGCGCCCAGAATCATCCGGCCATCAGACAACAGGTCCATGCTGGCCCATTGATATGCCAATGTGATGGGTTCTCTGGATGGAAAACTGGCCATGCAAGCGACGCCAATCTTAACCCGCTTGGTCCGAGCGGCGATGGCTGACATCAGAGTGATGGACTCCATGCGCGGCTTGGCCATTATGGAGTC
The DNA here is from genome assembly GCA_002311385.1 of Dehalococcoidia bacterium UBA1141. Classification (GTDB taxonomy): domain Bacteria; phylum Chloroflexota; class Dehalococcoidia; order Lucifugimonadales; family UBA3495; genus UBA1141. The sequence continues at coordinate 53,655 of DCAE01000143.1, read as the reverse complement.
GCCAACCCACACGTGTTCGAATGCTTCCGAAGCCTCAGCCAGCTCCGCCATTTCGAGGATTTCGCTGGGTTTTGTGAGGCCGAGCAACACGCCCCGGTTGGACAGCGTTAATCCAAATTTTACTTTCTGCGCCATTTTTCCCTCGGTAAAATCGTTTTTAAGGCAATTTCCAATCCAACTCTTAACCTAGATTATCGGCCAGCGTTGGGGGAAAGAGACGCCGGTCCGTTTCATCATGTCGGCGCCTAATTCCTGGACTTTTTGTATCAGTTCCCATTCGTCCACGAAGGTTGGTTTATGGTCTTCCACCACGACCCGACCGTCCACCAATACGGTGTGGACGCTACGGCCGTCGGCGTTGTACACCAGGTTGTTCACCGGATTAAACAGGGTCTGCCATTCCGGCCGTTTGGTATCGAAAAGCACCAAGTCGGCCTTCTTTCCCACCTCTATAGAGCCGACTTGGCTGTCCAGACCCAGGGCCTTGGCACCCTGGATAGTAGCCATCTCCAAGGCTGTTTCCGCAGGCACCATGCTGGTTGATTGCCTGGCGTCTTTGAAGATTATGGTAATCAGGTACATGGAACGCATGGTTTCAACCAAGCTGGAGTTGTTACCGGCATCGGTGCCCAAACCCACACAGATATTCTGATCCAACATCTCCGGCAACATCCCTTTGGAGGTGATGCCCTGTCCCATCTTCAACGCTGCGGTGGGGACCATTACCGCCTTGGTTCCGGTGCGGGCCATGGCATCAACTTCGCCTTGTTCCACACCCACCACATGGGCCAACAGCATGTTGGGGCCCAGAACGCCGATGTCCTCTAGGTAATTTACGGGCCGTTTGCCGTACTGCTGCTGGTGGTAATCGATGGCGAACTTGGCGTTGGCTTGATGTAGGGTCAGGCTGGTGTTGTGCCGGTCAGCGATGTCCTTTGCCGCCACCAAAAGGTCGGTGGAGCAGAATTCGGAGGCGAAGGGCATGGCCCAAGCGGTGACCCGACCGTCCAGCAGGCCGTTATAGGAACGAACCGTATCCTCCATGATTGAGATGGCTTCGGCCAGAGGATAGACCGGCAGGTTCAGCGGATTATCTTGGTTCACCACCTGCTTGCCCACGACTATGCGGCAACCCGATTCCTCATAGGCTTTCATGCAGGAGTCCAGAAACTTTGTGCTGCCGGGGTCCAAAAAGCATGTTGTGCCGTACTTCAGAAGCTCGGTGATTGCCAGAAGAGACGTCAGGTATTCCTCTTCCTCGGTCATTGCCCCTTGGAGAGCAAATACATTGGCCAGATACTCTCCCGGGTCCAGGCTATCGGGGAAGATTCCCCGGGTTGCATGAGCGTAGCTTATGTGCATGTGCCCATTGCAAAAGCCGGGCGTCACCACCATCTCGCTGGCGTCGATCACTTGGTCGGCTGAGACGCCGGCCATATCCGCGGACTTTCCTACTTGAGTGATGTTTTGGCCCTCAATCAAAATCGAGCCGTCTTGGATGATTCGCCGTTGTTGGTCCACCGTCAGGATGAACCTAGCGCCCTCTATCTTCACCGTCTGTCCGGCCATTGCTAACCTCAATCATTAAAGTTCATTAAAGTTGGAAATCAGGCTCGCTATTCTAGGCTGGCAAACAGGCCAAATCTCTAGCCCGGCGTAACGGCTAGCTCCCGATATGCCAAGAGTATAAGCCGCCACGAGCAATATGGCACCTAGCTAATAAACAGCGCAAGTTGACCCTGATGCTGCCGCCGACTATGATGCGCCGAAACCGGGCTCAAAAACCTCAATCTTGATTTCGGATGGCGTCATGGATAAAGCTGAGATTCCTTTTCTGTCCGCTACTGTATTGGCTGAGTTAATCAATAAACGGGAAGTTTCGTCGGTGGAAGCGGTAGAAGCCTACTTGGACCGCATAGACAGCTTGAACGACCGTCTCTTCGCCTATCTCACCGTATGCCGTGACGAAGCGCTGAGGGCCGCTGCTGAGTCCGACCTTGCGTTAGGTCAAGGTCGAGCCGTTGGACCCATGCACGGCGTTCCTGTGGCTGTTAAAGACCAAATCTACTCCGCGGGGATACGGACCACCGGCGGCACCCCCATCTTCAAGGATTTCGTGCCTAAAGAGGACGCCACGGTTTTGGCCAACCTTAAATCCGCTGGCGCCGTGTTGCTGGGCAAGCTAAACATGACTGAGCTCGCCACTACCGGGCTGTCCCACGCATTCGACACCGCCCGCAACCCCTGGGATTTGGAGCGGTTCACCGGTGGCTCCAGCAGCGGTTCAGGGGCCGCCACCGCAGCTTTCATGTGCGCTGCATCCTTGGGAGAGGACACTGGCGGCTCGGTGCGCTTCCCAGCTACCTGGTGCGGCCTAGTCGGACTAAGGCCCACATGGGGCCGGGTCAGCCGTTACGGCGTCATGCCAGGCGTCTGGTCCATGGACCAAATCGGCCCCATCACCCGCACGGTAGAGGATTGCGCTCTCACCCTTCAGGCGATTGCTGGCCGGGACTCCAAGGACAGGTATACCTCCAGTGCCCCAGTCCCCGATTACCGCCAGGCGTTGAACGGGGAAATCAAAGGCCTCAGGGTTGGCGTGGTCAAAGAGATGCTACACAACCATGATGTGGTTCCCGGAGTAAGGGACGCGATAACAGCCGCAGCCAACAGTCTTGGCAGACTTGGCGCCCAAGTAGACGAGGTATCCATACCCATGACCAGCCACGCTGGGACCATTTCCGCCTCCATCCGAGTCGAGGCTCCAACCAACTACCGTAACCTGTTGTTAAACCACTTGAAGGAGATTCGCCACGACAACAGAATCGGGTTCTTGACTAACAACATCATGCCAGCGACGGCATACTACAAGGCCTTGAAGCTACGGGAACTGCTGAGACAAGAAACGCTGGAAGCCCTGGAGAATTTCGATCTTTTGGTCACCCCCACCGCCGGGGTGGCTGCCCAAAAGATTGAACCCGACCCCACCATCGACTCTCAAAAGAGCGCTGGCCGGACACCTTGGCTGTTAACCGCTGCCTTTAGCCTGGCCAACGTACCGGCGGCGAGCATCTGCTGCGGTTTCACTAGCGATGGTCTGCCCATTGGGATGCAGATAGCTGGCAGACCCTTTGAAGAAGGGAAGATACTCAATCTGGCCTACGCCTACGAACAAGCAAACGAATGGCGAAATAGAAAACCTCAAATATAGGCCTAGAGACAATCTAAAATCCTGCAAAGATTCGGCATGGTAGGCTCGAAACCTTTTAGAGAAACCCTCGTCCAAGCGTTACTTGAAGCGGTCTGACGGGTGATGTATGCTCCCATCGTTCACTGTTTTCAACTCACCTTGGATTCAACCCA
>DCAE01000143.1:39812-50235 GCA_002311385.1 Dehalococcoidia bacterium UBA1141 | reverse complement strand
GGAGCAAAAATCTCGAGAAAGGAGCCTCAAGATGAAATTCGGTCTATTTACGATTGTGCCTTGGCATGAAGATTGGACCCAAGAGAGGTCTATCAATGAAGCTTTGGAACAGATTGAGTTGGCGGACAAACTAGGCATGGACGAGGTGTGGATAGGTGAGCACCGCTTCTCCCGCCACGGCCTGGTTTCCGGCGTCTGGTCCTTCTTGGGACAGGTAGCTGCACGGACCAAGCAGATTCGAATCGGCACCGCTGTGGTGGTGCTGCCGCTGCACAACCCGATCATGGTCGCCGAAGAAGCCGCCATGGTGGATGTCATGAGCGGAGGCAGACTCAACTTTGGCATCGGTTCAGGCTACCAGCGCCAAGAGTTTGAGGGCATTGGCGTGGACATCAACGAGAGTCGGGAGCGTTTCGCCGAAGCGGTAGATGTCATAATCAAAGCCTGGACCGAAGAGAAGTTGACATTCCATGGCAAATATACCCACGTAGACGATTTATGGGTGTTGCCCAAGCCTCTCCAAAAGCCTTACCCGCCCCTATTCCAAGCCGTCAGCACTACTCCGGCCAGTATAGATTTTGCTGCCAGCAGGCAGATTCAGGTCATCGCCGGCGGGCCCACGGACATCTTGGGTCAGGCTCCCCAAGTGATTAAGGCCTGGCGGGACAAGATGGACGAATACGGCCATCCTCATGAGCACTTGGACCCGCCCATGTCTAAGGCTATCTACGTGGCCCCAACCCAGGAAGAGGCGGAGCGAGACCCGGTGGGCTTGGACGACTTCTCCTCCCGCATACTTCGTTCTACAGGCTCCAACGGCGCTGCCATCGGCATACCCATTGACGCTCAAGGCAATATACCGCCCGGCTACGAGCACTGGGCCAATCGGCAGCAAGACCGGGACCGCCGGGATGATCCGGGCCACGCCGGTCTGCCGCCACTACGGGGCACCCCCGAGATGGTAATTGAACAACTAAAGCAGACTCAAGCTGCCGGCATTGACCACGTCTTCGGCGCATTCGGCTTTCCAGGACTGCCCCACGAAAAAGTGATGCGGTCCATCGAGTTGTTCGCCACGCAGGTCATGCCCCACTTCCAAGGAGCAAAGGTCAGCTAGGCATAAGCTAACTCGTGTTACTGGGTCATTTGACTGGGAATTAAACGGCCCAAGGGGTGAGAATCTTCCTCACCCCTTGTTGATTTCTGTCCCCACAGTTCTTTTGAGGAGCTATCCATGAATTTTGGCATGTTTACCGACTTTCACGTTCGCAAAGGCATGAGCCAACCCGAGGCCTTTGATGAATCATTCGCCCAGATTATCGAGGCCGAGAAGATGGGGATCGATTCAGTGTGGCTGGCAGAACACCATTTCAGCCCTGACCGGTCGGTTTTGGCCTCGCCCATGGTGCTCTGCAGCGCCCTCGCCGCTCGCACCAGCAAGATACGAATAGGCATGGCAGTCCAAGTGCTGCCGTTGACCAACCCCTTGCGCGTAGCTGAGGAAGCGGCCACCGTGGACCAAATCAGCAAGGGCAGGTTCGAGTTTGGAATCGGTCGGAGCGGCTTAACCAAGTATTACCAAGGCTACAACGTTGATTATGCGGAGAGCCGAGCACGGTTTTTCGAAGCGCTGGAAGTGATAATGTCGGCTTGGAGCAACCCCCAGTTTTCCCATGAAGGGGAGTTCTATTCATACCGGGACGTGACAGTAGTTCCCAAGCCTTATCAGGAGCCCTACCCGCCCACTCGCATTGCGGTGGCCAGCGAAGACACTTTCTCCATAGTCGGCAAGATGGGCCATCCCATATTCATAAGCGCCAACACACCTCTTCCCCAACTTCAAGAACGGTTGGGGCTCTACCGCCAAGCCCGGATTGACGCCGGGCACAGCGGCCCTGGGGAAGTGTCCATGCGAGTCCCGATATATGTTTCGGAGGAACCAGGAAAGGCGAAATCCGAGCCTGAAGCAAGCACCCTTCACGCCATTCGTTACGGCGCGGAGGAGCTAAGCAAGACTGCGGCCACCGCCGAAGGAGCCGAGCGTTTGCGCAAGATGGCCGATACACCGTATGAAGAAATACTACAGAACCGGGTTATTTTCGGCACTCCTGATGCTGTGACCGACCGGCTGAAAGAGTTCGAAGAAGAGCTAGGAATAACTGGCGTGGTCATGGAAGTGAACTACGGCGGTCAGATACCCAACCCCCATGTAGTAAACTCGGTCCGCCTGCTGGCTGAGAAGGTCATGCCAGCTTTCAAATAGGCTTGCATTGTCTCGACGTAGACGGGCTCTACATCACCGGTCCACCTAGAGGCGTGGTCGGTCCCGTGCATTCCAAGAACTTGCCATAACCCGGCTGTTGTTCCAACTTGCCTTGGTTCAGCAGCACCTGACCCCGCAGCAGGGTCATCCACGGACGACCACTGACCTGCCATCCCTCAAATAGGGTGTAGCCTGCGTTGCTCTGGTGGTCTTTGGCCGTGATAATCCGGTCACCGGCCGGGTCGATGATTAAAAGGTCAGCATCGGACCCAACTTGAATGGTGCCTTTACGCGGATATAGACCGAAGATGCGGGCGGGATTCTCCGACATCACCCGCGCCAGCCACCAGATGGGCAGACCCCGCTTGACCACGCCCTCGCTGTACATCAAGGACACGATGGTCTCCAATCCAGGAGAACCGAAGGGCACCGATGCGCCATCGGGGGTGACAAAGATGTTCTCCCAACCAATCTGCTTAAGCTCACTGGGATGTGGGGCGTGGTCACTGGAGACTATGGAAGTCTGACCCATGGCCAACCCTCGCCACAATGCGTCCCGGTCGGGGCCGTCTTCGGCCCGCAGAGGGGGGCCAATCTTGGCCAAAGGACCGTATTTGGCCATCTCAGCATCCGATAGGAGCAGGTATTGAGGGCAGGTTTCGGTGTACACCGCCTGGCCCAACGTCTGAGCTTGCCTTATCCGCTCCAATCCCAGCTTGGTGCTCAAGTGCACCACGTAGGTCGGGCAATTGGTGGCCGCCCCCATCTGGATGGCCCGGTTGATGGCTTCTTCTTCAGCCCAATCTGGGCAGGCGGAAGGGAAATCCGTTGGGTGGGTGTGACCCTCTCCGATAAGCTTGTTCTCCAAGTAATCGATGATGTTCCCGCTTTCACAATGGAGTTGGAGCACACCGCCACCGGCGGCCACCTGTTCCATGGCTTGGCAAATCAAATCGTCGTCGCACATGCGCCCAGGCCGCTTCTTGTAGGTCATGAACATCTTGTAGGATTTCACGCCCATTTCCATAGCTTGACGCAGCCCGTCTAGGATGTAGGGCCGGTTCTGCAAGATAAAGTGGAAGCCAAAATCTACCACGGCCGAGGCCTCCACCTCTTCGCGAATGCGGTTCACCGCAGCAGGCAGCGTTTCTTCTTTCTCCATGTCATAGGTGCCGAAGGGAATCAGCGTGGTGAGGCCAGCGTAAGCGGCTGCCCTGGCGCCAAGGGCATAGTCGTCGTGGCCATCCAAGTGAACGTGGGAATCAATCAGTCCGGGCAGTACCAGCTTGCCTTCGGCGTCGATGTATTTGTCGGCGGGTGGCAGCAGATTCTCCGGCCCTAGAGCCACTATCTTCTCGCCGGAGATGGCTATGGCCGCATCGTATACCTGGGTAGAGGTCACCACTTGGCCGCCCCGGATTATGGTATCGACTCTTGCCTCTGGCATGCCGCACCTCGTATTTCAAATTTTCGGCTGGACCTACGCTAAAAATGGAAAGTAATCGCCGTATGTATATTCGACTTCGGGGTTTCCGCCAGAGCATAGCAAGAAAACTCCACAGTAAGCAATCTCAGAGCACATCTTGTTACGTATAGTTGGTTATGTACCGATGCACGGCGTTGACACTATGTTTGCCCCCAATTACACTCCTCATCAACACGCAGAGACCTCCGCGATCTTAATGCTCCGTTGGGGTGATTTCAGCCACAGGAGGCACCTAAGATGAATGACCGATTCGGGCTACCAATGGGCACCAACTCGCCGCAGGCTGCGGACCATTATTCAGAAGGTCTGGATATGATTCTCTCGCAGCAGTATGGCGCTGAAGAAGAATTTCAAGAGGCTGTTGAAGCTGACGAAGGTTTCGCCTTGGCTCACGCAGCTAAGGCTTATGTACAGATGATTAGGGTCGCAGTCCCGGAGGCCAGAGAAAGCGCCTCGCGGGCCTCCGCTTTAACTTCAGGAGCTTCACGGCGAATACGTCAGCACGTCGAGACAATCGAATTGTTTACTCAAGGCAAGAACCAAGAGTCGTACACGCTGCTTCGTCAGCACATAGGCGATTTCCCCGGAGACGCTCTCATGCTCCGCGTTGCTCAGCGTTTGATGGTCCAAGGATGTACCGGAGCTGGCGTCGCAAATTACCCGCCTATTTTCTATGACCTGATGAAGAGTGTGGAACCCCGCTATCGGGACGATTGGTCTTTCATGGGGCTGTACTCTTGGGCCACTCACGAAGTCGGAATGTTGGAAGAGGGTATGCGCTTGGCCCAGCGCTCTCTGGAGATACGGCCCGACAATGCAGTGGCTGCTCATTCTGTGGCCCACGTGCATTTTGAAACCGGCGACATTTCTCAAGGCGCCGATTTCCTAGGCGATTGGCTTGAAGGATTCGACCGCAGAGTGGCTTACCGAGTCCACCTGTCCTGGCACCAAGCTTTGTTCCAATTGGCCATGGGGCGTTACACAAATGCCCTGAGCCTCTACGAAAACGACATTCATCCAGCAGTAGCCGCCAAAAGCTACCAAGCCCTCGCAGACAGCGCTTCTTTGTGCTGGCGCATGTATATCTACGGAAATACTGCGCCGGTGGTGCCTTGGGGAGATCTGCTGGAACTGGCGGCGCCAGCGGCCCAACGCCCTGGTCCTTCGTTTCGGGATGCTCACGCCGCCCTAGCCTTTACCGCTGCCGGTGATGAAGCGTCGATGGACAAGCTAATCGACGGCCTTAAAGATCTGTCGGATAAAGGAAGTGCGGTAGCCACCGAATGCATGTTGCCCTTGGTGCAAGGCATCGCCGCCTTCGGTCGTGGTGAATACAGTGAAGCCGCCCAGCTGATTGGGCCCGTTTTCCCTCAGCTAACCCGTGTGGGCGGCAGTCATGCCCAGAGGGAAGTGTTTGAAGATACCCTCCTGGAAGCCTATTTGAGGGCAGAACAGTTCGACAAAGCGGAAACCATGCTGCGGGAACGCCTCAGTCGGCGGGAAACTCCAAGGGACAATTTCTGGATTGCTCGTGTCCAAGCCGACACAGGCAAACCCGAGAATGCCAAGGCCAGCCTTGGCTTAGCCGCCCAGGCATGGCAATCTGCTGATGAGGACTCTCCCGAGTTCAGTGCATTCAACCGCTTGTCGGAAAGAGTGGCATAAACATGGCACTCGAGAACAAAGTAGCCTTGGTGACCGGCGCCGGGAGAGGGATGGGCCGCGCAATCTCGTTATCCCTTGCCTCGGATGGAGCTCAAGTAGCAGTGTCGGACATCAATATGTCGGAAGTGGAGGATACCAGCACCGCGCTCAGGGAACTGGGTCAGCAGAGTCTGGCTATACACGCCGATGTGGGCCAGCTGGCCGACATTGACCGCATGATACTTGAGACGGTAGACAGATTCGGCCATATCGACATTCTGGTCAACAATGCGGGCATAACCCGCTATCTAGATATCATGGATGTTGAAGAGGAAGACTGGGACCGCATCCACCGGGTGAACGCCAAAGGGTCTTTCTTCACCATGCAGCGGGTTGCCAAGGAGCTAATAAAGCAAGGTGGAGGCGGGCGCATCATCAACATCGCGTCCATCGCCGGAAAGGGATATTCCGGTACTTCCAATGCCGCCTATGCCGCCAGCAAGGGCGCAGTAATCGCCATGACCTACATCGCCGCCAGCCAACTGGGCAAATACGACATTAACGTCAACGCCATCTGTCCTGGCTCCACAATAACCGCTATGGCGGATAACACCATGGCGGAACGGGCCGAGTCCATGGGTGTTTCTGTAGGCGATTTGCAGGCTAGGCGAGCAGACAGAATCCCGATTGGCCGAGCCAACGACCCGGAAGACATCGCTGCTATGGCGGTATTTCTCGCTGGGATTGGCGCTCGAAACATCACCGGACAGACGTTCAACGTTGACGGTGGGCTGGTGATGCACTGACGCTCCTAACTATCGTTGTGCGATAATACTGGAATGGAATTGGTTGTCAGATTTTTCGCCTTATACCGGGAAAGGGCCGGAGCCAACACTCACCAGCTGGAATTGCCGGAAGGCGCCACAGTAGCTGATTTGACCAGCGAGATGCGACGCCTATTTCCGCGATTGGCGCCGCCTGAAGTGGACATCGTGGTGGCCGTAAACACCGATTATGCTGAGCCGGACACGGTGCTGAAAAACGGTGACGACATTTGCCTCATACCACCGGTCAGCGGCGGATAGTTCCGGGAATCCAGGGGAAACTTCGATGGGAATTCGAGGAAACATCAATGGCTGAATCAATGATAGAACTAACCCATGACACGCTGGACCCGGAGAAAATCACGGCCCAAGTACGCCGTGATTCCAACGGCGCAGTGGTGACATTCTTGGGAAATACCCGCAACAACTTTGAGGGCAAGCAAGTGCTCCGATTGGAGTACGAAGCATACGAAGAGATGGCCCTAAAGAAGCTGGGAGAGGTGCGGGATGAGCTACGAGCCCAATTCGGCCTGGAAGATATTGCCATCGCTCACCGCATCGGCACCGTGCCCATCGGCGAAACCAGCCTGGTAGTAGCTGTGGCCTCACCTCACCGAAAAGACGCCTTTGAGGCTTGTCAGGCAGCGGTTGATCGCATCAAAGAGATTGTCCCAATCTGGAAGAAAGAAGTCTTCGAAGACAGTTCCCGCTGGGTAGCTTGCGAAGACCACGAATTTGATTCCGACCAACATAATCCGCCAGGAGAGGCGGCAGAGTCAGCCCACACCCATCAGCTTTAAGCCTTTTATTCAGGGTCGAGACTCTGGTAGAGCTCCGATTCCGCTCCATCCTCTTTGGCAGCAGCCCGGCCATTCCCCAAAACGGCCTGGAACGCCTGAGGCAGAGTCCTGACCGGGATCAGCCGAATCCCCAGTGGAGCAGAGAGGCCGTCTACTACGTTCTCAGAAACTAAGCAGGAACTAAGGCCGAGACGGGCTATCTCAGCCAAGCGGCGCTGAGCCTGGGGCACACTGCGAATCTCGCCGCTCAACCCCACTTCACCAATTGCCGCCAACCTTGAATCCAATGCTTGATTGCGCATGCTTGACGCCAACGCCAGCACTATGGCCAAATCGGCGGCAGGTTCGCTGACCCGAAAGCCGCCAGCAACGCTGACGATTATGTCTTGGTTCCCCAGTTCCAGTCCCGCTCTGCGAGACGCCACCGCCGCCAACATCAATAACCGGTTGTGGTCCACACCATTGGCCACTCTCCGGGGCACTGGCAACTGGGATGGAGAGGTCAGAGCCTGTATCTCCATCAACATGGGTCGGCTGCCTTCCAAAACCGGCACCAATGCCGTGCCCACCGCCTGCTCATAGCGCTGGGAAAGCAATGCCTTGGAAGGGTCAGCCACATCAACCAGTCCCAAGCCGGTCATCTCAAAGACCCCTACTTCCGATGTGGGTCCGAACCGGTTTTTGGTGCTGCGAAGTATCCGGTAGTCGCTGAATTCTTGGGACTCCATGTAGGCCACCACGTCCACCATGTGCTCCAACACTCGCGGGCCTGCTACAGAGCCATCTTTGGTTAGGTGACCAGCCAACAACAAGGGCACATGACGCTGTTTGGCCCAACGCATCAACCTCAATCCAGCTTCTCTCACTTGGGCCACGCTGCCGGGGCCCGATGTTGTATCTTGGCAATACAAGGTCTGAATAGAATCCACTATTCCCAATGCTGGCTTGGTTTCTTCCAGTTGATTGACCACCAAATCCACGTCGGTTTCGGAGAATAGGTAGACGCCTTTTCCCGGAAAACCCAGCCGTTCGGACCTGATTTTTAACTGTTGGGCAGATTCCTCTCCGCTGACGTAGAGCACCTTCTGGTTTTGAGTGGCTACCGCCTGGGCGATTTGCAGCAACAAAGTTGATTTGCCCACACCTGGCTCACCAGCCAAGAGCACCACGGACCCAGGCACCAATCCACCGCCCAGTACTCTATTGAGTTCTCCTGATGAAAGCTCGACCCTAGGGTGGCTTTCATGGCTCACTTGGGCCAACTCCTGGACGGTTGTGGATTGGGGGTCGGTCCAGCCCTGTTTGGACGAGGTTGGCGGGAGCGGTCTGGATTCAACCAGAGGAAGACCGGAACCGCAGACCGGCGAAGGGCAAAAACCCATCCACTTGGCACTTTCGTGGCCGCATTCCTTGCAGATAAAGACCAACTTAGGGCTCCGAGATTGGCGGACCAAGGTCTGTCTCCTCAAGAGGGCTGGATGATGGCTGTCAAACGCTCAAAGAGAGTGCTACGACGGAGAAAAAGCGTAATTGCTATAGCTTTATCAGACTGGCCCGATTATAACAGCAGAAGGCCCCGCATTAGCGGGGCCTTCTGTCAGTGTCTCGATTGGATAACTAGCGGGTTAGCTTAGGCTGTAGCTTCGGCTTCGGCTGGAGTCTCTTCGGGTTCTTCCGCCGCTGGCTCAGGCTCAGCGTCTACCTTCTCCTTGGTACGACAAGTGACGATGTCGTCCTCGAAGTCGATTATCACGGTGTCGCCTTCGTTTATCCGGCCACTCAACAGCTCTTCCGACAGAAGGTCTTCTATCTCGTTCTGGATGAGTCTGCGCAGAGGACGCGCACCCAGAACGGGGTCGAAGCCGTTTTCGCCCAAGTGGTCCCGAACCTTGTCGGTAACTTCCATCTGGATATTCTTCTCGGACAGCTCCCCACGCACTTGGTTCATCATTAAGTCCACGATGGCCAAGATTTCCGCACGGGTCAACTGGTGGAACACGACGGTGGCATCAATACGGTTTAGGAATTCCGGGCGGAAGAAGCGTTTGACTTCCTCCATGACTTTATCCTTCATCCGTTGGTATGAGCCCTCATCGGTCTGCGCTTCGTCGGACTTGATGTTGAAGCCCATCGACGTTTCCCGCTTAATAAGGTCGGAGCCCAAGTTGCTGGTCATCACCAGAATCGAGTTCCGGAAATCCACCTTGCGGCCTCTGGCGTCGGTCAATTGACCAGCGTCAAAGATTTGCAGGAGGATGTTGAACACCTCGGGGTGAGCTTTTTCTATCTCGTCCAACAGGATGGCACAGTAATTCTTTCGGCGGACGCCTTCGGTCAATTGTCCACCCTCGTCGTAGCCGACGTAGCCCGGAGGCGCGCCTATCAGCCGCGCCACGGTATGCCGTTCTTGGAACTCGGACATGTCCAGCCGAATCATGTTGTCTTCGTTGCCGAACATGAATTCAGCCATGGCCCGAACCAACTCCGTCTTGCCTACACCCGTCGGTCCGAGGAACAAGAACACGCCGATGGGCCTGCGCGGATCTTTGAGACCTGCCCGAGCCCGTCGAACGGATTTGGAAATGTTTACGATGGCCTCGTCCTGCCCGATGATGCGCTTGTGAATGTCTTCTTCCATTCGAAGGAGGCGTTCCGTTTCTTCCGCCGCCAGCCTGGTTACCGGGATTCCGGTCCACATGCTGACAACTTCTGCAATGTCATCGTCCGTTACCACGGCCCGCTCTTTGTCCCGACCTTCCTGCCATTCCTTTTCCAGAGCTTCCAGGTTTTCGTTGGCATGAAGTTCCCGGTCGCGCAACTCAGCGGCTGCCTCATATTGCTGTGACGCAATGGCTTCGGCTTTCTCTTTGCGCACCTGCTCAACAACTTGCATGGCTTCTTTTAGGGAAGGTGGCGTGACACTGCCCCGGAGCCTTACCTTCGATCCTGCTTCGTCAATCAAGTCGATTGCCTTATCCGGAAGGAAGCGGTCGGGGATGAAACGTGAGGCCAGCGTCGCTGCCGACTTGATCGCTTCATCGGTGATATCAACTTTGTGGTGGTCCTCGTAACGGGACCTAATTCCCATGAGGATTTGAATAGTGTCTTCGTGTGAAGGCTCTTCAACCTTCACTGGTTGGAGCCGCCGTTCCAATGCCGGGTCTCGCTCCACATACTTGCGGTAGTCGTCCAAGGTCGTGGCGCCAATGCACTGGAGCTCACCCCTTGCCAGTGATGGTTTGAGGATATTGGAAGCATCCACGGCACCTTCGGCTGCACCAGCGCCCACAATAGTGTGGATTTCATCAATGAACAGGACACAGTTGCCGGATGCCTTTATCTCTTCGATAACTTTCTTGAGCCGCTCTTCAAACTCGCCCCGGTATTTAGTGCCAGCCACCAGAGC
>DCAE01000143.1:38631-39786 GCA_002311385.1 Dehalococcoidia bacterium UBA1141 | reverse complement strand
CCCATATCCAGAGTAACCAGTCTCTTGCCCTTTAGCGTCTCGGGAACGTCTCCGCTGCCGATGCGCTGTGCCAATGCCTCGACTATCGCTGTCTTGCCAACACCAGGCTCGCCCACCAAAACGGGGTTATTCTTTGTCCGGCGGCTGAGTATCTGGATAACCCTTTGAATCTCTTGCTCCCGGCCGATGACCGGGTCCAACTTATCCGCTCTGGCGGCGACCGTCAGGTCAACGCCCAACTGGTCTAGGGTCGGGGTTTTGGTGGTGCTACGTGCGCCGGTGCCGCCACCGGTACTGGTGTTGCTCAAGATGCGGTGGGTCTCGGCCCGAACTTTATCGAGGGTGACGCCCAAGCTTTCCAGCACACCGGCCGCAACGCCTTCGCCCTCTCTCATTAATCCTATTAGCAGGTGTTCCGTGCCGATATAGGTGTGGTTCATACGCCGGGCCTCATCGACGGCGAGTTCCACTACCTTCTTGGCCCTGGGAGTAAGACCAATCTCACCCTGGGGCGGCTTCTCGCCCCGACCAATGATGAACTCTACCGCTGAACGCACCTTGCTCAAGTCGACTGTTAGGCTGGAGAGCACTCTTGCCGCCACGCCTTCAGTTTCGCGGACAAGTCCTAGGAGTATGTGCTCCGTCCCAATATAATTATGGTTGAACCGCTGGGCTTCTTCCTGGGCTAATGATAAGACCCGCCGGGCACGTTCGGAAAACTTCTCAAATCTACTTCCCATTATCTATCCGCTCCTGGTGATTGAGGGTGAGAGCTGGGGAGCCATGGTTGGTCGAATAATCCAGAATCAAGCTCGCTTGGAGATCTACCCGCTGGTAACCTTGCCGCTGGTAAACCTGTCCAAACCTAAAGCTGTCACTGTTGAACCAATTATAGGGGACGCTTCTAGTAGTGTAAAGGTAAACCGCCGTGTTCTTTGGAGCTAATGCCCTTCGCCAGTCGTGGAATCAGAGGCTAGGTTTCAGCATTGGATGGCGTGATTTCCACACTTGCTAGTTAGAAGGGAACGCTCACAAGGGGCGGCAGGACGCTATAATAAGTCCGACGCTTCTAGGATGTTCGGGGGGTTGTTAGCATTGCCTCCCGGCGGTGACCTATTTTCCCACCCCGTCACCAGAGCAGTATCGTCGGCGCTG
>DCAE01000143.1:22723-38589 GCA_002311385.1 Dehalococcoidia bacterium UBA1141 | reverse complement strand
TTCGGGATGGGAACGGGTGGGGCCACCTCGCTCGAACCACCAGGAAGCAACTACCCCGTCAGTATGCACCATTTTTCACAAGTCCGCAAGGGGTTTTGCGATTACACCGCTCGTAAAATCTTCTTCTTATCACGCGGCAATTAAGCCCAGCGACGGGCCGCGCAACATATGCCGAATCGCATCGGCCTTCGGCCCAGTAACATGAAAAAATTTGGGATTCAATTTGAGCCGTTTAATTTGGTGCCTTCGGGCACCGGCCTCAGTTGACTTATTCTGTTGACTTTTTGCACTGTTTCCGATAAATTCATGCAACAAACAGAAGCAACTCAACGACACATATAAAGCCTTAATTTGAGGTAGAAAGGGATGGGTAGGCGCCTATTTAAGGAACTGGAAAGAGTCTACGGTTTCGACGAAGTGGCGATTGTTCCCGGCCAGGTGACTATCAACCCGGAACTAACCTCCACCAAAATGACCATTGGCGACCGGAGCTTTGAAATACCCGTTCTTGCCTCAGCCATGGATGGCGCAGTCTCCCCCCACTTCGCATCGCTTATGTATGAGATGGGCGGGTTGGGCGTTCTAAACGCCGAAGGGCTCTATACCAGATACGAAGACCCCTACTCCGTCTTGGAAGAAATCGTCTCCACTCCTCAAGAAGACGTCACCCAATTCCTTCAAAAAGTTTACTCAGAGCCGATTCGCGAAGAGCTCATCGGCCAGCGAGTACAGGAGATACGAGCTTCCGGCGCAACCTGCGCCGTTTCTTTTACTCCCCAAAACACCAAGCGTATGTCACCCATGGCCGTTGAGGCGGGGGCCGATATCGTGTTCGTACAGTCGACGGTAACCACTGCCAGACATATGTCGAGAAGCTATCGGGGTCTGGTCTTCTCCGAGCTCGTCAAAGCATTGAAGGTGCCGGTGGTAGTTGGCAACTGCGTGACCTACGATGTGGCCACGGAGCTAATGGAGACGGGCATAGACGGTGTGCTGGTGGGAGTGGGACCGGGAGCGGCTTGCACCACTAGAGAGGTGGTCGGGGTCGGCGTGCCCCAGGTCAGCGCTACCCTTGAGTGCGCGGCGGCGAGGGAAGATTACTTCCGTCGAACCGGGCGCTACGTGAACATTATCACCGACGGTGGTTTCCGCACTGGCGGGGACATCTGCAAGGCAATAGTTAGCGGCGCCGATGCTGTCATGCTGGGTACGCCATTCGCCCAAGCGGACGAAGCGCCAGGTCATGGTTTCAACTGGGGCATGGCCAACCCCCACCCTGAATTGCCCAGGGGAACCCGCATCAAAGTGGGAACCAAGGGTAGTCTGAAGCAGATACTCTATGGCCCCACATCCCGCACCGATGGCACCCAGAATTTCATGGGCGCCCTACGCGTGGCCATGGGAATGTGCGGCGCATACACCATTCGGGACCTGCACAAGGCCGAGATGGTGATCGCTCCAGCCATCAAGACCGAGGGCAAGTACTTCCAGTTCGCCGGGGGCGGCTGAGAACCACCTAGCCCTATACCAATTCTCTCTTCTCAGATCCGCTAAGCTGGCCCTTACCAGTTATATGCTCAACCGCGACGCCTCCACGATCTCAAATCCGGAGTAGATATTATGCCCAACATTCAGCTTCTCGACCCCACAGCGGAAGATGTGCCGGAGGAACTCGGATTGAGCCCCAAGCTCCCCGATCTCCGCGGCAAAGTGATAGGGCTGTTGGAAAATCGGAAATACCATGCCGACTCGTTCCTCCACGAACTCGAAGAGGTTCTGGTTAATGATTTTGGCGCCGGAAAGGTGATCTACGCCACCAAGTTCAGCTACAGCGCTCCTTGCGCAGATGAGACACTGGACGCCCTGGTATCCCAGTGCGACGTGGTGGTTCACGCCATTGCGGATTGAGGGTCTTGCACGGCGTGGGGTCTCCACGACACCGTTAAGACCGAGTCCCAGGGCATTCCTTCGGTTAGTGTGATAACCAGCACTTTCACCAGAGCGGCTCAAGTTAGGGCAACTTCTCTGGGCATGCCCGGGGTACGCCTGGTAATCCTACCCAGCCCATTGGCCACAAGGAGCCAGGAAGATGTGCGGCAGATGGCCCACGAGTTCGCCCCCGAAATCGTAGGGTTAGTGTCGGGAGACTAGGGGCCTATCTTGGTGATTGACCCTGGCTGAACTTCTCGCAATGAGCCTAAGATTGGGTATTTCCTTTTGCTGATTTGCTCCGCGTTTTTGAACTTGCTTGCTTAAATCTAAAGCGTCATTTATTCCGCCACTGAAGATTGTCACCGGGCCACAGATTCGATAACCGCCATCTATTTCTGATATCTGATTTAGATATCCGAGATATGAGGATATCCGGGCTCCGGATATCCAATAATCCAACCCGAAGACACTCCTCTCCGCTGGTTAAAATTGTCACAGAACCTCTTTTAGGCAGGTAATTATGGTGCATCCCGTAGCCCTTCAAGCACGCCGCTTGGACGTCCAAGACAGTTTTGAAGCCATACAGGACTATTGCTGGGAGCAAGGGTGGACCGATGGCATGCCTGTGGCTCCTCCTACAGAGGATGCGGTGCGCCGGATGCTTTCGGGTTACGGAGAGGACCCGGCCCACTCATTGGGGGTGATTCAACCTCGAAACGCCAAGGTAACTCTGGAAAAAGTGGCGATAAACGCAGTGATGGCCGGTTGCGTACCAGAATATTTTCCGGTGGTGGTGGCGGCCGTGGAGGCGGTGCTTCAAGAAGAGTTCAACGTGGCAGGAGTATCCGCCACAACCGGAGGCGCCGCTCCGGTCATTATCGTCAATGGCCCCATAGCGAAGGAATTGAACATAAACGGTGACACAGGCTGCTTCGGCCCTGGCTCCCGGGCCAATGCTGTTATCGGTCGAGCGTTGCGCTTGGTGATACGTAATATGGGTGGTCTCACCCCAGGCGAGATGGACAAGGCGACCCTATCTACCCCTGGAAGGTACAGTTTTTGCTTCGCCGAAAATGAAGAGAGGAGCCCCTGGGAACCACGGCACATAGAACTTGGGTACAGCCCGACCGACAGCATCCTGACGATTATCGGCATCAGGGGCGTCTATACGGTCATGGAAACCACCGTGCCCACAGGCATTGAGGTGTTGGGTACAATCGTCGCCACCATGAAGGCCGGAGGGATTTCCAACTACTATCAGATTGGCACGGGCGCTCAGATCGCTTTGGTTTTGTGCCCTGAACATGCACACGACATCGCCAATTCGGGTCTGTCCAAAGCCGAAGTGAGAGAATTCATATACCAGAACGCGCGCATGCCCATGCACCAACTCAAGGATGTGGCCCACTGGGGCAATCGCAACTGGCCGGATTGGGTCGACGAAAGCAATCCGAATACCATGGTGCCAATAGTCGGCTCGGCTGAAGACATCGTGGTAATCACCGCTGGCGGGGACGGTCGACATTCAGCTTGGCTGGCTGGTTGGGGCGTGACTCGGGTCGTAACCAGGCCAATTCGCCTTCCATGACAGACCTTCAACCTTCCATGACAGGCCTTCAATAAGTCTCCGATATAAACTCGGCGGGACAGGCATTGCCAAGATATACACGGCTATGTTCAAGGATCATCCTAGGTGGTCGCTCCAGACCCATCACATGGCACTATCCACTCCATCGGGCCGGCATCGCGATGCGACGAATCCGTGACTCCTGACCCGATTCCGTCGATTCGGCCTCCTGTACATTTTCCGTATCAAGCTGTCAGCTAATCAAAATTAGCGACGACTAACCTCAATTCCGCCGGATCATTTTATTTAAATTAGATGTAAATCGCCCTGTAGAACCTAAGGAATTTATGGTGCATCATAACTAAATGACGAGAAACTTTCTGTTTCTTGGCACCGTTACGAACATCTGTTAATTCCTGGGAAAACCCGAACATTATGCACGATTTCGTCGGGCTTTATAGGAACAATTGGCTGATGAGCTACAATACAGTGTGCAAGTCCGCCATGTCTTTAAGAATATTGACGAATACCTCCTCGGTCTGCTAAAATATACTCCTGGATTACAGAGGTAAATAACAATGACACAGCAAGCAGCAACACCAGAAACCACAGAAATCATCGACGATAATGTCGGCGCCAGTACTGTCGATGAGACCATTGTTGATGATGGTCCTCAGTGCATGCACTACTGGGTGATTCAACCCGCAACCGGTCCATTCAGCCCTGGAATCTGCCAAACGTGCGGAGAGTCCCGGGATTTCAAGAACTACGTAGAAGGAGCATCTTGGGGCGACTCTCGCCTGTCCAATAGGTCCAGTGGCGAAGAAACCAAAGAAGTCTCCAGAGCCGTGGTTGAGGCCTCCGACGGAGACGAGCAGAACGAGGGATAATTACTCGTTTCTTTTAGCAGACCCAAAGGGTTAAAAACGTGGCTCGTAAATGGCCCCTGAAGATTTCAGGGGCCATTGCTTTTTAGGCATTTTTTGCCCTCATGGGGTCAATCTAGCCGATAAGCAGGCTATAATATCTAGTAGCCAATTCTTCAACAGTTACCACATCTGGTATTTTCCCCTTGACAAGGGGTTAGCTGGACGAGGATTATAATATCTCCACCGCTAATATTGGCGAGGCCAAGTTTGGCGGAGTTCAACTATAGGTCTGCACAACGGCGGAGGTCGGATGCCCGAACCAGGTCCACAATCACAATTCACTCACCTGCACACTCATACCGAGTACAGCATGCTGGACGGCATCAGCCGCATACCAGACTTGGTCTCCAAGACCAAGGAATTGGGCATGGACTCCTTGGCCATAACCGACCACGGCACCTTCTACGGGGTAGTGGATTTTTATTCCGCCTGCAAAGACGCTGGCATAAAGCCAATCATCGGTTGCGAAGTCTACGTTGCTCACTCAAGCCGGTTCGATAGGTCCGCCAGCGAGAGGAGCCCTCATCATCTAGTTCTCCTAGCCAGAGACAATACGGGCTATAAAAACTTGATGCGCTTGGTCACCCAAGCCCACGTTGAGGGTTTCCATTACCGCCCTCGAATCGACAGCGCCCTGCTGGAAGAACACCATCAAGGTTTGATTGCTCTTTCCGGTTGCCCGTCCGCAGAAGTCCCCAGGCTATTGACTGACGGCAACCCCGAGGAAGCGGCCAAGGTGGCCATGTGGTACAAAGAGCGTTTTGGCGACGGCTACTTCTTGGAGTTGCAGCGCCACGAGCACGTTCCAAACCTCCCCGAAATAAACCAGGCGCTGGTCAAGATGGGTAAGGACCTGGATATTCCTTTGGTGGTGACCAATGACGCCCACTACGTGCGTCAGGAGGAATCACCGCTACAGGACATCTACATCTGCATCCAGACCAACACCACGGTTCACGATGAAAAACGCTTGCGGATGGAGGACGACTCCTACTACATCAAGAGCCCCCAAGAAATGGCTCAGATGTTCTCCGAGTTCCCCGAAGGATTGGCCAACACCCAGCTAATCTCCGACATGTGCCAGGTCGATTTGGAGTTCGGCCAGACACACCTACCAAAATTCCCCGTCCCGGACGACATCGACGCTGACCAATACCTGGCCAAACTGTGCTGGGATGGTTTCAAAAACCGCTATCCTCA
Source organism: Dehalococcoidia bacterium UBA1141 (assembly GCA_002311385.1). Taxonomy (GTDB): domain Bacteria; phylum Chloroflexota; class Dehalococcoidia; order Lucifugimonadales; family UBA3495; genus UBA1141. The sequence goes on along the minus strand of DCAE01000143.1, from coordinate 32,961 downwards.
CCCCACGGAAGCCGAAGAAGAACGGTTGAAATATGAGTTGGAAGTTATTCATTACACCAACTTTGCCAACTACTTCCTGGTTGTATGGGACATTATAGATTTCGTTCGGCGAGCCGGGATCATGTTCGGCGTGAGGGGAAGCGCCGCTGGCAGCGTCGCACTGTATTGCTTGGGAATCACCAACGTGGATCCGTTGGAGTACCGGCTTGTTTTCGAGCGGTTCCTAAACCTGGAACGCAAGGAAATGCCGGACATTGACCTGGACTTCCAGGACGACCGCAGGGACGAGGTTCTCCGTTACGTCGTCGAACGCTACGGCGGTGACCGGGTGGCCCAGATAATAACCTTCGGCACCCTGGGCGCCAAAGCAGCCCTCCGCGACGTGGGGAGGGCCCTGGGCATGTCTTACGGAGATGTGGACCGCATAGCTCGCATGGTGCCCATGAAGTCCCGCACCATTGCAGATGCGTTAAAAGCCAACAACGAATTGCAAACTGCCTACGAAAACGAGCCGGAAGTTGGCAAATTGGTTGACACCGCCCAAGGACTGGAAGGCATAGTCCATCATGTCAGCACCCATGCGGCCGGCGTGCTAATTGCTTCTGAGCCTTTAACCGAGACCGTTCCTCTGCAACGGCCTGTCCGCGGCGACGAAGACAGCCCTGTCCTGATGACTCAGTTCTCCATGGACCCAGTGGCCCACTTAGGGTTGCTGAAGATGGACTTCCTGGGTTTGACCAACCTGACGATACTTGACCGGGCGATTAAGCTCTTGGACCAAACCCAGGGCATACGTATTGACCTAGACCGCTTGCCTTTGGACGATGTGGCTGCCTTCGAGTTGCTGTCTTCGGGCAACACCACCGACCTGTTCCAACTGGAAAGCGCAGGCATGCAGAGGTACATCAAAGAACTCAAGCCATCTAATCTGGGTGACATAGCGGCAATGATTGCCCTGTACCGTCCGGGGCCCATGGAGAACATAGACACTTTCATCGACGCCAAATTCGGGCGAATAGAGGTAACCTACCCTCATCCAAGCCTGAAAGACCTGCTGGACGAGACCTACGGCATCATCGTTTACCAAGACCAAGTGCTGCTTATTTTGCAACAGTTCGCTGGCTACACTCTGGGCAGCGCCGATATCGTCCGCAAAGCGATGGGCAAAAAGATTGCGGTTCTCATGGCCCAAGAGAGAGAGCGTTTCGTTGAAGGCGCCCGCAGTAAGGGCTTCGACGAAGATCTGGCCGTGGATATCTTCAACCTTATCGAGCCCTTTGCCGGTTACGCCTTCAACAAGGCTCACAGCGTCAGCTATGCCTTAATCTCCTATTGGACCGCCTACTTCAAGTCCCACTATCCGCTGGAATACATGACATCGGTCCTCAATTCCCGCTTGGACCACCCGGACAAGATTGTCACGTCGATAAACGAGTGCTTCCGGTTGGGAATTCCGGTGCTTCTACCGGACATTAACAAGTCCGAAGAATTCTTCAGTATCGAAAAGGCAAGTTCCGATGATAATGCTGGCCAGGAGAAGGGTCGCAAACGGGACGGGAACGGAGATAATGGCGACGGCGCATTTCCCGGCATTCGCATGGGTTTGGCTGCCGTTAAGACAGTGGGTGAAGGCGCAGTTCGGCCTTTGGTAGAAGAGAGAAAATCCAAAGGCGAGTTTGTCTCCATAGATGATTTTTGCCGCAGGGCAGACCACCGTGGACTCAACCGGCGAACCATGGAGAGTTTGATTAAAGCAGGGGCTTTCGATAGCTTGGCCCCCAGGGGCGCAGTCCTTGAGGCATTGGACCTCATCGTAGCCACGGCTCAGCGAGAAGCCCGCACCCGCAACTCAGGTCAGACAAGTATGTTCGGGGGCGAATCCCAGCAGACTGGTTTTGATCAAGTTCCAGGTATCCCTCTGACCGGCCCCGATGCCACCGCCGAAGACAAAGCGGCTTGGGAGCGAGAGCTGTTGGGCCTGCCTCTCTCGGTCAACCCACTGCGGGTACTCGCTTCGTTGGATCCGGGTAACGCCACGGCTTCATTGGATCAGATTGACGAGGGCATGCAAGGCCAAACCAAGACGCTGCTGGGCCACGTGTCGGCGCTTACCGAGCGCTACACCAAGGAACAGAAAAAGTTCTTGGTGGTCACACTCGATTTGTTGGGCGGGCCTATAGAGGTAATAGTCTGGCCCGAAGTGCTTGAACGGACCCAAGGAATCTGGCAGGAAGGAAAGCTGATAAGAGCCACTGGCAAGATTCGCATCCGCGCTGACCAATTCTCTCTGGTGTGCGACCAAGTGCAGGAGTACGAGTCCAAAGATTCGCCGGATGTGGTGGCAAACGGCCATACACCAGTCAATGGCAATGGCAACGGTAACGGTAATGGTAAGATTCGCGAAGATGGGTCTTACGTCGGTTCGGCCAACAAGAAAGTCCCCGGCTCTAACGGGGGCAATTCCACCCGGAGGTCAAACAAGATTACCAGCGATGAATCTCCCTCTAGGACGGTATATTTAGGGGTTACGGAAACCGCTGACGCTGCCAGCGATGCCCAGCTATTGCGGGAAGTAATCGGAGTGATTTTAGACTTCCCCGGAAAGGACAAAGTCAACCTTGCCATAAGCACCGGTGGTCGAAAGGTTGTTATGGAACTGCCGGTGGTGAGCACCGGCTATTGCCCAGACCTGAAGCAGCGTCTGGAAGAGTTACTGGGGACCGATACTGTGGCTTTATCGGAGAAGAACGGTGCCTACGGGGTAAACGTCCCGGTCTGATACACTCGTCCGTCTACGCCTGGTACACTCGTCCATCTACCATGCGAAGGGGCGGGAAGCCGACAACAAAAGCGCTGGTACTTCGCTGTAATTAAGCTAGCCCAAATAAAAGAGAGCCCCGATATAATCGGGGCTCTCTTTTATTTGGGCCGATTTAATGGGACCCTCGGTTAATCGCCACCCATTGTGATGGCAGTCCGCTCCAAGCCGGCAGCCAATGTGGAGCCGGGGAACTTGGCCGGGTGAATCCCTTCTTCGGGTAGCATCTCTTCGATGAGTTTCTCGTTCTCATCGTAATACTTACCTTCGACGCTCTCCAGGTATTTGATCCATTTGCTGGTGCTGCGCCGAATTTCCCATGACCAGTAGTAATAAGCGATGCGCTTCAGGCCACACATAATATCGCCTTGTATGATCCTACGCATGACCTGCTTTGGCCCGTAGAATTTCTTGTAAGCACGGTTGATTTCCTTCTGGAGCGTGCTTGGTTTCATATTCTTGGGCAGGAACATTACGAATGTGCCGTCTAGACGGTCCCAAGAGGGCAGGAAGAACCGATTGATTTTGATGTTGGGTGAGTTCAACTCAGGATAGCCGCTCAGAGGGAACAGGGCAACATAGTCGATGTCGATGTCGATGGCTGATTGGATGGTAGACCTCAGACTATCCACCGTATCTTCATCCGAGCCCATAACGAAAGACCCCAATACCCTCAGTCCGTGGGACTTGATGGTAGCCAGGGATTTCCTCAACCCTTCTTGGGTCTGGGCTTTGTTCAACAGCTTAAGAACATTATTGTCAAAGGATTCCAAGCCCATGTACAGCGTATTTATCTGGGCTTTCTTCATCAGGGCCAGCAATTCTTCGTCCCTGGCCACTTCCATCCTGGTAAAGCAGATGCCATACCATTGGATTTTTTCCTCAATGATTCGGTTGAGGAGGTCCTTGGTCCGTTGCCTATTGACCGTAAAGTGATTGTCCACGATGAAGAAGTACTTGGAGCCCACCAGTTTTTGCTGGTACTTGATATCCTCGATGATATTGTCGATGCTGCGCAATCGGTAGGCGCGACCTAATTCTCTGGGAGCGATGCAAAAAGAGCAGTCGTAGGGGCAACCCCTGCTGGTTTGGAGCAACTGCCAACGCATCTTCAACTTGCGAAGTAACTTCCATCGAGACCAATTCATATAACCTTGGATTAACTCCAAGTCCGGGATAGTCTCGAATTCTTGGGTGAACGGTCGATCCGGGGTACTCCTGACCTTCCCATGATCCCAGTAGGAAATACCCAGCACTTTGGCAAGTTCGCCGTCGTTTTTCCAGGTATCCAAGACCTCTGGCAAAGTTTCGTCCCCCTCTTTGCGCACCACTAAATCGCAGTACTGGAGGGTATCTTCCCACATCACGGAGGCGTGGGTCCCGCCGATAATTATGGGCATTTCTGGTTTTACGTCTTTAATCTTTTTGATATAGTCGATCGTTTTCGGCATGGTGGAACTGAAGGCGTGGAAGCAGACCACATCGGACTTCATAACATCGTCCCAATCGATGGGGCCGATGTGCTCCACGTAGCACTTTACGTCATACCCGGCGTCCCGGGTGATCGTTGCGATAAGCGGCACGCCATATTCCGGGAACACCGCGTGAGTTACCAGGTTAAAATAGGGCAGTTCAGGGCTGATAAAGGTTACTTTTTCAATCTTCACCGGATTACCCCTTTTTAGAGGTGAGCCGGGCTAACAAACGAGCCGGGCTTTACCTGAGTTAAGATCTCCCACCAGACTGATGGCCCGACCTTTTTTAGAGGTTGGGCGAATATACGGTAGAGTTTAATTATTCTGTGTTGATCAACTAGTATATTTTGTTTTGGTTCCGTTATTAGATCCGTTTAAGAGAGAAGATACCGTCGTAATTATCTTGTGTCAACGCTGGCTAAACCAACTAATCACGAGAATTCTGTAACGGGCCCGATCGGCCTTCCTAGTTTCTGGTTTGATCGGGCTAACCGGTGAGCCGGTTTTAACCTCTGATTTCGAATGTCATGAATTTGGTTCGGCTAATCCTCGGATATGAACTCCCTGATTACATTGGCCAACTCTTGAGGCTTGTGATACCCAATGTCATGAATCGTTTCAGGAATCCAATTTACCCGGCCGTTTTTAAGATAGCCCATCGCCGAGTCCACCATGGCGGTGCGCCTTAGCGCAAACTCAGAGCCTGCCCGATCCGGAGTTGGCCCCGCAGGCACAATCAATGTGGAGCAATTTACTTTGGGAAGAATCGCAGAAGGCGGATAATCCCACATGGTGCGAATCACTTGAGCGTGATTATCCGGCCTCAATATATCCTGAATCAACCCTTCTTCGTCTTCATATACCATCGTTTGGACGATACGCTCCAAATCTTGGCTCCAGCAGTCGGCCAATTGGGTCCGCAACCGGCCCAGAAACTCTTCTCTATCACCCGACACGTTTCGAGGGCGTACCCGGTGAGAAAAGCTTTCCCACGTTGGTTCCTCGCCTAATCGAGCGTCCAGAAACCCACCCTCAATCATGACAAGTTTTTCCACTCTTTCCGGAAAATGGGCCGCCATTCCGGAGGCCACATGGCCACCCCAAGAGTGACCCAAAACCGCCGCATGATCGATATTTTCGTGGTCCATGAGCCCTGCTACATCCGATGCCAACGTATGCCAATCGTACCCGCTGCTGGCTTGGGTAGTTTGGCCGTGGCCCCGCTGGTCGGGGGCTATCACTCTATAACCGTCTGAGAGCAACCTGGCCACAATGTCATACCAGTTGCCGGAGGAAGCTAATCCATGAAGCGCAATAACCGGGGGCCCATCTCCGCCCCAGTCAATGTAGCGCATCCGCAATGAGCAAACATCGGCCCACTTATCGGCAGGAAGACCGTGATGGGAGCGTTCGTCCGCCAAAGCGCAAACTCCTAAATTGCCGGTAGCCACTGCGGCTCGCCAGCTACCGGGATTATCTGAGACATGATACCGCATCGCAAGACACAATTGCACCAAATGTTTGAAAAATGACGCTAATCACGAATGACCTTAGCGGTTAACTTTCGGAAGGAGACTGATGGTCCAGTTCCATATTTAGCAATTGCGCCTTAACCTTTAATCCTCCTGCGCCGTACCCCCTCAAATCCCCATCGCTGGCAATGACACGGTGGCAAGGAATCACCAAAGCAAAGGGGTTCCGAGCCATGGCTTGCCCGGCTGCTCTGACCGCCAGAGGGCTACCGGCCTCAGCCGCCAGCCAAGCATAGCTCCTAGTCTCTCCGGCGGGGATGCTGCGGCAGGCCTTCCAAGCAGCGCTGAAGAACGGCGGAGCACCGGATAAGTCCAACTCAATCTCGTCCAAGGCTCGCGAGTCCCCCGAAAAATACCGTTCCAAGCACTGCTGTTCTTTAGCGAAATAGGCGGGGTCGTTTTCCGACTGCTCCAATTCCGGTCCCATATCATCCAACGTGTCCTGTGGCGCAGGTTGCAAGCTAAGCCTACGCACCCCGTTGCCAGCCCCAATCAAGCCAATCCAACCGGCGGTTACTTGAAATAGGTGATACTTCAGCGAATTTCTCCCGGCCATAATCACCCCTTCCTCTTGCGCATGTTGCCCATTTTTGTTCGCTTCTTATTTATAACTTCAAATTAATGTATAAGATTGATATGTTATCCGCATTCTTCTCCCAAGCCTTGGGTGTTGCGTATAAACATGTAACCTCATTCACTCTCAGAAAGCTAACACATCGTCAATATATACAGCAATAAATTGTATAGAGATATCAGTGGCTATGCCACGTTGTTAACCAGAGGATGATTTGTTAAGCCAAATGACACTCAATCCCATCGGGGTTAAACCACCATGACTTCATGAAGAGCCACAGGCAGGTCCGATCAACATCATGACTTGCCCGGTTGGATGGGTAAGCCTGCGGCTGCTGCATCCGATAAAAGGGGTATACCCGTATTATTTGCAAGGAGAGGTGGCCAAAAAGCGCTGTGCCAAAATGGGGTCATTTAGAACCACCCGCCGCTGAAATATCGTTCTAGCACGATCCGCCGTTGAAGTCGAAGCCAACCCAAAGTCTCCAGAATTTGTCACGAAAGATCATCAACCGGATCCGGAAACCATAACCGCGAGCATAACAAATAATGAGATTACAATCTCTTAGGATAATCCCAACCGGACCATTGGCGGTATTGGCAATTGCTGCAATCACACTGCTGTTAGCCGCCTGCGGAGGCGACAGTGTTAGGCCAACTGCGGCAAGTTCACAGGACACACCAACCCAGACCGTCGCCACAGAGTCACCAACACAATCAAGCACCGGTTCAGGTCCTCCCACAGCACCAGCCACCGACGCGGTAGCAGCCAGTCCAACGCTGGAAAACCAGGAACCTGCCAATGCGCCCACGCAATCGGCAATCTCAGCGCAACCGGCCAAAACCGAAGAGTCGGCCTTCAGCGGAACGGTCGGTGGCACAGTGGGCGACAGAGCCCCCGAGTTTGCGAAAATCTATAACTGGATTAATTCAGAGCCCTTGACCATGGAGGAGTTGAGAGGCAAAGTGGTGCTGATTGATTTCTGGACGTATACCTGCGTCAACTGCATTCGCACCTTCCCTTACCTGAGAGAGTGGAACGAGAAATACAAAGACAAAGGCTTAGCGATAATCGGCGTCCATACACCCGAGTTTGATTTTGAGAAAGTGACCGAAAACGTGATTGCCAGCACCAACGACCACAATCTAACCTGGCCGATGGCACAAGACAACGATTTCGGGACCTGGTTGGCCTACAGCAACCGGTTCTGGCCAGCGAAGTACCTGATTGATACCGAGGGCATCGTTCGCTATACCCATTTCGGGGAAGGGGCTTACCTCGATACCGAGGAACAAATCAGAAAACTCCTTGAGGAGGTGGGCGTCTCGCTGGATGACGTGGAAATTGGAGATGCCAGCGAGCCGACAGCAGACTACAGGGCGTATTCAAGCGATCGATCTATAGGACTCACGCGGGAACTCTACGGAGGATACCAGAGGAACGCCTCGTCACAAGGCATCTACGTGGCCCACGAAAGATACTACGACGGACCGTCTCAGACACTTAACTACGCGGACCCAGGCAACCACCAGAACGGGTTCATGTATCTGCAAGGACCTTGGACCAACGGGCTGGAAAAGTTGAAACATGCCAGAGAAACCCAGGATAACTCGGACTACATCGGCTTGAAATTTTTCGCCACCAGCGTAAACGCCGTGATTGATCCGGAGGGCGGACCCCCTTTTGATGTTCAGGCCACGATTGATGGCCGACCGCTAACCGCCGAGGAAGCCGGAGCGGACCTGATATTGGAAGACGGGCGCAGTTTCTTTATAGTGGATGAAGCGCGCTTGTTCGAGGTCGTGGCGCTTCCCGAGTTCGGCGGCCACGAACTGAAGCTCAGCGCCAATTCTCCGGACTTTGCCTTCTTTGCTTTCACGTTTGGCGCTTACGCCGAAGGGCCCTAGTTATGCAGAAATCCATATTAAGGGACAAATTGATAAACAAGCGTGGATATTCGGCGCTGGCCGCCGCTTTTGCCACATTCATTGCGGTGGCTTGCGGCAGCGCTGCAACGGCTACCCCTGAATCTAGCATCCCTTTACTTACCCAGCTAGTCCGTCCCAGCGAAGGGGAGGTGATGCCCATCTTGGCCACCACTCAGCTGCAGATGGGAACTCAAAGAGTCTCGTTTCTCCTGGCCACCACCCAATCGCTGGTGAAAGCTCCGGAAGCCACGGTTTCCTCCACTTTCCTTGGCGAAGAAGAAACAAAAGGAGAGTCCAAGCAAGCGATTTTTCATCTATGGCCATACGGTGTCCGGGGCGCTTATACGACAGACTTAACCTTCGGACAGACTGGGAATTGGAGGTTGGACATTGAGGTAGACGGACCTGACGGGCCCTTAAGCGGGAGCATATCATTGGACGTTTTGGAGCATTCCCTCGTGCCGGAGATAGGGGACATTCCTCCCCTCGCCCCCAACAAGACGGTCCATTCGGTAGATAGTCTGGATCAGTTGACCACAGACTATACGCCCGACCCGGACCTTTACCAACTGACAATAGGCGAAGCGATCATCACGGGACAACCAACGGTGATTGTGTTTGCCACGCCAGCCTTTTGCACCAGTCCTACCTGCGGACCCCAGGTCGACACTATCTCAGAATTAAAAGAACTCCATGTTGGGGAAGCTAACTTCATTCACGTGGAGCTTTACGACAATCCCGATGAGATTCAAGGGGATCTAACAAGAGGGGTTTTTAATGGACTGGTCAATAGGTGGGGGCTCAGCTCGATTCCACACTGGTTTAACGAATCATGGACGTTCATCTTGGGCACGGATGGCCGTATAGCCCACAGATTCGAGGGGTTTGTCACACTCGTTGAACTGGAGGAAGCTCTGACCGCGACCTTAGATGAAGCCTAGCAATGGGGACGCGGCGGGCCAAGACTAGCGCCGTTTTTTCATGGTGCCATCGGAAGACTCCAGTCCTTCCAAGAGATCTTCCACCACACGCTCCAGCATCGAGTGGTACTTGATAGGCGCCTCCGAAACCTTATGGTAAATTCGCCTGGCTGCTTCGGATCGCACATCGGGTGGGTCAAGGTCGCCTTCTTCAATGGTGAGGAACCATCGAACGGACTTTCCGTATAATTTGCTGATACGCTCGAGTTTGTCTTCGGAGATGGTTCGCTGTTCGTGCTCCCAACGGTGCACGGTCATCCAGGATACTCCTATCGTCTCCGCCACAGCCTCTTGGGTCATCCGAGCCCCGTGTCGGGCATCCTTTAAGCGGGCACCGAGCCCTGGGAGTCCAATTCTTTTCGGTTTCATTTAGTCCACTTCACCTTCAGTTCAGCTTCGCCAATCAGACTAAATCTGAGCCGATTCCCCAATCTTTCATTTGGGACCACCACCACTCCACATTGAGGTTCTATGTGAACCAGTGGTCCCGCAACGGTATTTGCCCATTTAATACCGGCATTGAAAACTTTATTTAATCTTGTGACAAAATTGTGACAAAAACAAGATTGCACTCCCATATCCAAATTAGTAATAAGAAACCCCACTCTTTTATTTTTAGGTAGAAAATGAGCGATTTACGCTAAATGGGCTGATTTATCTCCCGACTACCCGCTTTTTAATCGGTCCAAAAATCAGAAAACTTTGGGAAATATTTGGGAAATCTCGGGGCGATCTCCCAATCCAAATCCCTGCCACATCGGTTAGCGTGCACCCAGGGCCCAATAGCTTCCACTTAAAGCAGGCCAGAAAAGCAGGCCAGACTGAGAATTGAATTCATATTGGACAATAGCCCGTTGACACCGGCACGCAAGGAAGGTTTACAGTTAAGTGAACCCAAAAGCGGTGTTAGGGATATGGGTTGGGTGCGTCC
>DCAE01000143.1:20865-22687 GCA_002311385.1 Dehalococcoidia bacterium UBA1141 | reverse complement strand
GTGCGTCCAAGTCGAACTGGAATCCCACCGGGGTTGGAAAGTCTTACAAGCCGACACAGGCATTAGCGGGTTGGCCACAGCTAAGGAACAGCAACCGGACCTAATATTATTAGACGTAACGATCCCGAAATGGACGGGGTCACGGCCCTTCGGAAGCTACAGCAAGACGAAGCTACCCGGCACATTCCGGTAATCATGCTGACGGCATTGTCAGGCGACAGTGACCGGCGCATCTACGGAGAATTGGGGGCCACCTGGCTCATCTCCAAGCCATTCGATCTCATGGCATTGCCGAATCAGGTAGAGACGATAATGGGTTGGACTTCTTAAGCCCCAGTCTCTCTGATACGTAACAATCTCTTTCGCTTTGTATCCGGCAACCAGTGCCGCAAATGTCTGGCCGCTCTCCGAATTTACTCGGCGGATTAGGCGGAAATGCTTATATCTGTATTCATCGGAACATCAAGCGAATAGTCAAAACATATCGACCCAAAGATTCAAAAGAAGAGGTGATAGCCAGTGGCTATCACCTCTTCTTTAATCTGAATCGGATTTCAGCATACCTTGAGTCTACATGATTCAGAGCTCTTGCCGCCTCTAAAATCATCACTAACCGATTGATTTCCGGCATTCCCCATAATCTTTCGTCCGGTCGCCATCACCACAAATTCAACGGGCTCTTACTATTGGCCGAAAAGTCCCAGTCTTGAAATCACAACGTTATATAAAGTAACAAACTTTTTTAATAATTTGCCCAATTTTGGTTAATTGACCAAAAGCAATTTGAAATAGAGGTGACCTAAACTAAGTGCAGGCATTGGGCAAATGGTGCCCAGCCTGGTCTTACATGACCACCTAAAATATTTATCGAGGAGGTTAGCATGAAGCTTGTCGTCGTTGGTACCGGCCAAGGCGGGTCGAATATTGCCGATGAGTTTGTTGTGCTGGGGAAGTGGGTGTGGAAGAACAGGCATATTCGGATTTTCACCGGTGGAGAAAACGACCCGATTGAAAAGGGTGTTTTTGCCATCAACCTTGGCGCCGGGGACCTCTATGGATTGAAGCACATTCCCCATACCGAAGACCATACGATACTGCTAGGCACCACTGATGAGTTCAGAGGACGTGGAGCAGGCAAAGTCAATGCGGATGGCGCGGAACAGGCGCGAAAGGACACAAGGAAAATAATCGCAACGATACGTGACCACGGTGATGTACCCACTGCAGACGCAATAATGGTCATCGCCACCACAGCCGGTGGTACCGGATCTGGTTCGGTGGGCGTGATAATCGACATGCTCAAGGAAGCGTTCCACAAACCAGTGTACGCAATGCTGGTTCTCCCTTTCGCCAACCAATATGACGATCCCGACAGCATGGTTAACACAGCAACATGCCTCAAGAAGGTCATGGAAAATTCTCAGGCCGATGCGGTGTTCCTGATTGACAACCAAAAGTTCGTCAGAAGCAATGAGTCCATGACGTTGAATTACGACCTGATTAACCGGCGGATTGCCGACTCCTTCATGGACATACTGTGCGTCGGTGAAGAAACCGACCGCAGGTTCATTGGAGAGGTACTAGACGCCAATGACGTAATCCGAATTCTAAATGGGCCAACGGCCATCGGCGTTGGTCAAGCTCAAGTACCCAAGCGCTCACTCTCGTTCCTGGAAAGAATCCGGGGCGCGGGCCCGAGCAACAAGCACTTTGCGACCTCGAAAGAGCAAATCGAGCGGGCTCAAAACGTGCTGCACCGCGCCTTGGGAGACCTTTCCGTTGACTGCGAAATGTGGGAGAACGGGACGTCCACCTACGATGC
>DCAE01000143.1:0-20674 GCA_002311385.1 Dehalococcoidia bacterium UBA1141 | reverse complement strand
GGCGCCACCATGGACATGATTGAGTCGTTCTACATCGAGGCGACAAAGATGATGGACGATACGAAATCAAAGAAGTTGGACCGGGTTAAGGACTGGCAAGAAACCTCGAAATCCGCTGCTCTTTTGCCCGATCTCTAGACCGACCCCTAGCCCGAATACTTGCCCAAATTTTAAGAAAAGTCGTTATCACAAAATAAGCACTTTTTATCTTTATTCCAATTATTCAACGTGAAGCAAGGCTCCCGGCCACCGCCGGGCCGCCAAGGGTGTAAATCATGAGAGATTCCAGAGCGCCGGAAGGGCGCAGTGCCACCAAACGATTCGCAATCGGGGCGATTGCGATAACTGTCGTTGTAGCGGCGGTTGCAGTATTTCTCTTTACTTCAGGGTCCGACCCCATAGCCGCGAAGGACGCCGAAGGGCTGGGAACGGTTTCCACTTCCCCAGCCAACGACAACCTGACGGTGGCCCCGGCGGCCACCAAGGCCCCGGAGCCCAAGGCCACGGCCGTGCCCGCTCCCACGCCAATGCCCGAAGCCACTCCTGTGCCGGACGAACCAGACAGCGGGTCTGCACAAGACTCGAACCTGCAACTGGCGCCTGAGCCCACGGCTGTACCCAATTCCGCATCCAAGCCCATATTGCTCCCGGAAGCGGTTTTCGGGGAAATCTTGGAAGAAGGCATGACCACTCTCAGGTACCCGCGCGGGGAATCGGTAAATGCTTGGTACTCATTCCAGGTTGATACAGAGTCCCTAAAGATTACCCTGTTCTTCGCTCAATACGACGATGCAATGGAAACCATCTTGAGCACCGTCCGAGTTGACAATTACACCAAGGGCGCTGAACTTAGCAACGCAAAGGTCAGCGTGAATTATCCGGATGGGTCCACGCGCACCTTGTTCTTTAACCGGGAAGAAGGCAGTATCAAGCTGAACCAACAATACATGTTGCCCGTTGGTCCAAGCATGCTCTCTTCAGACTTGCGGCGCGCTCTCGTCTACTACGGGATGGAGCTTGAAGACGAATCCGGGGATATCCAAGTCGAGCTGCATCTTGACCTCAGCGGTCTTTCCCAAAGCGAGGGCTTGGAATTCACCAGGGTTGTTCCGGACACAGTCAATGACGTGCTAAAGGAACTCCAATCCTTGGTGGAGCAGATTGAGGACAATCGCGCACAATGACAGCGGCTGGGATGACCATTCTATAGGTTCCTAACACGGTTCATTCCTCAGACGAGTCAGCAAACCTGTCAACAGAAAAGGCGCCCCGGTGGCACCGGGGNNGGCCCCCGGGGGGCCCGGGGGCGCCTTTTCTGTTAGCCGTCAATCAGAAGTTGTATATATCCTAAGTGCTTGCTAAACCAAAGCAAAACACTCCGCCGTGGGCAGTTATCGCTGGTTGAACAAATTCCCGAAGCCGCCGGATACTTCACCGGTTAAATCAAACGAAGGCTCAATCGACAAGACCCGCAGGGCGGCCCACATGGAAACCTGATTGGCGGTAATCACCGGTATTCCCAGGTCAGATTCAATGGACTGAATCACTTCGACGGTCCGCCAATTGGTGCCGCTGAGAAATAAGGCGTCGGCCTGGGAGCAGTCTATGATTCGGGACTGGCGATAGGCTTCGGTGGGTTCCATGTCTCCCAAGTCGGAGCCTCGGCCGACTCCCAAGGAACGGTGGCTCACCACCTTCAGTCCGGGCACCGCCTCTTCCAAGAACTCCAACTCTTTCAAGGTCATCTCTTTAGGGTAAGGGGTTAGCAGCGCCAACTTGCCCACCCGGAACAATTTCAGTGCTTCCACGACCGCCGATGCTGTGGTCACGGCTGGGCAGCCAGCGGCCTTTCCTATGGTTTGCACCAATTCGGCGTCGTAGGCCGGGCCGCCCAGCATGCTTCCTGAAGTATGAGCGAACACCGCAACCCCAAGTTTCAGTTCGGCCAATGACTTGGCGGCAAGGGGCAAGTCTTGGTTAGTGTCCATTATCACGTTGCTGTTGAGCCGGCCTTCCACTCCCTCCGGCCGCCGCAGTCTGGCGGCATGGATGGACACGCCTTCTGGGGCCATAAGGGAAAACTCATTTTCCACCACCGAATTTGGTGGCGACACGATTACGCCTATCCTGGAACGCCATCCGTACAATTTATGCTCCCTCCTGAGCTCTGCACCCTGCCTTAACAGGCTAATTGTACTCAAATTTCTGCTGGCAGGTTGACTGGATATTCCGCCGCAAAGCCCAATTCCATCCAGCTAGGGCGAGCTTAAATCTCCAAATACAAACTCATGCTTGTGCGTGGCTTGACCCTCTGCTAAAATCGTGGCTGAATCAGGTTTGGGCCAACCTAATGATGCGTCCCATCCGCATGCTCCCGACTGGAAATAAGCAGAGTTGGGCGGGTTCGCTAAAATTTCAATCGGTCCTAAATGCCAATAAAATTATTCTGCAATCGGGAGGAATCACTATGCCGTCATTTTGGGAGAACCTCCGCTTCGCCGGCGAACGCGAGTTCGACGATCTACATGGTCAACAGGGCATGGACATGGCCACTTACGTTAGCCATCCCGGGCCTTCCGCCGGAACCACTTTCCCGGCAATCATTGTGATAATGGAAGCATTCGGCGTCACTGGCCACATCGAAAAGGTCTGCGACCGGTTCGCCGAGGCTGGATATGCTGCGGTGGCGCCTGCGTTGTACCACCGGGACCATCCAAACCCCAAGCTTGGATACGATGAAATGCCCGCAGTGATGCGCTATATGGGCAACCTAAAAGACAATGAGTTGGTGGAAGACATCAATGTTGTCATAGATTACCTCCAGAACAAATGGGCCCGCACACGTGGGCAGAAAATCGGCATCGTCGGCTACTGCGTTGGTGGTCGAATCACCTATCTGGGCGCCACGAGTTGCGCTGGCCTGAGCGCTGCCTCAGTCTATTACGGTGGCCGTATCCTAGTGCCGTTTGGCGAGGGCCCGGCACCCATAGACCTGACCAGCCAGATTAAGATTCCCGTCATGGGTAACTTTGGAGACCAAGACGAAAATCCAACGCCGGCAGACGTGGACACGATTGACGCCAAGTTGACCTCCGAAGGAGTGACCCACGACTTCAAGATGTACGCAGGAGCTGGCCACGGATTCAATTGCGACGACCGAGGGAGCTACCACGAGGCATCGGCAAAGGATGCTCTGGACCGCACCTTGGGCTGGTTCGACAAATACATCAAAAACTAGCCGCCGCGTTTCACTAGACGCAAACAAGAGCCCGGACCTACTGTTAATAGCAGGAAGTCCGGGCTCTTTGAATCTAACTCTAGTAGGGCCTTCTTCCGGTTAACTAGCCGATTTATTAGCTTGAAAAGGACTCCCTCATCCTATACACAGTGAGCTCTGGCTCAATGGGCGCCACCGGCATATACTTCGCTTCTTCTATTTTCGCCACAATGAACCAAGGCCCGTCTTCGGTCATAGCCGTGGTGAGGGCCGATGTCAGGTCTTCCAAGTTGTCTACGGTCATTGAATGATTGATGCTGCAACTCTGGGCCACCTGGGAAAGGTCGGTGCCCATGGCGGTGTGGCTAGGCTGATGGCCGGTCTGACCCCACTGCTCGTTGTCCCAGACTACGACAATCAAGTTCTTGGGTTGCTCCCTGCCTATGGTGGCTATGGATCCCAGGTTCATCAGCAACGACCCATCCCCGTCCAGAGCAATCACCCGTTCGCTGGTTGATAGAGCCATACCCAGAGCGATGGACGAGCAAAGGCCCATGCTCCCATAGGTGTAAAAATTGCGGTCCCGGTGACCGCTGTGCCACAACTCATCGGTGGTAGGCCCCAGGTTACTAACAATAGGGCTGTTTCCTACTTGCTTGACAACCAGTTGAGTAGCTTCAAACCTACGCAAGTTTTCCTCCATGTAGCATCTGAGTCAGGCAAATGGCCACAGGTTGGCGGTTTGCGTGGCAGAGCTTGAGGGCCCCGTCCAACAATGTGTCCAGCCTATTTTCATCTTCAAGGGTGAAGTGGACTAAGCCTAATAGGTCCAAGATTGGCCGAGTGGTCCGGCCCATAGCAACCTGAGCGATATTAAACTCCCCGACTCCACCCCGAAGGTTTATGAATATGGGTATGGGAACGCGAGCCGGGATGCATAAACTAGCGATTGCGTTAATGCTGTTTCCAAACCCGCTGGACTGCATGAACACAGCAGAGTTTCGGCCCACCGCATAGGAACCAACTGCTATGCCGATGGCTTCCTCTTCACGAGATGCCGAAACAAGGTGGAAATACGAGTCGGCTTCAATCAGGCTGGTCACTTGATCGATGGATATGTCCGGTACGTAGGCAATCAGGGAAGTGTTGGATTTTTTCAACGATTCGACGATGGTTTCGGCCCAATTCATGGCACAGGCTCTCCTGTAAATAATCTACAATGGGTGATTAGAGAAGTTGGCGTTGGTGCAAACCGGGTTAGCGTCTCAGCCAATCGACATGGCACCGACCGGATTATCGCCTGGGTGAGAACCGATTCAACCTTAGCAGCGGGGCATTTGATTGTCAAAATCGTGCCGCTGACCTCCACCACGCCGCCAGCCAAACGTTAGTACCTGGGCCAGGGTAGCTTGGCCAACCTAATTTGATATAATCCGTGTTGCCCTAATAAAGGAGGTAAAGCGTTGAAGATTGACCCAAAAATTTTTGAAGGTTTCAGCCGAGTGCTCACCGGTGTGGTGGTGCCCCGGCCTATTGCGCTGGTTTCCACCAAATCTGCTGATGGCATCGTCAACCTCGCGCCATTTTCATTCTTCAATGCCGTAGCATACGACCCTCCAACGATCATTTTTTCATCGTCGCGCCGTACCGGTGAAGAAGGCGAGAAAACCAAAGACACGCTAGCCAATATCGAAGCCACCGGTGAGTTCGTGATAGCAGTGGTTGTAGACGAAATAGCCGAAGCCATGAACCGGACGGCTGCCGAATATCCTGCTGACGTCAATGAGTTCGAGATTGCCGGACTAACAGAGGCCACTGCCGACATAGTAGCTCCACCCTTGGTGGCCGACTCGCCGGTCAACATGGAGTGCCGGTTGGTCCAAGTAGTCACCATTGGCGACCCCGAACACGGCCATGGCTTGGTTATCGGAGAAATCGTGCGGATGCACGTTAGGGACGACATTATCAACGGCCACCGCATCGACCATTCTAAACTTAAGCCCACCGGCCGGTTGGCAGGCAACATGTACTGCTACACAACTGACACATATGAGATGGTCAGGCCCAAATATGACGCATCCAAAGGGATTCCGATTTCCCACTAAGCTAAATCTTGCGGCCGGTTCGCCGCAACTGACCACATAAAGCTGATATAGATTTTCTAAGGAGGTTGGCTCATGGATAATAAAATTACGATGCTAAGCCCTGCAGCCGAAGCCTGGAGGCCCTTGGAAGCCACCGTGCCTCGCATGAGGGATTTGCAGGGCGCCAGAGTCGTCATCATGAACAACCGGTGGACCAGCATGAACATCATCTCAGAGCAGATAGCCATCGTGCTCAAAGAGCAGTATGGCGTGGCCGAAGTATGGGAGAAGCTGATCCCCCTGTCATCTGCGGCGCCACAAGAAACCTTCGATGAGATTCACGAAAGGGCCGACTTGGCAGTGGTTGGCTTGGCAAATTGAGGGTCTTGCACAGCGTGGAGTGTCCACGACAGCGTTAGACTGATTAAAGAAGGCCTACCGTCGGTGGTGTTGGTTACCGAGCGGTTCACCACACTGGCCAAGGCATCCATGCGTGGAAATGGTGTCCCGGATGCCCCCATGGTGGTGCTACCGAAAACCGAGTTGACCGAGTACGTAGACCCGGAAACGGTGCGTTCCATCGCCAAAGAAGCCATAGAATCGATTATCGCCCAGTTGGGGATCGCAACCAGCGATTAAGGCCGGTTCGGCAACCAAGCGGCAATGTTTGACGATTTGGCGTGAAGCGAAGAAATCCCCCCTTTTAGAAAGAGGGGATTTCATTCACGCTTCTTCATTAAACCATGCCTGAACATATTGAGCCTGAACATACGGCAATGTTTTGGAATGTTGATTTGAGCCAAGCCAAAGACCTAACTTCATCACCAATCTTCTCTGACGATTCACCTGAGGCTGTGTTCCAGACCATGCTGGACGGTGGATGGTCCGACGGCTTGCCGGTAATTCCCCCCACCTACGATCGGGTTGAACGCATGGTGGAGGCCACGGGTCTAGCCTCCACTCATCTCGTCGGCTACATCAATCCAGATGGCGGAGTAGCCACCGTGGAGAAGATTGCCGTCAACGCCGTGATGGCCGGTTGCCTGCCTGAATACATGCCGGTGCTGATTACGGCGGTACAGGCCATAGTCGAGCCCGAGTTCAACATTCACGGGCTTCAAACCACCACCAATCCCTGCGCTCCCCTGCTGGTGATAAACGGCCCAATCAGAAACACTATCGGCATCAACAGCGGACGCGGTTGCTTGGGACCGGGCTTCAGGGCCAACGCCACCATCGGCAGGGCGATTCGCCTGTTGCTGCTGAATATCGGTGGGGCGAAACCTTGGACTACCGACATGGCCATTCACGGAATGCCGGGCAAGTTCGCTTTCTGCATGGGAGAAAACGAAGAGGAAAGCGACTGGTCACCCCTCCATGTGGAGCGGGGGTTTAGCCCCGATCAAAGCGCGGTTACAGTGGTCGGCGCACAAGGCACCAGCAACTGCCTGACCTTTTACAAAGAAGCCGAAAGCATATTAACCATGGTCGCTAGCGCCATGACCGACATCAGCGACAACAATTACCTTTTGGCCGGGGGCAACCCTGTGGTAATCTTCAGCCCCGGTCATACCCGTCTGTTCACCGAGCAAGGCTACACCAAGCAGTCGGTGAAAGAGTGGCTCTTTGAACACAGCAAGGTCCCCTTGGAGCAATTCCCCAAAGAAACGTCGGTAATCAGCTACGAAGAGGGGTTCGCCATGGACGGCGACCTTGTTTGTCCCTGCGCCAGAGCGGAGGACATCATCTTGCTAGTTGGGGGAGGTCCCGAACCCTACCACGTAGCCTACTGCGGGAACTTCGGCGACACCAAAGCAGTGACCAAGGCCATCGATATACCGGCTGCGAACTAACATTTAATAACAAGAACCCCCGGTGGATTGAAACCACCGGGGGTTCTTTATTTTTGACCTGTCTAACTATTTAGGGCTCAGCATCCGGTGCCAGTTAGCCGGAGCCAATTAGTAGGGAGTTTTGTCCTGGGGACCCGAATCGAATTGATCGATAATATTGCTGGGACCATAGGAACTGTTGAACTTCTCCATCGCATCATCCAGCCTATCCCGGAACTGATCGACGTCCTTAACGGATATCACCAACCTCTTGCTGTTCACCATTCGTACTCGTAAGCGGTTGCCCATGGGCATGACCAGCGTCTCCAAGTGGGAGATGTCGCTGTATGGTATGACCTTGACCCGCGGCCGGCCGTACACCACCACCAGAGAATTGGTATAAATCAGGTATTGCTTGGCGCTTGTGAACCAGTTCATGGCCGCACCAAGCAGGCCCAAAAGCAGTAAGAATGTGGCACCGGTGGCAAGACCAATAACGGCGACCACCAGCGAAAAAATCAGGGTGATATTAAACTTGGACTTGGGCCCATCCCAGTGGAGAGGTTGTTCTTGTGGCTTTTCCATGGCAAACATTCTAACACAGTTTGGATTTCCCAAGGCACTCTAAGCACCCGACCGTAGCCCGACTTTGGATACCGTCGCCGCGTCACTGGCCTCCAGATAACGTCGACTGGGTAACTTGGGCATGCTAACATCTTGGCTAATCGGGCCAGGCTATTCATCGGGCCAGGCTATTCAAAGGTAATTGGAGGACTACATGGAAATCGGTGTTGCGATGGTTATTTCCAGCAAATCTATGGACGTGGCGGTTTTGGCCAAGCGGGCGGAAGAGCTTGGCTTTGAGTCCTTTTGGTTGCCGGAGCACCCAATCATTCCAGTGACCTCCACCTCAAAATATGGAGGGACCCCAGACGGTTCCATACCGCCGTTCATGATGGACATGGCCGACCCGTTTATCTCCTTGGCCAGGGCATCGGCCGTAACCGAACGAATCAAGCTTGGCACCAGCATTTGTTTGGTGCCGGAGCACAATCCCATCGACCAAGCCAAGCAGATTGCCACCCTAGACCGCCTGTCCAACGGCCGGTTTATTTTCGGCATCGGTGCTGGCTGGTTGCGGGAAGAAACCGAGATTATGGGCGGTGACTTCGACCATCGTTGGGGCCAGACCCGGGAGGCCATCTTGGCCATGAAAGAGTTGTGGACCAAGGATGAGTCCGAGTTCCATGGAAAGTTTTTCGATTTCCCTCCGGTCAGATGTTTCCCAAAGCCGGTTCAAAAACCTCATCCGCCGGTTTTCCTAGGGGGCGACGCTACCAATGTTTTCAAGCGAGTGGTAGCTTGGGGTGACGGTTGGATGCCGGTGCGGGCCGATGTGGAAAAGGTGCAACGTGGCCGGGCCACCATGGACGAATTGGCGGAATCGGCGGGCCGTGACCCAAGCTCTATCCAGATTAGCGTCTACGCCGCTCCTCAAGACCGGGACGAGATTATGGCCTACGAAGAGGCCGGAGCCAACCGGGCCATCGTGAACATTTCCACGACGTTGGAGGGAGAGGGACTGGATGCCTTGGAGGAAGTGGCCAAAAAGGTTCTCTCTTAGCATCATGATATTCATGGGAATCTAATATTGATTATTCGGCCGTGAGCAATATAATGGGTCTCGCATAGGCCGCACGGGAATTGATATTTTCTTTGTTGCTAGCCCTTGTCGCTGGACGTAGTGGCTGGCCCTCATTGCTAAGCGGTTTCTAGCCAGAGTTACACGTATAGGAGAGTGAATCAGAATGGCGCTTCCAGAGAGAATGAAGTTTGGCATTTTCCTTGGCCCCTTCCACCGGGTAGGTGAGAACCCCACGCTGGCCATGGACCGCGACATGGAGCTAGTCCAGTGGCTGGACTACCTGGGCTACGATGAGGCATGGATTGGCGAACACCACAGCGCCGGCTGGGAGACCATCTCATCTCCTGAAATGTTCATGGCCGTAGCCGCTGACCGCACGAAGCACATCAAACTGGGCACTGGCGTGATTAGCCTGCCCTATCACCATCCCTTCATGGTGGCCAACCGGATGGTGCAACTGGACCACATGACCCATGGCCGGGTTATGCTAGGAGTCGGCCCCGGCGCTCTGCCCGGCGACGCTTATATGCTGGGCATCGACCCCACTACCCAGCGGGAGCGGATGGACGAAGCCCTGGGATTGGTAATTCGTTTGATGACCGAAACCGAGCCCATCACCTATAAGAGCGACTGGTTTGAACTGAAAGAGGCCATGCTTCAACTCCGCCCCTTCCAAAAGCCGACTATGCCAATAACCGTGGCTTCGGTACAATCACCTTCCGGCGTGGCTTTGGCGGGCAAGTACGGTGCTTCGGTCCTGACCATAACGGCCCCCCGAGACCCGTCTGCCGACGGCAGGTCGGACCTGGCAAATCTCTGGACCATTGCCGAGGATTCCGCTGCCGAACACGGACACACCATGAACCGTGACGAATGGCGTTTGGTGCTTCCGGTGCATTTGGCGGAAACAAAAAAAGAAGCGATGGAAGACGCCAGGATTGGCGCAGGCCGCTACCAGAGAGAATACTTTGAATACACCATGGGCCGAGACGCTCTGGATTGCCCCCTGGAAAAAATCATCGACGTGATGGTAGACAACGGGACCTGGATTGTGGGAACTCCTGACGACTGCATCGAGGGCATCAAGCGCCTGGAAGAAAGAAGTGGCGGCTTCGGCGGCTTCCTGGTACAGACCATCGACTGGGCGCCCCGGGAGAAGTTGCTCAAGAGCTATGAGCTATTGGCCCGCTACGTCATGCCCCACTTCCAGGGCTCGGTGGTCAGCACGGCTGCATCCAACCAATGGGCCTACGAGCACCAAGAGACACTGATGGCAGGCCGAACCAGGGCTCTCGACAAAGCCAAAGCGGATTGGGCTGGCCGCCCCAGATAAGCTTTTCTTATCACTGAGGCGAGCTTGGCGAACCACAGGTAATCAACCAGCACCCGTTCGTGGTGAGCCCGGCGAACCATTCCTACTTCTCAGTATATTTGGGTCATTTAGCCAGTTCTCCGAGAATGGCAACTGGTAGCTGAGTGGCGTGTTATGCCTAACACACCCAATGATGGATGTCCTTCGACAAGCTCAGGATGAACGGTGGTGCGAGCTTTAAAACGTCCGTGGTAAAACCGTTCGTGGTGAGCTTGGCGAACCACAGGTAATCAGCCAGCACCAGTTCGTGATGTGCGGGTCTGCATCAGTAGGTACTAGAGGCCGAATTAGGCCCGGAGAGCGCTCGTGAAAGCTGTTTGGTACGAACAAAACGGGGACGCCGATGTCCTTAGCTTCGGCGATATGCCCGACCCGGAGCCGGGTCAAGACGAAGTCCGGGTGCGCATCGTATCTTCAGGCATCAATCCGTCGGATTGGAAGCGTCGCCAGGGCCTGACTGCAGCGATGGGCTACCCGAAGGTCGTGCCCCATCAAGATGGCGCCGGGGTCATTGACCAAGTAGGCACGGGTGTCCCAGCCAGCCGAATCGGAGAGCGTGTCTGGCTGTATCAGTGCCAGATAGGCCGCGCCTTCGGCACTGCTGCCCAATTTACCGTTCAGCCCGCAATCCGGGCAATCCCACTAAATGTCAACGCCACATTCTCTCAAGGAGCGTGCTTGGGCGTACCTGCCATGACCGCTCACCGGTGTTTGTTCGCCGACGGTCCCTTGACCGGCAAGACGGTACTGGTCCCCGGTGGCGCCGGAGCGGTCGGGAACTATGCTATCCAGTTGGCCAAACTTGACGGTGCGCAAGTCATCTCCACCATAAGCTCCGACGAAAAAGCGAATATCGCCAAATCCGCCGGAGCCGACCATGTGGTCAACTACCGAACCGAAGATGTGGTAAAGCGCGTTATGGATATGACCGGCGGCGCCGGTGTGGACCACATCGTAGAGGTGGACTTCGCCGGAAACTTCGAAATCAGCCAGCAGGTCTTAAAACCCAACAGCGTCTTGGCCGTGTACGCCGCAGGCTCTCCGCCCCAACCGCCGGTGCCCCTCCAGTTCAACGTCAGCAATGTTAACGTCCGCATGGTCTTGGTCTACGACATGCCGGAATCAGCCAAGACGGCCGCCACGGAAGACATCAACAGGCTGGTGGAACAGAACAAGCTCAGCCACCTTTTGGGGCCCAGTTTCCCATTGGAAGCGGCGGCAGAAGCACAGAGGGCCGTGGAAGGCGGAGCCATTGGCAACGTTATATTAGATGTGAGTTCAGGAACTTAGGCTCGATTTAAGCTCAAAGAATTAAACCTGCGGACGTGAATCCCAGTTATTGGCCTTAGCTGTCCCCTGAAGCCCCTCCGGGTTGAGGCGAAGATGCTCTGGGAGGAGCGCTCCCAGTTGCTTGGGGCAATGCTTTGTGGAACATGTTTATGACAGCCCCCGTCAGCATGACGGCCACCACCATCAACGCCGCAATCTTGAATCCACTTATGTAAAACCCCTGCGCCTGTTCTCCGGTCATCAAGGCGATGGTTGGCGGCAATATCATGGCCATTACGATGGTTGCCATCGTCGCCCCCAAGGCGTGGCCCAAGTCGCGAGTTGTTTCCAACATCCCCGAGGCAAAACCGCGGTGTTCCACGGGCAATGCGCTCATTACGGTAGCATTATTGACCGTGTTAAAGGCATTGGTACCCACGGACACCGGGAACAACAAGAACGGCATGACCCACACGGGCGCCGGTCCGGAAAAGAGACCCAAAAGCACGAACCCCACGGCGATGGAAACCATACATATTGGCCGCAGCAACTTGGGGTTGTATTTGTCATGCAGGTTCCCAGCTATCATGGGCATGAACAAGCCAAAGGACTGGTGAGGCAAAAGCACCAGTGTCACCCAAATCGGGGAAAGCCCCTTGCCCTCCTCAATCATCAACGGAACCAGGATGAACGTGGCCAGCATAGATAGATGGAAGGATACGTTGGACACCAAGGCAAGGGTAAAATACTTGTCCCGGAAATGCTTGAATTCCACAAACGGGTCTTGCACTCTCCGCTCCACCACGATGAAGAGGGCCAGCAGTCCTAGGAACAGCAAGTGCATGGGGATATGGTAGGAAAAGGCTTCGGAGCTGGTGAACGACTCCTCACCGCCATGGACGTGCATCCCGGACAGGATGAATACCGAGGCGGTAGCAATCAGCAGCCCTGCGCCTAGGAAGTCTATCCGGCCTGGATTCTTGACTCGCGATTCCTCGTTTGCCCTCAGGGCTGGCAAGCTGCTCATGATTACTATGAGGCCAATGGGCAACATGGTCAGGAAGACCAACCGCCAGCTTATGAACTCCAGGAACAAACCAAAGGCCGCCAAGCCAATAAGGGTGCCCATGCGGGAGCCGGTGATGGGGAAGGCGTAGGCCCTTCCTCTTTCTTCAGCAGGGAAAGCATATGCCAGCATGGCATCTCCATTGCCATGTATAAGACCGGCGCCCAACCCTTGTAGGCCCCGGAATATAATCACCTGCTCCAAGCTCTGAGACATGGCAATCATTATTGCGCCCAAGGTGATGATAATGATTCCTATGAAGAACACCTTGGGGTGCCCATAACGGTCGCCCAACCGGGCGCCCAAGAAGACGGTGCAACCCAAGACCAGCAGGTTGATGATTACAATCCAAGAGGCGCTGGCGATGGAGGTATCAAAGTGCCTGGCGATGCTCGGGAGGGCAAGGGTGACAGGCATGCTGGATAGCTGCACCAGAAGCTGGCCACCGGTTCATGGCTATCAGCACATTACGGCGGGACTTGGTGTTCACTACGGCTTTATAGTTTTGAAGTATCCCCATTGTCAGAGACCCACACCTGCCCTGCATCGGCTATATCCGAGATTATATCAGACACGAATATTAATAAATGCGTGTTATTACTCTATGACGTCCAACTTAAGGATTTGGATTACCTAAACAGCTTTTACCTCCGATGATTATCCCGTATCAATATGCTCATGGGGTTCGTCATGGGGGTTCCCCTCCGCAGCCAACATAGCGTTGGTGAACCTGGCTAAATCTCTGGGGCTGAGGCCACCGGAACGTTTTTCGAATATCTCACCGGCGGAATTGATAAACAGGGTTGTGGGCATGCCCGTGATTCTGAACCTGCGTGGCGTGCTGGAGTCCGTGGTGAAGCCGGCTGGGTAGGTCGCGCCCAAGTTTCTCAAGAGAGTCTCGGCCTCCTGGTGGGAGCTGTCGCCAAAGCCGGTAAAGGGCCCAACGTCCACGCCCAGGAGGGTAACATCATCCTTAACCTCGTTGTAGAACTGCTGGAACCCGGGCATCTCCGCCCGGCACGGCGGGCACAGGGCGGCCCAAAAATTTAATATCAAGGGTTTGCCGTGAAGGCTGGATATGTTTATCTGCCTGGCCCCACCGACCTCCGCAACCCCTTGATACATGGAGACCCTCAGGTCGGCAGCCGTGGCCGTGCCGCTTCCCAAAGTAACCAAGACCACGGCCAAAGCGACCACCACCACCGTTGCGATGGCTGCTCCGCCATACATCAACCACTTTCTCTGTTTCGTCTGAGTGCCGCTTCTGGCCGCTACAGATACTCGCCGCTTGGATCTCCTCTTGGACATTCCCGGAACCCCCTGGCTTAGATTTCCGCGCCCTGGTTGATACATCCCGCCCTGGGTGATTCACGCTTTCGGTCACCTTGGAGCACGAGGTTTAGATGCCCGTTTCTCCAACTTGGTGCAGAATCCGGGCCTGATTAGGAGCGACCGACAAAAAAAGAAGCCGTCACCACTTTCGTGGTGACGGCTTCTTTTTGAAGTTCTGGTCGGGGCGGCAAGATTCGAACTTGCGGCCCCCTACACCCCATGCAGGTGCGCTACCGGGCTGCGCCACGCCCCGACACAGCCTGAATTATAGCATAGAAATTTCCCCGGATTTTTCAAAATCCGGCAGGACAAATTACAGCTCTCTTAACCCTCCCTCTACTTCAAAGTCCAGATTGCAAGAGCAAATTGGCAGCCTTAATTCGCCTCATTTATAATGCCAGTGTCCCAAACTCTCCATTAACAGGTTTCAAAGCTGATGCCAGGGAAAGTTGTTGCCCAGCTTTAACAGCGGATAGCGACTGCCCGGGTGTCCAGCAGCCGGAATCGGGAGGCCCCAATGCCAGGACCCTTGGATGGAGTCAAGATAGTCGAATTTACCGAAATCATCGCCGGACCCTTGGCTGGCATGCTTTTGGCTGATCTAGGCGCTCAGGTTATCAAGGTGGAGCCGCCTTGGGGAGAACCTTGGCGATACGTCCAGTCATTCTCTCCAACTGAAAGCCGGGTCTTTATGGCCTACAACAAGGGGAAGCGTGGACTCACCCTGGATTTAAACTCGCCCCAGTCACGTCAAATCCTGGAGCGAATGATTCCCGATACGGACGTCGTGCTAGTTAACTACCGTCCCGATGTGGTGGTCAAGTTGGGATTGGATTACGAGACTCTGTCCGCCTTGAACCCTCGCTTGGTTTACTGCGACCTAACGGCCTACGGACGCCAAGGCCCCGACGCTCACCTCCCAGGCTACGATGTAATCCTCCAAGCGCTTTCGGGACTGATGGCCGCCGAGGGCAAGATGGCCGGAGGAACGCCCCAGCCCATCGTGTCAACGCCTCTGATTGACACTACTTCCGGGTTCAGTATGGCTTGGTGCGTCTGCGCCGGACTGTTCGCTCGACAGAGGACTGGTCTGGGCCAAAAGGTCGAAACTACGCTATTGGGCACCACCCTTGCTCATCTGGCAATGCGGTTCTTACAGATCGAGTCTATTGACCGTCCAAACAGGGAGCAGACATTGGAGGACTTGGCTGCGTTCCGAGCCGCATCGGTCTCCCATGAAGACGTGAATACCTATTACCAAGAGTCCCATGCGCCACTTCCGGGCAACATTTACTACCGGGTCTACTCAACTCAAGACGGCGCTATCGCCGTTGGTTGCTTGAGCGACCCTCTGCGGCGTCGCTTGTTGGACGTTTTGGGAATGACCGATAACCGATTTGAGCCTGGTTATGACCCCACCACCCCGGAATCACGAGCATTTGGCCGTGAATTAAAAAAGCAAGCGGACGGGCTGTTTCTTGAAAAATCCGCATCCCAGTGGCTGGAAATCTTGGGGAGCCGGGGCATCCCCGCTGGGCCAGTACAGTTCATTGAGGAAATGGTCGACCACCCACAGGTGAAAGCCGCTGGCCTTGTTGTTGAGGTGGAGCACAAAGAGGCGGGTCTAGTCAAAACGGTCGGCCCATTGGCCAGATTCAACGGGGAGATCCCGCCGCCGGTCGTGGCCTCACCTGCCTTGGGTCAACACAACGATGAGATTCTTTCGGAACTGGGCTACTCTCCGGAAGAGGTCGACCGGTGGCGCAAGGACCGAGTTGTTGGTTAACTGTCAGGGAAAATTTCATGCGCTAAGTACAGCAAAGAACAGGGGCAGCCGATTGGCTGCCCCTGTCCTTTTTTGATTGCCAGTGTTCTCCCTGGTTTTCTTCCTGGCGCCCTTCTTGCAGAAGAAGCGCTAGAGACTATTTGAGGCCAGCGAGAAACTCCGATACGGCGGCGTGGAATTCCTGAGGTTTCTCAATCTGAGGCGAGTGGCCGCAGTGGTCTATGACCTTGAGCGTCGCATTGGCCAAAGCTTTCTGATAGAGCTCTCCACACTCCGCCGGCACAATGGCATCTTGCTTGCCCCAAATAACCAGAGCGGGTGTGGTGACATCCGCAAGGTAGTGTCTTAGGCTGGGATTGTTCATATATGGCCGCCAGCATAGCCGGGAAGCCATCGCCTGATTGGAGTGTTGCATATTCGCTTGGTCAGAGGTTAGCTCTTGGGTGTATTGGTCATAGTTGGCTACCTGGGATGTGTCATAGAATCGCTGCTTGAGACGGGTGTCCGAACCAACCATGAAAATCTCAGTTATCTCACCCTTCTCGGGCTTGATACCCACGGGGTCAATCAACACCAGACCTTTTATCTGATGCCGGTCCATGGCGGCCATCTCCGCAGAAACCCAACCTCCCATGGATGAGCCCATCAGGATGTACTGCTCCAGTCCCAATGACGTCGCCAATGCGTGGCCAAAGTGGGCGACATCGGTGATTGAGCTAATCCAGTCAGGCCTGGAGGTGCCGTCAAATCCAGGCAATGAGGGTGCGTACACCTTGTAATTCTTGGCCAGTTCTTCATGGAATGGCTGCCAGCCTGCGTTTCCGCCAGCGCCGTGGAGGTAGAGAAGCCCCGGTCCGGTGCCGCCGGAGAACATCTGCACGTCAACGTCGCCTACTTTCAGTTTCGATTCATTCGCGCTCATCGTCGTAGTCATTTTGCCATCCTCATTTCCAATTAATATTTGGGTTGGTATTGAATCGGGGGGTTGCCGGACCGATACCGCCAGTCCCATCGGACTTTGCGACGCCAGTACCATGAATCGGCATTGCCGGGCGAACGCATAATAGGTCCAGTGCGTTCGTGGGTAACTTAGCGATTCTCGGCCAAAAGCGAAATGTTGTCAAGCTGAATGGGTGCCTGGGCCTTGACAGTCATTGGGCCCATTACTACTATTATCTAGCTGACCCCTTATTTCTCGCCCTTTAGCGCATGCAGATCAGGGTCCGCGCCTTCATACCCGCTTCTCAATGGGGATTAGTCCAGTGGTAGGACGCCTGACTCTGGCTCAGGAAGCAGAGGTTCGAATCCTCTATCCCCAGCCATTCCCCACCCATCAATTAGCGGCGAGTTACCCAACGGCGACTCACCCAATAGTGAGTCATCAATAGAAAGTCAGGAGAAAGTCAGGCCGTTAACTGGCTTTGAAACGCCGCCCGCGATGACTAGAGCTACGTTCACGCACGAACTCCATGATTGGAACGCCGTACCCACAACTGGTTGATGTTTTGGCGACATCAATCTCGATCACCTGCCGTTGGGGAAGATTTAGATCGGTGGCTTGATGCTCCAACACCTTTTTCGCAAGGGATGACTCCTCGAATGGGACCGCCGTGCCGTGGCCAAATAAGCGGACGATTCCGGCATTCTCTTCCTCAAAGGAACAGACCATAATCGTGGTGGGGCTACCATTTCCGGTATGCCTGGCCGTCTCGTTGCCGCTGCCCGTATAATCCAGGTAGGCAACCTTATTTGGCCCCACGACAATCAATGGAACCCCGCCTTTCGGCGACATGTTGATTGCTCCTTCTCCGTTGGGCCCAGCCTGGAGTCCTGGATCTACGGTGGCGATGAAAAACAGAGAAGATTGCTTTATTAAATCGGCCTGTTCTTCCGCGATGTGGTCATTCCATGTGGCCATGATTGTCTTCCTCCCTGAGATTGCCCTTGCCAGCGTTCATACTTATCAATGAGTCAGCCCAACAAAAAGTTTGCTCATCGATTGATACAGAAGTAAAGGTACGCCATTTTTGATGTTTTGAAAATGTTGCGGCTTGCTAAGAATCTCCGACCGCCGCACCCGGATCGAATCTATTTTTGAAAATATGCAAACCGATAGGCCGTCGCAGTCGTAATTCCAACCAAGTTGACACTAACAATGTGCCTGCGTAACATGCCTTTTAGCATCGGACGCCCCATTATTGTACGTAAGCCAGGGGCGAAATCCGACAAGCCACCGGCCTTGGTCGACGGCAAAGAATTACTCTAGGTTGCAAAATGTCTAGGTTTCTCCCATTGTGGCGTTTAGCCAGCAAGTGGTACGTCTCCCCGTTGATCCTTGGTGCTCTGGGCATCGTCTTAGGGGTTGTATCTAGCCCAAAGCGCCGGGATTGTTTTTGAATCGGTTTCCGCCGAAACATCCAGTGCGGGTCTGCTGGTAGGGGGCGTAGCCAGGGGAGAAGGCGCCAAATCAAGCCTTCCATCCCAACTCAGCAGCATTTCCGAATTGCTGAACTTTCAAAGCATCCTTTGGGCTGAGGGAAGCGACCCGCCAATCTTCACAGCCACATTCCGGGTCAGCCAATGACCCAGTTCCCATCTTTAGAGAAGATAAGGCCCTATCTTCGTATTGAGACTGCGGTGGTGGTCGCCCTGTTGGTGGTGGTTGTCTTCTGGTATATGCTCAGCCAGCAGGTCAACGAGTCCAGTGATGCGGAAGGCGTGCTGGATCAAAAGATTGCTGCCGTCCGGAGCGACATCAACGCTTTTACTCAAAACGACGAGCGAGCCACTTTGCAAGCGCAGTTGGCAGAACTCCAAGCAGACCAGACCACCGTAGTCCTACCTTCCAGAGACTTGGCTCTGCAGTTTGGTGACGTACTGCTAAAATATGTGTCCTCTCAGAATATACCCTTGAATAATTATGCGACGGAAGAAACGCTCACTCCCATCGGGGAACAGGACTACCCGACCATACGTTATAGCATAATAGTTCAAGGCCCTCAGAATTCTTTGGTTGGAACCCTGGAGCTTTTGCAGGAGTTCCCGACGGCGGCGGTCCAAGTGTTGGAATTGATAAGACCTGTGGAAGACCGGCCCGAATGGGTCATGACCTTGGAGCTTTCAGTGTTTTACGATGATGGATCAACACAGGTGGGTCAATGACGAGCTTTTTCGCTAACAGGAACAAGCTGGTAACCTCCATCACCATTGAGCACGGTGTGATAAAGCTGCTCTCCTGCCAAGGTCTGGAAGTTCTGGATTACCGGGTTCTCCTGGCCAATCCGCGCTTTTTCCGGGAGGGTCAGGTGAGCAATACCGCCCGTGTTGCCACCCTGCTACAGGGAGTTCTGCCGGAGATGGAAGGAGACTTTCGCCGGGCCATTGGCGGTGTCCCCGGATTTCAAAACCGGTTAAAACTCATGGATTTCCCCAAGGCCCAAGGGCTGGACCCAAAGGTCATCATCCCTCAAGAGGCCAGCACGAGCATGCGAGTCTCCACCGATACTTATCACCTCAGCTGGCTTCAGCTTGCCGACCGTCTGGACCGAACCCGGTGGCTGGTGATGGGAACCAGCAGAAGGTCCATCTCATCGCTAACCGATACGGCTCAACAAGCTCAGATAAATCTTCGGGTTCTGGAACCCCGGGCCTTCGCATTGGCCAGAGTGTGTAACGCAACCGAGGCGGTGGTAGCCTGGACTGCGCCCGACGGGTGCGACGTGATAGTAGTAAAAGATGCTATCCCAGTGGAACACCAGAGCATTTTCTGGGGAGGGCCGAGCTGGTGGAAGACACTGTTCTGGGCGACAGGCTTACAGAGGTGGTTGGGCGCACGATTAACACGTTCAACACATCATCGTCGGAAGGACCATTGTCGGAGGATGCTCCTCTGTTCGTTTGTGGCTCACCCATGAGGCGTGACCCGGAAATCGGAGCCAGAGTAGCTACTGGTTTGGGCCGATTATCTGCGGAGTTGCCTATGGTGCTTGACGCCCCGGATGATTTCCCGGTGCAGGATTTGGTAGTCAATATCGGGCTCATCCTGCGGGAAGCATAGATTAATGCTGGCTGACCTAGTGCTGGCGGTCCTCACCTTCATAATTGGCGCATCCGTTGGCAGTTTCCTGAACTTGGTGGCCGATAGGTTGCCAGCAGGTAGGTCCATCGTCACACCCAGGTCGTTTTGCGAGTCCTGTGATACGCCGCTTGCCCACAAAGACCTAGTACCCATATTGAGCTACATCTGGATTCGCGGCAAATGCCGCTACTGTTCGGCGTCGATACCCATGCGTTTTTCCGGGGTTGAGGCGCTTACGGGAGCATTGTTCGCCGCAATATACTTCCGGTACGGCCTTGAAGGCGAGTTTATACTGGTAGCCGCTGGCGTTTCACTCATGTTGGTCGTGGCATTGATAGACCTCGACCACAAGATCATTCCAAATAAGATAATCCTCCCTAGCCTGGTAGTGCTTTTGATACTGTCGCCATTTTGGACCGAGATGGGAATCTCCAGGACTTTCCTGGGTAACGACAATCTTGGAGGCACCGTAATTAACTCCGTCCTCAGCGGCCTTGGCGCTTCCATGTTTTTCTTGGTGATAGCCCTAATTTATCCCTCTGGCCTGGGCATGGGAGATGTTAAGCTAGGAGGTGTGATTGGCCTCTTGGTCGGTTATCCCGGTGCGCTGTTAGCACTGTGGTTGGCGATAGTCGTAGGTGGCGTGGTAGCGGTAGGATTGGTGCTATTTACTAAATTCGGCAGGAAAGACGCTATACCATTCGGGCCGTTTCTATCGATGGGAGTGGTAGTAGCACTTTTGGCCGAAGGCGACCTATTATCTTGGTACAGTGACGTTGGGGACCTCTTGGCGGGCACGTGAATATCAAATCTCCAACCAGGTCTCTACAGGGCGCAGGCGGCAACATAGCCCGTTTTGCGTCTGTAGGCGTTCAGCGATAATGGGACACTTTTAAAGGGAGAAAAACATGAGGGTGGTGGTGTGTTTGGACTCCCGGTGCAGGGTATAGATTTACCCCACCGAAACCACCACCGCCGCTATCACAAAGCCCT
>DCAE01000058.1:3903-7784 GCA_002311385.1 Dehalococcoidia bacterium UBA1141 | reverse complement strand
ATATCCAGAGTAGCCTAGATTGTTGTCTGTGGTGGAGACGGGGGAGAGTCGAACTCGGACTGAAACACGGCTGTCTGGTGCTAATAGCTAGCGCACTAGCACTTCGGCAACAACAGATACGAACGCTAATGTGATGGGTTCGCGTCTAGTATCTTTTTATCTGCGCGATTATTACATAGGCTGTCTTCGACCTAGAATTTCATCGGTCAGCTTGGTATTCCGAAACTCGCTCCAATTTTTAGCTGGCCGATCTGCTGGGAAAGCCGGGCGTTCAAGGCCGCCTCGCCCTTCTGCCCTCCTGGTTCCAATTGAAGATGCCCGCCGCTCCTTGCAAGAGGGCCTTCTTCCACGCCTGGACCTGTCCAGGGGTGAACCTCGTACCTGGTGGCCAGCCGGGCCACCGTCCCCTCCCATTTTACCGCCTCGAGAGCCACCTTGGCCTTGAACGCTGAGCTATACTTCCTTCGTACCTTTGACATGTCGCACTCCTCCTCACGACAGCAACCGCTGTAGGTCATTTTAGGAGCAGAACTCTCACTTAACCACCTGTCCGAAAAACCGGATCCACCTCAAATGACCCAACTTCATTCACCGGCTGGGCGATAGGATCAGAAAATCGGTGGAATGAAAAGGGAGGGTCCGCTCTGAGCAGCCAACGAAATATTAATCGATGATGACCACATTTGATCGATTCTGATCCTATCGCACCAAGAACAATATAGAAGTCAAGATACGAAGTTTTGTTGCCGCACCGGCGCGCAGAGCTCTCGATCTTGATTAGGAATCTAGGTACCGCCCCGCCAGCATTACAGTACTGGGGAGAGTATTTGAACGCCCCTCCATATTCTTTTGGGCTATGTCTATGTCTGCTCTCTTTACATACGGTTTGCGTGAACTGTGGATTACGCATTATTCCCTCCATTAGCGCCCTGGCCGACTTAACTAATTCGTATCTCGAACTGGTACTTGTTCGTTCCCTAACATCTCTAATTCAGAAGATATCCCAAGGTAATGCCATTTTTGGATACGAGGACCCAACTGAAGGCTCTAGGTACTTCTTTCACCGGAAACGAGTGCACTTTTAGTTAGTAGAACTTTGATTCCCAACGCCGGTACAATGGGTTTCACGGAGTTGCCACGGTAAGAGTTCAGACAGATACAGACCAATCACAATGATTTTCCTTGAGTCCGGACATCACTAGATTTAGTTATGCGGGGGTATCGAAAATGTCTGAGATAGCCGGTGGTCCTCCCACATTTGAACTCGCTTCAGAAAGATACAGACAAGGAAAGTGCCCTTGTTGTGGAAAGGCCAGAGGCGAACCTAGGGGCATGGAGTATCGCCCAAAGGCAAACGACCTCTATTGCCATACCTGTAAAAAGCAGTGGCCCTTGGAATTGGACTTAAACGACCTGCGACGCGAAATCTCCATCGCCGCATCGTCTGCACCTAATTCATGCGGAAGTGAGGTCTTTCACCAAGCCCCGCGCCGCAACATAGTTGAGTTCCAGACAGAGATCAGAGGGTTGAGACGATTTCTTAAGCGCA
The DNA here is from genome assembly GCA_002311385.1 of Dehalococcoidia bacterium UBA1141. Lineage (GTDB taxonomy): Bacteria > Chloroflexota > Dehalococcoidia > Lucifugimonadales > UBA3495 > UBA1141. The sequence goes on along the minus strand of DCAE01000058.1, from coordinate 6,235 downwards.
TCGTGTTGAGGCGGTGAACGCAAAAACCTACAGATCTACACTATGCCGTTAGAGGAATCCACGGTATAATCCAACGAAATTTGGTGTCACCTCTCGCTAACCAGCTTCAGGTGCCCTTGTTATTCCATCTGGAGCGCCCTGACGTTTATCTTGATGGATGGCGACAAATCTGGAGAGGACATTGGTGGGCTAGGGATGGTCATGGCTTATGGTACCAACCCTGTTACGGGCGGATTTGAGCCTGTGATAGTTTCCTCACGATTGGGAATCTTGCAATCCAATAAGTAATTTCTACCAGCGATAAAAGGCAAGGAGTCTGGTTATGCAGATCTATTTGATCAAGCGTCTCATGCTCTTCATACCAACGATGTTGCTGGTATTTACCGTGGTGTTCCTGATTCTCCGTGTGGTGCCTGGCGACCCCGCCGTGGCGATGCTGTCGGGGGGAGCGCAGACGGAAAAGGCCTTCACTCAAGAAGACGTTGATCGATTGAAGGCGAAATTGGGCACCGACCGTCCGCTTGTGGTGCAGTATGTCGATTGGCTCTGGGGCCTAGGCAGGCTTGATTTCGGCACCTCCTTCTTCTACGACCAGCCGATCTGGGATGACATCAAGGACCGCTTCCCCATAACCTTCGAGTTGACGGTGTTGGCACTTCTGATGGCTGGGGTAGTTGCTATCCCATTAGGAGTCTTATCCGCCATCAAACAGGACTCCTTGCCCGACTATATTGGAAGGATCATAACCATCGGCGGAATAGCCATCCCCAACTTCTGGATAGGCATCCTCATGGTGTTCTTCTTGGCCAACGTATTCGACTGGCTACCTCCTTTGGGCTACACAGATTTCTGGGATGACCCGTGGACCAACCTTCAGCAGCTCGTGTTCCCTGCCTTCGCTTTAGCCATCACCCACATGGCCTTTGTGGCCCGGGTAACCCGGTCGGCCGCCTTGGAAGTGATCAGAGAAGACTACGTCCGAACCGCCCGCTCCAAGGGGCTGAGTGAAAGGGTAGTCATTTGGCGGCACGTTCTCAAGAACGCTTTGCTCCCGGTGGTCACCGTCGCCGGTTACGAGTTCGGGCGCCTCATGGGCGGCACAGTCTTGATTGAGACTATATTCAACGTGCCTGGCATGGGCCAACTGCTCATCGGTGGGATTAACCACCGTGACTTCCCCATGGTGCAAGGCATTGTCGTCGTGATCACATTCCTTGTTCTGATAATCAACCTGCTTGTGGACATGATCTATGGAATGCTGAACCCCCGCATCAGGTACACCTGAACATGGGGATCCAAACCGTTTGGAGAGTATGAAATATGAGCCTCCAGCCAGAATTGAAACGGGTGCAGGAGCAGGCCTTAGCAGGGTTGCGGCCCAAACGGGGTCTCAGGACGCACATCTTCAACTTCTACAGAACAAAACCATTGGGTGCCTTTGGGGCAACTATGGCGCTGTTTATCTTGATTGTGGCCATATTCGCCCCGATGATAACGACCCACGATCCCTACTTCACCGATCATGAAAAATTGTATGCCGCGCCCAGCAGTGAAATGTATTTTGGCGGAGATACTTTGGGCAGGGACGTTTTCAGCCGCATCGTAACGGGCGCCCGCATATCAATTAAGGTAGGCCTAATCAGCGCCCTGGTAGGGTGCACTTTGGGAATGGTAATCGGTGTTTCCAGTGGCTACTTCGGCGGGCTATACGATCTGGTGATCCAGAGGTTGATCGACGCCATGATCGCCTTCCCCGCCCTTGTCCTGGCATTGGCGCTGATGGCGGCCTTGGGGTCTTCTATAAATAACGTGATTATCTCATTATCAATCATCTTCATACCAAGCACAGCAAGGATCATTCGCTCTCAGGCGCTGGCCATAAATGAGACTGACTACGTATTGGCGGCCCGTGCGGTTGGGGCGGGCCACTTACGCATAATGTTTCGACACATGATTCCCAACGTAATGGCGATCTTCATCGTCACGTTCACATTCTTGATGGGCGTTGCAGTTATTGCCGAGGCTTCTCTCAGTTTTTTGGGCTTGGGGGTTGGGCCCGACGTACCCTCCTGGGGCGGGATGCTCAGGGGCGCTACTAAAAACTACATAGGTATTTCACCCTTTCTGGCGGTGATACCGGGGCTTGCTATCGCCATCCTCGTCTTTTCCTGGAACGTCATGGGGGACTCCCTCCGTGACGTCTTGGACCCAAGACTCAGGGGGACCCAGTAGGCCAGGTATTCGAGGGCCATTGGCGATCGGGAGGCTTAGGGACGCTAGCGGCCGGTTGGTATCCATTGCTAAGTGTGGTTAGAACGGCTACCGTTACAAG
>DCAE01000058.1:1431-3751 GCA_002311385.1 Dehalococcoidia bacterium UBA1141 | reverse complement strand
GGCTCCAGCCTCCAAGGCTGCGGCAGCACCCACCGCGGTACCATCGAAAGCGGAAAAATCCGCTCCCGCGCAGTCCTCATCTAGCTCCGCAGGAGTCCCAACCGCGACGCCTCGGCCGATTGCCAAAGCCGCGATACCGGGGATCAGTGATGACCCCAAGCGGGGAGGCTGGGTAAATATGCAGGCTTTCGAGTCTCCGGGCTCGGATACATATTACGGTGGGAACAACGCGGATAACACCATGGCCCACATAGGCTCTATCTTCAACCAGATCGTGGAGTTCGACCCGGATACCCGTGAAGGGTTGGACCTCAGGGGCGGCGTCGCTGAGAGCTGGTCCATCTCCGAGGATGGCCTTACCTACAGCTTTAAGCTTCGGGACAACTTGGTGTTCCACGATGGAACGCCACTGGAAATGGAGGACGTCCTCTTCACGCTCACGACCGCCTTCACGCCCGATGACATCGAGTTCACCGAGGTAAGGGAGGAGATCGCGGGCCGTACTCTTTCCGATTCGCAAACGGTCTCCACATACCTGAAGGACTGGGAGGCAGTGGACGCGAATACCCTGGCGATTAACGTGAACTTCCCCACCAGCGCCTTCCTGGTCGCGTTCGGCGCCTTCCGCTTCCCGGTAATCTCCAAGGATGCGGTCGCCGAGCACGGCACTTTCAAGGTCCCCAATGAAGGGACCATGGTAGGCACTGGACCCTTCATGTTCGTTGAATACGACAAGGACATCGTCACCGTGGTGGAGAGGAACCCGAACTATCACATAGAAGGGCGTCCCTACCTGGACGGCGTACGTCACTACCCAATCTTCGAAGCAGGCACCATCGTCGCCGCTTACAAGACCGAGCAAGTGATGATGAGTAGCGATTACCTCAGCAACCTGACTGTTCCCGATTTGGTTAGACTTCAGGAAGAGATGGGCGACGACAAGTTAAGGCTCGCCTTTGCGGTCGCCCCACCCTTCTCGATGGGCGTAATGATGAACGCTGAAAAGTGGCCCTTCGATGACCCCCGCGTTAGAAAGGCCGTCAACTTGGCCTTACACAGGCAACCCTTAATCGCGACCCTCTCCGCCGGGAAAAACAAAATGGGGACGCCCATACCCTGCGGCTTTGCGTGGAGTTTCACCTGCGAGGAAGCCGCGCAGATGCCCGGCATGCGTGAACTGAACGGGGAGAAGCACCCGGACGACATAGCAGAGGCCCAGGCTCTAGCTTTGGCGGCGGGCGCTGGTCCAGGGACAAAACTGGAGTTCTCCTGCCGCATGGTAATCGAGTACTGCGACATGATGCAGATAGTGAAGTCCCAGTTCCAACAGACTTTCGGCTGGGAACTCACTACCAGGTCTCTGGAGAGCACGGCTGGCTATGACCTCTACAGGGCGGGAGAATACGACTTCGCAATACAAGCCGTCGGCTTCCCCTTCCCGGACGCAGACGCTTCGGCTGCGGCCTTCAGGGAGAATAGCACCTCGCACACAGAGAGAACATTCTACTTTAATCCGGACGCCGAACCTCTCTGGGCGCAGATAAACACGGAGACGGACTTCCTGAAGCGCAAGGAGCTGGTGGCTCAAGCCAACGCTCATCTGATGGAGGATAACTCTTGGGCCTTCGGGTACCACCCGACCGTAGCATGGCCGATAAACACCAAGATACAGAACTTCATCGACCCCACTGGCCGGAGCTCGTATATACAATGGGACCAGATCTGGTGCGACCAGTGCAAAAAGTAAGTACAGCACCGTGAGGACAAGGACCCGGGGAAACCCGGGTCCTTGTCATTTGCGCCGTGCATGTCATCAATGCAGGAGGTGATTTCATGGTGGACCTCTTGAGGGTGCCGAAGTACTTGATGCCTTTTGGATTCAAGAAATCACAAGTATCCATTAACCTCAATCGGGTCGACGCAGGTGCCGAGAGCGGTCCACTCGTGTGGCAGAAGGGTCTTTCGATGTTTTCCGGGTTTGGAAAAAGCATTGCCAGAGCCAACGCCTCGATGTGCTTTCGTCCCAAGTTTTTGTGATAGCCTTTGATCTGCCAAAGGAAGGCGGGCACCATCCCCTGACCCAGACTCCGGGCGGCCTGGTTCGCGAACCGCACTTCCAGCGGCTACCGTTTGGGGGGCCTGACTAGAGTCGAACTCCAACCATGGGCTCAACAGTTGCTGATGTACTCCATGATTTGGCTCTGTGCTAAGAGCGATTGGCCTGCGCGCTTGATAAAGACTCTGGGATACCTCCAGTCTAATTCCGAATAAAACCCCTAAACCATGTTTCTTCCGTTAGCTTCCTCATAACAGTAAGCTG
>DCAE01000058.1:446-1323 GCA_002311385.1 Dehalococcoidia bacterium UBA1141 | reverse complement strand
GCGACGGTAACTGGCTTATTTCGGTATCCCAATTGCTGGTTAGTCCGATACTCCGATTGATCGTGTTATTGCGCATAGCCCCTACTGTGAAATGCATATTGTCGTATATAAGTAGCAAATAGCCCATCGGACTTTCCATCCGAGAAAACTCGTCTGCGTTCGATGCCATGAAAGCATCCAGTTCTTGCGTCAATTCTTCCATTTCATCCACGGACAGAACAGATTCATCCCACCGTACATGCCAATCACCAATCCATCTCAAAGCCGAAGCAAGGGTGTCTGGCACAGGTGATAACAGTCCGATTTGTCCAGAGTTCAACCAGAAGTCCTCTGAAAATGACCTGATGATGTCCAAGTTCTGTTCAGTAACGTCTAGTACGAAGCACTCCATTTTCAAGAATAACTACTCTGGAATAGCATCTTCGGGAATGTCCTCTTCTTAAGGCAGATCGCAAGGGCTACCCACGCCTTCCGGGTTTAATCCTAAATTAGACTCGGATTCCATGAGTCGATAGACATAGTTCTCTCGCACCAAATCATACAATTGATTTGCCGCAATGTAAGTATCGACAGCTAATGAAAGGGTCAGATCTTCCTGCGCATAACTATCCGTGGCGCGTTTAATAAGTTCGTCAACGAGTACTTCCTGTTGCTGACCGGTGGCTCTGGGCTTATCCCAATTGGTATGCCAAGCCGAAATATATGAGACTAATTCAGTTGTAGCCTCGGAAGGGACATCGGTGGTGCCGAAGGGGTAGAGATTTTGTCTCAGGCCAAAAATGTACGCGCGTCCCCAATCTCGAAGGAGGCGCGGAGTTCAAGAGGAGCCGGAAAGAAATCCCCTTAGGGAAGGCAGGCTGGTCGCGGTCAGACCCAG
>DCAE01000058.1:0-218 GCA_002311385.1 Dehalococcoidia bacterium UBA1141 | reverse complement strand
TCGTTTTACGTCCTATTAGTTAACAGAGTCTGATAGGTTATCACTTCTTCTATTTCAATTCCTGAAGATTATATCGAACCAGAGGTACCCGGTTAATTACACTAAATACCCATCGAAGGTAGGTATCCTCTCTGGGGTTGGCCTGTTATTAAGACCGTTTCGCTTATAGGATCCCTCCACAAAATCTGCTGTAGAAAGTCGAGCACGACTTCACGGTA
>DCAE01000015.1:1300-13241 GCA_002311385.1 Dehalococcoidia bacterium UBA1141 | reverse complement strand
ACTGAAAGTTGGTGCTAGCCCTCAAAATCTATAGGGCGATCTAAAATACAGGAAAGAGGTTGCTTCGCCAGCGGACGAGAGTAGGCGAATTTTGTGTGTGCTAGACTGTATGGGCTTTCGAGACTAGGATATTCCTGCGCCAGATTAGCCGTTAAATTAGATTTAATGCGGAAATTAAATAAGTAAGGAGACTTGAAATGTCGGTTGGATTAGTAGTGCCCTTGCCTGCGTATACCCTCGATCCGGCTTTTATAGCTAAAAAGGCTGAGGACCTGGGATTCGATTCGATCTGGTACCACGAGCACCCGATACTGCCAGTCCATAGCGAGAGCCCATTTCCCGCGACGGGCGGCGAGATTCCTTGGACCTACGGTCACTTTTCCGAACCCTACATCTCCCTGGCAATGGCAAGTGCCGTCACCACCAAGATTAAACTCGCAACTGGAATCACCTTAATCACCGAGCGCAATCCCTTGATTCTGGCCAAGATGATTGCGGTCTTGGACCAACACAGTAAGGGCAGATTTATCTTCGGCATCGGCACCGGCTGGAACCGCGAAGAGACCACCATGATGGGCGGCGACTTCGACCACCGGTGGACCCAGGCGAGAGAAGCTGTTGCGGCCCTGAAAGAACTGTGGACCAAGGATGAAGCGGAGTTCCATGGACGTTACTACGACTTCCCGCCGGTTTACTGTTATCCCAAACCCGCTCAGAAGCCTCATCCGCCGATATTGTTAGGCGGGAACGCCGCTAATGTTCTTCAGCGGGTGGCTAGATTTGGTGATGGTTGGCTCCCAACCCGAGCAACACCCAGCCAGATTGAGGAAGGCCGCAAGATTCTAGACACCTTGGCTGCTGAACGGGGAAGGGACCCGGCGTCGCTGACAATCTCGGTGTTCGGCCAACCCCCGGAGACCACCCGAGCCCAGATAGACAGCTACTTGAGCGCCGGGGCGGAGAGGGTATCAGTGTGGGCGACTCATTGCGATACCGAAAAAGAGATGGGCGACCAACTGGAGAAGATGGCCGAGGACTTGATTCGCTAGAAGCTCAAACAGGGTGTGGCGGCTTTGACGTTCTCGTGCTTTAAGCCGCCCGTCCCGCCAGAGTCTAGGAGGGGATATGGAATTTGGGCTGTTCCTGGAATTTGTAAGGCAGGATAACGCAACCGACCAGCAGGCGTTTCAACGAGGGTTTTCCATCGTGGACGAAGCGGAGAGCATGGGAGTGGACTCGGTGTGGCTGTCCGAGTACCACTTCATCCCCTTTAGCGTATTGTCCGCTCCGGTCACCGTCGCCACGGCCGTCGCTGCTAGAACACAACGGATGCGAATTGGCTTTGCCGTCGTCTTATTGCCGTTGGGGAACCCGATTCGCATCGCCGAGGAAATCGCGACCCTTGATCACATCAGCCAGGGCAGGGTTGAGTTTGGGATTGGCCGCGGGACTTTCCCCGAACATCACGACGCTTTCAATTCACCTTTTCCGGAAAGCAGAGGGCGGTTCGAAGAGTACCTGGAAATCATTCTCAAGGCGTGGACCACGGAGCAATTCTCCTTTGAAGGAGAGCATTACAATTGCCGCGACGTATCCGTAAGGCCCAAGCCTTTCCAGCAACCTCACCCGCCTATTCGCGTGGGGATAACATCCCAGGAAACCTTTCCCATCATCGGGCGCATGGGCTATCCCATATTTATCAACCCCTCCCGGGTGTTTGCCATGTCCGAACTAGCGCCTTCGATAGAAAGTTACAGGGCAGCGTGGAAGAAGGCGGGACATCCCGGCGAAGGAGAGATAGGTCTGAGAATACCCATCTATGTGGCCGAAACTGCCGAGAAGGCCTACAACGAACCCATGGCGAGTACCGTGAGTTCCATCAGTAACTTGGGCCAGCGGGTGGCCGCCAGCGCAAGCCGCACCGGCACCACCGGAGACTGGCAAGCCGAGTCGGACCATATTCTCAGCATGACCTACGACGACTGGATTCGAGACAAGGTAGTTTTTGGCACACCGGAGTATGTGGTGGAACGATTGCTCGGCCTGCGGGAAGAGCTTCATCTGAACCAGGTGGTTTTCGAGATTAACTTTGGCCGACAGATACCTCATGAATTACAAATGAACTCACTTCGGTTGATGATGGACCGGGTCGTTCCCGCTTTCAAGTGAACCAGCGTTAGTAAGGAGCAGGACCATGCGAGGAGTAGTTTTCAACGGAAACCGACAGGCGGAGATTCAAGAATTTCCTGACCCACAGGCCGGACCGGGTGATGCCTTGATCAAGGTACGGGCTTCCGGTCTTTGCGGCTCCGACATGCACCGCTACCGCGCTCCCGGGCCGACGGACTATATCACGGGTCATGAGCCCTGTGGCGTGGTTGAGGATTTGGGGGCCGGAGCGCCTCCAGGCCTGAAGATCGGTGACAGGGTCATGGTCCACCACTATGCTGGCTGCGGAATCTGCGAGATTTGCTCAATGGGTTACGAGCAACTTTGCCCCACCGGCCACATCACCTACGGAGGCGGCACCGGGCACGGAGCCAATGCCGACTACATATTGGTGCCATCCAGAACGCTGGTGCATCTTCCGGATGAACTCTCCTTTGAAGAAGGCGCTGCTATTTCCTGTGGCACCGGCACCGCTTGGAATGGCTTAAAGAAGATGGATGTCTCCGGCCAGGATACCGTGGCCGTCTTTGGGCAAGGACCCGTGGGATTGAGCGGTACTCTGTCCGCCAAGGCCATGGGCGCCAGGGTCATTGCCGTGGATGTGATGCCAGAGCGATTGGATTTGGCCTTGGAGTTGGGTGCCGACCACGTGATAAACAGCCAAGAAACCGACCCGGTCAAAGGCATCCAAGTCTTGACCGGCGGGATGGGAGCGACTGCCTCACTGGAGACATCGGGCAATGCCGTAGCCCGCGGCCAGGTTTTACAATGCCTGCGCACCTTTGGCCGCTGCTGTTACGTGGGGCTAGGCGGTCCGGCAAGCATCGACTTCAACCGTGACGTAATTTTCAAAGTAGTTACAATATTCGGGTCTTGGACGTTCAGCAAATCCGAGCTGATAGAGATCGCCCGGTTCATGGTGGAGGCTCAGGTACCCTTGGACAAGCACATCACCCATCGGTACACATTGGACCAAGCGGTGGAGGCCTTCCGCAATTTTGACACAGCCACGACCGGCAAATGCGTGTTGGTGATGGATTAAACTTTATAGGCCGGAAACCAGAATGGGCCTTCACCTAGATCAGTTCCTGAGCACCGGCTTGCGCCGGTGAGACGCATTCAATACACCAGAACAAGGATTTGAGTAATGAAAATCGGCATGTCGTTGACCAGCGGTTACTCTACAGACCGCGACAGCCAAGAGTTGATGAAAAACCTGATTGAGCAAGTAGAGTTGATGGCGCAACTCGGTTTCGACTCCGTATCCTTGGGAGACCACCACCTGACCCAAAACCATTACCTTCAGGTTCTACCCACCATGTCCCGTCTGACAGCCCACAGCGGCGAAATGCAACTGCTGCCGTTGTTCCTCCTGCCCTTTTACAACCCCATTGTTTTGGCCGAACAGATAGCGACTCTGGATGTGATAAGCGGTGGGCGGACCCGAGTGATTAGCGGGTTGGGCCACCAACCCGAGGTCCACGTAGCCATGGAAACGCCTCAAAGAAAACGTGTATCCAGGTTCGTTGAGACATTCGATATCATGCGCTTGCTATGGAGCCGTGACGAGGTGACCTACACGGGGAAGCATTACAACATCAACCAAGGGGTGTCGATTAACCCCAAGCCGGTGGCCCAGCCAATGCCCATGTGGATCGCCGCCGAAGCTGAACCGGCCATCCTCCGCACTGCCCAGAAGGCCGACGGTTGGGTGATGAGCCCCGGCTGGACCCCGGACTTGATAAATGAACGGATAAGCGTGTACCGAAACGCTTTGGATGATTGCGGCCGCTCCGGCCAGCAGATGGAGATTGTGCTGAGGCGGGATGCTCATTTGGCCGACAACCTGAATACAGCCCAGCGGGAAGCCCAACAGTTGTACGAGCAAGGCTATAGAGGGTTTCCGCCCAAGGAGCTATCCGAGTCGCTCATAGTAGGCGGTCCGGACGAGTGCGTCTCATATCTGGAGAAGGTGCAAGATCTAGGGGTTACCCACGTGTTGTTCCGTTGTGCCTTGGACGAAATGGAATCGGCTATGCAGACGATCCGCGTAATAGGTTCTAAGGTTATTCCACGTTTCCGCTAAACCCTGAGCGCTAGCGCGGCTGTGTCCGCCAAACTGTGGACAATCCACCGTTCCGCCGCTACTATTCTCCCAAGTTGTCCCAAGGAAATATTCTCCAAAATCATCTAATAAAACCTCAATGTAAGGTGATGACATCATGGCAACGTTAACAGCTGCTGACTCAGTGTCGATGGACCACACGAAATTAAGGAAAGTAGAAGATCTATTTCGCCAACAAATCGAGAATGGGCTCCATCCCGGGGCTGGGTTGGCGGTGTACCGCTATGGGAACTTGGTGCTGGATATACATGGCGGAGTAGCCAACACCGATAAGGCACAACCGGTTTCGGATGAGACGATGTTTGTTTTGATGTCATCAACCAAGCCAATCGCAGCGGCCTGCCTATATATCTTGAAAGACCAAGGAAAATTGGCTTGGGACGACTTGGTCACCAAGCATTGGCCCGAGTTTGGCCAGCAAGGAAAACAGGATGTGACAATCAACCACATCCTTACTCACCGCGGCGGTTTCCCCGAGACACCAAAAACCCTGCCATGGAGCGACTGGAGCGATTGGGGGAAAGTTGTTCGCGCCATGGAAGAAGCGGTGCCTTCCCTGGCCATTGGAGAAGTGCTGGCCTATCACCCCATCAATTATGGCTGGGTCATTGGGGAATTGGTCCGCCGGATAGACGGACGTTCTTTCGACCAATTTTTGGCTCAGGAATTAACTGGGCCCTTAGGTATGGGCGATTTCTATGTGGGATTGCCCAGTAATCTGGAAGACAGAGTCTCCAAGATGCACCTGATGGAAGCCGACGCCGATGTTTATGGATATGTTGATATTTTCAACCGCCCCCAAGTCCATGGGTCCATCGTACCCGGAGCTTGCGGTATAGCGTCTGCCGGTGACCTGGCCCGGTTCTATGCCATGATGGAAAGGAAGGGCGCACTGGACGGCACGCGTATATTCGGCGAGGGAACTGTTAAAGAAGCAACCAGCCTACGAGTCGAAGGTGTGGATGCCAGTCTGGGCCTGTTTGCCCAGCGGTCTTTCGGTCTTGCATTAGGCGATGAGCGGATGGGCAAACCAAGCGAAGATCCAATCAACAGCTTTGGTCATGGGGGAGCCGGTACCTCAATCGGTTGGGCGGACTTCGATTCGGGTTTGGCGGTGGGGTACATCACCAACGGATACCGGGCCAGCGAAACCAACAATCCACGGTTAGCAGCCATCTCCCAAGCCATCAGGGATGCGTGTATCTGAGGTTCGATTCGCACCGCTCAACATGTGTATTTTGGTATTGCTGGGTAGCCACTTAGCGTCCACTACCCAGCTACAGACTAGTCTTATTTACAGGGGTCCACCGGAGAAAATAGCAGACTGCTTGCGGAAAACTTGAACCCGTTGGCGGGCGGTTTCCACCACAAATACTCGGCCATCATCATCAACTTCCACTGCGATTGGCCCCTGAAATTGCCTCTCCCTCTCTTCCAGACCTTGGGCCATCTCCCTGCCCCGCACCATTGCGGGTTCTAACTCCACCCGTTGTCGGCCCCATTTGGACAGGGTTGCCTCACCCAAAAGCTTGGTGACAAACCCGCCGTCGGCGTCAAACACCTGGAGGCGGTCGTTCTTGAAGTCGGTAACGTAGATGATTCCATCGTTATCAACGGCGATGCTCGTTGGCCTGAAGAACTCACCGTCGCCTTGTCCGGAGGAGCCGAACTTCATTAAGAATTGTCCGTCGGCGGTGAATTTTTGGATGCGGTCATTGCGCCAGTCGGCGATGTATACATCGCCCTTCTTGTCAATTTCTATGCCCCAAGGGTGGTCAAACTCCCCATCTCCGGTGCCTTTTTGACCCCAGGTAGACAGGAACATCCCGTCTTTGGTGAACACCTGAATCCGGTGATTCAAGCTATCCACCATATATAGGTTGTCGTTGGCATCAAAAGCCAAACCCGATGGCCGGTCGAACTCTCCTTCTCCGCTGCCCACCTTCCCCCACGTTTTGACACAGTCTCCGTCTTTATTAAATACAGAAATCCGGTTGAGCCACTCGTCGGCTACGTAGGCGATGCCTTGGGAGTCCAGAGCGATGGCCGTGGGCCACATGAGGCTGCCGTCGGGAGCGGAAGGGTTCGCATCTTCCGGAGGAACTTTGTGGCCGAACTCCCGGACCAGTTCTTCATCAACGGTGAAGACGGTGACACGTTTGCAGGGGAAGAACGCAGGGGTCTCCGAGCCGCGGTTCAGCACGTACAGATTGTTATCTTCGTCCCGGGTTATCGCTACGGGATAGAAGAACCCGGTACCGCTGCGGACTTCCTGGCGTCCGATGGTGTGGCTATATTGAAACGTAACAGGCGCAATCTCGGTGACCATGCTTCCTCACTTAAATTCTTTCACGACTTAAATATCTTTCACGCCAGGCTATCTGATTGACGGCCTGGCGTGAAAGATTAGTTGCTAAAACTTGTTGATGTCCTTTATTTGTTTATGAAGTCGAACTTCTCGTAGGTCCCGCCGAGAATAGGATTGGCATCCAAGCCCATCCAGTCCTCCAGAATTGTCGCATAGGAGCTACGGAAGTCGTTGTTCCACTGCAAATCGCCGGAGTCCAGCTTGCTCGGCTCTAGGGAAGGATACTCACCGTAAAGGCCACCCTTCACGGCGTCGCCGATAACAAAGGCGACTCCGCCGGAGCCGTGGTCGGTGCCGGAGCCGTTCTCTTGCACCCGTCGGCCAAACTCCGTGAACAGCAGCATAACGACTTCTTCGTTGGCGTTGTGCTCTTTCAAGTCCTCGTAGAAGTCGGCGATCGCATTGGTAACATCGCCCCAAAGTTTGGGGAGGTTGACGTTCTGATTGGCGTGAGTGTCGAAAGTTCCTGGATTCACGCCCGTGTAGAAGACGCGGGTTCCGAACTCAGACAGATGTACCTGAGATATGTTCTTCAACCACTGGGCGAAGGGGCTACCACCGTACTCCACGCTGGAGGAGTAGTTGTCGGGCGCAGCGCTGAGAATGTCTGCTCCTTTCAGAGCGTCCAAGCCGGTCTGGGAAAGGTAGTCGCTAACCGCGCCGGAGCCAATCATGGGCGCATACATCCGGGCGAAGATGTCCAGGGCTTCGCTACGATCCTCATGCCCCTCGATTCCTGTCAGGACTCCGTAGTTGCTCAAGTCGCCGACCGAGGCTACAGACACTCCGGGGGCGGCCAGTGCTCTGGGAAGGCCGCGGCCAAAGTTGACGGCGGTCAGGATATTCTCTTTGTTTGGGTCGATATCTTTGATGGCCCGGCCCAGCCACCCGTCGATTATCATCTTTTCGGGCTCGGCGGTATGCCAGATATCCAAGGACCGGAAGTGAGAGCGGATTGGATTAGGATAGCCAATGCCCTGTAGGACGGCGACCTTACCTTGGTCATACATGTCTTTGATGGGGCTCATGGCTGGGTGAAACCCGACCTTGTCGTCCACGGCCAAGACATCTTCCGGCTTAATTTGCAAAGTGGGCCGGTAGTCAGGGTAGTGGGGGTCGCTGTAAGGGATGAAGGTATTTACTGCGTCGTAGGCCCCCGTCATCTGAAGTATTACCAGCACCGGGTCTTTCTTGTTGGTGGTCATTATTCGCTTCCTCCCAAATTGGACATTCTTGTTTGAGGTTCCGGCTTAAGTCTCGCGTCCGGTATGTTTTCGCTGCCCGAATCACGGGCTAGGCATAAAGATACTCTTTGGTGGCTACAATCATTTGAAGCATTTTGGCAACGTGCTGGGGAAACTCCCGATTATCTGTAGGCAAGTCGCCGGTTTGCCGGGCTTGGTCAAGAAGTGCCTGGAGGTTCTCTTCGGCCAACTCGTAGTGCCCCAACAATCGGAGGCAGCCGTTTACCAGGTTATCCGGGGATATGGTCGGGCCTTCCGATGCCAGAGATTTGACGATTTCCTGTATGCCGGGGTAGCTGACATCGCCCACATGGTCGGCAATGAAATTGATCCGGCGCAACAGCGTCCCGCCGTCGATCCATTCCTTGCCCGTATGCCAACCTTCAACGGAAGGCGGATTTAGAATCTCCTGACCCATGTGTTTCATTTCTTCAAATATAGACTCGAAGCCAGGTTTTGGAGCCGTCCAGTCCCCCACCAACCGTAGAGTGCCAATCACGGTCTCGATGGGGCCTTTAATCCGGGCGAAACGAGCGTTCTTAAAGGCGTCGGAATTGAACAACACCCTCAGCATAGATTTTATGTCGTAGCCGGACTTGAAATACTCGTCTTCCAGCATTTTGATGGTGTCCATGTCCACCGGAGGTGTGTCCATCCAGGATGGTACCTGAGCTTCGTCGGCGACGAAGTAGTTGTAGAGATGGCGAGAGATGAACCGGGCGGTGGCTGGCTGCTTGACGATGATGTTGATTACATCCTCGCCGTTAAAATTGCCGGTCTGACCCAGGAAAGTTTTTTCACCGTCATCGTGATCATCGGGATTGTAGACAAACTGAGAACTGTAGCGGCCATAAGGTTGGGCGGGGATTCCGTTGGCAATGGTCCAACCGGTGAAAGCCCGAGCGCACTCTTTGACGTCATCCTCGGTGTAGTTGAACTCTCCGTCCATACCCACACCCATGGAGAACAACTCCAAGAGTTCCCGGCCGTAGTTCTCGTTAATCGCGTCTTTGTGGCTGAGGCAGTTATCCAGGAAGTACACCATGGCCGGGTCTTTGGAAATCTCTAAGAGAAGGTTTTTGAAGCTCCCCATGCCGCATTTGCGGAGCATCTCCAGTTCCGTGTAGGAGGCGACATAGCTTTGAGTCTTGCTGTCTGCGGTGCAGAGTATGCCATGCCAGAAGAGGACCATCTTCTCTTCCAACTGATTAGCTGAGTTGACCATGCGGAAAGCAATGTATTCGGGTACGCACCGGATGAAGTGGTTCCATTCGATGAAATAACGTTCCGCCAGGTCCAGGTCCATACCATTAGTCTCGTCAGTGGGGTTAAGAAGGTCCTCAACGGTGGCCTCATAACCCTTGGCCTCGCGCCTTTCCAACTCATCGTATTGGGCTCCGAACCCTGCGCGCCGCATCAAGTGGGCCATTAAAGCAGTGTCTTTCTCTGCCATGGGGTCTCCTTTTTGTATCTGTACACGCCAAAAAGCGGCATGGAATTATTTGCTTATATATGTTGGCTGTATGGTAGCATTTTGCCCGTTCGGCATTCAAGGCAACATGTACGATTTGATGCATACCACACCGGTTCGGTGTAGCAGCGAATTGCTGTTTTTTATTTTACACCAACTCGCAGCCATTTTGCATCGTTACGCGGGTGCGGATACGCATATACGTGCTGAGCTCCTGTTGTTCAAGAAACGTTTTGGCTCTTTCTCAGTGTTTCGGAATGTGAATTATTCTTGATTTCTTCCGGGAGCAGGGCGATAAAGCTCCGATAGAAATCGATCAACAAGTCCATTGCCTTAATCTAAACTTGTCTGTTGGGAGCAAAGGCATGGGTCTACGCAACTCATGGCTTCAAGATTCAGGAATCAAAATACCCCTTCTAGTAAGGGTGTATGTGAGGCAATTCTGTGCCTTGACGGAGCGGCCTCACAGCCGGTAGCCTTGATTCACCGAAATTCTAACACCCAATTTAAGAAGAGGAACCTCGAATGGCTACTAGAACACAAACCTATGAGATTGACGTCGCGGACGTGGAATATCTCCGTCACGGCGAAACACACTTTTTGGCGCGGGTATTCAAGCCTATCGGCAAAGGGCCGTTCCCGATAATGATTGAACTGCACGGCGGGGCCTGGGTTAGGGGCACTCGCATGAACGGCGAAGCAGCAAACAAAGCGATGGCCAAGATGGGTGTGATCGTGGTCGCGCTGGATTTTCGCGTGCCGCCGGAAGGACCGTACCCGGCCTCTCTGGCCGACATCCACTTTGGGATCCGTTGGTGTAAGACCCAAGCTGTGGCCTGGAACGGTCGCCCCGACCGCATCGGCGCCATGGGCACATCCAGCGGCGCACATCAAGCCATGCTCATAGGCATGCGCCCGGATGATCCAAGGTACGCTGCACTGTCACTCCCGTCAGATGCCGTAGCAGTGGATGCAACCCTAGGTTGCGTTCTCCTAGTCTCTCCCGTGATTGATCCGCTGGGACGCTATCGATATGCTAAGGGTCTCCGAGAGGATTGCGTGCCACCTCCAGGGATAGCGGAGCGCGTTGTGGACATGCATGACCAATACTGGCAGACGGAAGAGGCGATGGCCGAGGCGGCCCCGGCGCATATCCTGGACAGTGGGGAGCGCACCGCCCTCCCACCGGTTCTAGCGCTTCGACGCGATTATGAGGAGGCGCATCCGCGCCCGGATTTCGACGAATTCGTCGGAAAGTACGGCAAGGCTGGTGGCCAGATCGAGGTGACTATATTCGAGGGAGAAGGCGAACGTATCCTCAGCGATCCCTCTACACCGATCGCAAAGCAGGCACTCGAGCAGATGAGCGCCTTCATTCATCAACACATCGGCTAAGCCAGAGAGCCTAGCTCTCAGAAGTCAGGAGCGTTTCTGATTCTACCGCTTGGCTTCGGCGCTCACCTGGGAAATCGTAATCATCCGGATCAACTATGGCGCATCAACCCGATGCGCAGATGAATGCGGATCTGTGCTGCAAATCCGGTACGGGAGTCACCGCGCTCTAACGCTCCGCAGTATTCGGACATTCTGCTACCGCAGGCAGCTTCATTGTAAAAGTCGAGCTTACGCCAGATTCACTTTCCACAGAGACGTCGCCGCCCATCATCTGGCAAAAATGCCGGGTGATGGCCAGTCCCAATCCTGTGCCACCGAATTTTCGGCTGGTGGACGCTTCGGCTCGGGCGAAGGCCTGAAACAGGCCGCTCATCTGCTCTTCAGTCATGCCGATGCCGGTGTCGGCTACGGCGAAATTGACCCACTCAACGCCTTCTTCGGTGACCTTGCTGATTTTCAGTGAGATTGTCCCCTCTTCGGTGAACTTGCTGGCGTTACTCAGCAGGTTAAGCAGTCCTTGTCTGACTTTGGTTACATCGGAGTGGATGGAACCGACTGAGTCAGGGCAATCTATCTCCAAAGAATTGGAGTTCTTTTCGACCAAGGGCTGGATAGTAGCTTGCACGTCTTGAATCATGTCTGCGACGGGGAAGGTCTCTAGGTAGATGTCCATCGCCCCGGCTTCGATCTTTGAGATGTCCAATACATCGTTAATGAGGCCCAACAGGTGTTTGCCAGCGCCGTTGATGCGCTCCAAATCGGGGCCGAAGTCGTCATTCTCCATCTCGGCTGCTTCCTCTTGGAGCATCTCGCTGTAGCCGATTATGGCGTTCAGGGGAGTGCGCAGTTCGTGGCTCATGTTGGCCAGGAACTGGCTCTTGGTCCGGTTGGCTTCTTCTGCGTCTTCTTTGGCTTGCTGTGTCTCTTCAATGAACCTGGCGTTGCCGATGGCAACCGCGGCGCTGTCGGCAAGTGACTGAAGGAGTTGAATCTCTCCCTCGGAAAATTCGTGGATCTCTCGGTACATGACGTTCAAGACGCCGTAGGCCTCTTCGCGAATGATGATAGGCACCGACAATCCAGCACGCAGGCCTAATTTTTCAACTATGAAATTCCCTACGGCGGGGTCTTGTAGGAACGATTCGTCCTCTAGGTAATCCTGGCTCCAA
>DCAE01000015.1:0-1260 GCA_002311385.1 Dehalococcoidia bacterium UBA1141 | reverse complement strand
AAATGTTCTTGATCAGCGGAAGGCAACACGATAGCAGACGTCGGCATTACGAGTCCGCCTCGGACTTCTTCGTATTTTCCGATGCCGCAGGTATCGCTCCTCAGCAACTCCTTGGCCTTTTCGGTAATCAAATCTAGGATACTGTCCATATCTGTGGTCGAAGCGAGTTGGGCCGTGACTTCCTGAAGCTGGGTGGCCTCGTCCCGCGCCTGCTCGGTCTCCTCTATGAACCGGGCGTTGTTGATGGCCACGGCCGCGCTGTCGGCCATGTTTTGTACCAGATTGGCGTCTTCGCCGGTAAAGTCTCTAGTTTTGTCAAATACCACATCGAGAACGCCCCAAACGTTGTTGTTAATGATGATGGGCGCCGCAATGATGGACAATGAGTCATTCAGAGGAATCTGGCTCCTGACAATGCTCTGCCAATTAGAGTCGGAAATCGATAATGTTGAGTCATCAATGTCCGCCCCATAATCTGACGTCGACTCGACTCTGCGATTTTGGTAGGCCCGTCCAGCTACACCCTCTCCAGGCATAAAAACCGTGTCCTGCATCTCCGCCCCGAAGTTGTATAGGTTAATTGCGACTAAGCCACCCTTGGATTCATCGAACCTAAATAACACGCCTGATGTCCCACCAAGAAGCCCAGCGGCCTGCTCGGCAATAATGTCCAACACGCTCTCCAGATCGTGGTTGGAGGCAAGTTGGGTGGTAACCTCATAGAGTTGGGTAGCCTGCCGCTCTCGGGCCTCTGCCTCGTTCAGAAGCCGTGCTTTCTCGATGGCTAGCGAAGCCTGGTCCGCGAAGGCGGTCAGCAATGAGACCTCGTCTTCTGTAAAGAGGCGGACTCGGGTATCGATCACGGTTAGCGTTCCTATAGACCGGTCGTTGGCCAGGAGTGGGACCACGATGGCCCCGTGGAAGCCGTGATCCTGGACAACCGCGCGGGCCTCCGGACTTAATTCATCAGCTTCGGTAGCGTCCGGCATCAATACCGGCTGTTTGGTGATAAAAGCCTTGCCCGATGCGCCTGACCCGCGTGCGAGGCCCTGGCTCAAGTCCCGAAGATAATCGACCGCGGATTCCGTGGCGGCGCCGGCCACCAAGGCTTCTTCTTTATCCAACAAACGAATATACGCAGCCGACGCGCCAATCAACCGGGTAGCTTCGTTCACGATCAGGTCAAGCACTTCGTCCGTGTCGTGGGCGCTGGCCAGCTTGTTGGAGACCTGGTAGAGGGCGTCCGAGCGTTCTTTTTCC
>DCAE01000112.1:100032-100288 GCA_002311385.1 Dehalococcoidia bacterium UBA1141 | reverse complement strand
GTACACGTCGTCACCACGAACGGATGCTGGCTGATTACCTGTGGCTAGACAACCTCACCACGAGCGGAGACTCAAGATCGGCTTCGCCTAGATCCAGGACCGCTTTATTGGCTCTCCGCTAGGAGTGCAGACCTGCTATCACCTCGTCGGTGTTCCGCACCTGCACCAACAGGGGCAGGACGTGCTCGATGGTCATATTGTGTACATCTATCTCGCCGGCGGTGCAGCAGTCGCTGACCACCACGCATTGAATATC
>DCAE01000112.1:99509-99907 GCA_002311385.1 Dehalococcoidia bacterium UBA1141 | reverse complement strand
ATGGCCTCCACGTTGGTGCCGTAGAAAGCAGTAAACCTGGGTTTGACCACCACCCAGTCATCCGCTGTCGGCTTCAACTCGTCAATAAATTCTGTCGGTGTTGTGCCGCCTATCATGGGTGCCCCACCGCCACCCCCCACGTCGGATTTGGTCTTGGGAGCGTCAGCGTTGTCGGGTCTACGGTGTGTGGTTATGAAAATCATAGGAGTCCCCATAGACCGGCAATGGGCCACCAATTTTTGAAAATTCTCGATGACCTCTTGACGGTTGGCGGGCACATCGTAGGGGGGTCCGGCGCCTTTGGCCACCGCATTAATCATGTCAATCAAGATTAGACAAGTCTTCTTGGGGTCTAATTGGATTGGGTCGGCCATGATTCATCTCCTTCGTGGTGGTTT
>DCAE01000112.1:80324-99387 GCA_002311385.1 Dehalococcoidia bacterium UBA1141 | reverse complement strand
GCGGCCATGAACTTGCTACGGCATTCCAAGCCGCAGAAATACATCCACACGCCGTTGTGGAACATGCGGGTGCCCTGCTGAGGGTCAACCTCGGTCGCACCGTGCATTGTCTGGCCAGTCTGATTTCTTGCTTGATCTTCGTCGATTTCTTTGCCGCAAACTGGGTCTTTTGCCATGGGTTGTTCTCCAATGCGTTAAAATGCGCCCCACACTCAGTGGGGTCAGTCCACTCGGGGATAATAGACGCTAGGCGGCCAATCTAGGTTGTCGTTATCAAGGGCAACCCCAGCCGGACCTGTCCAGGTGTATCAAGTAGTGCTCTGGCGACGTTGGCCCGGTGCTCAAAACTGGTGCCCAGCCGTAAGGTCCAGGAGGTTACCCGACGGAACCATAGGTGCAGGTCGAATTCCATCATGAATCCGATGCCGCCGTGGATGGACTGGGAAGAACGGACCACGGCTTCGCACTTATCGTTGCAAAATGCTTTGGCTTGGGATACCTCTACCCCGGCAGGCATACCCTGGTCAATCATCCATAGTGCTTCGTAAGTAAGCATCTGAGCGCCGTCCACCCATATGGTCATGTCGGCGCAAAGGTGCTGGATGGACTGGAAAGAGCCGATGGGCCGTCCGAAAGCAACACGGTTCTTGGCGTACTCAATGGCCATGTCAGCGTCTTTCCTGGTGGCCCCAACCATCTGGGCACATAGCAGGGCCGTGCCTCGCTCCAGCATCCACTGGATGATCGGCCAGCCCTGGTCTAATTCGCCTACAAGATTGGCTTTGGGAACCTTGACTCCGTCGAAGGTTACCCTGCTTTGTTTGTCTTTGGCCAGGGTGGTCAATGGGGTGTTGGTGATCCCAGGGCTTCGAGTGTCCACTAGCAGCAATGTAATCCCCTCGTTCTCCGAGGTGGCATCAGCAGTACGGCAAGCCAGCAAGCAAATCTCGGCCGCATAGAGATTGTCCACGAACATCTTGGTGCCGGTAATCACGAAATGCTCCCCGTCTTCGGTGGTCTGCATTTTCACCGCTTCAGGGATAAACCTGGGGTCAACCTCTGTGACAGCCCAAGTTAGAATCAGGTCGCCGCTGCAAACCCTGGGCAAGATTTCTTTCCGCTGCGCTTCGCTGGCATGCTCGGCTATGGTCAAGGCCGTCATCATGGTACTGTGGAGAGGGACAGGAGCAATGGCCCGCCCGGCTTCTTCCAGAATCACTGCCAGATAAGTCAGAGGCATTGCTTGACCACCGTATTGCTCCGGCAAGGCTAAGCCGGTCCAACCCAAATCAGCCATTTTCTTCCATAACTCGGGCGGGTAACCCAGTTCGTCCAATTCCATGGCTCTGGCCAGACTGGGAGGACATTCACCCTCCAGGAATTCTCTGGCCAGGTTTTTCAGCATTTGTTCTTCTTCGGAAGGGAGTACATCCATGGTGAATCCTCGTAGCTCTTTGAAATCGGGTAGCAGGGACCGTCTGTAGCATTTGGTCGTGCTTTGCCCTTAAACGCCAGTTGATAATTTCGGATTAGATTCGACTCGGAAAGTTGGATTATCCTCTGGGCAAACCCAGGCCACGGCGGGCCATCTGGTCGCGCATCACTTGCACGCTGCCGTGGTTGATTCCCGACTGGAAAGAACCCATCAGGTTGTGGGCAAACAGTCCGTCTTCGATGGCCTCCTCGGAGCCGTTCAATAGTTGGGCGTATGGTCCGAGAATCTGGCTGATGGTCTCGGTGGTCCTCACACCGTGCTCCGGCGCCCATACCTTTTCCGCTGCGCCCTCGTAGGTAAAATTGCCGTCTCGTTCCACGATAGACATGCTGCGCAGGGTCATCAGGCGGCATACCTGGGCTTCAATCCACAGTTCCGCCAGTTTGTCCCTGATGGCCGGGTCATCGGCCAACGAATGTCCGTCCACCTTGTTTTCTTTTACCCAGTTGATGATGTCTTCGTCCCGGCGCACGGAAATCAGGTACCTGCTGGCACCCACGCGGTCAAGGTTTAAACCCATTGCGCCAACGTACCAACCTTGGTTTTCCTCTCCCAACATGGTAGACACGGAAATACGAACATCTTCAAAGAAAACCTCGTTGGTCCTAGGCATGCCATAGGTGGTGCCAACAGGGGCAGGCGGGTCGTTCTGTATGGTCCAAAGGGGACGAACGGTGATTCCGGGAGTGTCCATGGGAACGAGGAGAATAGTGATGCCCTTGTGCCTGGGGGCTTCTGGATCGGTGCGGCACATCATGTAGATATGGGTGGCGTAGTGGGCCGCCGAGGTGTACATCTTCTGCCCGTTGATTACGAAATCGTCCCCGTCCCTGACGGCCCGGCATTGCAAGCCCGCCAAATCCGCGCCAGCTTGAGGCTCGGTAAAACCGAGGGCGAAGATTATGCTGCCATTCAAAAGTCCAGGCAGGAATTCTTTTTTCTGTTCCTCGGTGCCCGCCATGAGGATTGCGGGAGCGCCACTGCCAGCGCCACCCACGCCTATACCTACGCGAGCGAACTCCTCTTCAACGATATACTGGTCTATTCGGCTGCCGCCCTGTCCACCATATTCTTTGGGCCAACTGATGCCGACCCAACCTCTCTCCGACACTTTTTGCATCAGAGCGTCGTAGTTGGGACCCCGCCCGCCTTCCAGGGAGCTTTCCAGCTCCGCCATCACTGCGGGAGTAACGTTCTCTTTGATGAAATGGGCCACATCATCACGAAGGGCTTCTTGTTCTGTGCTTAGTCCAAAGTCCATGGCTTACCTCTGTATGTGTGTTATCCGTTTAACTAGGCCGCAACGGGCCTGATTGATTGAGTTAGTGAAGCCGTTCTTCAAACGACATTGTGCTGCGCCCCCAGAACGGTGTCAAGAGGAATGGGGTGCGCTAAGGCTCCGAGAGCTCGTGTGGCGTTTTTGCATCGCTGACATCGTCAGCCTTCGTCCTGAGCTTGCCGAAGGAACTGTTAGCGCCACCAATGTCTCGACAACCTCACCACGAACGGATGCCGGCTCACCACGAACGGGTTGACCGCGAGCGGTTTTAGCTAACCAAGAACGGCGCCACCTTCGGAGGTTGTATGGCAACTAGCCAAGAATGCCAAGGTAATCAAATTAAGTTAGCGTTATATCAGACAAGACTGGCCTCAGGGCTTCTACTAACGACGGTAGATATTCGTCCCAATCGCCGATAATCCCGTAATCGGCGGCTTTGAAAATCGCCGCTCGGCGGTTCTTGTTGATAGCTATGATAACGCCAGCCTTCTGTATGCCGACCGTATGGTTGAACGCGCCCCTGATGCCCACGGACAGATACACTTTGGGCGCGATTGTCCGGCCGCTGATGCCCACTTGAATCTGGTGTGCCAGCCATCCCGAGTGGACGGCGTTGCGGGTGGTGGCGATGCTGGCCCCTATGGAACCCGCCATTTCATAAATTCGAGGAAGATTCTCCGGACCGCCGATGCCCATCCCCACACCCAATACCACCGGGGCTTGGGATAGAGCAATACCGGCCGGGTCTTCTTCCAAATGCGCTTCCACTAGTTGAATGTCGCTGCCATCGAAAGCTGGAATAGCCAAAGCTTCTACCGTCGCCTTAGAGCTAGGCTCCGGTGCTTGGGGCGTCAGCAATCCTGGCCGCAAGGTAACCAGGTTGGGTAACGTCTTGGATAGTATGGGCGCCAAGACGTTTCCGCCTAAGGCAGGTTTCAATTGGACCAATCGGCCCTCATCGTCAATCTCCAAATCAATGGCGTCGCCGGTTAGACCCAACGATAGCCGAGCGGCAATCCGTGACGCCAAGTCTCTGCCATCGGCGGTAGAGGCGAATAGCACGGCGTAGGGCTGAGCAGTTTTGATAGCCTCGGCCAGCGCATGAGCGACGGCCACGCAGTACACCGGGCCTACGGAGCTGTTATCCAGAGTCAGCACACGGTCAGCGCCTTGAGCAGCCAATTCGTTGATTAATACCTCTTGAGCTTCGCCCAAGAGAACGGCGGCAACTTCGCTTTTCGTGGTGGCTGTTAATTCCCTGGCTTTGCCCAACATCTCTGACGTTACCCGCCGAAGTCCCCCTTGGAATGTCTCGGCCACCACCCAGATGCTCTGGTCTCGGCTATCGGGATATCTGCCGGAGACCGAAGCAGCGTTGGGTGAGAGATCGTTGGCTGCCAATTCCAACAATCGCCCCTTGAGCAGCTCAGCAATCTGGGCTGCCGAGGCCTCGGGAGAATCGGCTTCAATAATAATTCCCAGACGATCCGGTTCCACTAAGCGGATGTCCTGCACGTAGGTCGGCGACCCCTCTGCTCCGAATTGGGACGGGTCGGAGGACAACTGAGCGCAGGTCAGTTCTTCCACCAGCATTTCTTGCGCTCGGTCTAGTTCCTCCTTACTGGGGTAGGTCTCCGTTGCAATGCCTTCGGTGACGCAGGCCAGAGCTGGGAAAGAGCAACGGATTACTTGGAAACCTTCGTCGGTCACCCGCTCCGCCAGAAATGAGGTTCGATCTTCATCCAGGTCCAGTTTCCTCACTTGGCCTACGTGGGGAATGTTCATCAATTCGGCGATTTCCGGGCCAACCTGACCAGTCTCCGCATCGGCGCTGTTGCGACCGCAGATTATCAACTCCGGATTCTCACGTTCCAAGGCCAAGGCCAATGCCCTGGCAGTGGCCAGTGTGTCGGAGCCAGCCAACGCCCTATCGGTAATCAGCACGGCCCTGTCGGCGCCCAAAGCCAAGCACTGGGTTAGACCCTCTTTAGCGTTGGGAGGTCCCATGGATATGACCACCACTTGGTCGTCCGGGTTGGTTTTCATCTCAACCGCCCGTACCAAACCCAGAAGGTCAAAGGGGTTTATCTCAGAGGGTACCCCATCCCGAATGATTGTTTTCTTCTCATAGTCGAATTGAATGCGGGAAACCACCGGCACGTACTTGACGCAAACAGCGATCTTCATAGGGGCTATCCTCACAGGGTGTGTTTTAGAAAATTGGATTTGGCCCACTCTGCCGGGACCAATCGGTGGCTGGGAGTCTTAGATGGCGCCTTTGGTCAGGTCTAGGCGCACCTGAGCAGTCAGTCTGGTCAATTCGTCACTGCTGGAAACCTGGTATTTGGGCGGGTCCACCAACACCTTGTGCTTTTCGTCTAGCTTGGCGAAGTCTGACTCGAACCTCTCCCTGGTTTCGGTCAACGTGGGGTGGGTGCCGCACAAGCGTCCATCTGTCATGACTTCGGCCAGCAAAGGTTCAGCTTGATCAACCGCTTCGTTCTGTAACCCAATAACGTCTTCACGGAAATTGCCCGCGCTGTTACTTAAACGGAACACCTGTTTCTGACCGGGCATCGATACTTTATCCTCGCTGAGCTTCATGACCGGTCTACCGTCGTAGCACACCAACTTGTAGGCCATGTCCGACCAAGGAGCGTCTGCGGAGACTCCCGCTTTGGTGCCCACTCCGTATAGGTCTATGGGTGCCCCGGCTTTGCACAGAGCTTCCAGTTCAAATTCGTCCAGGCCACCCGAGGCCACGATTCTTACATAGTCCAGCCCGGCTTCATCCAGAATCTCCCGCACCTGTCGGCTCAGCGAGTCGAAGTCGCCGGAATCAAGGCGAACACCCAATAGGCGGTGGCCACTTGACTCCATCTCTTTCGCTATCACGACTGCTTGTCGCGCACCCATTGCGGTATCGTAGGTGTCCAGCAACAGTATCGCCCGGTCGGGGAACGCTTGAGCGTACGCCCGGAAAGCTTCCAATTCGGTGCTGAAACTGGAAACGAAAGAGTGGGCCATGGTGCCTGCTGGTGGGATGCCATACATCTTCGCCGCAAGGACGTTGCTAGTGGACTGAAAGCCGCCGATGTAGCTACAACGAGCCATCTTCAATGCAGCGTCGACCCCCTGAGTGCGGCGGGACGCAAAATCGCTTAAGACACGGCCCGGCGCGGCCCAAACGCACCTTGATGCTTTGGTTGTCAGCAGAGTTTGAAGGTTAATCTGGTTGACTATGAAGGTTTCAACCAATTGGGCTTCTATTATCGGCGCTGTAACTTCCAGTGGGGGTTCATTAACAAAAAAGATTCTGCCCTCGGGGATTGCTCGAACACTGCCGGTAAATCTCAGGCGGCTCAAATATTCCAAAAAATCGCCGGAGAAAGCACCGAGCGTCCGGAGATAATCCAGACTGGAGTCACTGAAGCTCAACTTGGTCAGGTAGTCCAGGACGTCCCGCAATCCTGCCGCCACTAAATAGCCGCGGTTGGACGGATAATTGCGAACGAACAGGCTAAAGGTGGCCGGTTGGAACATCCTCTGGTTGAAGAACGCTTGGGCCATGGTCAACTCGTAAAAGTCGGCAAAAAGCCCCAGGTCTTCTTCCGGAAGAGGAAGGTTGGCTCGTTCCATTAATGGTTATCCCTAATATCTAACAATCAGCAGCTATCCATATCGTTTCAATCGTGCGGATTCTGGATGCCTGTGACCAAACAGCGAAGGGGACAATTGGGCACTATTATCTTGTGACTACAAATGGTATGTCAAATCCAACTCTGGTAGCTGTTTTTTGGTGCGGTGCGTTTCCCGGGCCGTTTCCCATGATGCTGGCGTCGAGGATTCGTATAATCGTGAAGCTCACGGAAGTCCGGCCAACGGGAAACCGGTCTTGTGGTTGGCGATTTTGAGGCATTAACTGTTGACGATATCTTGTAATTATTTGACGCTTATCGGCAATAAAATATAATAATATATTGAATAACGCAACGGCCCACGCCTGGCTTCGCAATGCACATAACTTGACACGCAGGCTCGGTGCAGGTACCATTTCGATATTAACAACCTAGGCCTTTCTAATATACCCTTTATCCAGAACGGCAGAGGGCACGGCCCGACGAAGCCTGGCAACCGATCCTCGTTAACTGGGCGCAATAACCTGGTTCTCAGGAAACGGTGCTAATTCCGGCGTCCAACCATGAGTAACAGGATGGGCGAAAGATGAGGGGGCGTGGGGTAACTATGAGCTTCTCGCCTTGAGGAGCTTTTTTTGTGCCTATCTTTTATGTCCAACCGGGTTCGAACAATTCTCGGAACTTAAGCCTGGCGACTCACAAGCTTGCCGAGTCAATCAATGTGAATGGCTGAACAGGATGTCTGAAAACGAAATCCGGCCCATCAAATGGTCCGGCGAAAACCTAGAGCTTCTGGACCAGACACGGTTGCCCCGGGAAGAGGTTACCGTAACAGTCGGTACCTATCAGCAAGCCGTAGTCGCAATCCGAGACATGCAGGTCCGGGGTGCGCCGGCGATCGGCGTAACGGCAGCTTATGCCGTGGCGATGGCTGCCAGAGATATCGAGGTGAACGGTCGCCAAGAGTTCATGGCCCAGCTTGAGGCAGCAGCCTGCGAGATTGCCGCCGCCCGTCCCACAGCGGTTAACCTCCAGTGGGCGGTGCGCCGCATGGTGGACCTAGCCAGCGCTGACGGGGACGTCGATGGAATCCCAGGAAGGTTACTCGATGAAGCCAAGCGCATTCACCTGGAAGACGAGCAAATCAACCGGCGTATGGGTGACTACGGCAAGGACTTGATACCCGACGGTGGCTCTGTCTTGACTCACTGCAATGCTGGCGCCCTGGCTACAGCGGGATTCGGTACGGCCATAGGCGTGATTCGGGCTGGTTGGGAAGACGGAAAGCGCTTCCAGGTATTCAACACGGAGACGCGGCCATTCTTGCAGGGAGCTCGGCTGACCGCTTGGGAGTTTCAAAAACTAGGGATTCCCTCAAAGTTGATTGTGGATTCTGCGGCGGGATTGCTCATGAGGCAGGGGAAGATTAACTGCATCATTACTGGAGCAGACCGTATCGCCGCTAATGGAGACACCGCCAATAAGATTGGTACCTATTCTCTGGCGGTGTTGGCCAAGGAAAACCGGATTCCATTCTATATAGCTGCGCCCATCAGCACCATAGATTTAAGTTTACCCGATGGTGACCAGATACAGATTGAAGAGCGACCGGAAGAAGAAGTTACTCACCTTCAAGGTGTGGCGATAGCCCCCGAGGGTGTGCAAGCGATTAACCCTGCATTTGACGTTACGCCAAACGGCTACGTTAGCGCCATAATCACCGAAGCCGGTGTAGCTCGGCCGCCGTTCCTGGAGTCTCTGAATCTTGCGGTGGTCGGGTCGACTCATATTTAAAACTTATCTGGATTACCGTCCATGAATCATCGGCTAGGCCGGGAACTGGGCAGTTGTAACTGAATTAAACAAGAATGGCGAAAAATAAAGCGACAATAGGTATCGTAGGCGGCAGCGGACTTTATGAGATAGAGGGGCTATCCTGCGTCGAATCCGCAACTGTAGACACCCCGTTCGGACCGCCCAGTGACGCAATCACGCTGGGAGAGTTGAGCGGAGTACCGGTGGCATTCCTGCCTCGCCATGGCAAGGGCCATAGGCTTAACCCGACCAATATCCCGGCCCGAGCCAACATATTCGCCTTGAAGAGCTTGGGGGTAGAGAAGATTATTTCCGTTAGCGCAGTGGGCAGCTTGAAGCAAGAATTGGCTCCTTTGGACATGGTGGTGCCTGACCAATTGATAGATCGAACCAGCCAAAGGGTTAACACATTTTTTGATGAAGGTTTGGTTGCGCATATCAGCCTGGCCGAGCCGTTCTGCCCAGTTTCCAGCCAGGTGCTGTACGAGAGCTCCCAAGGTTTGGACATAAACGCTCACTCCGGGGGAACGATGGTGGTAATGGAGGGACCCGCTTTCTCCACTAGGGCTGAATCTTTGATGTACCGTTCTTGGGGCGCGGACATCATCGGCATGACGGCGCTGCCCGAGGCAAAGCTGGCTAGGGAAGCCGAGATTTGTTATGCGACCATGGCCTGGGTCACCGATTATGACTGCTGGCATGAAGAAGAAGAGCCCGTCACGGTGGAAATGATAATTGGTAACCTGATGAAGAATGTGGCTGCATCGAAGGAACTCTTGCGAAAGGTTATCCCCTTGTTGGAAGGTGAGCGGGCGTGCGCTTGCGTGACCGGTTTGAAGGATGCCATCATTACTCCCTCTGATAGAATTGATGGCGATTTTAAAAAGAAGATGGCGCCAATAATTGGTAAATATTTCAACTAACTGGCGCTAGCAATTAGAACTGGCTAGTAACGTGAAAGATCAAAGATTATCAGCGGATTTTTTCCGCCTGAACCAGAAAGGAGGTTGATTATGCCAAGACAAGACCCTGGTGAACCGTATTACCGCATAGACTCCAACGAGGCTAACGTTATGCTGCAGGCAGACCCCGGCAGCTATGTGCTGATTGACGTACGCAGGGACGATGAGTGGGTTACCGGTCACCCGACCGGAGCTGCGCACATTCCCATAGACGACCTGCCAGGCCGCATAGACGAGGTGCCCCACGATAAGAAGGTCATGTTTATTTGTGCGGCGGGCGTGAGAAGTGGCCTGGCTTGCGAGATGGCTGCGTCCATGGGCTATGACTCTGAGAAACTGTTTAATGTGGAGGATGGCGTGCCGACGTGGATGGAAGGCAACCACCCCACAGAATTCGGGGAGTAGACCGGCGGAGACTGATTCGGCCGAATAAGTACTCGGACCGAGCGGGATCCCAATATCTAATCAGGCAATCGCACGCATAGATTGCCACGTAGTACCAAAGGAGTAAATTTTTGGCATCACAAAAGACAGCGGGAGACGTGAAGGATTTATCCCTAGCTCAGGACGGTGTAAACCGCATAGAGTGGGCAGGACGGGAAATGCCCGTGTTGAAACTAATCCAGGATCGCTTCCAAAAAGACAAACCCCTAGCCGGTGTGCGTATGGCCGCATGCTTGCACGTAACCTCGGAAACAGCCAATCTGGCCATCGCCTTGAAAGAAGGCGGCGCCGACTTGGTGGTGTGCGCTTCCAATCCGTTGAGCACCCAGGATGAAGTGGCGGCCGCGTTGGTGCAAGAATATGGGATTCCCACCTACTCTATCAAGGGCGAGAATGACGAGACCTACTACAAACACTTGAGTTGGGCTTTGGATCATAAGCCCGAAATCACGCTGGACGATGGTGCGGACTTGGTCACCATGGTTCACACCAAGCGGCCCGAACTCCTCCCAAACATGATTGGAGGCACAGAAGAAACCACCACCGGAGTGATTCGATTGACGGCAATGGCCGCCGACAACAAATTGCTCTACCCAGTAATTGCGGTGAACGAGGCTGAAACTAAGCACTTCTTTGACAACCGCTACGGAACCGGCCAGAGCACGTTGGACGGCATAACCAGAGCCACCAACATCCTTTGGGCGGGCCGACGGGTTGTTATATGTGGTTACGGCTGGTGTGGTCGTGGCGTCGCCTCCCGGGCCAAGGGTATGGGAGCCCACGCCATTGTCACCGAGATAAACGCCGTTAGAGCCTTGGAAGCGGTCATGGACGGATTTACCGTGATGACCGGGATGGAAGCAGCCAAGGTCGGCGAGGTTTTCATTACCGTAACCGGTGGGCTCCACACCATCAGCAAAGAACAGATGGAACTGATGCCCAACGGCGCAATCTTGGCCAACAGCGGTCACTTCAACGTTGAGATCGACATTCCTTCGCTGCAAGAGATGGCGGTTTCTCACCGGGAAATTCGACCATTCGTAGAAGAGTACGTCATGGCCAATGGCAAAAAGCTATATCTACTGGGTGAAGGCCGTCTAATTAACCTGACAGCGGCTGAGGGGCACCCATCAGCGGTCATGGACATGAGCTTCGCCAACCAGGCATTAGGCGTAGAGTATATCCTCGATAACAAGGGCAAGCTCTCCCCACAGGTCTACGGAGTACCTCAAGAGACCGACCAAGAAGTCGGACGGTTAAAGCTTCAATCAATGGGTATCCAGATTGATACCCTTACTGCGGCACAACAGAAATATTCGGAGAGCTGGGAAGAGGGGACTTAAGCCCCCACCCTTGCAGGAGAAAATCGAATGGCGCTATTGTTTAATGAATCACCCAAATATCTACTGACTTCCGAGTCGGTGACGGAAGGTCACCCGGACAAACTATGTGACCAGATATCCGACGGCGTGCTGGATGCAGTTTTGAGGGGAGACCCCATGGGCAGAGTGGCCTGCGAAACCGCAGTCACCAACGGTTTGGTAATGGTGATGGGAGAGATTACCACATCGTCCTATGTGGACGTGCCTGCTATCGTGCGGGAGACGCTGCGCAAGGCAGGTTACACCAACTCCGACTACGGCATTGACGCCAAAAGCTGCGGTATTACCGTGTCCATTCAGGAGCAATCGGCAGACATAAATGCCGGTGTCAGCAAAGCTCTCGAAGTGCGGGGAGAAGGCGGCGACCAAGCCGAACTGGATTCCACAGGGGCAGGCGACCAAGGAATGATGGTTGGATTCGCTTGCAACGAGACTCCGGAATTGATGCCGTTGACCGTCAGCCTCTCCCAGAAATTGGTGCAGAAGCTGAGCATGGTCAGGAAGGAAGGGGCTATACCCTACCTGAGGCCCGACGGCAAATCCCAGGTGACCGTTGAGTACAAGTACGGTGTTCCCCACCGTGTGGATACCGTGGTTATCAGCGCCCAGCACGACCCCGGTGTCTCTCAAGAACAGATTAAAAAGGACATCACGGAAAAAGTAATCCGCGAGATTGTCCCGGCCAACCTGCTGGATGAGAATACCAAGATATTGGTTAACCCCAGTGGCAATTTCGAGATTGGCGGACCGGCGGGAGACTCGGGGCTGACTGGCCGCAAGATTCTGGTGGATACCTATGGAGGTATCGCCCGCCATGGCGGTGGGGCATTCT
Organism: Dehalococcoidia bacterium UBA1141; assembly: GCA_002311385.1. Lineage (GTDB taxonomy): Bacteria > Chloroflexota > Dehalococcoidia > Lucifugimonadales > UBA3495 > UBA1141. Next base: position 87,540 of record DCAE01000112.1, on the reverse strand, counting down.
CTGGCAAAGACCCGACCAAGGTTGACCGCTCCGCAGCCTATGCGGCCCGGTATGTGGCCAAGAACTTGGTGGCCGCCGGACTGGCGGACCGGGCTGAGGTATTGGTGTCCTACGCCATCGGCGTCGCTACTCCAATATCCGTGGCGGTGGAGACCTTCGACACCAACCGGGTCGACAGCGATACGATTCACGATCTGGTCGCCAAACACTTCGACCTGAGACCCGCAGCGATTATCCGCGACTTGGACCTCAGGCGGCCAATATATCAGCCCACTGCTGCTTATGGGCACTTTGGACGTGATGACCTGGATCTGACGTGGGAAAGGACCGATAAGGCAGCGGCCTTGCGTGCGGACGCAGGACTGCCTGAAGCCTAACCTAACCAAACTTCGGGCCGACGCGATACCAGTTTCACGGAACCGGACAAGGGCGTCGGCCCTCTTACTCGCTCGAATCGTTCCAATAGATTGGACGTTATGGGCCAGTTGCCGCATCGTCCTGGTTGGGCATGAAGCATGACTACCCCCTACACTACGGCTCTAACACCGGCTCACATGAGAGGGCCGGGCTCACATTCCGTCAGGAGCGCCCCCGTTGACAGAAGAGCATTCTATCCCTGGCCCTGAAGATTTTACGGAAGTCATGCGCCGGACGATTCAATTGGTGGGAACCAATGTTCCTCGTTCTTCGCTACAAAAAGTCGCCGAGATGCTCCATACCCTAAGTTGGGAGTTCAAAGATTACGGCGTCAAGATTTACTTCTTGGTTGATGACTTGGGGAGCGTCGATTGCGCTACTGAATGGTCGGGCCAGGTTGACAGCTCGATAACCATGGACGCTTCTACATTCCACAACGCCGCCTATGGCAAGGCGAACTTCGGTGCGGCCATGGTGATGGGCAAGCTTCAAGTAAAAGGTATATCTCCCTTAAAGCTGGGCAAGTTCAACACCCTGTTGAAACCCTTTTTGAGCAGCTATCGTCAAGCCTGCGGCGAATGGTATGAACCAGCAGTGTGAGCCCCGCTACCTGCGCGAGGCAGACGCTGACCTGTCGGCGCTTGAAAATAGAAACATTGTAATCGTAGGATACGGCAACCTGGGCCGCCCTCTCGCTCTCAACCTCAGGGATAGCGGTGTAAGCTCCGTTACGGTGGCCGAAATCCCTGGCCCCGCTTGGGATGTGGCTTTGGAAGATGGCTTCCCTGTAAAGCCCGTGCAAGCCGCGGCCCCGCATGCGTCAATTTTATTCGTTCTTCTCTCTGACGAACTTGCCCCGGAGATCTACAAGAAAGAGATTGCGCCTTTCCTGATTACGGGCAGCACAGTGGTTTTCGCCTCAGGCTTCAACTTGGCCTTCGGGAAGATTTGCCCTGCCCCGGATCTGGACGTGCTGATGGTGGCTCCCCGCATGATTGGGTCTGGAATTCGGGAAATGTACCGTAAAGAGATAGGGTTCCCATCTTTCGTGTCCTTGGAGCAAGATGCTACCGGCAACGGTTGGCCGGTGCTTTGTGCTTTGGCCCAAGCCGTCGGCTCATTGCGCGCTGGCGCGTTAGTGATTACCGCCGTTCAAGAAGCTCAGCTGGACCTTTTCGTAGAGCAGACCGTTGGACCGGACTTAGCCAGCGCCATCCTGACGGCTTTCCAGGTGGGGGTAGATGCGGGTTTGCCTGCGGAAGCCCTGATTCTGGAGCTATATATGTCGGGAGAGATGGCCAAGTCCTTTCAAGCCATGGCGGACTTAGGGTTCTTCCAACAGGTCAAGCTCCATGGCTTCGCAGCGGCGTATGGCGGGATGATTCGTTTCATGGCCTTGGAGAGGGAGTCCCAGGTAGAAAATTACCGAAAAGTCCTTGAGGAGATATCCCAGGGTGCCTTCGCTGATGCCCTTGATGAGGAAGTCGCGTCGGGGTTCCCGTCCCAATCGTTGCTGGATGAGATGTTGGACGGCAATGACCCCATCAGCCAGGCGGAAGAAAGGCTACGGAAGCACATGAGGTTAGGGGATTCTAACAAACTCTCCGACTGAATGGATTTTTTCTTTCTAGCAAGCGGCTCCGACCTGAGAAAAAATTGCTTCGCTGAGTCCGAAATCCTTGCCCATCACAGGGCTTTGCACCAAAAGTCTCCTTAAAGCTGTCATTCTGAGCGAAGCGAAGAATATCTACGTCAGAACCAACAGATTCTTCGTCGCTTCGCTCCTCAGAATGACAGTCCTGAGGCAAGGGCACGTCACGGCAACCCCTGCAACTCTAAGGCTCGGACCACCCTGCCAACGGCTATCGCAAAAGCGGCGTCGCGGTAGCGAATCTCCTCCTCCTTCGCCTTGGCGCTCACATCCCGGTAGGCTCTCACCATGATTTGTTCCAACGACTCATTAACCTGGTCCAAATCCCAGGGAAACCGCTGGATATTTTGAGCCCACTCAAAGTAGGAAACGGTCACACCGCCAGCATTGACCAGCAAGTCCGGCAGGCAGGGAATCCCCCTCTCGTTTAGAATATTCTCTGCGCTTGGAGTTACCGGATTATTGGCCGCTTCCACCACCACGCGCGCCTTTATCTTTGACGCGTTACCACTGTGGATAGCGCCGCCTAAGGCTGCGGGCACCAGGAAATCGCACTCCAGACCCAGCAACTCCTCGTTGGTGATGGCGTCGCCCCCTGGAAACCCGTACACGGTTCCGGTGTTCTCAAGGTGGGTTTGCAGTCGGTCTAAGTCCAACCCGCCGCCGTTACGCACTCCACCGTTGACGTCGCTCACAGCTATCACTTTGCACCCACCCTGGCTCAGAAAATGGGCCGTCCAAGAACCCACATTCCCGAAACCTTGGATAGCGGTTACCGTTTCTTCCATGGGAATTCCAAAATCCCGGGCAGCCTCCTTCACAATTAAAGAAACACCCCGACCCGTCGCTTGTTCCCGGCCCGGCGAACCTCCCAGTTCCAAGGGCTTCCCCGTCACAACGCCAGGAGTATAACCATGTTCTTCTGCGTAGGCGGACATCATCCAAGCCATGGTCTGAGAGTTGGTGCCCACATCGGGCGCCGGAATATCCCGGTTCACGCCGATGATGTTGCTGATTGAACGAGTAAAGCGCCGGGTGAGTGCTTGCAGTTCTCGGCTGCTCATTGTGCGGGGATCGCACGTGACACCACCTTTGGCTCCACCGAAGGGTATGCTCACCAAAGCCGTCTTCCAAGTCATCAAAGCGGCTAGCGCCCGTACCTCTTCGTCATTCGCTTCCGAGTGATAGCGAATGCCTCCCTTGTAAGGACCGCGCGAACCGTTGTGCTGAATCCTGTAGCCGATAAACACTTCCAATCTACCGTCGTCCATCCTCACGGGAATCTCCACTCGCACTTCTCTATCAGGGGTGCAAATCAAGGCCCTAACTTCGTCCTTAACACCAAGGCGATCGCAAGCTTGGTCGAAGTAGTGTGTAACGGCCTCAAATGGAGTCATCTCTACGGGAACAGTCATAGAGCCACCTTTTGATATTTTCTGCTAAATTCTTTTTGGTTTGGCTTAGAGGGGCCATTTGAGTATATTCCAGCCCTCGGATAGGGACAATCGCGTTTTCCAACAGCCAATACGCCTGTTCAGTATTCGCATCACTAATTAGAGCATGCCGAGAGCCTGGTAGATTCACGAAGTAGGTAAAAAAAAGAGTTTCAAATCAGATTGATAAATGGTAGAAGGCTGGCAGTTAACCTATAATCAGACCACAATCCTTGGGCCCAATAGTAACGTGGGGCTCGGCTTTAATGGATAGGAGCGGCAATGACCACTAGAATCCGGTTCGGCACAGACGGTTGGCGAGCAATAATCGCCGAGGACTTCACCTTTGAGAACGTGGCCCGCTGTGCTCAAGGCTTGGCTGATTACCTAAAATCTCGAGGGACCGCCGGTCAGGGCTTGGTGGTGGGATACGATACCCGGTTCCTGTCCAGAAATTTTGCGGAGACCGTCGCCGGCGTTTGCGCAGGGAACGGTATCAAGGTTTATCTATGTGAAAAATCCGCGCCCACGCCTGTTGTCAGCTTTAACGTGCTTCACCTGGGGGCTGCCGGAGCCGCTGTCATCACGGCCTCCCACAATCCCGGAATATGGAATGGTTTCAAATTTAAGCCGGAGTACGCTGGCAGTGCGACTCAGGAGATAACGGACGACTTGGAAAAGGCGATAGAAGCTGCCGACCAGCCAAAGTCAATAAATCTGGCAAGTGCGCGCAAAGAAGGGTTGTTGGATGACATAAATCCGGACCCGCCCTATTTCCACCGCATCGGAGAGTTGATAGACCTGGCGTCCATCAGGCAAGCAGGTTTAAACGTCTTGGTAGATGCAATGTTCGGTGCGGGCGGCGGCTATATCTCGGCCATTTTGGCTGGAGGTTCAACCGTTGTCGAGGAGATGCACGGTAACGTTAACCCAGCTTTTCCGGGAATGGAGCAACCGGAGCCCATTGGTCACAACCTGACGGTCCTCATTGACCGCATGGCCGGTGACGGCGAGACCTCAGTGGGTTTGGCCCTGGATGGCGACGCCGACCGACTGGGAGTGGTGGATGAAAAGGGACGGTTCGTTACGACACTGGAAGTGTTCTCTCTGTTGGCCCTTTACCTTCTAGAGAACAAAGGAATGAGAGGAGCGTTGGTTAAGGGCGTGACTTCCTCAATGATGCTGAACAAGCTGGGTAGTAAATTTGGAATCGACGTCCATGAGATGAGGGTGGGTTTCAAGTATATCGGTCCCAAGATGTCGGAGGTGGATGCGTTGATGGGCGGCGAAGAGAGTGGCGGGTTTGCTTTCCGGGGCCACATACCGGAGCGGGATGGCATTCTCAGCGGCCTTTACATCTTGGAGTACATGGCTCAAACAGGCCAGTCGGTCTCGGCTCTGATTGACCACCTTTTCGATGAAGTAGGTCCTCATTTCTTCGCCAGGAGAGACGTTTCCTTCGAACCCACGGAACGTGACCGAATCAGCGGGCTGCTGAAGAGCGAGGATCTAACGGAATTAGCTGGGATGACCGTTCGTGGCAGCGATGAGATAGACGGCCGGCGAATCTTCTTCGATGATGCTTGGCTCGCTTCCCGGTTCTCCGGAACGGAGCCGCTGCTGCGCATATACGCCGAGGCCGACAGCCCGGAAAAAGTGGCGTCATTGATTGACGCCGCCGCCGATTATCTTGGCGTTTAGCCCCTAAAAGTTATCCCTTGGAATGCTGCCGGGGATGCTGGTGGTGGAGTTCAATAAAATGAAAGATGCGCTTCCTAAATGGAAGCGCATCTAATTGGACGATAGGTAACACTAGATAGTCTAACGCTTGGTATATTGAGGCGCACGGCGGGCCCGTTTTAGGCCGTATTTTTTGCTCTCTTTGATGCGCGCATCCCGGGTAATCCACCCGGATCGGCGTAATTCGACCTTCAGAGTTTGATCATAGACAACCAGGGCTCGGGCAATGCCGTGGCGGATTGCTTCAGCCTGAGAATTAACCCCACCACCAATGACCCGGACGACAACTCTGAACCGGTTGACAGTGTCGCTGATCCGGAACGGCTCATTGATTTTCCGCTGCCACGGCGCCCAATTGAAGTACTCGTCCATGGGTTTGCCATTGACCAGTATCGGGCCACCTTCATCCAAGTAAAGACGCACCTTGGCGATGGAAGTCTTTCGCTTACCCGTTGCGTAGAAATATTCTTGTTGAGCTGGAGCCTGAGCCTGTACCAAGTTAGTTACCTACCCTATTTTTTAGTTGTGAATGGACTTTGCGGTTAGGTTGTAGCCTCAGCGTGCTTCGGCTTGAACCGTGGGTTTGCCTTGCACCTGCGCTTGGTGAGGATGCTCTCCTCCGGCAAAGACCTTGAGACGCCTAAGCATCTGCCGTCCTTGATGGGTGCGGGGCAACATCCCCTTGACCGCCAAGGTAATGACCCGCTCCGGGTGAGTCTCTAGAACGTCCCGCAACTTAAAGCTTTTGATGTTACCTACGTAGCCGCTGTGGCGGTAGTAAGTCTTCTGCAAAAGTTTGCGGCCGGTTACCCTTATCCTAGCCGCGTTTAATACTACGACAAAATCGCCAGTGGCCGTATTGGGTGTGTATGAAGGCTTGTCCTTCCCCTGAAGCGCCACAGAAATGTCTCTGGCGATTCGCCCCAAGACCTGACCGGTGGCGTCAAATACGCGCCACTGGGCCTCCACTTCGCCATTTTTAGCAAAATATGTGCTGGTCCGTTTCATTTTTACTTACACCAATTTCGCCTCGACCCGAAATTGATTGGGGTCGGGCTTGTCCAGAAATGATTATAAACTAATTATCTGCCCTGTGTTGGGTTTCTTTACTTCAGGCTGGATATGCCTCATCCCGAAGCTGTCCCGGCATGGTCTTGTTTATTGTTGCTGCGACCTTTGAAAAACGTTGCGGTCGCCGGATAACAGGTTCGCTAGATTCGCCCAGAGATTCCTGATTCATGGACTCGTATACCACTCGCATCAGGCAAAGCCCCTGGGGCGGCAAGATTGGGGCATGAACTCTGTTGGCCGAATCCGCTTCTAAACATTCGCTGACTATTGATTCCGGATGTACCCCCAATCCTACTTGGACCAGGATGGAGTTGGCCTTACGGATTTGATGCCTCAGAAACCCGTTAGCCTCGCACTCGATGATAACCGTATCTGCTTCTTGCCATACGTCCCATCGGTGCACATTTCGCACTGCGCTTTTATCTTTAGGGTGACCCACAGCCAAAGTCCTGAAATCGTGGACACCTACTAATCTCTGGGCTGCCTGATTCATCGTCGCAACGATCAATTCTTGTCGCAACCAGTGATGGGTAGTTCGCCGTAGTGGAGAAGGCCAGGGTGAAATCAGGATGTTATAACGGTAAATCCTGCTGGTTGCGCTCCTTCGGGAGTTGAAATCTAAACTAACCTCACGAACTGACTGTACCCTGATGTCCCCGGGGAGGTAGTAGTTTAGCGCTTTCGGGAAGATTCCCATGGAGTGGGGACTGTCCGTAAGGAAGTCCACTACTTGGCCCCTGGCGTGAGCCCCGGAGTCCGTGCGACTTGCGCCGCGAACACGAATGGCTTGCTGGGTAAACTTTGCCAGCGCTGTTTCTATCTCCCCTTGTATCGTGGGCTCACTGGCCTGGAGTTGGAACCCTTTATAGTTGGTCCCATCGTATTCAATCACCAGCGCCAGCCG
>DCAE01000112.1:77785-80164 GCA_002311385.1 Dehalococcoidia bacterium UBA1141 | reverse complement strand
TTAAACCAACTCTATGATGGCCATTTTAGCAGCGTCGCCTTGGCGTGGGGCCAGTTTGATGATTCTCGTGTATCCGCCTGGCCGGTCCTCATACCTGGGCGCTACGTCGTCAAAAACCTTTTCCACGGCCTTCTTGTTGGGCACTTGGGCCATCGCCAATCTTCGGTGATGCAGCGTCCCTTTCTTGCCGTGGGTAATCAGCTTCTCCGCCACAACCCGGGTTTCTTTCGCCTTGGCCAGGGTGGTGGTAATCTTTTCATGAATAATCAATTCCGATACCAAACCTCGTAAGAGTGCGATTCTCTGGTCACGGTATCGGCTAAGTTTTCTACCTGCTACGCGGTGCGATGCCATAGCTTCTTGGACTACTCCTCGTCGTCTTCCGGGTCATCCGTATCGTCTTGTTCTTCGTCTTCGTCGTCCGCTTCATCCTCATCTGCCAAGGGAGAGGCGTCGGCACTCTCCGCAACTGAGGCTTGAGCGCCGCCGATAAGGTCTCCTAGGTCGTCGGTGGAAAGGGCACCCAGAGTACCTAGTTGATCTAGGTCTTCGGCGGTGGCCACAGAGCTTTCCGAGTCCTCGCTCCGCTGGGGAGTGATTCCGCGTTCGATCAATCTTTCCCGGAGTTCGACCAATGATTTCTCGCCGAAGTTTCTAATCTTCAGCAATTCTTCGTCGGGCATCTCTAGGACTTCACCCACCTTGGTTATGTGGGCCCGCTTCAAGCAATTCTGAGTCCTAGGCGAAAGGTCCAGTCTTTCTATAGGCGTCTGGTAAATCTCCGGCGAGACCACCGAGGACGGTCGTTCAATAACTCCTTCGGTGACTCGGTCGATATTGGTGAACAAGAAGAAGTGATTGACCAAGTTGTCAGCAGCTTCCCGCACCGCTTCTACGGGCTTGATGGTGCCATCGGTCCATACTTCCAGGACCAAACGTTCATAATCGGTTATTTGCCCAACCCGGGTGCGTTCCACGCTGTAGTTGACCTTCCGCACGGGGCTGAAAATGGCGTCTATGGGCAAAATGCCCACAGGAGGGTTGCTGGTACCGTCGCTCTGGGCGGCTTGTTGGTAGCCCACCCCTTGTTCAACGTTGAACTCGATTGACAAGTGGGAGGAATCCGAATCCAGAGTGGCCAGCAGTAGTTCGGGATTTACGATTTCAAAATCGCTGGATGTGGAGATGTCTCCAGCGCACACTCTTCCGGCCCCGGTGACATCCAAACGCATCTTGCCGGCTCTTCCTGACTGGGCCCTGATTCGTATCCTTTTGATGTTAAGAAGGAGCTCCATAACTTCTTCTTTCACGCCTTCAATGGCAGTGTATTCGTGAACCACTTCGTCGATTTTTACCCATGTGATGGCGCTGCCGTTGGTGGAACTGAGCAGAATGCGTCGCAGAGGGTTGCCGATGGTCAGCCCGAACCCACGACGTAGGGGTTCCACCGCTACTTTTCCATATGTGTCTTCCGATTCCAAGATGTGGATATCGGGCTTTATGGTTTCCGCTCCTCCCTCGGGTGGTACAGAGGGCAGGATAAATGTTTCTAACATTTGGTTAATTACCTCGAGTAAAACTCTACAATCAGCCGGGAGTCGATGGTTAGCTTCAGGTCTTCATCGGATGGCAGGGACATTACTCGGCCGCTCATCTCCGATTGGTTCAGGTCCAGCCACGCCGGGACAGGTCTTTTAGGAATGCCGTCGGTGCGCTCCTTAAAGAAATCCGTGGCCTTTAGCGACTCCTTCCAGCTGATTTCATCGCCGACTCTGACTTGATAAGCCGGGATGTCGGTTTTGGTCCCGTTAATGCGGAAGTGGCCATGGTTGACCATCTGGCGGGCTTGCTTGCGCGAGTCGGCGAAGCCCATAAGGAAGATTACGTTGTCAAACCTGCGTTCCAAAGTACGCAGTAGATTCAATCCGGATACGCCTGGGCTGTTGAATGCGTCGGCCATGTAGCGCCGGAATTGGGACTCGAACACGCCATAGATATACTTGGCCTTTTGCTTCTCAAGCAGGTGAACCCCGTAATCGGAGGGCCTACGGCGTCGTCGGCTCTGATCGCCCGGGGTGGTTCGGCGTCTTTCAAAGGCGCATCGCGGCGTAACGCAACGGTCGCCTTTCAAGAATAGTTTCTCTCCAGCTCTGCGGCACAGCCGGCAGGACGGTCCTGTGTATCTACCCATCTATATGATTCCTACACCCTTCTTCGTTTCGGTGGTCTGCAACCGTTGTGGGGAATGGGCGTCACGTCCCGGATGCTGGTGACCACTAGTCCAGCTCCTTGCAGCGACCTTATTGCCGCTTCTCGCCCGGCTCCCGGTCCCTTGATCATAACGTCGACTTGACGCAACCCTTGGTCCATACCCCGGCG
>DCAE01000112.1:398-77705 GCA_002311385.1 Dehalococcoidia bacterium UBA1141 | reverse complement strand
GCACTGGCTGATGCTATGACGCTGCCTTGTGGGTCGGTGATGCTGATTAAAGTATTGTTGAAGGTTGAATAGATATACGCACGCCCATGGGGCACGTTGCGTCGCTCTCGCCTTCTGGTTCTTGGTCTTGCCATCAGTCTGAATTACCTCTATGACTATTTCTTGGGACTATTTCTGGGGGTTACTTCTTGCCGCCGGTCCGTCGGCCACGTCCGGCAACGGTGCGGCGTGGGCCCTTCCTGGTTCTGGCATTGGTTCTTGTGCGCTGGCCATGGGCGGGAAGGCTCCGGCGATGACGCAGTCCCCGGTAAGACCCAATATCGATTAGTCGGCGGATATTCTGTTGAACCTCACGCCGCAAATCGCCTTCAGCCAAGTATTCCCGGTCTACCAATTCGCGGATTCGGTCCACTTGGGCTTCTGTTAGCTCGTTCATCCGAGGCGGCATGTCCGGGTCTATGTCGGCTTTGATCAATATTTCAGTTGCAATGGACGGGCCAATGCCGTATATGCTGCGAAGTGCCACGTGGGCCTTTTTCCGGTCCGGCACGTCTACGCCTGCAATTCGAACCAATGGACGCCTCCTTGATTAGGAAAGATTAATGATTTAGGCCTGAAAACTGGCCGAAAGTGTTGGCTAACCTTGCCTTTGGGAATGCCTGGGATTGGTGCAGATTATTCGCACCACGCCCTTGCGTTTGATTACGCGGCATTTGTCGCACCGCGGCTTTACTGATGCGGAAACTTTCACTTTCTTCTACTCACGGGTCTATATTACGGGTCTATTTTAGTTGGCCGTGGAGGTCCGTACCCAGGGCGCCGTTACTTGAAACGGTAGGTGATGCGTCCTCGAGTTAGGTCGTAGGGCGAGAGTTCCACCAACACCCGGTCTCCAGGTAAAACTCTGATAAAGTGCATACGAATCTTCCCAGATACGTGGGCCAGCACTTCGTGGTCATTGGGAAGCTCCACCCGGAACATACCATTGGGTAATGCTTCTTTGACGCTTGCCTCTACTTCGATTGCTTGCTTTTTAGCCATATATTTCCTTTAGTTTCGACTTTCTCCTGGTCGCTCGTCCCGTTATTTTGCCCGTTCTATTTAGGTTTAATTGCAAGGCGTGACATGTGACACCTGACGGTTGTTTACGATTGCTCAGCTATGTTGAGTGAGTACCTCCGGTCCGCTTTCGGTGATGGTGATTGAGTGCTCAAAATGAGCCGAGATCTTGCCATCGGCAGTGACCACCGTCCAGTTATCGTCCAGAATCCGGGTGCGCCAGTCTCCCAAGTTGAACATAGGCTCAATCGCTATACACATACCCGTCTTTAGCAGCGGTCCCGTGCCAGTCTGGCCGTGGTTTGGGACTTGCGGGTCTTCGTGCAGGAACCGGCCCACGCCGTGCCCCACGAATTCCCTGACCACACCATAATTCCTAGCCTCGCCATAGGCCTGCACTGCGGCGCCGATGTCGCCTATCCGATTCCCTGGCAAACAGACTCGTATTCCCGCTTCCAGGCTCTCCATAGTGGCATCCATCAAGTCCTGAGCTTCCTGGGTTACTTGACCAACTGCCACCGACACGGCGGCGTCTCCAATAAATCCGTTTAATGTCGCCCCGACGTCCATCTTTATGATGTCGCCATCTTGGAGTACCCGCTTACCTGGTATGCCATGCACTATCTCTTCATTTACCGACGTGCAAATAGAGGCAGGGAAGCCCCGGTAGCCCTTGAACGTGGGTTTAGCGCCCATGCGAACAATTTCTTTATAGGCAATCTTATCCAGGTCCTTGGTGGTCATTCCCGGCTCAACGGACCGCTTCAACAGGGTTATAACGGAGCCCACCACGGCCCCGGCTCCACGCATAGCGTCCACTTCCTGGGAGGATTTAATCGTAATTCCTCCAGTGTAAGTGGATGCCGTATTGGATGCGGTCTCTATTTTTTTACTTTGCTTCAACTCTAATATTCTACGCTTGTTTGGACGCTTTTGATACCCAACTGCTATGGCTTAGAGTACAGGCACCCAGAGTCGCTAGATTCCCAACCCTGACAGTACGTCTTGATACACATTGACCACGGTGTTCAGGCCCGAAACGTCCAGAAGTAAATCTCTTTCCCGGTAGAAATCCAACACCGGAACAGTTTCATCATTGTAGACCTGGATGCGCCTCTGGACGGCCTCCGATCTATCGTCTTCCCTCTGGTATAGCTCACCTCCACATTGCTCGCATTTCGGGTCTTTCTGGGTTGAATCCATTGCGTTTATGTTGTGGGGTGCTTGGCAATCCCGGCAGATGTACCGTCCGCCCAATCTCCTGACCAATTCCTCTTGGGAAACGTCAATATGGACGACTTTATCTATGTTTCTCGACCTTTGAGTAAGGGCCTTCTCCAGGACTTCCGCTTGATTTCGGTTGCGGGGAAACCCGTCTAGGATGAAACCTTCTGCGGAATTCAGGGACAACACTTTGTCCAACACAATGTCTATTGTGACTTCGTCGGGCACCAACTGGCCCTGGTTCATGTATTCCGCCGCTTTCAACCCGAGAGGAGTCTTGTTGTTGAGGTTGTTACGGAACAAGTCCCCCGAGGAGATATGCGCCAGATTCAGCTTGTCCCTCAACAGGTGAGCTTGGGTGCCTTTACCTGCACCCGGAGGACCGAACAATACTAGTCTTAAGTTTTGACCACCGGATTGGCTCAACGTTATCTCAAAAACCCTTCGTAGTTTCGCATCATCAGCTGGGCTTCCAATTGCCTCAAGGTATCCAAGCCCACACCCACCATGATTAATAGGCTGGTGCTGCTCAGAGAAATAGCCTGAACGTCTGTGATTAGGGACGCAATGTACGGAACAATAGCAATGAACCCCAGGAACAGTGCACCGCCCAAGGTGATGCGAACGATAACGCGGTTCAGGTAGTCCTGAGTGGGTTTTCCCGGACGTATGCCCAAGACAAACCCGCCGTTTCTCTGAAGGTTCTCCGCCAACTGCTGTTGGTTAAACACCACTAGGGTGTAGAAGAAGGTAAACGCCACCACCAGAACGAAGACCATTACCCAGTAAAGGGGCTCAGTGGGTATGAGCAGGTCAGCGAAGAAACGGGCTATATCGCCGATAAAACCGGTGTTGGTGGCGAAATAGGTAGCTGCTGTACCGGGCAATATTACGATTGAGAAGGCGAATATCAAAGGTATCATGCCCGCTGAGTTTATTCTCAGCGGGAGATAGGTCGCACCGCTTTGGCGGTACATCCTCCCGCCACGGAAGATACTCCGGCCATACTGGACCGGGATCCGCCTGTGGGCTTCGTTGAACATTACGATTAGGGCAATGATGAACACGCCGATTATTGCGAAGAAGCCGATTCCCAGAACATTGTCCCGGTCCAAGAACCCTTGGCTCAGCAGACTGGGGAATCCGGCTACGATGCCAGCGAAAATAATCAGGGAAATACCGTTGCCGATGCCTTTTTCAGTGATGAGCTCACCCAGCCAGACCAGGAACATCGTTCCCGCAACCACCGATAATAAAGCGGCGACGGTTGGCAACAGGGCTTCGCCGGAGAATCCGATGGGCCCCAAAACGTTGCTCTGCTCCAGCAGAACCAATTGGCCGTAGCCTTGCGCTAGGGCAATGGGCACCGTCAACCAGTGAGTGTAACGATTGAGCTTGGCCCGTCCGGATTCACCCTCCCGGGACAAATCCTGCAGTTGAGGCACGACTGGAGTTAGCAGCTGTATAACGATTGATGCGGTGATGTAGGGGAACACGCCCAGAGCGACTATGCTCATTCGACGTAATGCGCCGCCGCTAAATAGGTCCAAAAAGCCCAGAAGCTCGTTGCTATCGAAGAGGAGATCCAGTTGGGCGCTATCGATGCCAGGCAGAGGGATGTGGGCCGTGAACCGGTACAAGGCCAGAATGGCTAATGTGAATAGAATCTTAGCCCTCAGGTCCGGTAGGCTGAAGGCATCAATCGCGGCTTGAATCAGTCGTGGAAAACGTCCACCTTGCGCTTCGGCGATCATCTAAACCTAGAGTTCCTCCGCAGTTCCCTTGGCGGCCACGATCTTTTCTCGAGCTGACTTGGTGAACTTGTGGGCAGAAACGGTAATTGCCTTGCTTAGCTCACCATCGCCAACAATTTTCACTGGTTGATTCGGATTTCTTAGAATTCCTCGCCGGTACAGGATGTCTGGGGTAATAACAGCGCCGTCGTCAAATTGGTCCAACGCGTCTATTTTCACCAGGGAGTAGTAAATCTTAAATGGGTTAGTAAATCCCCGTTTCATGGGCAGACCTTTGATAAGAGGCAGTTGACCACCCTCAAAGCCGGGGCGCAACTTGGCGCCGGTTCGGGATTTCTGGCCTTTCATTCCCCTGCCGGCGGTGCTGCCCTGACCAGCGGAATCGCCCCGGCCAATGCGTTTTCGTGATTTTCTGGCCCCTTTGTTCGGGACCAGTTGGTGTTCCATCATTTTCTTGCCTCTAAGCGCCTTGTCTCAATAATTCGTGTCTGAAATATTAACTAGTCGACTCGACCTGCTCTACTTCAAGCAAGTGAACCACCTTGCTGACCATGCCGCGGATGGTCGGCGAGTCGCTGTGAATTACACTATGATTAAGTCTGCGTAGACCTAGCGACTGTATGATTCGGCGTTGCTTTTCCGGTCGGCCAATACAGCTTTTTTTCCATGTTATTTTCAGTTGAGCCATCAGGGTGTCCTTAGGATAATCGATTTGGATTCCAGTTGACGTAGCCAAAATACCGGCAAATTAGGTTCAAGATACTGCCTAGAGCTTATCTTGAGTTGTTCAGTATTAGAGACTTGGGAAATCGCTCAATAAAATTATCGCAAATTCAATTTTAAGTTTACGGTGGGTTAACCATCGGGTTTTGCTCAGTTTCTCACGAGGGGTTCGGTTTTCGTACTGGGCAAGGCTCTTAGTGTGATTCAATTCGCCGGGTTCTTGAGGTACTCATGGAAGGCCCTTCGCTTTGGTGCATCATCATTGCAATCACCAGCAGAACCAAAGCCCTTGGCTGTCACAGCCAATAATTTACACTGTGCTTGCTTGATCCGGAGTCCTATCACGGGAAACAAGACGGCCCCGCTTTGCCAGTTCGACCTGTGGGTCGCGGAGTTGCCGGAGAGCCTCCAGTGTGGCGTACACAATATTGATGGGATTCCTTGAACCCAAGGATTTCCCAACTACATCCCGTACCCCGCCCAGTTCCAGAATGGCCCGCATGGCCCCGGCAGCGATAACTCCAGTTCCTTCGCGCGCCGGTTTGATCAGCACGATAGTTGCGCCTTTTTTGACGGTTATCTGCTGCGGTATGGTGTTGCCTTTGAGAGGAATGTCCACCATGCCTCGGCGTGCCACGGCGTTTCCTTTTCGCACGGCGTCGGGAATAACTAATGCCTTGCCCAGACCGGCGCCCACGCGTCCTTGCCCGTCGCCAACCACGACCAATGCGTTAAAGCGCAATCGTCTGCCGCCTTTGACAACCTTGGAAATACGCCGGGTGAACACGACTCGCTCGGTCATGCCAGATGGGTCTTCGTCTCTTTGACGGCCAAATTGGCCCCTATCGTACGCCCCAACCATCAGCGATTAATCCTCCTAATTTCCAATCCTCAATAGTTTCAAAAGCGCCTACTACAGCACATATCGAACGGGTCTCTTATGATTAATTGCTAGAAGACCAACCCGGCTTCCCTTGAGCCCTCAGCGAGCGCTTTCACTCGACCGTGGTACTTATAACCCCCGCGGTCGAAAACCACCTCTTTGATGCCTTGTTCTTTGGCACGCTCGGCCACCAATTTGCCCACGGATTGGGAGGTCGACAGCTTGGCCGCCAACTCAGTCCCCTTCCCGGCTGCAGATTCCAGACTTGAGGCCGAAGCAAGGGTATGTCCGGTGGTGTCATCGATAACTTGAGCATATATGTGCCGTAGGCTTCGAAACACGCACAGGCGAGGACGCACCCCATCACCCTGTACCTTTTTTCGTACACGGATATGGCGAACAACTCTAAGTCGGCGGGAATTTTTATCTCTGGCCATTGTTATGCTTTCCGGGCAGCGGCTTTCCCGGGCTTAAAGCGCAGGATTTCACCTTGATACCGGATTCCTTTTTCTTTATAGGCGTTTGGCGGTCTCACTTTCCGCACTTTCGCGGCCAGACTGCCAACTTTTTGTTTGTCGATGCCACGCACGTGCACCCGGTTATTGCCTTCAACTTCCATGGTTACGCCTTCCTCTGGATGAATCTCCACAGGGTGGCTGTAACCCACGTTCAGGATGATGCCGTCGCCAGCTTCTTGGACCCGGTAGCCCACACCCATCAACTCCAGTGTCTTGGTGTAGCCATCGGTGACGCCAGTTATGGCATTGGATATCAGGCTTCGGGTGAGACCGTGTAGCGCATGATGAAATTTTCGTTCCGATAGGCGTTCTACCAATACCTGGCCATCGCTGACCGACACTTTTACTTCGGGGTGGTATTTCTGGACCAAGGTTCCCCTAGGCCCTTTCACCGTCACGCCATCGAACTCAATCTGAACATCCACGCCCGAGGGAATAGGGATTGGCTTGCGTCCAATCCTGGAAAGCGTTCGTTCTTGGCTATTTTCAGCGCCGTTACTACCAGACATAACAGAGCAACTCCCCTCCGACTCCTTGACGCCAAGCTTCGCGTCCGCCCATGACACCCTTGGAAGTCGATAGAATCGCGACCCCTAATCCTCCGAAAACCCTTGGAATCTCGCCCTTGCCTACATAAGTTCGTAGACCCGGTTTACTAACCCGTTTCAACCCGGTGATGGCCGGGGCCCGGGCTTCTCGGTAGGTCAGGTGGATGCGGATGGTGGGATGCGCTTGGCCACGGGGCATATCGTAGTCTCGGATGTAGCCCTCATCCTTAAGAATCTTGGCGATAGACACCTTGAGTTTCGAGTGAGGCACATTCACAGAATCGTGCTTTACTTGAATGGCATTACGAATACGGGTCAGCATGTCCGCCACTGGGTCCGTAACCGGCATGATTATTTATTCTCCTGAAAAATACGCGCCTTATGGTTTGAGACTGGAGCTCTGGTTTCGTTTCTAATTCGTATTTACTTGCTAAATCGGATTCCTTGGACTAAAGATGGTTATCCGGCTGAAGATGCAAATGGGCTGCTAGAGACTGGCTTTTCGCACGCCGGGCAATTCTCCAACCAAAGCCAGTTGCCTGAAACAGATGCGGCAAATACCGAAATAGCGAATGTAAGCCCTTGGCCGACCGCAACGGTGGCAGCGGCTGTTGTTGCGGCTCGGATATTTGGGCTCCCTCAACCATTTTTGAATCTTAGACGATTTCGCCAAGCTTCTCTCCTGTTTGGTCCCCAGTATGTTAATTGGCCCTTATTCAGTGGCCTGTGTGAACTTGCTTTTGGGTTCTGAGAATGCCTAGGTCAGGCGGATAAAGGGCATGCCGTAGAGTTCCAACAGCCTTATCCCTTCTTCGTCGTTTCGAGCGCTGGTCGCAATGGTGACCTGCAGCCCACGAATTCGGTCTATCTGGTTGTAGTCAATCTCCGGGAATATTATCTGCTCCCTGATTCCGATGGAGAAATTGCCTCGTCCATCGAATCCGGTCCTGGGAAGACCCCTAAAGTCCCGGATACGGGGCAGGGCCATATTGATGAAACGGTCAAGGAAATGGTACATCCTGGCGCCCCTGAGGGTCACCGAGGTGCCGATTGGGTTGCCTTCTCTAACCTTGAATCCGGCGATGGATTTGCGAGCCCGCGTAATCAACGGTTTTTGACCGCTAATTATGGTCAAATCACCAACGGCTCCCTCCATCGCTCGGCTGTTGGTCAGGGCTTCACCCAAACCAATGTTTAGCACAATCTTTTGGACCTTGGGGACCCGCATGGGGTTGGTAAAACCGAACTCCTCCATAATCGCCGGGACAATCGTATTCCGGTACATATCAAGGAGGCGAGGTTTGGGAGGGGCCTCCACAGGTACTGCTTCGTCTGCTGCCCGGGCGGCGGCTGCGCCTCTAGGAGCGCGGGTCGTCCTTGCTCCCCGAGCGGCTCTTTGCCGTCTGGGGGCTTCCTCCGCTTGTGCCTCAGGAGCTTCGCCGGTTACTTGACCGGCGCTCTCTCCGGTTGTTTCACCAGAGACTTGAGCGTCATGTGGCTCGTTTACTTCCTCGTTACCGTCGCCATTTGGCTCAGTAGAGGATTGGGACTCATCCGATGTCATCAATCACTTCCTTGCACTTGGGGCAACCTCGTACCCTTGCCCCGGTCTCCAGGGCGATGGAAACAGGTTTGGTGGGTTTATTACATTTATTGCAAATCAGTACCAGGTTGGATACGTGAATTGCTGCCTCGCGTTGGATTCGCCCGGATTGGCGAATGTTAGGGTTTGACTTGATGTGACGGGTGATCATGTTCACGCCTTCTACAATCACCCGGTCCTGTTTGGTGACTTGGCGGTCCACACGGCCTGTCTTCCCTTTTTCCTTGCCCGCTATGACGAGCACAGTGTCGCCGCTGCGGATGCGCATTATACCACCTCGGGTGCCAGCGAAATTATTCGCATGAATCCTTTATCCCGAAGCTCGCGGGCTACAGGACCGAAGATTCTCGTTCCCCTGGGAAGGCGGTTGTCCAAAATCAGGACTGCTGCATTGTCGTCGAATTTGATGTAAGTCCCATCGGGCCTTCGGCGGCCTTGGGCCTGGCGAATCACCACCGCCTTTACTATTTCCCCTTTTCTGACCGGGGAATTTGGGGCGGCTTCGCGTACGTTGCATACCACCACGTCGCCGACGTGGGCAAACTTGCGACGGCCGCTTCCAGGTATGTTGATGAGCCGGATAACCTTGGCTCCGCTATTATCAGCGACCGTTAGCCGGGTGTAAGTCTGAATCATTCCTGTTCTTCCTCTTCTTCTTCTTCAGCCGTCGGCTCTTCCTCTAGCTCGTCTGCAGCCTCGGGTTCGTCTTCTTCCGATTCCTCTTGGCTTTCGTCCTCGTCTTCGGTATCGTCGTCCTCTGATTCTTCTTCAGCTGCGGCTTCGTCCACTATTTCCTCGGTTTCGGTCTCCTCTTCGGGGGCCAAAATCACATCGGCATCGGATTCCAGTTCAATAGGCCGCACATCCGCGACCAAGTGACGCTCCAGAATCTCCAACAGCCGCCACCGCTTGGTCTTGGAAATAGGACGAGTTTCCTGTATCCGGACAATGTCGCCTAGTTGGCATTGGCTCAGCGGATCATGGACGTAAAAACGGGCGACTCGCCGCATCTGCTTGCGATACAGGCGGTGGCGCTGCTTCCACACCATTTCCACTATGGTCGTTTTGTCCGACTTGGTCCGTACCACGGTACCGGTACGGACTTTGCGCATCTCTTTAGACACTATTGGTACTCCGTATTCGTCGCTTATTTATTCCAAGCCCCGTTCTTTCATGATGGTTTGAAGACGGGCGATGGATTTTCTAACAAACTTGGGTTGATTCGTATCGGGCAACTGATTGGTTGTCATGCGAAAGCGAAGGTTCTGATACTCGCGGTAAGCCTTGGTCAACTCTTCCTTGAGTTGGTCGTCGCTTAGCTCTCTTACGTCTTGGACCCTCATGGCCGTTTTCCTCTAAACTTTGTTACTAAGATCTATGTTACCAAGACCTGGTTGGGTGACCCTCTGAAACCCTATATCCATCAGCATCCTCATATTGAGCAGCTGATTGACTGCGATTCACACCGATTCAACAGGTAATGTGCCGAAATCGATTATTGACCCCCGGCCGCTGCCGCAGTCATCCGATTGCGAGACACGGTCCTGGTAGGGATTGGCAACTTGTGACCAGCCAGCTTGAGGGCTGCGATCGCGTCCGCTGCGGGAACCCCGGCAACTTCAAACATGACTCGTCCAGGTTTTACCACGGCCACCCAGTGGTCCACGGCCGCTTTGCCGCCGCCCATCCGTACTTCGGCTGGCTTCTTGCTTACTGATTTATCCGGGAAAACTCTGACCCAGACCTGTCCGCCTCGCCTCAGCCTACGGGTAACCGCAACACGAGCCGCTTCGATCTGGCGAGCGGTTATCCAATCGGTGGCCATGGCTTTCAGCCCGAATTCCCCAAAATCAACGCTATTTCCGGAGGTGGCCATACCCTTTCGGCGCCCTCGCATAACTTTACGGTATTTGGTTCTTTTAGGTTGTAACATTGTTGTCTCCTAGGGCTGGCTGAGATGAGTCCGGCAGGGCTAATTATCCTCTGCTGCTTCTATCAATGCTAGGTTTTCATCGGGTGTGTCGGCTTGGACGGTTACCTCAATGGTTTCCAGTTCTTCGACTTCTTCGGGCACCACCGGCAGCACCTCACCGTGATAAATCCAGGTCTTGATTCCGATGCACCCCATGGCGGTGTTGGCTTCGGTCATTCCGTAGTCAATGTCGGCTCGTAGGGTGTGCAGCGGGACTCGCCCCAGCATGAGCTTTTCCACTCTCGCGATTTCCGAACCGGAGATCCGGCCCTTCACGATAATCTTGATGCCCTGTGCTCCTCCCTGCATTGCCCTTTGGGCAGCTTGACGCATGGCTCGCCGGTAAGCTACCCGGCGTTCCAACTGGTCCGCAATGTTCCTGCAGACCAAGAAAGCGTCAATCTCTGGAGAATCAACTTCAATGATATTTAGCTGTACCTTTCTGGAAGTTATTTCTTCCAATCGGGCGCGTAAGTTCTTCACCCGCTCACCGTCTCGGCCAATAAGTATGCCGGGCCGGGCCGAATGGATATTAATTACGTTGTCTTGAGCGCCCCGGTCGATTTCCACTCTGGAGATACCGGCATCGGAAAAAGACCGGTACTCCTTTTTGACCGCGGCTCTAAGTTGTAGATCTTCCAAGACCAGCTTCCGGTAGGAGGAAGTGTTCGGTGCGAACCAGTGGGCTTTCCAATCCTTGATGATGCCCAGCCGGAAACCGTAGGGATGAGTCTTGTGGCCCATAGGTTAGGCCTCCTCTTCTTGGTCATTGACTACAACAATAATATGGCTGTTGCCTTTGATAATCTTGCCAATCCGTCCCCTGGCCCTGGGGCGAAAACGCTTCAGCGGGGTGGCGTGGTCGGCGGTTATGCGAATAATTCTCAGGTTATCCCGGTCCATAAACATGTTATTTTCGGCATTGGACGCAGCCGATTTGACCACCTTGGCAACCGTCTTGGCCCACGGCGAAGTCATCAGCCCCAAAGTGTTCAAGGCATCTTCAACGCTTCTGCCCCTTACCAGGTCCAAGATTGGCTTGAGCCGCTTCTGCGAGGCTCCTACCGATTTGGCGAATGCTCTTACAGGTGGCACTGGTTACCTCACTACTCTGGTGGCCCGTTCCGACCGGCCGCCAACGTGGCCCCGGTAGGTGCGGGTGGGTGAAAACTCGCCCAAGCGATGTCCCACCATATTTTCCGTAACAAACACCGGAACGTGGCGGCGCCCGTCATGGACACCGAAGGTTATTCCCACCATCTCGGGCATTATCATGGATGCCCTCGACCAAGTGCGAATAACAGTGTTAGCTCCGGAGCGCTGTAACGCTTCGACTTTTTTCATCAGTTTCGGATGGACGAACGGTCCTTTCTTTATAGACCGGGACATGCTAACGTCTCCTGCCTCGGCGAGATATAAACTTGCTGGAGGCCTTCTTTTTCCGCCTTGTCTTGTAGCCTAACGTGGGTTTGCCCCAAGGAGATTTGGGACCCGGCATCCCGATGGGAGAGCGGCCTTCGCCACCACCGTGGGGATGATCCACCGGGTTCATTGCCACTCCTCTAACGTGGGGGCGGCGTCCCAGGTGGCGGGAGGCTCCCGCTTTGCCTAGGGCTTCATTCTTATGGTCCGGGTTGGAGAGCTGGCCGATGGTAGCTCGGCAATTGAGCAGCACTCTCCGCATCTCGCCCGACGGCAAACGTATCAATACGTATTCGCCCTCTCGGGACAACACCTGAGCGCCAACCCCGGCGCTTCGGACCAGTTGACCTCCCCGTCCGGGTGTCAACTCCAGATTGTGGATGATGGTCCCGGTGGGCATCGATCGCAGGGGCAACGTGTTGCCTGGGCTAATCTCAGCTTCGGGTCCTGACTGCACCCAATCGTTCACGGACAAGGCATTGGGAGCCAGTATGTAGCTCTTTTCACCGTCCGCATAGAATATCAGCGCGATTCGGGTGGTGCGGTTGGGGTCGTATTCAATGGACGCCACCCGGCCGGGTACGCCGTCCTTGATGCGCTTGAAATCAATCTTCCGGTACATTCGCTTGGAGCCGCCGCCCCTGCGCCGCATGGTTATCTTTCCCCGGTTGTTTCTCCCTGCATTTTTCCGTAGGGGAGCCAACAGGGATTTTTCCGGTTTGCTAGCGGTTAGCTCCTCGAATGAGGGTCGAACCGCATTGCGGGTTCCCGGAGTCATTGGCCTTAGATTTTTTAGGGGCATGCTATTTTCCCTTTATGCTGCCGCGGGTGTTTGACAATCAAACTGGATGGGCTCAAGAACCTATAGACCCTCGACCAACTCTATGCGGTCGCCGGAGGCCAGAGTCACGACGGCTTTCTTGATGTCCGGCTTCTTGGTGATTCTGGACCCGTAGCGTTTTCGTTTGCCGTGGGTCTTGGTGATGTTGACGTCTAGGACAGTAACATTGAAGCTCGTTTCCACGGCCTCTTTCACCTGAACCTTATTGGCTCTGGGAGCCACCCGGAAGGTGTACTTCCCGGATTCTTGGAGCAGCGTGC
This sequence comes from Dehalococcoidia bacterium UBA1141, assembly GCA_002311385.1. GTDB lineage: Bacteria > Chloroflexota > Dehalococcoidia > Lucifugimonadales > UBA3495 > UBA1141. The sequence continues at coordinate 64,898 of DCAE01000112.1, read as the reverse complement.
TTTTTTCCGTTATCGTGGGCCTTAGCAATACCTGATGAACGTTCATCTAGGCTTCCTCTTCGCTTTCACTTGCTTCAGGCGACTCGTTCTCTTCCGAACCATCGCCCGATTCTTCTTCTGCATCATCCGGCGATTCGTCTGGAACAGCCTTTTCCGCCACTGCCTCCGGCTCATCAGTCAGTTCAGCCACCCGCTCTTCTGCTACTGGCTCTTCTGCCACGGATTCTTCGGGAGGGGCTTCAACAGCAACAGAGCCAGCGTCAATACCATCTTCCCTAATCCTCTTACGCTCCGGTTCTAGTTGCAGGTTCTCCTCAGCCCATCTGGCCGCTTCCACCGTCATGATAACCATGTCTCTTCGCAGCAACTCGTGGGCGTTGAGCAGGTTAACCGGTAACGTCCATATATTGCTGAGGTTCTGGGCCGAACGAACCACCGGTTGTTGAGATTCTTTGGTAACGACTAGGGCAGACCCGGTGACATTTAGGTTCTGCAGGAGGCTGACCATGGACTTGGTCTTGCCGTCCAGAGTATCCATGCTATTTAGGCAAATCAGACGGTCTTCCCTTGCCTTGTCCGAGAGGACGCATTTCAGCGCCAACCGGCGGTACCTTTTAGGCAGAGCCATCCGGTAGCTCCTGGGATGTGGGCCGAACACAACACCACCGTGGCGCCACTGAGGAGAACGGATGCTGCCTTGGCGGGCCCGGCCGGTGTGCTTCTGGATCCACGGCTTGCGACCACCGCCGGAAACCTGTGCCCTGGTTTTTGTGTCATGAGTGCCGTGGCGCTTGTTCGCCTGGTAGATGACCAAGGCTTGATGCACCAGGGTATGATTCATGGGCACGTTGTAAACGGCATCGTCCAAGTCAATGGTCTCCACCGTCTCGCCGCTCTGATTCTTTACCGTAATTTCCATATATCAGTCCCTGTTATGATTCCCTTCCAATCCGCTCAATCCAGTTGATGCCGGGCATACCTGCGCCCGTGGCTTAGTTCTGCGGGCTGGATACTTTCTTGTTTGTGCGTCTGATCTGCACCAGGCTGTTCATCGATCCCGGGATACCGCCCTTTAGCATGATTAGATTTCGGTCGGTGTCGATCCTTACAATCTCCAAGCCCTTGGTTGTGATTCGCCGGTTACCCATGTGACCGGCCATTTTCATGCCCTTATAAACCTTACCGGGCGTGGTGCCACCGCCGATGGAGCCGGGAGCGCGGGCTCGGTCCGATTGACCGTGAGTGCGCGGTCCACCATGGAATCCCCAACGTTTCATCACACCAGCGAATCCTCGGCCCTTCGATTTGCCGATTACATCGAGGATTTCGCCTTCTTCGAAAAGGTCAATACCAAGGCTCTGGCCGACTTCGAACTCGCTAACATCCGTTGCTTTAACTTCTCTAAGGTAACGACGCTGCTGGCTAGATTTTAGATGCCCGGCCTTGGGTTGATTCAGGCGTTTCACTTCGCCAAAACCCAACTGGACTGCCTCGTAACCGTCCGTTTCCATGGTCTTGATTTGCGTCACGATGCAGGGACCGGCCTCAATAACCGTCACAGGCACCACCCGACCATCTTCTCGGAAGATTTGGGTCATCCCAATTTTTCGGCCTAGAAATCCTTGAATCATCTACAACACTCGAGCTTCGCAGTGATGGTGCAAGCTCGCCTTATAACTTAATGCCCTATAACTTTATAGCCTATAGCTTTATAGAAATATCAACGCCCGCCGGCAGATTTAGCCGGGTGAGGGAGTCGATGGTTTTTGAGGTAGGGTCCAGAATTTCGATCAGACGTTTGTGCGTCCTAATCTCAAAGTGCTCCCGCGAGTCTTTATCCACATGGGGGCTCCTAATCACACAGAACCGTCTGATGTGAGTGGGCAACGGAACCGGCCCCGCGATTCGGGCTCCGGTCCGCTCGGCGGTCTCCACAATCTGGCCAGCCGAAAGGTCGAGCATCTTGTGGTCGAAAGCCTTGAGAATTATTCGGACTTTTTGCCTGGTGACCATCCTGTTCCTATCCTGTGTAATTTATTTTCGCCGGATTAAATCTAGCTTTAATGTATTAAGCCTAAACTGAGCCTGTACTAGGCAACTGCCAACAATGACCTTAACACGTTTTCAGGCACTGTTTGGTAATATTTGAATTCCATGCTGTAGGAAGCCCGGCCTTGGGTGGCAGAGCGTAAAGCTGTCGTGTAGGAGAAGGTTTCGCCCAAAGGCAGATTTGCCCGCACTGTTTGAAGGTGGTCTTGGCCTTCGATGGTGCGAATCTGCGCTCGGCGGGTTCCCAAGTCGCTCAACACGTCGCTAAGGTACTCTCCCGGCGTTACCACTTCCAAGTCTGCTATCGGTTCGAGTAGCACCGGCGCTCCCTTGGGTAACCCAAGTCTGATTGCTAGCACGCCAGCGCTGCGGAAGGCCATTTCCGATGAGTCTACCTGGTGGTAACTGCCGTCTACCAATCGGATCTTCATGTCGACGATTTCATAGCCCGCCAAGGGGCCGTTATGGATTGCTTCTCGTACGCCTTTCTCAACCGCCGAGATGTATTCCCGGGGAATTTTACCGCCTATGATGGCATTTTCAAATACTATGCCGCCGCCATGCTCCAGAGGCTCAAGTTCCAGCCAGACGTGGCCGAACTGGCCGTGCCCCCCTGTTTGGCGGACAAACCTGCCTTCTACACGCACGGGCTTGGTGATAGCTTCCCGATATGACACTCGCGGCTTGCCCACGTGAGCGGCCACATTGAACTCCCGGCGCATCCGGTCCACCAAGACTTCCAGGTGCAATTCACCCATGCCGGACATGACAGTTTGACCCGTTTCGTTGTTGTACTTGACGATAAACGTGGGATCTTCGTCGGAAAGTTTACGCAGAGCGTCCGTTAGTTTATCTTGGTCCGCTCGAGTGCTGGGTTCAATGGCTACCGAAACCACCGGCTCCGGGAACTTGGGGGGCTCCAGTATCGCCTGGTTGGTCGCCCCGCCAATGGTGTCTCCGGTAAATGTGTCTTTCAAGCCAACGGCGGCGCAAATATCGCCAGCTTTCACCTCTTCCAATTCCTCGCGGGAATTAGCGTGCATACGCAGCAACCGGCCCATTCGCTCTCTGTTTCCCTTTGTGACGTTGGTGACCGATTCTCCGGTTTTGATTGTCCCGGAATAGATGCGCAGGAACACCAAACGGCCAACATAAGGGTCGGTAGCGACCTTGAAAGCCAGTGCAGCCAACGGACCGTCTTCTTCCGGTAGTCGATAAACGGTTTCTTCGGTCCGGGGGTCAATGGCTTCTATCGGTGGGATGTCCAATGGAGATGGCAGGTAGGCGATTATTGCGTCAAGCAGCGGCTCTACGCCCTTGCCCACCATTGCGCTGCCGCAAAATACTGGGACCAATTCCCCTTTTATGGTGGCAATGCGCATCGCTTGGCGGAGGTCTTCATTAGCAATCTGCTCACCTTCCAGGTATTGGATGAGCAAATCCTCATCGGTTTCCACGATTTTCTCAATCATGGCTTGCCGGTAAGTCTGGTATGTCTCTTCATACTCGGCAGGAATTTCTTCTATTGTTAGCCGATCTAGATTGGCATCGCCCTTGACACCCATGGTTGGGTAGACGGTGGCAATGCCATCGATAAGGTCGATCACACCGCGGAATTGGGACTCTTCGCCCATGGGCAGTTGCACGGCAACGGGGTTGGCGCGAAGGCGTCTGCGAATGGACTCGATGGTGCGTTCGTAGCTTGCTCCGACTCGGTCCATCTTATTAACGAAGCAGATTCGCGGAACCTGGTAGGTATCGGCTTGACGCCAAACGGTTTCCGATTGAGATTGCACACCAGCAACGGCATCCAGAACGACGATGCCGCCGTCTAGAACTCGCAGGCTGCGCTCGACTTCGGCTGTGAAGTCAACGTGGCCGGGGGTGTCGATGATGTTTAGCTGGTAGTCTTTCCAGGAGGCATTGGTGGCGGCGGCGGTTATAGTGATTCCCCGCTCTTTTTCCTGGGGCATCCAGTCCATTGTGGTGGTGCCTTCGTCGACGCCTCCAATACGGTGGATGCGTCCGGTAGCAAAAAGTACTTGCTCAGTTACAGTGGTCTTGCCAGCATCGATGTGAGCAATGAATCCAATGTTCCGGATTTTAGACAGTGGGTTTTCGTTATTATCAGTTTCTCTGGATTTCCTGGTGGTTTGTGTCATGGTTTTTTGCGCCCTGGAACCTCCCAGGGGCAGCTTATCCCCGGTAGTGGACAAACGCCCGGTTGGCCTCCGCCATTCGGTGCAACTCCTCCTTGCGACGTACGGCCGAGCCTTCACCTCGGGCCGCCTCTTGTAATTCTTGAGCTAATCCCACGCGCATGGGCACGCCCTTGCGTCCTCTAGCGCCTCGAATCAGCCAACGCATGGCCAGTGCTTCACTGCGGTTCTTGCGAAGATCGGTGGGCACCTGATAGGTGGCGCCGCCAATCCGCTTGGGCTTGACTTCCACTAATGGAGTCGTGTTGCGCATGGCCTGTTGGAATACTTCCAGTGGGTCCAGATTAGACTGGTCCCGGATAATTTCGAACGCGGTATACGTGATGCGCTGGGCGGTCGTCTTTTTGCCCCTTTGCATCACCCGGTTGATGAAGCGGGACAGTTCAACGTTGTTGAATTGCGGATCCGGCGGCACTACCCGTTGTTCGGCGCGTCGTCTTCGTGACATATCTCACTCACTCTTAATTAGATCCAGGCCCGGCGTGCGCAAGACACAGTAAACCTGATCTTGCTTAAGCCGATTAAAAGGCCGAGGAGATTTAAGCCACCGGCTTAAATCCAGTGAAAACATTTAGGCGTTTGGCCGAGGCTTGCTCGCCCCGTACTTACTCCGCCCTCGGCGCCGGTCCTGGACGCCTTCGCAGTCCAAAGCGCTTCGCACCACGTGATAGCGCACTCCCGGCAAATCTTTAACGCGGCCACCCCTAATCAGGACAACCGAGTGTTCTTGAAGATTGTGACCAACACCACCGATATAAGCGGTAACCTCAACCCCGTTGGTCAACCTCACACGGGCAATCTTGCGCAGCGCCGAATTAGGCTTTTTAGGGGTCATCGTCCGCACCTGAATGCAAACGCCCCGTCTCTGGGGGCAACCCGGACCGTACCTAGTTCTGTTGCGCAACGAGTTTTGAACCCAATGCAATGCCGGCGCCTTGGTCTTTCGGCGAACCGGCTGACGTCCCTTTCTAACAAGTTGATTAACTGTAGGCATAGAAAATTCCCGCCGTTCTAGTTAGGCAGCAAGTAGATACTCTATCAATTAGGCGTGGCGATGTCAACAGTTCCCAGAATCAATTACCCATCGATTCCAGTCATAATGCGGGTCGTCCGGCCATGCTTGGTATCTTAACTTGGTTATAATTTTTGTTCATAGTATGACGTTCACAATGTAGTTACGTGTCTTGACAAGGTGGTCGGCCCGGACTACAGTAATTTCACTTCTGTACGTGCTTATTCATCGTGTTTCCGTAGGTTCACAGAAGGTTAACAACCGAACAATCCGCCCCAGGCGTCAATTCGACTTAAATAGCAAATGTACTAGAGACAAAACTGTGCCCGCTATTTAAGGGGGAAGGCGGTGAGAATCCGCCGTGGTTGCGCCACTGTATGTTGGATAATACCGGTAGTGAGGTCAGACTTCCGCCAGGCTGCGGAGGATTGACGGGTGACCGGAGTTGGTCCGACAAGCCAGGAGACCTGCCCGGGACGGACGAGCTCTACTCTGCGCCAAACAGATTAGTTTCTCACGACAACGCCGGGATTCTCCGGAAATGCAAACGGGTGTCGTTAGCCTCTGGCTCAAGTAGAGCTGGGGGCTTTTTTTACGCACTTTGATTAGGCCCAAATTCTGAAGCAAATTTGCGGCCTTGAGACCAACCTTAATGAAATCGGTACACGGACCGGCAAATTGCCAAGCCCATCAGCCAAACTTAATTTTTAAGCTCAATCAAAAGAGCTACGTAAGGATTATCTTGAACCACGTGAATCAACCGAATGGTCATACCGGACGCAGCGAGGCTGGATTGTGAGCTCGGATAGTGGTATCCCACCAGTGACTGTGGTGGCCGTGGGGCCGGGCGACTCCCGCTTGCTCACCCTCAGAGGGCGACAAGTTCTGGAGGAGGCGGACGTGGTTGCGGGGTTCAAAACCGTCCTTGATGTGGTGGCCCCGTTGCTGGGGAATGCCGAATTGTGCCCCATGAGCTACCGGGACCAGGAAGAAGTTCTGGAATATGGGGTAGGTGAAGCCCGCAAAGGCCGCAGTTTCGTCGTGTGCTGCTGGGGAGACCTGAATGTCTCAGCTCGCGAACTGCTGGCCAGGGTGCGCAAGCGGGCCGACATTGTGGAGTTGGTGCCTGGCATCAGTTCGATTCAGGTGGCTTGCGCTAGAACGGGGATTTTTATGGAGGACTCGTTGTTCATCACCCTCCATAAGCGCCAAGAGATTGACGACGATTTGACCGAATTGGCTTATTACTTAAAGGAAGACCGCCGCCACATAATCCTGCTGCCCAGGCCCTATGACCTGATGCCCGCCGGTATAGCGGCCCACTTAGTTGAGTTGGGTATTTCAGGAGACCGTCCGATGCTGGTATACCAGCGACTCACGTTAGAGGGCGAGAAGCGCTGGGAAGGCACATTGAAGCAATGCGCTGAGTCCAAAGAAGAATTCAGCGACCTGACCATCATGATATTCCCTCATGGGGAAATCGAAGTTTCCGGACAAAGGGAGTAGGTCTTGCCGAAACCGAATGACCGGAAAACCACAGGCTTGGATGCGGGTCCTCAGGCGGCTCCTAAAAACACGAATATAGTATTCTTGTCCACCGCCGACACTGATTTGCTGACTGCTGACCGGGCCTTGGCGGAGATGCCCTACCCGAATTTCCCCCAGGTACTAGCGTTTAATCCCGCAAAATTAGATACCCCCGAAGCTCAAAGCGAGCTGTTGGAAGGGGTAGCCAGCGCTGGCGCAGTCGTACTCAGGTTGCTGGGTGGAAAACGGGCGATGCCAGAGACCTTCGACAAAGTGGTGCAACTCTGTGATTCCTTGGGTGTCCCCCTGGTTGCTTGCCCTGGGCATCAAGAATGGGACGAGGACTTGGTTTCCGCCTGCTCCGTCTCGGTGGCTGAGGTGGACACCGTTTTCGCCTACCTGATGCGAGGCGGCGTTGCCAATTTTCGAAACCTCTTCATCTTCCTCAGCGATTCCTATTGCGGCACAGACTTTGGCCCCGAGGCTCCGGCGCCGACGCCTTGGGAAGGTATATATCACCCAGATGTGGCGGAAGGCATGGACGCCGAGTCCTTTACCCAGGACAGGTTCAAACTTGGCAAACCCAAGATTGGCCTTCTGTTCTACCGCGCCCACTGGATGAGTGGAAACCTACAGCCAGTGGATGCGCTCGTACGCAGGCTTGAAGAGCTAGGCGCCGACGTGCTACCCATTTTCTCCTTTAGCCTCAAGCACAACCCCGCAAACGAAGTGGCAGAAAACGATAGTGACGGGCCTACTAGGGCACTCTCCCAATACTTGGCCCAGCCCGACGGCTCTCCCCGCGTGCATTGCGTGATTAATACCATGGGCATGTCCATGGGTAATCTCAGCAAAGAAGGGACGACCATCTCTTCCGGCTGGGCGGTGGATTACCTGGAGCAGCTGAATATCCCGGTGATACAAGCAATCATGAGCACCGGTACGGAAGCCCAGTGGCTGGACAGTTCATTGGGATTGGGCCCCATCGACACGGCTATGAGCGTGGCCTTGCCCGAGTTTGACGGTCGAATCATCACAGTCCCCATCTCTTTTAAGGAAGAGAGTCAGCAGCAACAATCCGGCCGAATGCTAGGACAGCTTCAAAGATACGTGCCCAGGCCAGACCGTGTGGACCTAGTAGCCCGGTTGGCGGTGAAGTGGGCTTGGCTGCGTCTAAAGCCCAATCGTGAGAAGAAGATTGCGATTATTCTAAGCAACTACCCTACCAAGGACGCCCGTATCGGCAACGCCGTGGGCCTGGACACACCTGCTTCGGTTATCCGCATCTTGAACGCCCTCAGCGACGCCGGTTATCAAGTTGATGACATCCCAGAGGATGGGGACGAACTGGTCCATAGGATCATTGAGCGGTGCAGCAACGACCTGGACACTCTAACGGAAGAGCAACTCCGCTTGGCCGTGGGTCACGTGACCACTCAGCAATACGGCCTGTGGTTCCAAGACTTCCCGGAAAAGGTTAAGCGGGAGCTATCTGACAGTTGGGGAGAGCCGCCGGGTCAGGTGTACCGCAGCAACGGCTCTTTGGCCATAGCCGGAATAGACCTGGGCAACGTATTCGTTGGGCTACAGCCTCCTCGCGGATTCGGCCAGAACCCCATCGCCGTCTACCACAGCCCCGATTTGACTCCCACTCACCACTATATCGCCTATTACCGCTGGATTAGTGAAGTGTTCGGGGCCGATGCCATGATTCACGTCGGTAAACACGGGACATTGGAATGGCTACCGGGTAAGGGAATCGGCCTGTCAGAAACCTGTTACCCCGAGTTGGCTCTGCAAGATATGCCCCTGTTTTACCCCTTCATCATTAACAACCCGGGCGAGGGCGCTCAAGCCAAGCGGCGGGCCCACGCCACCATTATCGACCACCTAATTCCGGCCATGACCACCGCTGACAGTTACGGGGACATTGCGCGCTTGGAGCAATTGCTTGACGAGCATTACCAATGTCAGACCTTGGACCCGGCCAAGCTGCCAATCTTAGAAGGGCAAATCTGGGAATTAGTCAAACAAGCCGAGCTTAACCGGGACTTGGGGGTGGATACTCAACCTGATGACTTCGGCGAATTTATTCTGCACATCGACGGTTATCTTTGTGAGATTAAAGACGCCCAGATAAGAGACGGTCTCCATACCCTGGGCGAGGTGCCTCAGGATGAGCAGCTTATCGGGCTGCTCTGCGCCCTCAGCCGATTGGATAGCGACGGCGTTCCCAGCCTGCGCAGGTCCATAGCCGAGGCTTTGGGGTTCGACTACGCTGGATTGTTGGAAGAACCCGGTGTCCCAATCGAAGGCAAAGTACCAGTGGCATTGGCCTCGGTGGATACCGAAACTACCGCGCGGACCAGGGGAGACATAATCGAGCGGTTAGAGCTTCTGTGCCGTCAGGCATACCAGGATATGGGCTCTACGGACTTCAATCCGGAGCAATCGCCGACGGTGGTGAAAAACTTATTGGGTATTCAGGATACCCAAACAGAACGAGTGCTGGGACATGTGGCCAAGACCGTCTATCCGGCCCTGATGCGGACCACCGACGAGATTGGCAACTTGCTTAGAGGCCTAGAAGGCTGCTTCGTGCCGGCCGGTCCCAGCGGTGCTCCCACTCGTGGCATGGCCAATGTGCTGCCCACCGGCAGAAACTTCTACTCAGTGGATCCTAAAACCATCCCTTCACAAGCCGCCTGGGAGATGGGGCAAGGCCTGTCTCAAGCTTTGTTGGATAAGTACTTGGAGGAAGAGGGCGCCTATCCGGAAATGGTGGGTCTGGTGGTGTGGGGGACATCGGCCATGCGCACCCACGGTGACGATATCGCCCAGATTCTCCACCTTCTGGGCGTTCGACCGGTGTGGCAGGAAGAAAGCCGCCGGGTCACCGGCTTGGAGGTCATACCTCTGGCGGAACTGGGTAGGCCACGCATAGATGTGACCATACGCATCAGCGGGTTTTTCCGGGACGCTTTCCCAAACATCATCGACCTGTTGGATCAAGCGGTGCAATTGGTAGCCTCGCTGGACGAGCAACCTGAAGATAATATGATAGTCAAGCACCTGAAAGAGGACCGAGAGACCTCAGACTCAGTCTCCCTTCCAGGGGGAGAGGGCACAATCGCGCCGCTGTACCGCATCTTCGGCAGCAAACCGGGCAGCTACGGCGCTGGCATTTTGCAGGCATTGGACGAGGGCAATTGGGATACAGTTCAGGACTTGGCTGAGGTCTATGCCGCCTGGGGAGGATACGCCTACACCCAGCAAGAGCACGGAGTAAGCGCCCAGAAGGAGTTCAAAAGGCGCTTCAGCCAAATCGTGGTCGCCGCCAAGAACCAGGACAACCGGGAACACGATATCTTCGACAGTGACGACTATATGCAATACCACGGTGGCATGATTGCCACCGTGCGAGCCCTCACCGGCAAGAATCCGCGCCAGTTCTTGGGGGACAGTTCCGACCCGTCCCGGCCCAGACAAAGAGACCTTCAAGACGAAGCTAGAAGGGTGTTCCGTAGCCGGGTGGTCAACCCCAAGTGGATCAACTCCATGAAGCGTCATGGGTACAAAGGAGCTTTTGAGCTGGCGGCAACGGTTGATTATATGTTCGGCTATGACGCTACCGCCCAGGTAATCGACGACTGGATGTACAAAGACGTCACCGAAAGCTACGTCTTCGACCCGGAGACCCAGCAATTCTTCAAAGAGAGCAACCCTTGGGCTCTGAAAGGCATCGTGGAAAGGCTTCTGGAAGCGATACAACGAGGTCTATGGGAGTCTCCTCCGGAGGACATGCAACAGCGGCTACAAGAGTTGTATCTGGAACTGGAAGCTGACTTGGAAGCGCGGCAAGAGACCAGTAATAAAGCTTAAGTTAATTTTTTGCGGCAGCGATCCTGCTATAAAAACTTTAGCTAAATTAACGTAATAAACACTAGGGTAGAAATAACAAGTACCTGAGGAGTAGAATTTTAGCAATGGCAAAGGCCAAGACGGCTTGGCGTAAAAAGTGAGTCAGAGAACCAAATAGGAGACTGAACGTGGAAGTGGCATTGGAACTCCTGCGACGATTGGCCCAAAACGATAAGATGATGTGGGTGGTCGGCGGAGTGGGTGTAGTGAGCGAAAATGATTCCAAAGGTATCAAGGAGCCGGAGGTCAGCGGCGGTTACGTAACCATGGAAGCAGACAACTGGCATTTTCACTTGGGCCTGGAGAGCATCACCGCGATTCAATTTGTCGAAGCGGAAAGCCATGGCGACTTGATGTCTTACTACGTTCGTTTCTCCAATGACGGGGACGGCAAGGAAGAAACGCTGGTACGCAGCTACTTTCCTAACCCCTACTTAGGCAAGGACTTCGAGCGCACCGAACTGCAGCCGGAAAAACTCAAATCGTTTGAGAACATGCGGGATGAATACGTGGGCCGGGAAGGAATCGTGTTCGTCAAAAGGCCCAAGCAAACTTAACATAATACGAAGCGCCCCTGCGGAATCTAGTGCCTCGTTTATCCGGTAAAACGATACTTTAACAACCTAGCATGGCCTGAAGGTGGCCCCGATAGAAATCGGGGCTGAAAAGGGAAGCCGGTGTGATTCCGGCGCGGTCCCGCCACTGTAACTGGTATGCCATCTCCCGTTCCGCTGTAAGCGGAGTCACTGGCCTGATAAATGAGGCTGGGAAGGCCGGGAATTGGACTTAGCCAGAAGCCAGGAAACCTGCCTCAGGCCCGAATCAATACCCTTCGCGGAAGGAGGTATGAATCGCAAGATTAATTGTGCCTGGCCTTCTGGTCAGGTTTTTTTATTTTCAGATTTAGCCGGGTTTTCAGGTAATCAAAGAATTCCCGGCTTGTTTTTACTGACATATTTGGAGAATAAGCAATGGTAAAGTTTCCCCAGTTAAGGTTACCCAAAGTATTCGCGTTTATAGCGGCATTAATTTTGATGGTCGTAATCGCCTGCGGGGCAGATGCGACGGCCACATCTCCCGCGCCTACCCAGGCATCCCAAAACGAATCCACGACCCCACCAACCCAGGCTTCTCAGCCTGAAGCTACGACTTCGCCAAACCAAGCAACTTCCGGGAAGCCAGTGACTCTGCGGGTGGGCACCGTGGCGGACACGTATCGCAACGACCCCAACGATTTGAGCCGCCTGAACATTGGCATGTTCCCATTGAATGTCAATGTCTTCGACCAACTACTTCTCGTGGACGAAAACTTCCAACTGCAACCAATGCTGGCCGAATCTTGGTCCTATTCGAAAGATACCGGAACCTGGAAATTTGACCTGAGGGAGGGCGTCACGTTTCACGACGGGCAGCGCTTCGATGCCCATTCTGTAGTGGAGATGGTGCAACGGTTTTGGTCTCAGGGTGTGGGTGGTAACCGACTGAGGATAGGCGAGAATTCAGCGGTAGCCTTGGATGATTTCACTGTGTTGATTACTCCCACCAGCGACAATCTCCGCCTGCCAGAGGAACTTAGCCACTCAAGTTATGGCATACGAGCACCGGGGTCTGACCCTCTGGAAGGTGAGCATATCGGGACCGGCGCGTTCATCATGTCTGATTACCAACAGGGCAGCCACATCACCGTTGAAAAGAACACGGAATACTGGAATTCAGTGCCCAAAATAGACGAGCTGGAATTTAGATTCATGCCCGACCCCAACACGCGCATCCTCGCCCTTCAGGCTGGCGAAGTTGGAGCTATCTTTGACGTGCCACCGGAAGCAACGTCGCTCCTTGAAAGAAACACCGAGATTCAAGTGATACCCACGGCAGTTAGCGCCAGCCAATACGTGATGGTCCTGCTCACCGGAGAGGCGCCCTATGACCTGGCCCAAGACATAAATGTGAGAGAGGCCATCGGGTACGGTATCAACCGCCAAGCAATACTGGACATCTCTTTCAACGGTCACGCCGAGCTCAATCAAACGTTTAGCCCACCGGGCGTTCTGGGACCCTACGCCGGTAGAATCATCGGCTATACCCACGACCCTGAGCGGTCCCGAACAATCTTGGAAGAGGCTGGTTGGATAGACGAGGACGGCGACGGATTTCGTGAGAAAGGTGACCGCAAGCTCACCTTGGAATTCATAAACGGCTTCCCAGCGGGCCCGGAAAACGGGCAGACTGCAGAGATTATCCAAGCCCAACTCAAGGAGGTCGGAATCGACCTCAAAGTCACCAATGTGCCCGACAACGCTACCTACTCCGCCCGCCTACGGAACAAAGAGGGCGACATGTTCATGGAGATTGGTAACCAGAACAGCCCCTCGGCCTGTTTCTTGGCTAGCCTGTTCTACGGCAGATACGAGAATCCTGGCTCATACTCCAGGGGATTTGCGCCGGGACCTTTGGGTTGGCCGGAATATGACGATGAGATTGACGCATGCAACGCAGCATTGACCACAGATGAGGCGGCGATGCACCGGGCAAACGCCATTCACATCGTGGTCGACGAGTCCAGGTCCTTGCTCCCACTGGTGGGCATCACCCGGATTTACGCCGCCCGCAACTACGTCAAAGATTTCAATCCTCACCCGGTGCGCCTCCACGTGCGTTGGGATACGGTCACGGTAGAGGAGTAGCGGAGTCAGGTTTCTAACCGGCATCGTTTTGATGTGCTGCATGCCATGCGGCACATCAAACTTCCAGAATTGACACCCCGGAATTGATTCCGTTCACTCGAAATTAGGAGCCCGCCAATGCGATTTCGCCGGTATTTGGCCCGCCGGGTGCTCTATCTCGTGCCTGTCTGGTTGGCCATATCTTTATTGGCGTTCGGATTGGGAGCCTTAGCTCCGGGGGACCCCGCTGAGGCGATTTATTTCGAAACCTTTGGCGAGCCCCCCAATGATGAATTGGCTCTGGAGAAGCTGCGTGAGGAGTTGGGCCTAAACGACCCACTGCCCATACGTTACGGTCGTTGGCTCTTCGACGCCGTTCGCGGCGACTTGGGAGAATCTTATCGAAGTGGTATGCCAGTATTGCCAGCCTTGATTTCACCCCTCGGCTCTACCCTGATATTAGCCCTTGGTGGATTAATCGCAGCCAGCATGATTGCATTCCCACTGGGTATCTTGGCTGCGGTCAAGCACAACAGCCTAATAGACGTAGTGGCCCGTTTTTTTAGTTTGATTGGGGCGGCGATCCCATCCTACTGGCTCGCTTATATGTTCATCCTTGTTTTTGCTGTTTACCTGCATTGGTTGCCCGTCGCCGGCGCTGGGTCTTGGCGCCACTTGATCCTCCCTTGCTTCACGTTGGGTTTAAGTGGAGCCGCTTTGCTCAGCCGCCTTCTTCGGTCATCCATGCTGGAGGTGTTGGGCTATGACTACATCCGGACAGCAAGGGCCAAAGGTCTTTCCGAACGGAAGGTCATTCTGCAACATGCTCTACGCAATGCGCTGATTCCGGTTGTAACGGTCATGGGCAATATGTTCGGGTTACTGCTATCAGGGGCCATCATCGTTGAAACGGTCTTCGCCCGCCCTGGTTTGGGCCGACTGATAATTGAAGCTATTTCCTTCCGAGACTACCCAGTCATACAGGGATTTGTCTTGTTTACCGGCACGGTGTTTGTGTTGGTGAGCCTGATTATAGATTTGTCATACACCTGGATCGATCCCCAGGTACGGTTAGCGGATGGAGGACCGGGCCGCCGTGGCTGATCGAAGCACCGCCTCCGAGGCCGACCTTTTGCGCCTAACTACGGCCCGGCGAGGGCTTAACCAACGCCTGATTAGCAGGTTCTTGCATAACCGCATCGCTCTCGTCGGGCTGTTCATAGTAACGATAATGGTTGCTTTAGCAGCCTTTGGGCCTGTTCTAGCACCTCACCCTCCCAATCAGCAATTTGGCGAACATCGATTGGAGTCACCCAGCAAAGATTTCCTGCTGGGCACAGACAACCTGGGTCGAGATATGCTCAGCAGGTTACTCCATGCCGCCAGGTTGTCTATCGGCATGGCCGCATTGGCCACCGTAGTGATTGTGGCCATAGCAATTAGTGTGGGGTCATTGGCCGGGTACGTTGGCGGCTTAGTGGATGACCTGGCAATGCGGATTGTCGATGTCTTATTGGCCTTCCCCGGATTGATTTTAGCTTTGGCTATCATCGGCATACTGGGCCCAAGCATGCTGAACGTCATCATCAGCTTGGCAATCTCCACTTGGGCCAGCTACGCTCGCTTGGTGCGCGGGTTGGTTCTTGAAGTGCGAGAGAGGCCATTTGTGGAAGCTGCGCTTGCCATCGGCGCCAGCGGGCCCCGCATCGTTATTCGGCATATACTGCCGAACGTAATTTCACCGGTCATAGTGCTAGTTTCGTTGGAAATGGGAACGCTGATTCTAGCCATCGCAGGGCTTAACTTTTTGGGACTGGGAGTGCAACCGCCGACAGCGGAATGGGGTGCGATGTTGAACCAAGGGCGCCCGTTCTTCCAGAGCGAACCACAGTTGATGATTTACCCAGGAATCATGATTAGCGTCACGGTCCTAGGCTTCAACCTGCTGGGAGACGGGCTTCGGGACGTATTTGACCCCCGGTTTACCACCTAAAGCGTGTCGGCAATTCCGGCCGTCAAAAGGCCGACAACACACAATTTGGAGCACAAATGACTGTCGAAACAAATGCAAGTCAAGCGCCGGAGTTTCATCCTCTAGTAGACAGTATCGCGCGGGCCTCGGACTTGAATGAATTATTCGCGATGCCGCTCCAATATCCTGACGAGGGCCGATGGCTGGATGCCCAATCGTTGTTTCACCAAACTTTGGTTAATAAAAACGACCAGCGGCTGCGAGAGGCAGTGATAGCCTATGGTAGAGCCAGGTGGGGTACCGAGAACCGGCATGTTGCGGGGTCCGGATTCATCGTTGCCTACCTGACCCGCCTGACCTACCCGCTTATTTCCCAGTACGTGCTCCACCGTCGGATCCCCGACGTTTCATTGGGTAATTTGGCATTCCACACTAATGACAATGGATTCGACGCTACAGCTCTCAAAAAGCCTCGGTTCGCCGCTCTTCCCGATGACCCTGCATCAGGCCATCCGGACGCCTTAATTGTTGCCGATGAAGCCGCGTTATACGCACAACTGAAAGAATGGTTGTTTGACTGCAATTTTGGGATAGTGATTCCGTCCATCCACCGGGCCGCACAAGCCAGCCTCAAGGTCTCGTGGAATGCTGTAGCCTCATCCTGCGCTCAAGTTTTTCACAGGCTGTTTGACCTGGCTGCGGACCCCGAATCAGTGGTGCGGAAAGCCGAAGCATTCTTTGATGACCCATCTTCCCCGGTATACAAGCAGGTGACGATGGATTTTATCGAACACCAGGGGAAACTAGGATATTTCGCCCGGCGCCATGGCTGCTGCCTTTGGTGGCGTGTTGAACAAACGAAGGGTTACTGCGCAGGATGCATCCTACTTTCACGAGAAGAGCAAGACATCAGATTCCGGGATTCGCTTGAGATCGGTCGGTAACCAAGGACGATCAAAAGCTGTAGCTGCTGGGTCAGGGGCCGGTGAATATTGCGCATGTTAAACTTGATGCGCTCCCAGGGAGTTATTCCTCACACGTACAATCGTGGTGTTCAGGTAATTATTTTTCTTCGCCTATAACGCATGGAATATTTAGGCAGTTTAGGAGATTAACCTTTGGTACAGATACCTGCGCAACAACGCTCAGAGCCTCGGTTCCCTTTCACCGCCATCGTCGGCCAGACGGTGATGAAGCGGGCTCTACTTTTCAATGCCATCAACCCGAAAATCGGTGGGGTGCTGATTCGAGGTAAAAAGGGCACAGCCAAGTCGACAGCAGTGCGTTCTTTGGCTGCCTTGCTCCCTATGGTCTCGGTTGTGCAGGGCTGCCCCTACAGTTGCGCACCGGAGGCACAGCAAGGAATCTGCCAATACTGTCAGCCGGGCGCAGGAGAGAACTCGGCGGTCACCCGCCAAGTGCGCATCGTTGACCTGCCTGTGGGCGCCACCGAAGACCGCCTCGTGGGCTCCTTGGATATCGAGGCTGCAATCAAGACCGGTGACCGAAGCTTCGAGCCGGGGCTGATTGCAGCAACCCACCGGGGCATACTCTACATCGACGAAGTGAACCTCCTGAACGACCACTTGGTGGATGTGCTGCTGGATGCATCGGCCATGGGGCGAAACTACGTGGAGCGGGAAGGTATTTCCGTCAGCCACGCCGCCGAGTTCATGTTGGTGGGAACCATGAACCCCGAAGAAGGGGACTTGCGTCCACAACTGCTGGACCGGTTTGGCCTCGCGGTGGAGGTTGAGGGCAGTTTCCCGCCGGAAGAAAGGCGTGAGGTGGTCAGGCGCAGGATTGCCTACGAAGAGAACCCCTTTGATTTCATGGAACGATGGCAGGATGCGGAACAGGAAGAGCGGGACCGGCTTTCCCGAAGCAGGGAGCTATTGCCGCAGGTGAAAGTTCCTGACGACATTCTTGATTTGATAACAGACATATGCGCCGAGTACCAAGTGGATGGCATGCGCGGCGACATCGTCATGTACAAGACAGCAGGCACGGTGGCAGCCTACGAAGGGCGAACGGTGGTCAATGCTGACGATGTCCGAGAAGCGGCATATCTGGCATTGCTGCACCGGCAACGCAGACAGCCTTTCCAACAACCAAATCTGGTCACGGAACAACTGGACTCCATGGTCGAGGACTTTCAAAACAGGGAAAACCGGCGGGAGTCTTCCTCTCAGGAAGGCGATGCCCCGGCAGACTCGGAGGATGGGGAACCATTCGAGTCCGACATAGAGCCGGGAAGTGAAAACAAGGGTGAACATGATGCTGGTTTGCCCGGTGGACGAGACCAGGATTTTGAGGTCGGCGACACCTTTGCGGTCCAGTCCATCGAGTTGGAGCCGGCGGATAACCGCCCCCGCCGTTCCTCGGGGCGGCGAAGTAAATCCGTGGGAGGGTCGGCAACGGGACGCTATGTGGGCGCACGAACCCCGCAAGGGGCCGTGACCGACCTGGCCTTGGACGCAACTCTCCGTGTGGCCGCTCCTCATCAAGTGAACCGGCGC
This sequence comes from Dehalococcoidia bacterium UBA1141, assembly GCA_002311385.1. Taxonomy (GTDB): domain Bacteria; phylum Chloroflexota; class Dehalococcoidia; order Lucifugimonadales; family UBA3495; genus UBA1141. The sequence goes on along the minus strand of DCAE01000112.1, from coordinate 47,016 downwards.
CAAGAGATTGAGTCAGAAAGCGGTTCGACATCGTCCGAGCGCCAAAGGCCCGCTTTTTTGGTCAAGTCTTGGGATGTGCGGGAAAAAGTGCGGGAGACCAAGACCGGCACTTTGATTCTCTTCGTCGTGGATGCCAGCGGCTCTATGGCGGCCCAGCGCAGGATGGTGGCGGTGAAAGGCGCGGTTCATTCCCTGCTCATGGACGCCTACCAGCGCCGAGACCGGGTGGGCTTGATCTCTTTTCGCGGCACCGATGCCAAGTTGCTCCTCCCACCCACCAATAGCGTGGAATTGGCCCAGACCCACTTGGCCGACATGCCCACTGGAGGACGCACGCCCTTGAGCCAGGGTCTATATGTGGCACTGCAACTGATAGAAACCGAGCGGCTCAAGGACCGAGACGTGGTGCCATTGGTGATTCTGCTTTCTGATGGACGAGCTAACGTGCCCATGGGTTGGACAGAAGGCGAGGGGCGATCGTTGCCTGGCATCGGCATAGGAGAGGAAGGCCCGGCCTCCACCGACGCCAAGCACATGGCTTCAGTTTTCAAAGAGCAACGTATCCATTCCGTGGTGGTGGACACCGAAGTAGGAGTCCTCAAATTCGGAATGGCCAAATCCATATCAGAGGCCATGGGCGCGCAATACATAATGCTAGATAACCTGGGAGCGGACAACTTGGCCCACACCGTGAGACTACGCCTGCCCAGCATGGGTCAGACTGGCTAGCCCCTAGCGTTATTTACAACCTGCGACCCAATTGATAACCTCTAATCCAGGCGACGTCACTCCACGACTCAACAGCTGACTGCTAATCACCTAGGAGGAATACTTTGCCTCGCTACCTGCCCTACGCCGACATGGATAAAATTCTCTCCCTATCCAAGAGGAGAGGCTTCGTTTTTCAAAGCAGCGAGATCTACGGTGGCCTTGCTTCCACCTGGGACTACGGCCCTTTGGGCGTGGAGCTAAAACGCAACGTCAAAGAGGCGTGGTGGCGGTCGGTGATCCTGGAACGAGACGATATGGTCGGCTTGGACGCTGCTATATTGATGGACCCTAAAGTTTGGGTAGCCAGCGGTCATGTTGAGAATTTCAGCGACCCTTTGGTTCAGTGCCGAAGTTGCAACATGCGGTTTCGCACCGACGACCTGACTTCGGAAGCCTGCCCAAGTTGCGGCGGTGAACTGGCCGACCCGCGGCAATTCAACTTGATGTTCAAGACATTCATGGGCCCGGTGGAAGACACAGCCAGTGAGATATGGATGAGGCCCGAGACTGCTCAGGGAATATTCGTCAATTTCCCAAACGTGGTCAATTCCACCCGGAAAAAGCTGCCCTTTGGCATCGGCCAGATTGGCAAGGCCTTCAGGAACGAGATAACGCCGGGTAACTTCACTTTCAGAACCAGAGAGTTCGAGCAGATGGAGATTGAATTCTTCGTGAAGCCGGGCACCGACGAGGAGTGGCTTCAAACGTGGGTGCAGGAGAGGTTTGACTGGTATGTGGCCCACGGCATTCGGCGGGAGAACCTGCGGTTACGGAAGCACGAGTCCAACGAGCTGGCCCACTATGCCAAAGACTGCTATGACATAGAATATCGCTTCCCTTGGGGCTGGGCGGAACTGGAGGGCATCGCCAGCCGCACCGATTTCGACTTGAGGCAACATCAAGAGGCCAGTGGTCAAGACATGACCTACTTCGACGATTCGGTGGAGGAGGGCCAAGACCAGCGTTACCTGCCCTACGTTATCGAGCCCTCGGGTGGAGTAGACCGGGCGGTTCTAGCGTTCTGGTTGGATTCTTATGACGAAGAACCCGATCCGGCATCCAAGTCCAGCGATGCCGTCAGAGTGGTCTTGCATCTGCACCGCGAATTAGCCCCTGTTACCGTGGCGGCTTTACCCCTGAGCAGGAACGAAAAACTCACTCCCACTGCTAGGGAGGTTTATGCCAAGTTGCGTAAACACTTCAACACCCAATACGACGATGCCCAGAGCATTGGCCGCCGTTACCGCAGGCAAGACGAGATTGGCACCCCTTACTGCGTGACCATCGACTTCGACACATTAGAGGATCACCAAGTCACTATCAGAGACCGGGATACCATGAGCCAGTCCAGGATACCCATAACTGACTTGGTGGACGTACTGAAAGACAAGCTGGAACACGGCTGGTAAAAGGCAAGGATGCTCCACGGTAACGGGTATGTAATATGAACGGGAAACCAATATGCCTGGGAACATAGTCTCAGCCACGCTGCGAGGCGGTCTGTTCACCCGGATCGTTGGCAAGCGGCTCCTGTATTTCCAGGAAATCCCTTCCACCATGAATGAAGCGTCAAGATTGGCCCAAGAGGGAGCGGATGAAGGAACAGTGGTGGTAGCCGGGACCCAATCTGAGGGCCGAGGAAGACAGGGGAGAAATTGGGTATCCCGGGAAGGGAATATTTACATTTCCATAATCTTCAGGCCCACCCTTGATGTTCTGCCAATGCTCAGCATTCTGGCTGGCGTAGCTGCCGTTCGGGCAATACGCAAGACCACCGGCTTGGAACCGGGCATAAAGTGGCCCAACGACGTTATGATTGGCGGGAAAAAGACCGGCGGCATATTGGTTGAGAGCGCAGTTCAGGGCGGCCAAGTTTCTCACGCCATACTTGGAATGGGTATAAATATCGACCTGGATGCTCAAAAAGAAGAGGAGATTGCAAACCTGGCCACAGCGTTAAACTCTGCGGCTGGTCGCATAGTTCCTCCCGAAGACTTGCTTCGGCAATTGCTACATGACCTGGATAGACTCTATATCGAAGCGACTCACGGCGTTTCTCCATTGCCCGAATGGGAGACTTTGTTAGAGACCATTGGACAGTCAATCCAGGCCACCTGGCGCCAAGAGACCTACACGGGGGTAGCCGAGGGCATCGACAACTTGGGCAACCTCCTACTCCGCCTTGAGGACGGGCAATTGATGACCCTCACCGCCGGAGACGTGTCACTTCGTCTACCTGGAACTGAATCTGAGGGAACTGAATCTGTGGGACCTGAATCTGAGGCCGAAGCGAGACCCGATAGTGCTGAGGTCCAGTCTCAAATTCCATAAACGTGAGGCCATGATGCTGGAAACCTTTAATCTGGATGGCAAAGTAGTTCTGATTACCGGTGGCGGCACCGGATTGGGATTGGCCATGGTTCGGGCGCTTGCCCGGGCTGGGGCAAACCTGGCATTGGCCGGACGCCGTGCTGCTCCCATCGAGGGCGCCGCCAAAGAAGTGGTGGACCTGGGAAGGGAGGCATTGGTAGTGACTGCCGACGTAACAGACTCCAAACAGGTGGACCAGCTCATAGCCACTACCTTGGACCGCTTCGGCCACATAGACGTTTTGATTAATAACGCCGGGGCAGTGCAAGAGAACGTGCGCAAACCCCTATGGGACATAACCGACGACGAGTGGAACCTGGTAATGAACGTTAACCTGAGCGGCGCGTTCTTCTGCGCCCGGGCGGTATCCAAACCTATGTCCGAGCGGGGGAAAGGCAAGATTATCAACATTGCTTCAGGTTTCGGTATGAGGGCAGGCCGGGATATATATATGTACTGTTGCAGCAAGGGCGGCATGATTCAATTGACCAAAGTACTGTCCTTCAACCTGGCCCGATATGGCATCACGGCCAACAGCATCGTGCCGGGCTTCATCCCAACCACCAGCACGGACTCGGAGATTCGCTCCACGTTGCCACGTTCCGGCGATTTTCTGCCAACGGGCAAACTTGGTTCTCCCGAAGACTTGGGGCCCGTGGCCGTATTTCTGGCCTCGAAGGCCTCCGATTATATGACCGGCGAGATGATAATTGCCGACGGCGGCGGCCTAGCGGCAGGCATCGCCCCGACCGGGCATGCTCCGGTTGTGGCCTTGGAGCCGTAATCTAGACACCGGTTACCAGCCACCAATTTACAGTTAGCAGCAATCAGGAAACAAGGAGTTACCATGCCCACCCTTTCCGAATACAGCCTCTCTGGCAAAGTGGCCATCATGTACACGGCTGGCGGGAACGAAGCCCCGGTACTGGCCCAAGCCTTGGCTGAGGCGGGCGCGGATGTATTCACAATCGCCCGCCGTCAGGAGTTGCTGGATCCGGTCCTGGCAGGCTTGACCCAGTTTTCGGGAAAATACGCGGGAAAGTACGAAGGAATAGCCGCCGATGTTGGGAGCGGAAGCCAGGCCGAACTAAAACGGGCCATGGACTCCTTCGCCGCTAGCCATGACCGGGTGGATATCTTAGTAAACGATGTTCGCAGCATGTTCGCCCAACCGCTGGCCGACATATCCATCGAGGATTGGGACCAAGTGCAATCTAGAAATGTGAGGGCTGCTTTCGTCCTGTGCAAAGAACTGGGCCAGCGAATGCGTGAACAACAATACGGACGCATCGTGAACCTGGTCTCTATTTTAGCTGAGCGAGGGATGGTCAACGGCTCCGCCTTCGCCGCCAGCCAGGCGGCGGTTCTGTCCTTGACCCGCTCTTTAGCTGTGGAGTTGGGCACCAGCAACATACGCGTCAACGCTTTGGGCACCGGCTGGACCACCGCCGAAGAAATACCCTTGGAAGTACAGCGAGAGGAACTACTCGTACGCTACACCCCCCTCCGCCGCAAAGGCCACCCCAGAGACATCGGCCCGCTGATGGTCTACCTGGCCTCGGAGTCCTGCGATTACACAACGGGACAGGCGGTATATGTCGACGGCGGCCTAAACGCTCATCCGTAAACATTCTATTTGTGGGACGAACCATAAGCAGCCTGGTAACCCCCTCTGCCAACCCCTCACCGTGGCGGCGCTAAGTTTAAATCCATTCCATGTTCTTGCTTTGTTAATTACCAACCATGTCATTCTGAGGGAGTGAAGCGACTGAAGAATCTCGTTGTTTATCCCGGAGCATCTTCGCGTTGCTCAGAATGACATGACAGGCGGATGATAAGCGCCACGAAACCCGCAGGCTACAAACAATTCCACTCTACTAGGCGCGACGAATTGTTGAACCGGAATCGTGCCTGATGTACAATTATCGCCAATCGCCATGAACGAAAAGCTCGCCGGACCAACGAAATCAGTAGCCCGACTTGGGGGGATGAAAGACCTTTCCCAAGACGCATGGCGCACCAAAAGAGACCTTCAAGACCGACTAGGTGAATTGATTGGCAGCTTCGGCTACCGACACTTGGAAACCCCCATACTCGAACCCACCGATCTGTTCCTGCGCAAGTCAGGCGGCGCTCTGGCCTCCAAGATTTACAGCTTCACCGACCCAGGCAGCAATTCCGTTAGTTTGCGGCCGGAGTTCACCTCTTCCATAATGAGGCACTACTTGGAATGTGCCGATGCTACTCAACTGCCAGTCCGCTGGCAGTACTCCGGGCCGGTTTTCAGATACGAGGTGTCACACCCAGAAGCCAACGGCCAGTTTACCCAGATTGGCGCCGAGTTGCTGGGCTCCTCCGGCATCACAGCCGATGCCGAGGTTTTGGGATTGGCGGCCCAGGTTCTATCAAAGGCGGAGGTCACCGATTGGCGGCTTCAATTGGCGGACCTAGATGTGCTCAACAGCGTTCTGGACGCAGTTGGCGTGTCCGAGAGGGCCAGGAATTTTATCATTGACAACGTCCCCAAACTCAAGCAAGGCCACCAAGTGATACCCCAAGTCTTGGAGGAAGCCCACCGCCTCCATCTAACCGAACAATACGCCAATGAGGACTACCTGGTTGAAGCCGTTCAAGGCCTGGATGACAGCCAAGCCAGAGTGGTACTCCGGGGTCTGCTCAAATGGAATGCTGCTGATCAGTTGGGCCAGAGGAGCGCCGAGGAAGTAGTTGACCGGCTGCTTCGCAAGCTGCGGGGTAGTGACGAAGGTCGAACCTTGGAACGCGGCCTGGAACTGGCCAGCGACCTAGCGGCCATCCGAGGAGAACCCAAAGAAGCTCTAGCTGGCGTCGAGGCTGTGGTACGGGAGTCTGGCGCCAAACCGGAGGCTTTTGAACGGCTGTCCCAATTACTGACTCTGGTGCTATCGGACCCAACCATCGGGGACCATTTAGAACTCGATTTCGGGCTGGTTCGTGGTTTGGCCTACTACAACGGAATCGTATTTGAGGTTACCCATTCCAGTTGGCCCGAATCCCTAGGGGGAGGTGGCCGTTACGACGGTCTGGCCAAGGCGTTGGGTTCCCGAGACATCGTTCCTGCGTTGGGATTCGCCTATAACCTGGAGGCCTTGCTAACCGTGGGTAAGGGATGGACTGTCTAATGTCCAAGGGAATGACCAAATCAATAAAGATTAAAATTTGAACGACAGGGTTGTGAACGGTATAGGCGACAAAGATCAAAAGGAAGGCGCCAACGGAGCGAAGCCGCTCCTCAGACTGATTTTGCCCAGCGACGGCGATTTATACGAGTCGTCCCTGAGCTTCATGGAGGGGTGCGGCTTAAACGTCGTGCGCCCCAGAGCCCGGCGCTACACCGCAGTTATACCGTCGCTGCCCGGTGTGGAAGTGCTTTTCCAGCGCACCGCCGACATCACTCAGAAGGTTGAGGAAGGCAGCGCTGAACTTGGCCTCACCGGCCTCGACCGGTTGCTGGAATATAGGACCGACGAGAATCAGGTGGTTCCCCTTATCGAAGACCTGCGCTTTGGCCGTTGCGAGTTTGTCCTAGCGGTTCCCGAGTCATGGTTGGATGTGACATCCGTGGCGGATTTGGCGGACTTGGCATTGGAGTTTCGCCAAGACGGCAAGCAACTGCGGATCGCCAATAAATACCCACGCTTGCTCCAAAGGTACCTTTTCGCCAAGGGCATCAATTTCTTTACCTTGGTGCCTGCCAGTGGAACGCTGGAAGCTGCGCCAACCGCTGGTTATGCCGATCTCATCGCCGACCTGACGGCCACCGGCACTACCCTTCGGGAAAACGGCCTCAAGACATTGGATGAAGGAACCGTTCTAGTTTCCCAAGCGTGCTTGATTGGAAACCCTGATTTGCTGGCGGCTTCTCCCGTGGGGCTCCAGCTTGCCAGGTCTATAGTCGAGCTGATGGAAGCAAATCTTCGGGCGGAACCCTACTACCGGTTGACCGCCAACGTTCGGGGGTCGTCGGCCCAGGAAGTAAGCGCTTTAGTCCTTTCTCGTCCGGATCTAGCAGGATTGCGCGGGCCGACAGTGGCTCGGGTATACAATGTGGAAGAGCAAGACTGGTATAGCGTCAGCCTTTTAATCAAGAAAGATAAGCTACTGGAAGCCGTAGACCACCTGCGCAGTTGCGGAGCCATAGACATTGCTGCTTCCCAGGTGAGTTACTTGTTTGATGAGCATTCCCATGCTTACCAAAACTTGTTCGAGCGCAAAGTATAATCCCGAAACTAGATGGGACCTTTGACTGGTTCGATAACTGTTGGGGACCACAACTGCGGTAGTTAATCGGGCCATCGCCCGTGGAGCAATCAACTTAAAATGCCGAACCTGCCTATGCACATCTACCTTGCCGACCAAGTCGCCAAGCGTTTGGATTGGGACTGGGTGAATGACCACCGGGGGAGCCTGTACCTGGGTTCCACCGCACCGGACATTCGCATCATGACCAAGTGGCCCAGAGAGCGCACCCACTTTGCTCCTTTGTCGGCAGATGAGGTGGGCACCGGCACCCGCCAGATGTTCAAGCTACACCCCGAACTTGAAAACGGAAATGCGGCGTCAGACCCCACAAAGGCATTCCTAGTTGGATATATCAGCCACTTGGTGGCCGATGAAGCCTGGATTTCCAACGTCTACCGGCCCAATTTTGACCCACCTCCAGGCCATTGCATGGTGGCCAGGGATGAAGTCGAAGCCAACCTTTGGGACCGGGCTTTGCAACTGGAAATGGACCGGGCCGCTGGCGATAAGATGGTGGGACTACTGCCCGGTGGCGAGGTTTTGGAAGATGCTGACTTGGGCGTTCAAGTAGCATTTCTGGAGCCTGGGGCATTGGGAGAATGGCGGGAATGGGTGTTGCGCTTTCTCGGCTGGGATCTCACCTGGGAACGCCTAAAACGAGCTTTGAACCGCATGTACCGAGACGACGAGAATGTTCAGAAGGTGGTTGACACATTCATTGAAGAGATGCCAGCCAGCATGGAACGTATCTACGAGAAAATATCGCGGGACAAGATAGACGCCTACCGGCAACGCGCTCTGGAGGACACTCTGTCCCAGGTGCAAGGTCGGTGGGGGCAACTCGACCGGTAGCCAACCGATAGCAGCCTGCCATCTGAGTGTGGATAAAATAATCGAGGACAAAATCCGGTGAAACTTAAATTGATTCGCGGCGCTAAGGGCGCCGAAGAAGTGCTGACGCGCATCGACCCATTGGATTTGAGCGATCTTCCTAAAGCGGTTCTGGACCGGACTCACCAGGCCTTTGGAGAGGACGTTTCACCGGAGCAATCGGTACTGAAGATGCTTCAGGACGTCCGCCAAGATGGTGATGCCGCCGTCCGCCGCTACTCTAAATTGCTAGACGGTGTTGAACTTAGTAGCTTCAAGGTCGAAAAGGAACAACTGGCTCAAGCGGCAGCATCTGTTTCCACCGAATTGCGCGAATCATTGGAATTGGCCGCCGAACGAATACGCCAGTTTCATCAAGCGGTTATGCCCAAAGACTGGCTTGATGAAGAAGGTGGCCTCGGGCAGTTGGTGCGTCCGCTGGAACGAGTGGGATTGTACGCGCCCGGTGGCACAGCCGCCTATCCGTCAACGGTACTCATGACCGCCATACCGGCCAGGGTCGCTGGAGTAAATGAGGTGATTCTCTGCACACCGGCCAGGCCCGGCGAGGCGTTGAACCCGGCAGTTCTGGTGGCAGCGGAAATCTCCGGCGTGGATACTGTTTACCAGATTGGCGGCGTACCCGCTATCGGGGCCATGGCCTACGGCACAGATTCGGTACCCAAGGTAGACAAGATTTGTGGGCCCGGTAACGTATTCGTCGCCTATGCCAAGAAGCTGGTTCAGGGCCAAGTGGACATCGACGGCGTGTTTGGCCCGACCGAAACCGTGGTGATTGCCGACGAGTCGGCCGATCCAGGTTTCTGCGCCGCAGACCTCATCGGCCAAGCGGAGCACGACCCCTTGGCAACAGCGATCCTCATCACGAATTCCCAAGACCTGATAGACCGCGTTGAGCGGGAGCTGGACGAGCAACTGAACATCCAACTCCGAGGGGATTTGGCCCGACAGGCGTTGGAGCGCCAAGGCCGAATCGTCCTGGTCGAATCTGTGGCCGAAGCTGTTGAGTTGGCTGACCGCATCGCACCGGAGCACATGTGCTTGATGGTCCAGGACCCATGGAAGTGGGCCGGTACAGTCAAACATGCTGGCGGACTGTTCCTGGGCGAGTATTCACCCGAGGTTATGGGCGATTACGTTGCTGGCCCCAGCCACGTGATGCCCACCGGCGGCACCGCCCGCTTCAGTTCGGCGCTGAGTGTCCACCAGTTCTTGCGCACCATGCCGGTGGTAAGCTTGAGCGCTGATGATTTTCAAAAACTGGGACCGGCAGCGATAGAAATCGCCAAAGCCGAGGGCCTGGACGGTCATGCCACCGCCGTGCGCATGCGCTTGGACAAACTTCAAAAACTAGGCCGAAACTAGGATTATAAATCGTCAGAGATGCCGTCACTCCGGCGAAGGCCGGAATCCAGTGCGCGTCCGCACCCTGCGGGTTCCTGGACCCTGCCCTTCGTCGATGTGACGGAAATGATTCATCATGGCGAGCTCAGATCTTGATTCGGCGCCTAAATCAATGAGTCAATTACATCTGTCAAATTTGAGATTATGAAAGATTCTAAAAATATTGATATTAACGGGCTTATGTTGCCCCACATACAAAGCTTGGAGACCTATCAGGGCGTCATCCCTATGGACGTGATGGCCGACAGGGCGGGCATCCCCCCTGAAAAAGTAATCCGTCTAAACGGCAACGAGAACCCGTATGGGCCATCGCCGCGGGTGGTGGAGGCATTGGGCAACTTCCAAAACTACAACCACTATCCCGACCCGGACCAGACCAAGTTGCGTGATGCATTGTCCGACTACCTAGATGTTCCAGCGGACCACATAGTGGCGGGCAACGGGAGCGACGAAATAATCGACCTGTTGCTGCGTATGTTTGTTGGCCAAGGCGATAACATCGTTATTCCCACTCCCACATTCGGCATGTATGCATTTTCCACAGAGATATGTGGAGGTGAGGCCGTTTCGGTGGAGCGGGATGAGGACTTCAATATAGACGTTGAGGCGGTAAACCTGGCAATCACGCCAAAAACCAAAGGCATGTTCTTTCCCTCACCCAACAATCCAACGGGAAACGTGACTTCCGAGGCCCAAATCAGGGCGCTTTTGGAAACCGGCCTGCTGGTGGTGGTAGACGAGACTTATTATGAATTTTGCGGTCAAACCGTGCTGCCTTTGCTGGAAGAATATTCCAACTTGGTGGTTCTAAGGACGTTCAGCAAGTGGGCCGGACTGGCCGGGCTTCGCATCGGCCTGGGCGTCATGCAACCCGACTTGGCTGCTACCATGATGAGCATGAAGCCGCCCTACAACGTAAACCTGGCGGCCGAGATTGCCTTGTTGGCATCGCTGGAAGATACTCCGACCCTGTTTTCAAGGGTGAAAAACATTGTCGCTGAGCGTGACCGGATGATGGGCTTGCTGCAACAGGTTAAGGGCATCAAGACGTGGCCCTCACAAGCCAATTTTATCCTCTGCCAACTTCCCGAGGGTCGGGGCAAGGAGATTTACGACGGTCTGTGTAACCGCGGCATCTTCCTGCGCTACTTCGGCAACGATCGCCTGAAAGACCACATCCGGGCCAGCGTGGGACTGCCTCATGAGACCGACGCCGTGGTAGCAGCATTGGACGAGCTGGTCAACGCCTGACCGAAATCAATATCGGGGATTGAACCTATGACATCCACTAGAAATAAAACCGGAGGCCCATTGGCTCCCGCAGCACGAAAAGCATCGCTGGAACGAAAGACCGGCGAAACCAACATAAGTGTCTCCATCAACCTGGACGGCCAAGGCGAATACGTTGTGGAAACCGGAAACGGTTTCCTTGACCACATGGTAAGCCAGATAGCGCGCCACGGACTTATTGACATAACACTCCATGCCCAAGGAGACGTCCACACCGGGTGGCACCATTTGGTGGAAGATGTTGGCATCATGCTCGGCAGGGTATTTCGAGAGGCTTTGGGAGACGGCCGGGGGATACGGCGCATGGGACATGCCATAGTTCCCTTGGACGAGGCATTGGCAATGGTGGCCGTGGACTGCGGCGGGAGGCCCTATGCCTCCCTTGAAACCACCTTGGACGACACGATGGTGGAAACCCTTTCGGGCGACCTAATCGGCCACTTCTTTGAGTCCTTCGCCATGGAGGGCAAGATAAACCTGCATGCCAAGATTCTGGCGGGAGTTAGCCCGCACCACAAGGCAGAAGCTCTATGTAAAGCATTGGCCCGGGCTCTTAGGGACGCTGTTGAGCCGGACGATAGGGCGCCAACGCAGGTGCCAAGCACCAAAGGAACTATCGCTGGCTAAACATCCGTTTCAGGCTTGCAAACTGACGTACAAAATTATGGGCGCTCTGTTTTCAGCGGAGCGCCCATATCTTTTTCCCACTATTCTTTTCCCCCTATCTTTTTCCAATAATTAATCTGCAGCCGCCCCTACGGACGCCCTTTTCGGGCTATAAACTCAGGGAAAGCCTGCTCCACGCCGTAACCAACGATTTTCTCGGTGGTGAAGATACGCTCGTTCTCCCACATCTCGTGTAGGTTGCGCCCCATATCCTGCATCAAGAGCTCTTTGACTCCCATCACCGACTCGTGCCGGTTGCCAGCTATGGCCTTAGCAATCTCCATGGTCTTGGACCGGAGTTCCGCCGCTGGGACCAAATGGTTCAGCAGCCCGATGCGGTATGCTTCCTCCGCCTCAACCAGCCGACCGCTGAAAAGCAACTCTTTGGCCATGGGCCAACCCACTTGGTTGGGCAACGTCCACGTGCAATTGATTCTGCCGTAGGCAGTGGCCAAGAAGCGGAAATTGGTGTTTTCGCAACCCAGACGAAAATCCAAGGACGAGGCCAACACAGCTCCGCCTCCGTGGGCCAGCCCATTCATCATGCCGATGATTGGTTTGGCTGAAGCGGAAATCTCGTAGGCTCGCTGGGTGTACCGGACACTGTTAACCGTCCGCTGTTCTTCTGTCAGGTCTTGGGCGTCTCTTCGTTGCTCATGGATGTCGCCGCCAGCGGAAAAAGCCCGCTCACCCGTGCCGGTGATAACGATACATCCCACTTCGTCGTTGTCGTTGGCTTGGACCACGGCTTGATACAGGTCGTCGTTTAATTGGTGGTTCATGGCATTCAATACTTCGGGACGGTTCAGCGTGATGATGCTCACGCCGTCTTCAATCTCCACCAGAATGTGCTCGTAGGGCATGGGTGCCTCCTGAAAGGTGATTAACGCGCAGGGCGTATATTGCGATTTCTCGCTGGGAGAGATATGTTACGCGACTTGAGATAATTACATGTTCAACTTTATTGTATGGAACAAGCCGAGTCAATTTGGGCGTCCGTCCGGCCGACGGATTGCCGCCCCTCGTCATACCAGCTTCCGCTAGAATCCAGAAAGTACGATACTTTCTACCATACGTTCAATGGGTTAATGGCGGGCCTGCCAAATTGATTGCTGTGATACACTGCTATCCAGTCACGCTGAACCCAGAATCCGTCTCAATCGGGCTCGATCCGTCGGCACGGATCCGACGGGAATTAGTCTCAGCGTGGACCTCTCCCCACTAATTTGGAGGTGGCTGGATTGGCCGAGAGGCTTAGCGCTGGTGTGGCGATAATCGAGATGTTGCGCCAGGAAGGCGTTTCCCACATATTTGGAATAGTCGGGTCCTCCTTCTTGGACATCTTGGACCCATTATATGACCGGGATGACGTTAAGTTTATCGGAGTCCGTCACGAACAGGGCGCTGCGTTGATGGCCGACGGCTATAGCAGGATTTCAGGCGCTCCCAGCGTCTGCTTGGTAACCAACGGCCCTGGCGTTTTGAACCTTACCTACGGCATAGCCTCCGCATACGTTGCTCATTCACCGGTGGTGGTGCTGGCGCCGTCGGCCTCCAGAGACCATCAATACCGGGATTCCACCCAGGAATTTGACCAGGTATCATTGTTCCGTTCCATCACCAAAGCCGCTTTTCCGGTCAACAAGATTGAAAGACTGCCCGACGCTTTGCGCCACGCATTCCGTGTGGCCACATCGGGCAAGATGGGACCGGTGTTGGTGGACCTGCCAAGGGATATTCTGCCAGGGGCTGAGATCGAGTTGGATATGCTTCCTCCCGAGGCCTACCGGACGGGACAGACCAGATCCAGGGGGGACCGGAACCTGATTGAGAAAGCCGCCAGACTGCTTCTCTCCGCCCAGCATCCGGTAATCATAGCCGGTGGCGGTGTCCAGTGGAGCAATGCCGCCGAAGAAGTAACGGGCATGGCCGACCTGCTGGGCGCAGCTATTACCACCTCCTACGGCCGGGCCGACGCTGTACCCAGCGACCACCCCAATTTCTTGGGTCACTTGGGCCGTTTGGGCGCCACAGAAGCAATCGAGGCAGTCCGTCAGTCAGACGTAATACTAGCAGTAGGTACGCGGTTGGCCCAATCGACTACATTCTATGACAACCGGTTCATACCCGCCGATGCTCAGATTATCCAGATTGAGATCGACCCGGAAGAGCTGGGCCGCAACTATCCAATCTCCGTGGGCATAGAAGGCGACGCCAAGGCTGTGATGCAAGGATTGCTGGAGGTGGTGCGGGATGCCGAACCCCGGCGCAATCAACCTTGGGTTGAAGATATTGGAGACTGGCATGCTCGTCGGAACGACCGTTTGGAGAACGAAGGTAGGCTAGATAGCCCATTGATTAAACCCCAGAGGGTCTATGCCGAGTTGCGCAAGCTGATGCCCAAGGATGCCATCGTGGCATTGGACGCCGGTGTTGGCCCCAACTTTGGCCAAGACCGCTTGAATTTCTACGAGCCTCGAAGCTTGCTCACCTCGTTGGACCTGGGAGGCTTGGGATTCAGCTTTCCGGCTGCATTGGGCGCCAAGTTTGCTGCGCCGGACAGGCCCGTAATCAATTTCAACGGCGACGGCGGTTTTCTCTTCAATGCTCAAGAGTTCGCCACTGCGGTGCGCTACAAGCTCAAGGTTATTACCGTGATCCTGAACAATGATTGCTGGGGCTCGGAAAAAGCCTACCAGCGGGACGCTTTTAACCAAAGATACGTGGAAGCAGACATCAACAATCCACGTTTCGACAAATACGCCGAGATATTCGGTGGCACGGGTTTTTACGTTGACCGCACCCAGGACATCGGCAATGCCTTCCAGGAAGCATTGAAGGTGGACGGCCCCAGCATAATTGAAATCCCTGTGGACCCGGAAGAGCTTCCGAGGCCAGCACGGCTCTCCGACGTTCAAGCGCCCAAAGCCGCCTGATAAAAGAGAGGGTTACCCAAGTTGTGTGTTGGCGAACCCTATGGAAAAAACCTGAAAAAGTAGAATATCGGTTGGTACGAAAATGATTGAAAAAGCTGTCTTACCTAAAGAAGTGGAGATACAGGAACAGGCTATCGTGATTCTATGGGACGACGGCCATCGTAGCCCCTACCCTCATAGGTTCCTCCGCCTCCGTTGTCCCTGCGCGAGTTGCGTTGATGAGATGACCGGGCGGCCTCGCCTAGACCCCGATACGGTGCCTCAAGATGTCAGCGCCTTGGACCAGATGCAGGTTGGCAACTATGCCCTCCAGTTTCTCTGGAGCGACGCCCACTACACCGGGATATACCCTTACAAGTATTTGATATCCCATTGCACCTGCATAGTCTGTGCCGAAGCGCGGGCTGGAGCAAAAGATCAAGCAGGCGAATCCAATACCTGACCTCAGCTATTGCCGCAAAAGCTCAAGCCGGCTTATGAAAATGTTAATTGGGTGACGAGTTTTGTTCCGGCGATGAGCCCCGGCTGCGGTTTCGGAATGGCTGATGGGTCGTGGGCCCTAGCTTAGGGGCACTGAATGTTTTGGACTTGAACGAAAAATTGGAAAGCTGTCTTTGGCCGTTTTGATTGCAGTTGGCGCACGTAGCAGCGTCGTCCATCTTAGACACAGGACGGATTAGTTCGTACTCCAGATCGCAACTCACACAGTAATACTCGTAGACGGGCATTTTTGTTTCTCCCAAACGTTGGCAAGTGATTCAACAATTGTAACCACCGGCCAACCTCCCCGCCACCACGCCGCATCTAATACTCAACCAAGATAAAAAAAGTCCCCCTTTCGTAAAGGGGATTTAGGGGGATTTCCTCCGTCCTCAAAAATCGCTGATCCATTGCAATCAAAATTAGCCATCAAATAAGAGGTCTAAACATGGCAGACACGACCGAAGTTGTAATCGTGGGCGGCGGCGCAGCTGGCTGTTCCGTAGCCTATTTCCTGGCCTTGGCTGGCGTAAAATCTACCATCATCGAAAGGGAAGGGGTTGCTTCTCAGGCATCGGGGTTCTCCGCCGGAGGCCTGAACCCGCTGCAAGGAACCGGAATCCCAGGCCCTTTGAGCGAGGTGGCCATGGAATCCTATCTGCTGCATCAAGACCTGTTCCCCACGCTAAATGAAACAACCGGGGTTGACTATGAATGGCGGATTATTTCGCTAATCAAAGCGGCTTTTGAGCAGGAAGACTTGCCGGAATTGCAGGAGACCTTCGATACCTTCACCGCCGCTGAAGGCTTTGGTGCGGAAATGGTGGACCCAGCGCAACTTCAAGACCTGGAACCGCGGATATCCTCGGCGGTGGCGAAGGCAGTGGTTGCCCGAGGTAACGTTTCTTTGGACAGCTACAAGTACACGCTTGCTTTGGTACAGGCCGCCGAAAAAATGGGGACTTCATTGCGGTCGGGTACAGTCCAGGGTATCGAGCGCTCCAACGGCCGGGTGACCGGTGTGCTGATAGATGGCGGTGTCTTACATTGCGACACCCTGGTAATGGCCACTGGACCATGGACCCGAATCGCGGAGCCGTGGTTGGGAGCCTATGTCCCCGTCGACCCGCTAAAAGGGGAAATATTGCGGATGGAATTGCCGGGCGGCCCCTTAGGCTATGACATTTCCGGCGGCGGAGGGTCACTGCATCCTAAACCCGACGGGCTAGTTTGGTGCGGCACAACCGAGGAATGGCGAGGTTACGATAAGTCGACAACTGAGTCGGCCAGGCAGTATATCGTGAAAGGCGCAGTCAAACTGTTACCTGAAATGGCACAAGCCCGTTTGGTTTTGCACACTGCATGCTTGAGGCCGGTGACGCCGGACTGGTTGCCGATTATCGGGCGAACGCCAGGATTGGACAACGCCTACCTGGCCACAGGCGCAGGCAAGAAGGGGATTTTGCTAAGTCCGGCCATCGGCAAAGCAATCGCGGACCAGATCACCCAGGGCGGAACGGAACTTTCGGTGGGCGAGTTCGATCCAGCCAGATTTGCCTCGCCTCTGGCGTGATTCCTGTCTGACGTAATTCCCGGCTGACTGGGAAATCAGCCTAGTTTGCCATCACCGCTGAGGCTTGGAGTTGAATTTTCAAGTTGGACATGAATTGGCGTTCCTCGGTGCTCAAGTGGCCGCAAACCCAGTCCAACATCCACCCTTTGTCTTCCGCCAAATCGTCTATGAGCAGAGATCGAACCATAGAAATCTGCCGAGAATCTTCAAAAGTGTCCCTGATGGTGGGTAGGACGAATTCTTCTTCACACTCGAGATGGTCGTCTTGAGCTACCCTTAAAGCAACCACGCTCTGATAGCGGTGGCGATGAGTCCGAGCGACAACTTTGGTTCGTCCAATCTCTTGGTTAGGGACCGCCATCACATCTTCCAACAGGTCGAATAGCTGAAGATGCTGCTCTTCGTGAAGCGCCGCCACCAAGTCTTTCACCCGTTCCGCCAGACCCCGGTTGTCGCCAGAGTCCAACTTGGATGTGATGTCGCTGATGATAGGATCCAACGCCGCATGCTCTGTTTCATTTACTCCGGCTGGTTCAAAATCGGGCATGAGTCCGGTCATATGCTCATCTTCTTGCTGAGCGTGGAAAGCCAAAGCGGTAGCCCAGAAATTGAAAGCGGCTCGCACCGGCTGGAGGCTATCACCGTCTTCCAGGAGCCGGACCATCTCTTCCACCTGGGCGGCCTCGGATTTCAGAGCTTTGTGAATCAAGTACATGGCGTAAATGGGGCACGTCAGGCAGACCGTTTGTGATTCTGCCTCCGAATGAAATGTCTCTTTCTGTCCTGTCATTCTCTCTCCGGTCAATACCCTAGAATTCTTAACACCGGCTGGTATCCGGTATTCCATGCTTGCTTGGGGACTGGTTACTCGGACAATAATTTCTCGGACAATAACGTTTTAAATGTATCGATAATATTTTTATACGCCTACCATTATTCTAGAGGATTGCAAAACCGATGATTTAATGCGTGCCTATATTCCAGGCGCACTACCACTTTTGGAACCAACTATTGTTGACGAGCGCACTGGAAGAGGTGCTACTATCCCTGGGAGCTAGTCAATATTCGTCTCCCAAATTGATGATTAACGGCCACATTCTTGATCTCCAGACTCAGAGATCCAGACTAAGATATAAAAAGCAGGTGAAGCAATGACCAACGCAAGTCCCGCAGCCAAAATTACCCCTACGGGAGCGCTGCGCGGCGTTCGAGTGCTGGACTTTGGGCACTACATACCAGGCCCATTGTTGGGGATGTTGTTGTCAGACCAAGGCGCGGACGTTATCAAGATTGAGCGGCCCGGAGGCGACCCAGCCCGCAGTCAACCTGCTTTTGCGACTTGGAACCGGGGGAAACGCTCGGTGGTCTTAGACTTAAAGACCGATTCAGGCCGGGAACAGGCGTTGAAGCTGGCCCGCAGCGCCGATGTGCTGATTGAGAATTTCCGGCCTGGAGTCGCTGACCGGTTGGGAATCGGTTATGAAGCGATCTCCGGAATCAATCCTGCTTTGATTTATTGCTCATTACCGGGCTTTGGTGAGGATAATCCCAATCGAAACAAGAGAGGATGGGAGACCATCGTGTCCGCCTCTACCGGCGTCTATCAAGAGGTAGAAGGAACCACCGAGCCACTATTCGTGCCCCTGCCGGTTTCCAGCACCTTTGGAGCCATTCTGGGGGCAGTCTCTGTGGGAATGGCCCTATCCGCCCGGCATTATACCGGGGTTGGTCAAAAGATAGAGATTCCGCTGCACAGTGCCGTCTTCCCCTCCATGGGCCGCCATTTGGTCAAGCTTCACGACACTGAGCCCCCAGACGTGTTTGGTATCTTCCGGCACACCATGGCCCGCCAATACAAATGCGCCGACGGCAGGTACGTGCAGAATCATGGCATGTTCGCGCGTTTCGTTCGTCAATTCCTGGGAGTAGCTGGCCGCGAGGACTGGATCGATGAATTCCTGAGCAACGTGAACAAACCAGTGGAGGCCGACACGGTTAAGTTGTGGACGGACCGGTTCGAAGGACTATTCCTGCAAAGGTCGGCCAAAGACTGGCAGGAAGCGATAAATGCGGCAGGTGGAGCGTGCGCGGTCTGTAATACCGTGGAAGAGTGGTTGGTTCATGAGCATTCCAACGCCGCTGGCATGGTGGTCGAGGTTGATGACGCCGATGTGGGCCCGATGAAGCAACCCGGCGTTACGGTCAAGCTAAGGTCCACTCCTGGAGCCGTGCAGGGTCGAGCCCCCAAGCTAGGTGAGCATACGCAGGAAATATTGTCCCAATCCGATGGGACGGCTGATTCGACGCCCATTGCCAGCAGACAACCTCACCCGAAGGACCTGGCTGGGGCTCTTCAGGGAATCCGGGTGCTTGATCTTTGCTTGATTCTGGCGGGTCCGACATGTGGCCGCACTCTAGGTGAATTCGGGGCAGACGTTATAAAGATTGACGACCCCGATCGCCCTTATGACGCAGTCGCATCACTGGACGTCAACCGGGGGAAGCGGAGCATACTACTGGATTTGAAGTCGGAGCGCGGGCAGCAGGTGTTCTGGCGTTTGATTGAAACTGCGGACGTAATCGTGGAAAACAACCGCAAAGGCAGTCTGGAAAGGCTGGGACTGAGCTATGAAGATGTTAAGCGCCGGAGGCCCGATATCATCTACGCTTCATTAAATGCCTTTGGCCACGACGGTCCTTGGAGCGAGAGGGCAGGCTGGGAGCAATTGGCCCAAGCCGTTAGTGGGATTCAGGTGCGCAGGGGAGGCCGGGACGGTGCCCCAATCACCCTGCCCTATCCCATGAACGACTACGGCACCGGTCTGTTGGGTGCCTACGCAGTGTCATTGGCCCTCCACGAGCGCAACAACACTGGTCGGGGCCAGGCCGTAGACGGTGGTCTGGCTTTAACCGCAGGCCTGCTTCAATCGCCCTATTTCTTGGATTTCAAGGGTTACCAGAGAGATGACCCGGAGGGTCTGGACATCAGGGGATTCTCAGCATTATCTCGGCTCTACCAAGCCAGCGACGGCTGGTTGTACATGCACTGCGAGAGCGAGGACGACTGGCGGAACCTGGCCTCCATCCCGGAGTTTGCTGCCCTGGAAGAGGACGCTAGATTCAATGATGCCGTTGCTAGGGCCACCAATGACGAGGAATTGCAGGTAATGCTCTCCCAGATTCTCTCTTCCAATTCCAGAGGCCACTGGTCTTCTACCCTAGATGCATCGGGCGTGAGCATAATCAAGAATGAAGTAATAGAGGATTTTAGGAATGACCCAAGTGTACGCAAGGCTGGGCTGATTGCCACCAGGGATCATCCAGGACTCGGCCAAGCCGATCACCTTGGTGTGGCAGCCCGGTTGTCTGCCACTCCCGCGCGATTGGGTCGGCCTTCGCCGGTGCTGGGCGCCGATACCAGAGAGATTCTGGAAGAAATCGGCTACGGTTCCGAGGAGATCCAGGAATTGGAATCAGAGAGGATAGTGGTTCAGACCATCTAGCCCCAAGCAGTACATGACGGCTTGAGAAAGTGTTAAACTGCTGCCATGCCTGCTGGCCATTGCAGTGGGTTATTCTCCCAGATAAGAGGCCTGGCTTGTTACGCATCTTCAATACCCTCACCAAACAGATCGAAGAGATTCAGCCCATTGAGCCCGGCAAGGTCCGCATGTATACCTGCGGCCCTACGGTCTACCGGGATGCCCACATCGGAAACCTGCGGACCTATCTGATGGCTGACTGGATTCGCCGTGCGCTGGAGATTAAGGGTATAGAAGTACATCACGTTAAAAACATTACTGATGTCGGTCACATGCGCCAAGAATTGGTCGAAGCCGGCGGGGACAAGATGATTCTCGCGGCTTTGGAAGAAGGGAAAACCACTCAGGATATTGCTCAGTTTTACGCTGATCGTTTCCATGCTGATGAAGCGCGAATGAACATCCTCCCCGCTCACGTGTTCCCTTGGGCGACCCAGCATATCCCGGAAATGGTCGCCATTGTCGAGAAGCTCATGGCCAATGGCAACGCTTACGAGGCTGGCGGCAACATCTACTTCAACGTCAACAGCTTCGCTGATTACGGAAAGTTGTCACGAAACACCGGCGCAGACCTTTTGGAAGGCGTCAGGGCCGAAGCGGACCCATTGAAGAAAGACCCCAGAGACTTCACTTTGTGGAAAGCGGCGGAACCGGGGCGCGACCTCAAATGGGCGAGCCCATGGGGAGACGGCTTCCCCGGTTGGCACATTGAATGCTCCGCCATGGCCTCCAAGTATTTCGGAGAATCCTTCGACCTGCACACCGGCGGCGTGGACAATATTTTCCCTCACCATGAGGATGAGATTGCCCAGAGCGAAGCCGCATTCGGGCAGCAACACGTGCGTTATTGGGTTCATGCTCAACACCTGCTGGCCGATGGCGCCAAGATGGCCAAGTCTTCGGGCAACGTGTTCCTGATTGAAGAGCTTATTTCCAGGGGATTCGACCCCTTGGCATTCCGGTACCTGTGCTTGACGGTGCGTTACCGCCACCGTATGAACTTCACCTTCAATTCCCTTAGAGCGGCTGAGAAAGCCCTAACGAGCATGCGACAGCGGTTCTGGATTTGGAAAGGACTTCCCGAGCTGAGCCAGTTGCCGTCCGAAGTCGATGAATGGCGCAGAAAGTTCTGGGAAAGCGTAGAGAATGACTTGGACCTGCCGGGTGCTTTAGCCCTAACCTGGGACATGTTCAAATCCGATTTACCCGGACAAGCTAAATTGGCCCTTTTGATCGAGTTCGACGAGATATTCGGATTGGATCTGGATGCCCTTTCCAAGAGTCATGATATCCCTGCCCCAGTGACGGCTGCTGTGGGCCAGCGTGAGAGCCTAAGACATAACTCCGACTACGCTCCAGCCGACACTATCCGCACCGATGTGCTATCGCAAGGATTCTTGGTGGAGGACACCGGCGAAATAGCTCGGGTACGGCCCAAGACTCCACTAGAACGCCGTCTGGAATTGTGGCCGTCGGTGTCGTCATCTAGGGAAGTGGAGTCGTTTCTGGATCGCCCGTCAGAGGTTGATTTTTCCTTCATCCTCAGCGCCTATGGTTATCAGGGAGACGTGGAAAGATGCGTGCTCGGCATGCTAAACAACTCTCAGGGGTACTCCTGCGAGTTTATAGTGATTGACAACGGTTGCACAGATGGAACGTCCGAATGGCTGGAGGAGTTCAAAGACCAACACCCTCAGGTACGGGTCATTCACTGCGACCATAACGTTGGTGATGCTGCCGGGAAGAACATCGGCATCAAACAGAGTTTGGGTAAATACGTGGTGATAATGGACGGCTCGGCGGAGATTGTAGGCGGAATAATGGAGCCGATGGTCCAGCAACTCTCAGACCAGTCGGTGGGGATATTCGGCCCCTACGGTTTGACTACCGACGATTTGCAGCACTTTCACGAAGAGGTGGATTCAGGGGACGCGGATGCGATGCAAGCTTATTGCATGGCCTTCCGCCGGGAGGCGGTGAATACTGTTGGTCTGATGCGCGAGTGTTTCCGCTTTTACCGTAACTTGGATATCGATTATTGTTTCCAGTTCAAAGACAAAGGTTACCGCATAGTAGCCGACAGCGAACTTCCCATGGTCCGTCACGAGCACCGACAGTGGACCGAACTGGAAGAGAATCAACGTGACGAACTGAGCCGCAAGAACTTTGGCCGCTTTTTAAAGCGGTGGGGAAACCGGCCCGAGCTGCTGCTCAACGCTTCGGGTAAGGGCGTGGGCAACCAGTTCCACCACTGAGCTCCTCGTTATTATTCTCCGGTAAAAACCTCGGGCTATACCCGGTAGATAGTTGCCACTTGACCGGTAAAAACCCCAGTCTAGGCCCGGTAGATTGTTGCCACGTGACCGGTAATTGTCTTGATTATCCGGTATCGTAATACCTTACTCAACCAGTTATTTGGCGACTAGCTTCCAGACGTTAAATCAGCCCCTAATTGCCTGTAAATTACCTGCCTATATACGTATTTTCACGCCTGTAACGAAATACGTTAGATATTGGTAAATTAATATGAAATACTCTAAACTGTTTTGTTTATCCACTATATACTGAAAATATTATTGAATGATTTGACGATATACGACATATATATGGTCTGAAAAATCTCTTGACTGGCTAGGCGCAGGATGTTAGAGTCCAGACGGCCAAACCGACTTCATTTTCCGGCCCCGTTTACCAACCTAGAATTCCTGCTCGGAGTCCCTGTTAGATGGAGGATGCTGCCCGTCGATTGCTAGAGGGAGACCAGCGGACTCTGTCTAGAATGATTTCCTATCTTGAGCGGGGTGACCCCCAGGCGGCTGGTGTCCTAAAGACCATCGACCCGCATACCGGTAACGCATATATCGTCGGAATTACCGGCCCCCCCGGCGCTGGCAAAAGTACGTTGGTGGACCGGCTTGCCGAGTTGCTGCGGGGCAAAGAGTTGACAGTGGGCATCATTGGGGTTGACCCCAGCAGTCCCTTTACCGGGGGTGCGTTGCTGGGTGACCGAGTGAGGATGCAGCGTCACTACTTAGACCCAGGCGTGTTCATACGCAGCATAGCCACAAGAGGACAGGCTGGAGGTCTGCCTAGGACCGTCAGAGGCATCACCCGATTATTGGACGCTTCGGGCATCGATGTCATATTGGTGGAAACCGTGGGGGTTGGCCAAACGGAACTGGGAGTCTTGGAAGTAGCCGACACAGTATTGGTTGTGTTGATGCCTGAATCAGGGGATGCGATTCAGGCCTTGAAAGCGGGAATCATGGAGATAGCGGATATTTATCTGGTTAATAAGGCTGACCGGGACGGGGCCAACCAGATGGCGACTAATATTACTTCTATGCTCCAACTCGGCCATAACAGAACCGACTGGGCTCCGCCGGTGATGCTCACGACGGCTCAATCGGGCCAGGGAATCGACGAGGTCTGGGAAAAAATCCAGGAACACAAACAGCACCTCACGGACAGTGGGGAGTTGACCAAGCGGAGAGGTTTGAACCGGCAGAAAGAGTTTTTGGAAACGGTTCAAGAAGAAATGACTCGACGGCTGAAAGCACGAATCGAGCAGGACCCGACTCTGATCGCCAACTTGGATCGGATAGCAAATAAGGAGTCGGAACCCTACTCAGCAGCCTTGGAGTTCCTTGAAAATACCGGCTTCAATGCCGAGTGACTGACCCCTAGTTCACCGGCGACAGTAGCTGAGCAATGGTGAACTGACCAGATGGTACTCAAATAAGTACCCCAGTCAAACTGGTACGCAGTGGTGATTTGGTACGGGTCCGGGATACGGGTTTTCAAAAACGTACCGGCGCTTCCTTTTGCATAGCTGACCGGTGTTTAAGACCAATGACGCGGTAGGAATAATACCCAATCGTTAGGCCAATCGATCCTTATGGGGGACGGATATGGTGGTTCTAGGTGTGGGCCTTAGGGCATCCTCAAAGCGGTCCAGCACAGTTGTCGCATTGGATCAGGACTCATCAATCCTCAGCATGGAGACCTTCGGAGAGGACGATGAACTTGCTCAATTCGCTCAGGACCGCAAGCCAGGGCTGATTTCCATCGGCGCCCCCCTTGGTTTGCCCTTGGGTCTTTGTTGCTTGGAATCCACGTGTTCTTGCGATTTCGCCACTCCTCAGCGTAAAGGCCGCTTGTCGGAGTTGGAGTTGTCCCGCATGGGCATCAGCTGTTTCTTCACCAACAAAGGCTCGATTATTCGAAGCCTTATCTATAGGGGAATTGCTCTAAGAGAAAGGTTGCAGGGATTGGGATTTCAGGTGGTTGAGTCTTATCCCCACGCTACCAAGATGATACTTTTTGGAGATAAAGTTCCGCCCAAGAACAGCGCCGCAAGTTTGGCGTTCCTTAAGGAGCGTTTGTCTCCATTGATTGCTGGCCTAGACAACCATATGGACAGCAATGGTTGCGACGCCGTGCTAAATGCTTATACGGGGCTGCTGCACACTCAGGACGGTACGGATGTCCTGGGAGACGAACAGGAAGGCATTCTGGTTCTACCCAAGTTGCCGAGATAACGCCCGCTGGCCGGATTCGATTATTGAGGCGTAGCCGCGCTGCCATCTTCCGCTGGCTCACTAAGCATTAAACAGGCGTATTTAACTTCTTCGCAAAATGTGCTCTATCAGCGTGACGATGGCAACTTCGGCATTATCCAACCAGAATAGTAATCAGCATAAATTAAAAGGGCGTCCAACATTTGTTAGCCGCCCTTTTATTTTGCATAAATCTCGCCTGACTCTTTTCGGTTCTACGCTAGGTTGAGTCTCCATCCGACGAATTTCCGTTGCCGCTGCTTTTGTTCTGATTGCCGCTGGCCATTCCCAAGAACGGCGCCAACATATTTGTAAACTCCATCGGGAAGATCCATTTCGTGGATGGGCTGTCTCCCAAAGACTTCAGTGTGTCGAAATACTGGAGGCTCATGGTCCGGCCGTCCACGGTGTTGGCTACCTGGTTAATGCGGTCCAATGCTTCGCTGAAACCAGCAGCCCTAAGCACCTGGGCCTGCTGATCGCCTTCAGCCTTGAGAATCTCCGCTTGCCTCTCACCCTCGGCCTGTAGAATCTCCGACTGCTTCTCGCCTTCGGCCCGGTTGATTTGGGCTTGCCTTTGGCCTTCCGACTCGGTGATATCCGCAGTCTTGATGGCTTCAGCCGACTTCTCCCGTTCCATTGCCTGCTTCACCCCAGGCGGCGGGTCAATCTCGTTGATTTCTACCTGAGACACCTTGACTCCCCAACGCTCGGTTATTTCGTCCATCCGCACTTGCATTGAGTCACGCATCTTTTCCCTTTCGGTCAACGCCTCGGCCAAGGTGGTTGAGCCAATCACTGCCCTCAGAGTTGCGAATGCCAGGTTCACCACGGCCAACTCGAAGTTCTGAACTTCAAGAATCGCTCTCTCGGCGTATTCTTCCATGACGCGGTAGTAGATGACGAAATCCATGTCCACAACCACGTTGTCGGCGGTGATGTATTTCTGCGTCGGAACCCGCGCCACTCGCTCCCGCAGGTCTATTTTGATGCCGGAATACATGATAGGAATCAAGAAGTGAAACCCGGGTTTCCGAGTTCCGATGAAAGTCCCGAATTTCTGAACTACCAATCGCTGGTATTGTTGGACGATTACTATGCCAGAGGACATGGTCGCCTCCTTATTTTGCTGGATTTATTCAAAAGCCGAAAAACATCACGCATCTTCAGTTTCTTGCCGAGAAACGGTTACAATCAAGCCATAAACTTTTGAAACCTTGACCGTTTCGCCGACATTAATCACGTTACCATCTAGGCTCACCGCTGTCCAGGTTTCGCTGCCCACCTGGACGACGCCTCGGGGTGTGAGTTCGCCGGTGACCGTCCCGGACATCCCCACTAAGGACGGGCGCAAGGGTTCGTTCCCTTGGCGCCGGGACTGGTAGATAACCTGGGTTAGATAGAACAAGGACAATGCGAATGCCGCCGCTATTCCACCCACAAGCCAACGGCTGACATTTACCGATGGCATGGTTGGAGTTGTTTCCCCAAAAAGCACGATGCCGCCGATGATAAAGCAAACAATGGAGCCCACTCCTAATACGCCCCACCCGGCTACTTGGGTTTCAATCACGGCCAGAAGAATGGCGACAACGATGAATGTAATTCCGGCCCAGCTCACTGGCAGGTTGCCGAAGGCCAAGAACGCCAACAGTAATAATATTATCCCCACGACGCCTGGTGCGATTAATCCGGGATTGAACAACTCCACCACCAAACCCAGCCCGCCCAAGGTTAAAAAGAGAAACGAGATGTTTGGGTCGGATATAAATTCCAGGAAGTTCTCCAAGAGGTTCTTGTTCATGCGCCGTTGGGCCAAATCGTGGGTTTGTAAGGTCTGTTCCCCGCCGGTGGTTATTACTGTCTGACCATTCAACTGGGCGAGCAAGTCATCCAAGTCTTCGGCGATAAAATCTACCACGTTTAACTCGACAGCTTCGTTGGCGCTGAAAGACGCAGCCATACGGACGGTTTCTTCCAGCGCTTCCTCGTTGCGTCCTCTTTCTTGAGCGATGCTTCGAATCAACGCAGCGGCGTCGTTTTCAACCTTGCTTGCAAGAGTATCGTCCAAGTCCTCGCCGGTGGCGGAGATAGGCGCGGCGGCACCTATATTGGTGCCAGGGGCCATTACCGCAAAATGGCCCGCCGCCGTTATGAATGTCCCGGCGGACCCGGCCCTAGCGCCCCTGGGGGAAACGAACACTACCACCGGCACCGGGGACTCCAGCAAATATTCGACAATCTTTCGGGTAGAACTGAGAAGGCCGCCCGGAGTATCAAGCTCCAGAATCAACAGGGTCGCTTGGTCTTCAACGGCCTGATCTATGGCTCTGGAGATAAATCGTTCTTTAACTGGGTTAATTGTCCCGTCGATGGTGACGATTAGTGCGTGGGGCGATTGGGCGCGAGCCAAGTGAGGGGCCACTAGTCCCAATAACGGACCAGCGAGCCCCATCAGCAAGCAAATCCCCGTTAGTAGCGGCCACAGTTTACGGTGTCTTTTTGAGAGGGACATAGCAGTCTGCTCCCTGGTGGTCGTTGCGCAGCTCTCGACGAATCAATCCCGGCGTGATAATCCCGGGGTGACAACTAACGAACGCGTTGTGGCTCAATCATGCTACTGCTGGCCGCCAATCAGAGACCAGTGCCTATATTCTATTCTACTCGTAATTATGAAGAAGAATCTGGCAGGGGTTCCGTTATGCTGCCTCCCGACGGATGGAAGTTGGGGGAATGGTGGAGGAATTGGTCAGGGAGTTGGTCCGAGAACTGATCAGGTAATGGATCCGGAGTTTTGGCCAAGCGGGCCAACAGTGGGTTGATTAGGCCCAAGGCGCTCCCCAGAACGGGATGCCTGACTACCCTTCCAATCAACCCGCTGTGCCAGTCAAAAGACAGTCCTCCGGATTTAAGCAATTCGTTATGAATGCCCTTGGCCCCAGCTTGCATCACCAAGGATGATATCTGCTGGTCATTCAGCGCCTCGAACAGCCGACGGGCAGAATAACCGACCTCCAGTTCTTTGGACAAGAGAGCTTTCCAGCGCTTTTGGTACTGGCTGAGCCGTGAGGCGCTCAGGTCGTTTTCGGACAGAGCATCGGCCAAAACTTGGGAGGCAATCTCACTAGCCAGCAGAGAATAATAAATGCCACCGCCGGTTGTGGGTTTCACTTGGCCAGCGGCGTCTCCCGCAATTAACACCCGGTCTTTGTGGGTAATTTTCAACGGACGTAGAGGAATCCCCCAACAGGCAGGAATTCCCGCTACTGAATCTATCTTCCCTTCCCGTCGCAGTCGTTGAAGAAACTCGGATAGATGGTCGGGAGCTTGCTGCCGGGCCATGAGCCCAGCTAAGCCTCGCCCCGCAGAGGTTGGCACCAGCCAAGAGAAGAACCCCGGAGCGACGTCGTGGCCCACAAACAACTGGACTTTGTCTACGCAGGGGCTGATGCTTACTTCTACCTGGGTCCCGGTCACATAGTCAGGCACGGTTCCCAAGCCGACTTGCCGGGTCAAGGGTGAGCCAAATCCAGATGCCAACACCACCGCCCGGCTCCGGTAGGTTCCACTGTCGGTAACAACGGTCACTCCGTCGGTGTCTGGAGTGACACGTTGAACCCTTTCACCCAGCCAATAGATCGCTCCATGCTCTTGGGCTCGCAGAGCGAAGGATGTCACGTATGCGGCCCGGTTGATAATCTGACCTTGTGGAGCGGCGGTTTCAAATCGGACGCTATCAGCGCCCGTGGCGGTCACGTCGGCGGCAGAGGCGTTATGGTATACAAAGGAGGGGTCGATTGGAAAGCGCCTGGTGCATTCCAAACCCACTATGCCCGTGCAGAGTTTGTCGCCTATGACCTGCCGGGAGTCAATAACTGCGACCGCAAAGCCTCTGGAGGCCAGACCCAATGCAGTATTGTTGCCCGCGGGCCCGGCGCCTACGACGATAACATCGTCCAAATCCTCAACCCCTCGTTCCGTTTTGCGGTACCTGATACCGATGCCCGTGGGCATGCTCTGATTATACTATCCGCCCTCGACGCATTCTAGGGCATTTTGGGCGGCAAAACCGCTATTTATTGTCAAGTCTAGGCGCGGATTGTTACGGACAATGGTTGGACAGCCGTTCTTGACACATCAAGTCGCGCTTGTATAATGTAAACGCATTGAGAATTGGTCAGACCACTTGGAGGCTATGCAAGTCGGGATTCGGAGCGTTCGACGGCGTCGCCTGTACGAGGACATCGTGCAGCAATTCCACTCGTTGATTCGCCAAGGCGTATTGCAACATGGCGCCAGGCTGCCCTCCGAGCGGATGTTGGCTGAGCAATTCAACGTCAGTCGCAGTTCTGTTAGGGAAGCCATCCGGTCCCTGGAGCTACAGGGCCTGGTTGTCAGCCGCCGTGGCTCAGGCACCTTCATTAACACCGAGGCCAACACTGAAGCCATCGCGAGCGTCGTGGCGCTCTTGGCCAGCACTCTAAGCGCTGGCAACGAAACCATGAAGGAAATCTTTGAAGTCCGCCATCTGCTGGAGCCTCAGATTGCCGCAGTGGCGGCTACCCGGGCTGGCTCGGACGAAGTAAAGCGTTTGGCCGATATCTTAGAGGAGCAGCAACAGCAACTGGAAAAGGGGGAGAGCGGAGTGGACGCCGACACCGCTTTTCATTTCGCCTTGGCATCGGCCACCCATAATTCAGCGTTGGTCAAGGTGGTCAGTGCCGTTGAGGACATCCTCAGGTTGTCCCGGGATCGGTCTTTGCAAGAGCCGGGCAGGGCCAAACGGTCTTTGGTTTCTCATCTCCAGATCCTGGAGAAGGTGAAGGCCGGAGACGCCGAAGGGGCAAGAGTAGCGATGGAGTATCATTTGACTTCTGTTGAGCCAGCGGTCCCAGGGGCCCATCAGCAACCAACCTTCGGAGGTCAGCCGGACCGGCGACCTCTGGATGAAGCCGTCCTTAGAATCAAGTAACTTAACCGAATCGATCCCGCGAAAATCAACCATAGAGAAAATCAACCAAAGAGAGGGAGAGACATGAGCGTAGTAGCTGTGGAGGTGGTGTACCGGGGCATTTTCCAGAGAACACTGGCCCGTAACATCGTCCGGTCAATCGTATTTGCCGCCCGGAAAGAAGGAAAGATAGGGACCGCCTTCGGCCGCTACGGCGATTCCCCCGAGCGCAACGGCATCCCGGCAAAACAGTTCGCCATCGTGGCCGACGGAGCGGAGGAACTGGAAGAAAGCATGGCCGTCTACGAGGCCGCTCAAGTGGACGTAACAATCAATGTGGATGACGCCATGTGCAAAGGGGTCGAATCCTGGGCTTGGTACGGATTGCAACCAATCAACGAACTCACCAAGCCTGGCGGAACCCTCATAGTCACTTCCCGTCAAGATAACGACTCTCTGATTCAAGACATGCACCAGAGGGACACGGCCTATGACCTAGCGGTCATTCCCAGCATTCCCAGCTTCTCCGGCCTGTGGGTTTATAAAGACGACCACACCGATGTGCGAATCTTGGGCACGCTGGCCAAGGTTGCCTCTCATTTGGTCAGCATAGAATCCATGTTGGAGGTCATCAAAGAACAGTGGGGTTCAGAGGAAAAGCAGGCTTCAGCGAAAAAGGCATACGACCGGGCGACCGTTCGTCCCGTGGAGCCTGGGGAAGGGAAATCCGAGGAGAGGATGACCTTCACTCTCCCGGGTTGGAAAGATATGGAAGAAGGGGTGGTAATCCGGGGCATTGAAGAAGGGGGCGGATTCAGGGGCGGCGACTCCGGTTATCAGCCCGTTAGGAGCGCCGTTTTCAAGAAATTCAGCACCCGTTCCATGCGTCCGGTAATCAACTTCGAGACCTGCACCAAGTGCACTTTGTGCTGGCTGCAGTGCCCGGACACTTGCTTCGATGTTACCCCAGACGGTCTCTATGACGCCAACATGGAATCATGCTGCGGTTGCGGCGTGTGCGAAGCGGTATGCCCGGTTACCGACTGCGTCACCATGGTCAGCGAAAGCCACTTCAACGACAACAATAGCCAATGGGAAGCTTGGCAAAAAGACAAAGATGGGTATAAGAAGTGGATGACCGTCTTGGTCGAAACACAGAAGAAAGAGACCCGTACCCACGGCTTCCATCATAAGGGACAATACGCCGAAGAGATTGCGGCGATGGGGGACGTTTAATGACTACCACGGTAGAGCCGATGTTCCGAGAAGCAACGGAAGAATTAATCAGCGGCAGCGAAGCCATCGCGATGGCTTGCGCCCTAGCCGATGTGGACGTGATAACGGCCTTCCCGATCCGGCCTTATGACACGGTGATGCAGTTTGTTTCCCGCCTGAAAGCCGATGGCATATTCGACTGCGACTTCATCGTCGCTGAAAGCGAGCATACTCAATTCGAGATTGTTAAACATGCCTCTTCGGTGGGCGCTAGGACCTTCTCCGGGTCAAGCGGAGTAGGCTGGTTCTATGCCTTCGAGGCCATCACTGTAACCGCCGGTCTGCGGATGCCCGTGGTAGCCATGGTGGGAAACAGGGCCCTGGATGACCCCGGTGCCTTTGGCGTTGAACACAACGACGCTCTTGCCGTGCGTGACTTGGGCTGGATGCTCTACTGGGTAGCGACCGCTCAAGAAGCCTTGGACATGGCATTGATCGCCTGGCGGATAGCAGAGGACCCGAAGGTCTTGTTGCCCTTTGCGCTGAGCTGCGACGGGTCTTTCCTGACCCACTCGCAGGCCATAGTGCAGGTCCCCGCCATCGAGCAAGTGAATCGCTTCCTGCCTCCATACGACCGGGGCAAGCTCCAGTTGCACCCCGACAATCCCATCACCATAGCGCCCCAGGTGAACGAAGACTGGCTGATGGAAATCCGCCGCCAGTCCGACGAAGCCATGCGCCGATCCGTTGGCGTGATCAAAAAGGCCTACGAAGAATTTAAGCAAGAGTTCGGACGAGGGGACCCAAGCCCGTTCATCGATGAATTCATGACCGAGGACGCAGAGATTATCGTGGTTGGCATGGGTACTTTGGCCCTGCCGGCTAGGGTGGCGATTCGCCGGCTGAGGGAGGAGGGCAAGAAAGTTGGCTTCCTGCGGGTCAAATTCTTCCGGCCCTTCCCCACCGATGAGATTCGGGAAGCCCTCAGCAAGTGCAAGGCCGTCTGCGTAATCGACAGGGACTACTCCTACGGCTCCCCTTCGTTCGGAGGCGTGCTTTTCAACGAACTACGGGCTGCCATGTATAATCAACAGAATCGCCCTTGGATGCTGAACTTTATCGCTGGATTGGGCGGTAGGGAAATCCGCGTACGAGAAATCAATGAAATCGTCGATATCACACAGAAAGCGATTGACGACGACAAAGTTGAGCAGGAAACAACTTGGATCGGAGTGAGGGAGTAAACATGACAACAGTACAAGAACTTCCCCAGATTCGTGGGGTCAAGAATATACCTCTAATCGAAGGATTCACCTCCGGACACCGCACCTGCCAAGGTTGCGAGTCGGCGTTGGTCATGCGGCTTATGATCAAAGCCGCCGGTCCCCGTACAATCGTGTTGGGCAGCACCGGGTGCATGTACGTAGCCAACACCACCTACTACAGCACCCCATGGGTCGTGCCGTGGATGCACACCCAACTGGGTTCGTCCGGTTCCGCTGCCACGGGAACGGCCGCTGGCTTGGCGTCGATGATGCGCAAGGGCAAGATGACTAAGGAACCCATCAATGTTATCGCCTTCTGCGGCGACGGCGGTGGAGCTGATATGGGGCTTTCCGCTATCTCCGCGGCCCTGCAGCACGATGAATACAACCTGTTGATTCTCATGTATGACAACGAGTCCTATGCCAACACCGACATTCAGGTGTCTGGCAGTACCCCTTGGGGCGCCAACACCACCTTCAGCCCACCAGGCAAGCTACACCGCATCATGAATCAGCGGTGGAAGAAGAATACGGCCCCTATGTTGGCAGTGGGACACCCCAACGTGCGCTACGTGGCCACGGCCGACGGCTCCTACGGCCTGGATTTCACCAATAAGATTCGCCGGGCGCTGACTATCGGCGGTCCCACCTTTATCCACAGCATCGACCCCTGCCCCAAGGGTTGGGACTTCGATCCCAAGTACTCCCATGAGTTGGGAATGCTGGTGGTGGAGACCGGACTGTGGGTCCAATACGAAATAATTGACGGTGAGTTGACACTCAACGGTCCGTCCCGGGCCATCGCTCGCGGAATTCGGAAGCGCAAACCGGTGCGGGAATACCTGGAGCGCCAAGGCCGCTTCGCCCACATGACCGACGAAGACCTCAAACACTTCCAAGACAGGGTGGACGAAAGCTGGGAAAAGTGGTGGATGCCGGGTGTGATTCCCATCACCCAAAACGACGAGTAAGTCCTGCGGGAGATACTCGGTTTACAAAGTTTCTAAAAGAAGAGGGTGGATTTAAGTCCGCCCTCTTTCTTTTTTTACGCTCTGTTGAATCCTAACGGGAAGTATCGATCACTGGCTAAAGGAAGAAATTTCCTCCTGCCCTTGCCACCGCCCCTTGTTCAAGATACAGTTAGTTCGATTTTGTCCTCACTTCTGTATCTTTAATCGTGATGCTACCCGTTTGTCCGAGTCATGGCGACCAGCACTAAGTTTTTAGGAGGACCCGATGCCTAACGACCCAATCAATCTCTACGACTATGAGGCCAGGGCCAAGCTAGCTTTGTTCCACGACGCGTGGGATTTTATCGACGCTGGGGCCATGGACGAATTCACCACCAAACGAAACCGTAGCGCATTCGACCAGTTGACCCTGCGTCCCCGGTTCATGCGCAGCGTGGAGGAGCGAAAAATCTCCACCACGATGTTGGGAGAAGACCTGAGTTTTCCGGTATTCGTCTGCCCCGCTGGCAGCCACGGCATCGCCCATCCGGACGGAGAAGTTGCGACGGCTAGGGCCGCTGGCCGCTCCAACACCTTGATGATGCTTAGTACGTCCTCCAACTGCAGTATGGAAGAAGTGGCGGAAGCCGCCACCGGGCCCCTTTGGTTTCAGCTGTACCACCGTGGCAAAAGCCTGACCGAGATGCTGGTGCACCGGGCCGAGGAAGCCGGATTCAAAGCCATAGTGTTAACCATCGACACGCCGGTCCCAAGCCCCAAGGAGCGGGACCTGCGCAATAGATTCGAGCGTAAGCTGGAGTTGGGCAATTTCCGGGACTCTGGCCTTGCCCGCAATGAAATCAGCGGTACCGACGACACACCCGGTTGGGACGTTTCCCGGGCCGACCCTATCACCTGGAACGACCTGACCTGGCTCCGAAGCTTGACCTCCCTGCCCTTGGTGCTCAAAGGTGTGAGGGTCGGCGAGGACGCCAAGATAGCGGCGGAGCACGGCGTTGAAGGCATCCTGGTTTCCACCCATGGTGGACGCCAGTTGGACCAAACCATGAGTTCGATTGAGATGGTGCCGGAGATTGTGGAAGCCGTAAAGGGTAAATGCGAGGTTTACCTGGATTCCGGCGTTCGCCGCGGCAGCGACGTAATCAAGGCACTGTCCATGGGAGTCAAGGCTGTTGGCATCGGAAGGCCCCTGTATTGGGGTCTGGCAACAGAAGGAGAAGACGGGGTCCACAACGTCCTGGAGTTGCTCAGAGAAGAGGTTGGTCGTTGTATGGACTTCTGCGGTCAGAGCGACGTTTCCAATCTCGAATCAGCCCTGATTAATATCCCCTATGGTTGGGGAGCAGGCACCACCTCTCCTTAATTAGCGGAACACTCTCCGATTATCAAAAATGCCGCTCCCGTGATTGTGGGAACGGCATTTTTCCTTGTTTGTGCGGTGAGTGAATCAGTCTGCCGCAGCCCCCGCTGTTTTGCCGGCCCGAGTTTCGGCGAAGAACTCCTCAATTAGCTTGTTGAACACTTGAGGCTGCTCGAAATGGGCCGAATGAGCAGCTTCCGGCACGATTTCCAACTTGGAACGCGGTATCAGTTTGTGGACCGCCTTTATCACCTGGGGCGGGAATATTAGGTCCTCTTGCCCGGAGATCAAGATGGTGAGCGCTTGGAGATTGGCTAAATCCTCAGCGGACGGGCCGTCGGGGTTTCGGAATGAGTTGAGGATTCCGTCGTTGGGGTTGGGCGGATTTAACCCTTGAATCTGCTGATACAGGAAGGTCAGTCTCGGGTGGTTGGCGATGAACCCGGCAGACAGAGTCCTGTTGATTCCCTGTTCGGGAGCGTTAACCCGGCTCAGAGCGTCCAGCACCGTAGCATCTCCCGTTCCACCGGTGGTGTCTCCCAGCACCAGCCCCAACGTCCTTTCGGGGTAGGCTAGGGCGAATCCCAAACAGGTCAATCCACCCATGGACTGAGCCACCAAGAACGCTTGGTCCACCTCCAAATGGTCCAAAAGTTGCTTCAGGTCTTCAACGAATGCCCCACGGCCGGGACCGTCTGGAACATCCAGGGAAGCGCCCCATCCACGGTGGTCGAAAGTTATGCAGCGGTGATCGCTGGCAAAGACCGGCACCTGCTGCCACCAGCTCATGTGGTTGCCGCCGCGCCCGTGGGCAAAAACAATCGCTGGCCCCTGACCGTGGGACTCGTAGTAAAGTTCGATGCCGTTAATCGGTGCTTTGGGCATGGGTCAACCTCCGTCAAGACGTTAGCCAAAGATGTTACTTGGAATATTCTCTCGATAAAATCTCAGAAGACACGGGACGAGCAGCGAAAACTGTTCATCTCATTCTATATCATCGAGTAAACTTGATTACTTTTCAGTGATACGGCTGGTGCCCTCCGATTGGGCCATCCGCCTAACCTAGTGGTGACATTCGGCCCTAGAAGCAAAATCCGGATTGGGCGAAAATGTTCTCAAGCGGTGGCTTGGAGGCGGGTATGGGACTCGAAACGACGATGATGCGGCAATGGATCGGACACCGGGAACCTGAAGATGTGGCCACCATGATTCAGGAAATGATGCCCATGATGTTGGAAAAAATGAGGCCGCAGGGCATAGTCACGTTGATGTCTAGAATGATGTCCGAGGCTCCCCCCAGTGTGGTCCACGACATCATGCCCAAGGTGGTATATTCTTGCTTCTCCGGCATGGCGGCGGAGCAACGTTGTGAATTAGTCTCAATGTGCCGAGACTTGTTGGATCAAATCGAAGAGCAATAGACCTGCATTGCCCGGCGGGGAAGCAAAGTGGTGGCTTGGACTCTTCCTAGGCGATTGCTAACGGCCATCTGGGAATTGTGGAGGTAATTGTCGAAGGTAATCGAGGTATCTGACTGATTCCCGAAAACCGAGAAGCGGAGGAGGTGGTTATGGGACCGCTAGTGTTGAAAAATCTTCCGTGGAACTATCCGTGGAACTATCCGCGGGACCTTCCGGCGGAATTAACGGAGATGGACCCAGCGTTAATCCGAGAGTTGGCGGACATCGTGGAAGAAGCGGAACAGCCATCCGAAACCAGGCGATTGGAAATCACGCCTTGGTTCTACTTCGTGCCATGCGCCGGAGTCCGTTACTACAGCTACCAAGAGAACCCGTCTCCGGTGAACGGCGAACGGTTGATTGGTGACCGCTGACGGCTATGCAGGCCACTGCTCCATGGTGTAGGCCATGTCCCAAAACATGAACTCGTAGCGGCTGGAAATCATAAACGCCTCGCGCATCGCTTCCAGTTCCGCCGGGCTGGCCTCCTTCGCTGCGTCGTCTACGAAACCACGCCAGGCATCAACGCTGCTTTGGAGAAAGCCGGCGACATAGAACTCGGTCCATTGCCCGTACAGGGGATGCTCGGAGGGCCCTAGCTCATCTTTCAACTCGTGGTAAGTCCAAGGGCAGGGCAGCAACGCTGCCGCCGTGGCTCCCAACCCGTGAAGAGACGCCGTCTTAAGCATGTGGTTCATATAGGCGGTATTGGTGGGGGAGGGCTTGGCCAGTTTGATTTCGTCCATGGTTAAGCCTGCTGCGGCCACAAGTTTGTGGTGCAAAGGACGCTCAACCGGTGTCAACACCCTGTGGGACAAATCCTCCAGATGTTGGGAACTAGGCGCTTTGGCCAATGCCAAGGCCACCGTCCTAGCAAATCCTTCCAGGTACATATAATCTTGGCCCAAGTAGTATTGAAACTTGGCCAGAGGCAAAGTCCCGTCCTTGATTTCCCACAGGAAGGGTTTCTGAAAAATCCGATCCCAGATGGGCTTCGCTTCGGCCCTTAGTTCTTCGCTAAAACTTTCCATACTCTTTAGGCGTGCGCTCTTAGTTGGATGGCTCTTTTCCCGCTTTCTCTGCTTCCGCCTCCCGCAATTCAACCCGGCGAATCTTGCCGCTGATGGTCTTGGGAAGCTCGGTCACAAAGTCGATGGCCCGGGGGTATTTGTAGGGCGCTGTGGCGCTTTTTACGTGGTCCTGGAGACTGACGACCAACTCATCAGAGGATACATAGCCGGGTTTCAAGATAACGAAAGCTTTGACAATCTCACCCCGCACAGGGTCAGGGCTGGCCACCACGGCGGATTCGGCCACCGCCGGGTGTTCGATGAGGGCGCTTTCCACTTCAAAGGGCCCGATGCGGTATCCCGCCGAGATAATCACGTCGTCCGCCCGGCCAACGAACCAGAAGTATCCGTCCTTGTCCCGATAGCCTTTGTCTCCCGTCAGATACCAGTCGCCGACGAAGGATCGTTCCATGGCCTCGGGGTCTCTCCAGTATTCCTGGAATAACCCCACTGGGCGGTTTGGCTTTACTTTGACGGCAATCTGGCCTTCTTCGCCATCAGGCAGCTCATTTCCGTAGTCATCCACGATGCCGATTACGAAGCCGGGCACCGGTTTACCCATGGAGCCAGGTCTGACCGGCAGGCATTGGTAGTTTCCCACCAGCAATACCGTCTCAGTTTGACCGTAGCCGTCGTAGATGGTCAAACCAGTTCCGTCCTCCCACTGGCGCATGACCTCCGGGTTCAGGGGTTCGCCGGCGCTGGTGCAGTGTCGAAGGTCGGGGGTCGGAAATTTTTTCAGGTCTTCCAACACCATCATGCGGTAGGCGGTAGGTGGTGCGCAAAATGCGGTTACTCCGTACTTGGCCACCATTTTCAGCGTCAGCTGGGCGTCGAACCTACCCTTGGCATTGTGCTGCATGATCGCGGCGCCCTGCGTCCATTGCCCGAACAATTTCCCGTAGGCTGCCTTGGCCCAACCGGTATCCGACAAGGTCCATTGAAGGTCGGTGGGCCCTAAATCCTGCCAGTATTTGGCTGTGAGGACGTGTCCAATCCCATATGAAGCTTGGGTGTGCAGCACCATCTTTGGGTACCCTACGGTGCCTGAAGTGAAGTAGATAAGCAGTGGGTCGTCGCTACGTGTGGGCTCAACTCCGTCCAGGATGGACGACGAATTTTCGATCTGTTGTTGGTAATTCAGCCAACCCCTTTTTTCTCCTTGAGCCATAATCAAGTGTTTCAGAGAGGCGCATGCTCCTGCCGCTTCTTCAACTTTTGGTGCGTTCTCCAGGTCGGTTATCGCAGCCACCGCCTCTGCTTGGTTGATTCGGTACTCAATATCCCGGGGTGTGCACAAGGTGGTCGCTGGCATGGGGATTACTCCCAACTTCATCATCCCCACCAGAACAACGTACCACTGAGGTATTCTTGGCAGCATTACGAAGACCCTGTCTCCCTTGCTGATACCCAAGTCCCGCAGGGCATTGGCGAATTTATTGGAGAGCATCTTCAAGTCCCAGAACGTATGCTGCTCAGCCTCCTCGCCGGAAGGGTCCACCGAAATTAAGGCCAGCTTGGTCCTATCTGTAGCCCACCGGTCAACAACATCGAAGCCGAAGTTATAGAACTCCGGAACGTCCATTGTCGCGTCCCGGTAGGTGGTTTCATAGTCCTGCATAGCCGAGGTTGCTGCGCTCATGATCCTCCGATGTGTAAAATCAATAACCGGTACGCCTAGGTTCAGTTCCGCGCTTAGATATTCTACATCCCTCCAACGCCTCAAGTGAAGCTTGCGATAAATCCCTCGCCAGCTATAATTCGGCTCGATATACTTTGGCGATGTTCTGATTGATTCTCGTTTTACCTAATGGGAGGAAACGTCAGGGGCCTAGAATTGTCGACCAACTTCCAACAACTCGCGACCGTCGCTGGCATTTGCACTTACCACGGCCTGTGGAACAGTGCTTACTGGACCCGCGGTTAATTCAAGTGAATTAGCCGAACCGAATAACAATTAGCTAATAAACAAAATTCTAGGAGAGTAATCATGGCTAACGATTTTGAAGGAAAGGTGGCCCTAGTAACCGGCGGAGGCTCAGGCATTGGCCGGGCTACCAGCCTGGTGTATGCCAAGGGTGGCGCAAAGGTTGTTGTTGTGGACCGGGACGTAGAAGGTGGAGAGGAGACGGCTCAGTTAATCAAGGAGGCTGGCGGGGAAGCGACTCTGATTCACGCCGATGTGTCTCAAGCAGGGGATTGCCAGCGCATGGTGGAACAGGCAGTTCTGCAATTTGGCCGATTGGACTGTGCTTTCAATAACGCCGGAGTGGGTGGCCGGGACCGGGTAATGACCGCCGAATATTCCGAAGAGGACTGGGACCGAATCATAAGTATCAATCTAAAAGGCGTTTGGCTGGGTATGAAATATCAGATAATTCAGATGCTGGAACAAGGCGGTGGGGCCATCGTAAACACGGCTTCAGTTGCAGGTTTGGTCGCTATTCGAGGCACCTGCGCCTACGTTGCCAGCAAGCATGCGGTGGCTGGATTAACAAAGGCTGCCGCACTGGAGTATGCCCAATCCGGAATAAGGGTAAATGCAGTTTGTCCCGGATACATACGCACACCATTGACGCAACCCTTGTTCGACACCATGGAAGGGTTCGAAGACCAAGCAGTGGCGCGCCATCCTTTGGGCCGTTTAGGCGAACCCCACGAGATTGCCGAGGCTGTGGCCTGGCTGAGTTCGGACGCTGCGTCCTTCGTCACCGGCCATACCATGACCGTGGACGGTGGGTACGTGGCGCAATAAGCGGCTAAACAAGAAGACGTGGCGCTAGGAATCCAATAGCGACCTGACCGTGCGCAACAAAGCATTTCATCATAGCTACTTGGTGGCGCAGAGATTCCAACTCAGCCATCAAATGTTCTATGTTTGGGGACTCATTGATGTTTGACTACTGAGCGGATGGGAAATTAGGCTGGCGCTTTTCTTTTACCGCCGCTAATCCCTCTTTGACATCTTCACCAAAGAAGCCAAGCATCTCGGCCGCCAAAGAGTAATCAAAAGCGGTGTGGGCACCCAAACGCAGCCATTGGTTCAGAGCCCGCTTGGTGAACCTGATTGCTGGCTGTGGGCCACGGGCCAGAGTGCGCGCTACATCCATAGCCGTATCCATCAATTCTTCCGGAGGAACTACCATACTGACCAAGCCGATGCGCTCTGCTTCTTTGCCGTCCAAAAATTCGCAGGTCAGCAAGTAGTACTTGGCCTTGGCCATGCTCATTAGCAAGGGCCATATAAGGGCTGCGTGGTCGCCTGCGGCCACTCCCAGGCGGGTGTGACCGTCGGTGAATCGGGCTTTTTCCGAAGCAATGGATATGTCGGCCAGCAAAGCCACCGCCAATCCGGCTCCAACGGCCACACCGTTGATCGCTGATATTACCGGTTTATCCAGGTTTATCATGTTGTGGACGATGTCGCTGGCTTCTTGCATGTTGCTGGCAATCACGTCGGGATTGCCCAGGGCTTTCTCAATCATCTCGAAATCGCCGCCTGCGGAAAAAGCGGTCCCGGCGCCGGTCACCACAGCCACCTTAACTGCGGGGTCGCGGCCTAGATCCGGCCAGATACGGCTGAGTTCGTTGTGCAACTGAAAATTGGTGGCGTTGTAGACCTCCGGTCGATTGAGCGTCAACAATGCGATGCCATCGTTTATTTCGATGAGCAGGTGTTCGTAACTGCTGTAGTCAGCCATTTGGCCTCCTATCCTATTGGCGAGCGGCGGTTTGCTTGTCGGAATCGCCCAGACTCAGAAAATAACTTCCTGATCAGCCAGAGCTTTCACTTTTTCCGGTTCCATACCCAATAATTCCTCGAATACGTAGGAATTATCTTCCCCAATATTGCTGTAATGGCCGCTATCCACGGGCGTCCCCGACATTCTAAACGGCATGTTCCAAGACAGGCTGGTGCCTTCTTCCCACTGGAAAGCCGCAGTTCCTCGCTCTGCCACATAGTAGGGCGTTGGTCTGTAAAACCCTCGGGCTTTGAGATGAGGACTATCGTACAAGTCTTCTCCTTGAGAAACCACGCTGGCGGGTACGCCATTTTGCTGGAGTTTGCTCATAACTACGTCGGTGGTGAATTGTGATGTCCAGACGCTGATGTTCTCATCCAGACTATCTTGATTGCGGGAACGGTCGATAGCCGTGGCGTATTCGGGCATTTGACACCAAGGAGGATCGCCCATAGCTTGGCAAAAGTCGTTCCATTCCTGATCGCTATAGACGGCAATCGCGCAAAAGCGGTCTTCACCCTGGCATGGGTATACTCCGTGGGGGACTGCGGACCGGTCCCGGTTATCCAATCTCTGAGGATGATTACCATTGGCTTGATAATCCAGAATGGACGGTCCTGCGGTTATCGTGCCCGAACTGAAGATGGACGATTCCAGCGTTATGGGCTTGCCGGTTAGGCGGCGGCGCATCAAGGCGCTGATGATGGCCACAGGCTGAAATACACCGGTGTGATAGTCGGAATAGGATGAGTTGGTGGCCACCGGAGGGGCATCGGGTGAGCCGCTCATCATGGAGACGCCGGACATATGCTGAACTAGGATTCCATAGGATTTATACGTGTAATATGGTCCGTGACCACCAAGCCCGGTTTGCCACATATTAATGATGTCGGGTCTGACCTCCCGAATCTGCGGGAAATCTATGCCCCATCTCTCCAGGATGTTGCGCCGGAAGTTGGTCATGAAAACATCGGCGGTTTTGATTAACTCCATGAAAATATCCCTACCTTCCGGCGTCCGCACATCCAAAGTGATCCGCTTTTTCGCCGACTGGAAATCGGGCTGACCGGCGCCCTTGGACCAAGCCGGGATAAAGGCCATCTCATCCAGTACTTTGTTGGTTTCCACCTTGATAATTTCGGCGCCCATCGACCCCAATATCCGGCCGGTCAGAGGCAAAGCCACGTACGGGCCCAGTTCCACGACCCGGATGCCAGCCAGCGCTTTATTCGTCATTTGCGCCTCTGGTCCCAGGGCCCTTGCGTTTTGCGGATTCATTGACCTGACTGGGGCTCATATGACGCCAGCCGATCTTAGGAAAGCCAAGTCTTCTTTTCGGTAGCCCAGTTCCTCGCAGAAGATTGCCTCGTTGTGTTGCCCCAACAAAGGAGCAGGAACTGCCGACGGAGCGATTTCATCGCTGTTAAAGACGCCCAAGGGGTATTTGAGCACGCCAGCTTGAGGGTGCTCAATTTCCGTCCAAAGGTTGCTTGCTTCCAATTGGGGGTCTTCTGGCAGATCGGCCACGTTGTTGACCGGTATGAAGACTAGGTTGCGCTTCTGGCCCTCATGAAACAAATAATCAGCGGTGAAACGCATGGTGAAATCCATGAACATGGCGCTGATTATATCGATGTGGGGCGCTCTTTCCTGATTCCCACCTTTATACTGTTCATTCAATACTTCTTCGTTGCCGGTGACTTCATAAATCCACTGGGAAAGTCCCTCCCATTCTCTGGGTGTGATTACTCCAGCGGAAATCCAACCGTCCCGGCAAGGATAAGCTCCCAGCGGTATGACCAGAGTCGAATTGGTGCCAACCCTGGTTACGTTTTGCTCCAGTTGCATCCACAGCACCGCCGGATGAGCATCAGAGTAGTAGGTGATAAGGGATTCCTGCTGGGACACGTCGATGTACTGTCCGGTGCCGCCCGCGGCGTCCCGGTGGTAAAGGGCTGCCAGTATTGCCACGGCGGCGTATTGAGCGCCGGGGAAATGGGACTGTTCGTTGCCTTGGCGCATGGGCGGTCCGTCGGGGTCACCGGTAATCTGCATGTACCCGCTGGCCGCCATGGCGATTAGGTCCGAAGACTTATATTCATTCCAAGGACCGTCTTGGCCAAATGCCGTTACGGAGGCCATCACCAGCCCTGGGTTGGCTACACTCAGTGACTCGTAGTCCAACCCCAATCCTTTCAAGTAGCCGACCGGGAAGCTCTCAACAACGGCGTCTGCGGTGGCGGCCAAGCGCTTGAATATCGCCCGGCCCAACTCAGTCTCAAGATTTAGGGTTACAGACTTTTTGTTGGTGTTGTAATAGAGGAAGTACGCACTCTTTTCAGGATGAGGCTCGTCACCCAAGAAGGGCCCTTTGGAACGACCATAATCGCCCGAGGGCGGCTCAACTTTTATGACGTCAGCCCCATAATCCGCCAACAATTTAGCGCAGAATACGCCGGGGCCACCAGCCAAGTCGAGGATGCGGTACGGTGGTAGGAGACTGCCATCGGCAGGGGGTTGGGGTTCCATGCGGCTCCATCGGTTGTCCCAAAAAAACGAGTCCGTTTAGCTGTTATTCGGGAGAATTTCTACATTGATTAAAGGGCTGTGAATAATTGGCTGTGAATAATTGGCTGGTGTTTATGGGGTTCTAACGCGCCGATTGTAGTGGCCTAGTGTGCAGGCGTCAAGAATCGGACGTCAATATTGTAATGAAGAGTATCGGTTTATAGGGGCTACTTTCCAACGACTTCTTGGTTGAATTATAATGATGGGCGACTTCTACTATCATTTATGGGTAGGTATGTTCGCCAATATCCGTGATAGGTTCCTCTTATCGTTACAGTTCAAGGATTACCGCAATCTATGGATTGCCACCACCTGCTCCGGTGCCGCAGCTTGGGCGTTGATACTCGCTCGAGGCTGGCTGGCCTACGATATAACCGACAATAACTCTCTTTGGGTCGGCATCGTCACATTCGGAGCAATGATTCCCCGGCTGTTCTCCACTCCTATTTTCGGATTTTTGGCTGACAGGTTCGACCGGCAAACCTTGCTCCGCTGGATATTTGGGTTGAACCTAGCCCACAACCTAATCTTGGCCTTCCTGGTCACGCAGGGTTGGATTGGGCCTTGGTCATTGTTGCTCCTTTCACTATTCAACGGCACACTCAGGGCCGGTCAAATGACCATCGCCACTGCTCTCATTCCCAACCTTGTCCCCAAGGAACACCTGCTAAACGCTATTGCCCTAAACCAGGCAACCCAGCAGGGTTCCAGATTGGTGGGTGCGTTGGCCATAGCGCCGTTGTTGGGACTGGTGAACATCGAAGCCGCATTCTGGCTTTGCAGCGGCTTTTATGCCATCGGTCTCATCCAGATTGGACTGATAGTGACCAAATCTACTGGGGTGATTGATGCCACCCAGAGCTTTGCCCGGAACATGGTTGAAGGTTTTGTCTACGTCTACCAGCGGCCGCAGATTCTGGTCATGGTTCTGTTGGTGTTGGCTCACTGCGCATTAACCATGTCCTACGAGTCTATATTGCCAGCGATTTCAGAAGAGAAGCTGGGAGCTGGCTCCGTGGGAATAGCCTATCTGCTGGCTGGTGTAGGCGCTGGCGCTTTGGCCGCATCGATATTCATGGCCGGGGTCCAGAGCACAGCCGCAAGAGGCAAATTGTTCTTGTTCTTCGGGATTTCCAGCGGCTTGGGGCCAATCCTGATGGCTTGGTCATCGGTAGA
Organism: Dehalococcoidia bacterium UBA1141; assembly: GCA_002311385.1. Lineage (GTDB taxonomy): Bacteria > Chloroflexota > Dehalococcoidia > Lucifugimonadales > UBA3495 > UBA1141. The sequence goes on along the minus strand of DCAE01000112.1, from coordinate 2,474 downwards.
CACCTATTCCATAGCCGCCGCCGTTGTCATGGGGATCAACCAAGCCGGATTCATGACGATCAGCCATACGATTATCCAAACCTTAACCGAAGACAAGGTACGAGGACGTGTGGCCGGGGTCTACTCGGTTCACGTTGGCGGCAGTATGGCGGTAACGAATCTGGTGAACGCAATATTTGCGGATATGTTCAGTGCCTCGGCGGTGATGGCGATGGGAGGTGGATTGTTCATAGTCGTGATAGTACTCAGTGTAGGGAGTAGGCAGCTGCGCCGTATCTATTTCCCAAAGCCATTGTTAGCGCCTATGGGCGCCGACTAAGATTTGTCGCCAACTTCGGCCACCTTTGGTACACTATCGGCGAATAGGGTCGAACTTTGATCAGACAATCCCCTTAGGCGAGGAATAGCAATGGCCGGGAACCAAAATCAAACAGGCGAGCAATCAGTCAATGAAACAGAGCGTTACCTGGAATTAACCCCCAAATCACGGGCTATCTGGGAAGAGGCCAAGAATTACTTGCCAGGGGGAGATAGCCGGAACTCAATCTTTTGGGAGCCTTATCCGTTTTTCGTGGAGTCCAGTTCTGGCTGTCATGTGATTGACGCAGATGGTGTTGACCGGGTGGACTTCATAAACACCATGACCACGATGATTTTGGGTCACGCGCCGAAGGTTGTGATGCAGGCCGTTGAAGAGCAACTTGCCAAAGGTGTGGCATATAATGCGCCCAACGAACATCAGGTGCGACTGGCCAAGATTCTGTGCCAACGTATCCCCAGTTTCGACCTGCTTAGATTCACAAATTCGGGCACCGAAGCAACGCTTAACACTTTGCGGGCAGCCCGGGCTTTCACGGGTAAGAGCCGTTTCGCCAAGGCCGAGGGCGGTTACCACGGCACACACGACTCGGTTACCGTAAGTTTGAGAGTAAATCCGGATCAGGCCGGGGATGCCGACCGGCCCAATGCCTTGCCCAGCAGCGCGGGATTGCCCGATGGTGTAGTCGAGCAAGTCTTGATTATTCCATTCAACGATACTCAGGCGTCTCTGAAGCTGTTGGAGGAAAACAAGGACGAATTGGCGGCAGTGATTGTAGAGCCGGTTTTGGGATCGGTGGGGATGGTGCCCGCCACACCCGATTTCTTGGCTATGCTAAGGGAATTCACCCAGGCCAATGGCATCATATTGATTTTTGATGAGGTCATCAGCTTTCGGGTTGCGCCGGGCGGGTCTCAACAATATTACGGCATCACCCCGGACATGACGGCCCTGGGCAAGATTATTGGGGGCGGATTCGCCGTGGGCGCCTTCGGCGGACGTCGAGACATCATGGAGCAGTACGACCCCACGACACCAGATGGTCCGTCAGTTTCCCATGCTGGAACTTTTAACGCTAACCCGGTAACCATGGTGGCTGGCGCAACGACTTTGGAACAACTGACCCCGGACGTCTACCGCCGTTTGGCGGAACTCACCGAGGAGTTGCGCAAGGGTTTACGCGACGCATGCGCCGAACTGGAGGTTCCAGTGCAAGTGACCGGTCTGGGTTCTCTGTTCGGCATTCACTTTACCGACGGAGAGATTCGGGGCTACCGGGATGTGGCGGCGGGAAACAACGCGCTTCGCCATCAGATGTTTCTGGGGTTAATGAACGAAGGCTTTCTCACCGCTTCCAACTTGGTGGGTTCCCTATCCACGGAGATGGCTGAACCGGAAATCGACGCTTTCGTGGATGCGTTCAAAAAAGTATTGGCCCGTCAGCTTTAATTAAATCGGTTATTCACACTTCATAAAAGTGATGATAGCCGTCTGGTTCTGTAGATTGTAGTTATACGGTAAATCAATTTCTCATCACCACTGTACGGGAAAAGAGAAACAAAGGAGCGAGAAATATGGCAAGTTCCCAACAAACGAAGGCATCAGAAAATGGCGTGAGCAATGAGGTAGAACATTATGACGTTGTGGTCATCGGCGCCGGAGTTACCGGGTTGTACTCATTGTATTGTCTGCGCCAACTAGGGTTCACGGTGCGTGTGCTCGATGAAGCCAGCGGCGTCGGCGGCACCTGGTATTGG
>DCAE01000112.1:0-257 GCA_002311385.1 Dehalococcoidia bacterium UBA1141 | reverse complement strand
AGGAATGGGACTGGAAGGAACACTTCTCCGGACAACCCGAGAATGAACGCTACCTTAATTATGTCGCTGACAAGTTCGACTTGAAACGCGACATTCAGTTCAATACTCGGGTCTCAAAAGCGGTCTACGACGAGCCCAAGAACCGCTGGCAGATTAAAACCCTAGACGGTCGACGGTATGAAGCCCAATTCTTTATCACTGCGGTGGGCCTACTGTCCGCGGGTTACATTCCCGACTTCAAGGGCATTCACAGCTTC
>DCAE01000084.1:6241-6567 GCA_002311385.1 Dehalococcoidia bacterium UBA1141 | reverse complement strand
GAGGCCAATGACAGTAACTGCATAGCGCTTAGCAGTCCTCCAAAGCGCGATTCCGAGCGGCAAACGTTTGCGGAGTGTTAGGAACCGACAGTTCTAAAGCCTAGTCGGACATGATCACATATCTTCGACTATCGTTGTGGACAGATAAAGACGTGGCGAACCGATTTCGAACGGCTCGCGGGTTAAGGAACCAAATGCTTTAGGCCTGCCGAATCCCTCTTGCTCAAATAGGGTACAAAGTTCGCGGTAGGTGTACAAACGGATGGACAGGGACCTCTTTTCCACCTTGCCCCGCCGCGCGAAAGTCCACTCCGACTTAAGACGGC
>DCAE01000084.1:2018-6108 GCA_002311385.1 Dehalococcoidia bacterium UBA1141 | reverse complement strand
CTCCAACCTCGGAAGCCGTGTCTCAGCGACGGGGGTGTCTATCAAAAGGGTCCCACCCAGCTTTAATGAGTGTGAGATGGCTTCAAAGATTTTTGATTACCCAGCTCATCGAAGTACCCCAGGCTGCTCCAGAAGCAAATTGCGCCGTCGAATCCACCATGCCAAGGAAGTTCTCGCATATCTCGTTGTTCCAACGTGATTTGGAAACCTCTTTCTTCCGCTTTGCGCTTAGATTCTGCTAAAAGAATCGAATTGATATCCACTCCTGTGACTTGATACCCGCGTGATGCCAACTCGATGGAAAGACGCCCGGCCCCACAGGGCACATCTAAGATCTTAGCCCCCGGCATTAGACCAAGATCATGCCGGATAAAATCAGCCTAGGCGCACTCATTACCCGAGTATTCCAGGATAAAATCCACGCCGAAACCCGAGAGAATCTGCTGCCACCACTCTGCGCGGTCATTAACCATTTACGCTACCTTGTCAGATGACTTAATGGGCGCCCAAGAGCATTCTTGCGTTGGACCGTGCCGGCCGTCCTACCGTCGATAGTAGTGAGCAGACGAAGTGGCAGTAGCCTAAATGGAGACTAAAACCGTGTCAATGCTCCGATGTTGCAGCCTTTGCTCTACAAGGTTAGAATCGGCTTGATTTCCGAGGTCCGATGATCTGTGGTTGATCCGGATATTTTGGTTTGGAGAGGATGATGGCTTATCAAGTAGTTTCTTGCGACAACCATATCGACCTGACATTCTGCCCCCCTGATCTTTGGTCGGACCAGGCACCCGCCAAATGGAAACTTCTGGTGCCCCGCGCTGAAGAGTTGGACGATGGCCTGCATTGGTTTATCGACGGCCAAGATGTAGGAATGTGGAATGGCATCGGCCCGGGGTTCGGAAAGTACGAAAAGGGCCGCTTGGCCCGTGTGGATAAGATGTACGACCTTGGGTTCTACTCGGGTCACCACCGGGAAGCCGAACCGCGTCCCTCCACTCCAGAACTAAGGCTGGAGGACCTCGACCAAGACGGTGTGGACGCTGAGGTGATCTACGGCATATTGGGAGCTAATCTAAAGATTCAGGACGGCGAAATGGCCGGGTGGGTCTTCCAGGTTTACAACGACTGGGCGATGGATTTTTCCCGTCGTGCTGACCCGCACCGCATATTCCCACTTGCCGCGATTCCATACCATGATCCAGAAGCTGCCGCCGAAGAGGTACGCCGTTGCGCGGCGATGGGTATGCACGGCGGAGACCTGCCAGTTAAGAAACTTGCATTTCCGATATGGCATCATGCTTGGTACCCGGTGTGGCAGGCTGCGGAAGAGTGCAGTTTCCCGATTTCATTCCACTCTACAGGCTTTACCGGAGCTCGATTGGCCGACGACACTCAGATGGCTGCCGAATATGAACTGGAGATACGAGGAATCAAATCAGTGCTATTTCAGGTCGATGGGGCTGAAGTCCTGGCGGGAATAATCATGTCGGGAGCCTGTGAAAGATACCCCGGATTCAGGTTCGTGCTCGGAGAGTCGGGTGTTACCTGGTTGCCATACATCCTAGACCGGTTTGACGTGGAGTATGAGGACAGGCTCCAACAACTCAATTTCTCTCTCAAGCCCAGTGATTATTTCCGCCGTAATGGCATGACGACCTATCAGCAAGAAGCCTGCATAGCTGAAATCGTGCCATTGGTAGGGGAGGACAATATCATGTGGGCCACTGACTATCCCCACCCCGATTGCCTATTCCCCGATTCCCAGCAAATCATCGAAGAGCAGTTAGGGGGGTTGCCTCAAGCTACCAAACAAAAGATCATTTGCGATAACGCCGTTAAGTTCTACAACTTAGCGTAGTAGCCTCCGTTGGAAAGATTTGAGAGGAAACGGATGCGCGTCTTTAATTATCTTGTGTCAATGGGGACCAAATAGCGCACGAAAGCGTTACTCCTGATCCCGATACAGCACGAGATGCCCACCTAGAGTCCGCGGAAGCCAACGCCCCTCCTACGGTGGTAACGCCCGGCAGGACCAGACTGAGTGGGCGGGCTTGGGTTTCCCTGCGGGAGCCGAACTTCCGCTACTTCTGGTTGAGCATGCTGTTCTTGATGGGCGCCATCCAGATGCAGATGATCGCCCAAGGTTACCTCGTCTACGGACTCACAGGTTCTCCTGCGCTGTTGGGCCTGGTGAACTCGGCCTTCGCTCTACCCATGCTGCTTCTCGCCCTATTTGGCGGAGCCCTTGCCGACCGGTTCGATCGCAAGAAGATCATTCAGATCGCCCAAATAGGCTTCCTGCTGACGGCGCTGGCCGTTGCCCTGACCGTGGCCTCGGGCGTGATCACGTGGTATCCCTTCTAGCGGCATCGATGGTCATGGGCTTGGTGTTCTCCTTTATTGGGCCAGCTCGTCAGGCCATGATTCCCGACCTAGTCCAACCGGAGAATCTTACTAACGCGATAGCGCTGAACTCAGCGGGGATGAGCATCATGACGCTGCTGGCTCCGGCTTTCGCTGGAGTGCTATACGCGGTGATCGGGCCGGAAGGAGTTTACTTTGTCCTTGCTGGATTGGGATTGATGGCTGTGCTGGTCACTGGGTTGCTGCCAAAATCAAGGCCTGTGACCGTAGACTCCGACGCCAAGATCTTGGCTGACATCGGGGCCGGCATCACCTACATCAGGCATAATCCGATGGTACGCATTCTGTTGGGTATTGGGCTAGTAACCGCGTTATTGGCAATGCCGTTCCGTTTCTTGATGCCCGTTTTTGTGGTTGATGTATACGACAAAGGACCAGAGGCTATGGGGTTGCTGGTGAGTGCAATGGGATTGGGAGCGCTGGCAGGGTCCCTATTCATGGCGCAGATTGGTAGGTGGAAACGAGGACTGTTACTGATTGGCACCACCTTCTTGACCGGTGTGGCATTACTCCTAGTGGCTGCTTTGCCCTTCTATATGATCGCTTTGGTCTTGATGCTGGCACTCGGTCTCGGTGACGCCGGGCGCAGAACGTTAAACCAAGCGTTGATCATGGAGGTCTCGGATGCCCAGTACAGGGGCCGGGTGATGAGCGTCTATATGTTGAATTTCGCCTTGATGCCCTTGGGTGTTCTACCAGCTGGCATCGCGGCCCAATACTTCGGAAGCCAAGTGGCGGTGGGTATTTTGGCCGTGCTGTTATTGGGCATCACCTTGGTCGTTCTGGTTTCGCAAAGAGAATTGCGCCGGTTTACCTAACGCTGGCTTCTGAGCCGGTCGTCTGATTGGTGGGAAAGCCAGCCGACAAGGCGTAACCGTGGGAAGATCTGATCGGTCACTTTTGTTTCAGGACTGCGTATATCCGCATCCTCTTTGAATCGAATTATTGCCTGAGAGACGTATCATGATTGCGCTGGACTCAAAGTGGAGATTGGATTGTCGAAAAGAAAATTCATCTTCCTAGCCATAATTACGGCTGCGATCTTTCTCGGCGCTGCGCTGACCATCATTCAACCTTTCGCGTCTGTCGAAAAAAATGGCGGAATAGAAAGCGCCGAAGATTCATCTTCAGTCTCGTCGCCATCGCTTGAATCCCGCTCGCAAGCGGAGCAAGCATCCCTCCTTCTGACCGTAGGGACCCGGGCTCCGAAGATCGAGGGTATATCAGCTTGGATCAACTCAGATCCGATCTCTCTTCAGGAAACCATCGGCAAAGTGGTCCTGATCGATTTCTGGACTTACTCTTGCGTTAACTGCATTCGGACGTTTCCGTTTCTCAAACTCTGGCACTCCAGATATTCCGACGACGGACTGGTCATTGTCGGCGTACACTCCCCAGAGTTTGCCTTTGAAAAAGACCCAGTAAACGTGATCAATGCCGTCGAGGAAAACGGCATCACCTGGCCGGTGGCTTTGGATAACGACTTTACCACTTGGAACAATTTTTCCAACCGTGTATGGCCTGCGAAGTACCTCATCGACCATGCAGGAGTTTTACGATATCGGCATTTGGGGGAAGGGCAGTACGCAGAAACGGAAGAAAATATCCGGGAGCTCTTGAAGGAAGCGGGGGCTGACCTGGACGGCGACAACTTTCCGCTTCCAAT
>DCAE01000084.1:1451-1815 GCA_002311385.1 Dehalococcoidia bacterium UBA1141 | reverse complement strand
ACTCGATATACTTCAACGGTTTCTGGTTCGTTGGCGAAGACCTTGTCAGACACGGTCAACCGACGACTGGTTACGAAGATCATATCTCTCTGATTTACTCGGCTCGGACGCTCAATGCTGTATTGGGATTTCCAGGAGCGCCTTACAAGGTGCGAGTCAGCAATGACGGAAAGAATCTCACGGCGGAAAACCGGGGTGACGACATCATCATCGACGAAAATGGACAGAGCTACGTGATGGTCGTTGAACCCAAGATGTACAACTTAGTGGCACATCCTGCCTATACCCGAGGTCATAAGTTACGCCTGAGTTCCAATTCCTCCGATTTTGAGTTGTTCTCCTTCACCTTCGGCGTTTATGAAGC
>DCAE01000084.1:829-1143 GCA_002311385.1 Dehalococcoidia bacterium UBA1141 | reverse complement strand
TTAGCAATTCGGTATTTTCATAAGAAAGGTCATCGGCGATCAGGAAGTTAATACGTAGTTCCAATATTTGGAGGAGAAGTTATGAAGCTTTCCGTTCTGAGGAACCCTGTGGTACTTATTTCGATACTCTTGATGTTTCTTGTGGCATGTGGGTCTGATTCCACGGCCCCAACCAAATCCGAACCTGCGGCTAAGCCCGCTGCTAAAACCAGCAGTGCAGCACCGACGGCGAAACCTAAGGCGGCAGACAAAGCCCCTGTCGTACAGGACAACAGAACCGATAAAAGCTTGCACGTAGTTATAACGCCGATGCC
>DCAE01000084.1:0-631 GCA_002311385.1 Dehalococcoidia bacterium UBA1141 | reverse complement strand
GTGAGGTTCCACGACGATCAGTGGGGAGAGTTCACAGTCGACGATTTCATCTACAACGTGGACTCATCTACTCAAGAGGGTAGCCTTACTGGTTGCGCTGCGACCTTCAAAGCGTTCATGGGAGCTGACTCGGCCACTCAGATGAAGGCCAATGGCGACTTGAAAGTAATCGATGATTACAATTTCACGATGCACCTAGCACGAGCCCAGACAGACCTGATGTCCTGGTGGCTGAACGTGCTCATGGTACCTTGCGCGCAGAGCTTCAGTTCGGCCCAGTTCGCGGCCGAAGGGGAGTCTATGTACGAGTCCGGGCCTTCGGGTACCGGCGCTTACCAATTTACGAGCCGCGTGCTGAACGAATACGCCGAGATGGAAAGGGTTCCCTACGACCACTGGCGGGTGAACTCCGATTTCAAGACCTTGAAGATAAGCACGGTACCCGAAGAGGCGACCCGTCTAGCAATGCTACTGGCTGGGGAGGCAGACCTAGCAGACCTCTCTAAAGCCATCCACGACTCGGCCACGGAAAAAGGGATGGTGGTGTTTGAAAGCCCCTTACCAGCCGTTGGTCTCACCATATTGCCCCTTGGCCAATACCAAGTCTCTAAAGTGAACTACAATCCGGACG
>DCAE01000104.1:2581-3174 GCA_002311385.1 Dehalococcoidia bacterium UBA1141 | reverse complement strand
GAGGCGGGGGACAAGCACAACTTCGACTCCATCTGGCTCAGCGACCGTATCGTAAGCGACAAGTTCAGCCTGGAGCCCATGATTGCCCTCTCCATGGTTGCGGCGTACTCCCAACGCATGAAGTTCGGCACCAGCGTGTTGGCCATGCCTCTGCGCAACCCGGTTATACTGGCCAAGCAGATTGCTACATTGGATTTCCTCTCCCAGGGACGTTTCTTCCCCGCCGTGGGGCTGGGTCAGGAAGAGCCCGAGGAATATGAGGCTTGCGGCGTTACCAAAGAAGGCCGAGTAACCCGAACCGAAGAAGGCATCCGCCTGATGCGCCGGTTATGGGAGGAAGATAACGTTACCCACGAGGGCGAGTATTACACCTGCCACGACGTTAGCATCACCCCAAAAACGTTCTTGAAACCCTCACCGCCCGTTTGGATTGGTGGCCGAAGTCCCGCCGCAGCACGCCGTGTTGGCCGCGTGGGCGACGGTTGGCTGGTTTCCAGCGCCACATCTCAAGAAGTGACGGAGGGCCGCGAAATCATCTTCCAAACTGCGGAAGACAACAACCGGGAGATTGAAGACGACCATATCGGAGTGCT
>DCAE01000104.1:1608-2369 GCA_002311385.1 Dehalococcoidia bacterium UBA1141 | reverse complement strand
CAATTGGACATTCTTGGCACGGATGTTCTTCCCCAATTCGTCAAATAAGCGATGTATTAAACGAATATGAATGAAACCGTCAACCGGAAACCCGGAATCTACTACGGCTGGTACATAGTATTTACCACGATGTTCCTGGCCTTGGTCACCACAGGCGCAAGAAGCAGCTTCGGCATCTTCATAATTCCTCTGGAGGACGAGTTCGGGTGGAGCCGGTTCACACTCTCCATCATCGTCGGCACAGGATTTCTGGTAAACGGTCTCACCCAGCCCATAGTCGGCCATTACTTCGATCGGTTTGACGGCAGAAAAATAATTCTGGCTGGCCTCTTGGTCATGGGGGTGGCCACTGCGCTTCTTAGCCAAACCAACAGTTTCTGGTTCATGTTTATCATCTTTGGATTTGTTATCTCCATCGGCATGAGCGGTTCATCAATCACCAATACCATGGCGTTGTTGGGAAAGTGGTTCCGCCGCAAGAGAGCCACCGCAATGGGCATCAACGTCGCCGGAGCATCGCTCGGAGGACTGCTGCTGGTCCCGTTCGGCCAGTACTTGCTGGACGCTACCAACTGGCGGGTCACTTGGGTGGCATTCGGGCTGTTGTTGCTGGTATTGGCGTTGCCTTTAGCCTACATATTTATTCGCAACCATCCATCGGAAAAAGGTCTTCAGCCGGACGGAGACACCCAAGATGAGTCCCAAATAGCAGCTACGGAACGCCGACGAGGCGTGTTGGAAGTAGACCAATGGTACGAATC
>DCAE01000104.1:497-1471 GCA_002311385.1 Dehalococcoidia bacterium UBA1141 | reverse complement strand
ATAATCGCAGCCCATTTTGTGCCCTACGCCAGAGACCTGGGAGTTTCGGCGTCCATGGCAGCCACCGTCTTTGGGGTCATGATGGGCCTAAACGTTCTGGGCGGATTGGGCGCTGGAATGCTGTCGGACCGATTCGGGCGCAAGAACGTGCTGGCTGCCGTCTACTTCATGAGGGGNNTATCTGCTGTTGCTGATTATCCCCAGTGTGACGGGGCTATGGATATTCGCAGTTTTGGCCGGTTTCTCTTGGATAGCCAGTGTGCCGTTGACCGCATCATTGACTGCGGATGTTTATGGGTTGCGGGCTCTAGCCACCATCTCGGGAATCTCTTTCATGTGCCATCAAGTGGGCTCTTTCGTAAGCATCTTGCTCGCCGGCTACCTCTACGACGTGACCGGCTCATACACGATTCCTTTCGCAATCGCAGGGTCTTTGCTGTTCCCGGCGGCCATTTCCGCATTCTCGATTAAGGAGCGCAAATATTCGAGCCGGTACCAGACTATGCCTGCTGGCGCAGCTGCTGATTAGCAATCTCCGGTTTCCCCCGTTTTGACTTGGGTATTTAATTGGCAATTGATTTGGGTATTGTTCAACGATTTGGAGCTTATAATCTTTAGCCATGGCCCAAAGACAACCTGAATATTCCGGCCCCTCAATCCTAGAGATACTATTGCTTGTTCTGATTATCGCTGGGGCCGTAGCAGGAGGCTTGTACGCCTTCGGTATTGTTCCTCCGGATTCCGGAAACGGAGGCTCCGATTCGTCCCGGCAGGCAGCACAGGTCTTGCGTACGCCGGTTCCCACTCCATTCTTCCCGCCCACCTCAAATGTTCCTTTGTCCACTGCACCGGTGTCTACCGCAACGGCTCCAACCGGTGGACAAACCGGAGTTCAATCAGGATCGCAAACAACTCCGCTTACAGCCACTTCGGCTCGTGCCGGCTCCCAAGCGCAATCTCCTGGAACAAGGACC
>DCAE01000104.1:0-180 GCA_002311385.1 Dehalococcoidia bacterium UBA1141 | reverse complement strand
TTCCAAGGCACCGCCTCCGTGGACGGCGTGCTTGTGCCCCAAGGGACCACAGTGACCGCTTGGCTCGGAGGTATTGAAGTCGGGAGCGCAAATGTGGTCTCCACCCCGGCCATCCTCGATTCACTAACCGGAGCGGGTACCTATTTCAGTTCATTAGGCGAGTCGTTGAGAAGTGTATGG
>DCAE01000093.1 GCA_002311385.1 Dehalococcoidia bacterium UBA1141 | reverse complement strand
CGCTCTCTCGGTAACAGCATCGATGCGGACTTGCAATTGGCCGGTTAATGATTCAGCGGCTTCATCCTTCCCAGTCGCCCTTCCAACACGCCGGATGTCATCCAGAACATCACCAAGTGACTCCGGGTCTAGCGAGATTACCTGAGGATTCTTGTTAAGCGTCAAACCAAGCTCGGCCACCTGCCGAGCGGACAGGGCTCAAACATCGCATAGGGCTTGAGTCAACAGGATATCTGGGTTAGCGGAACGCAACGCCGCTTCATCGGTAATGTATAGTCCCAGCCCTTGTCGGAGTTGTTCGGAAATAACCTCGCTGATTTGGCCGCTTGACGGGCTGGTGCCATCAAAAACGCTGCGAACGATGACCGGTTTGGTTCGGGCATCGACCGGATAGTCGCACTGGGCGGTAACACCGTAAAGCTGGTCTTGCAATCCCAACGCGTAGACTATCTCGGTTGCCCCAGGCTGAAAGCAACAGATTCGCATGAATTACCTCTCAACAGATTTCCGCTCACAATATACTCCGTTGCCATAACAGAGGTTAGCCCGGAACGACCATGAAGCCAGTGTGCCCGCCGCGATTAGGTGGCAGGGGTTGGAGGACGTAATGTGGTGGCGAATTTGGTTCGGAATCAAGGATTCCTACTCGACCAATACTCTCACCCGTTGGGCCATGTTGTTCCCCATTCCCTGGGCGTTCCAAAACTGATCGATTGGTTGTACGTTTTCCTCAGTGTCGGTGGCCCGCACAGACAGAGTGTGCCATCCCCGGACGGCATTCCAGACAAACGACCACTCCCTCCAGGCAAACGTTGAAACCTGTTCACCCAGGGTGGCTTCGGACCAAGTTGATCCATCGTCGACGCTGACTTCCACACGGGAGACCCCCAATCGACCGGCCCAAGCCCTGCCGGTTAACGATTGCTGTCCAGCAGTCAGCCATCGCACTCTGCTCATCGTATCGGGAATTCCGGGCGGAATCATCAGTGCACGGACGCGAATCAACGTCACTGGTTCACCGGGTTCTTCTCTAACCTGGGTGTAGCGGTAGGCCTTGGCCATCTGGTAACCCTGGAACTGATCCTCGACGGCCTCGATTCTGTCTAGCCATTTGACGCTGGCCATGCCGTACCAGCCTGGCACCAAGAGCCGAAGCGGGTAGCCGTGCTGGGGCTGGAGGGGCTGGCCGTTCATCTCATAAACGAGCATCATCTCTTCCCGCATGGATTCTGCAATGTTCAAGCTACGTTGGTAAACCTGCAACACTTCCCCTTGAATCCCTTGATCCGCTCCTGAGAAAACAATGTTCACAGCTCCGTCCGTGAGACCGGCTTCTTCCAAGATCCCCTTCAGAGGAGTACCGGTCCATTCGGCGGTGCCGATCCCTTCGTTGAACCATGGCTGACTGAAGACACGAGGATTTAGTAATGCTCGGCCGTTACCGGCGCATTCCATGGTCACCGCCATCGTGCGTGCCGGCCGCTTTTTTATGTCGTCAAGGCTCAAGCTGAGGGGTTGGGAAACCAGACCTCCTACTTGTAGTTTCCATTGGTCTATGTTGACATCGGGGATATCAAAGTGAATGACAAGATAGTGCATCCCGGATGGGGTGACAGGATAGCGCATGATCTCTAGTGGCATGCCTCGGTTGCGCAGGGCAAGTTGTACTTCTTCTCTGTGAAACAGATCTGTGGCTTCCCGTTCGCTGGTATCCGGGAGTGTTGCAAAGCGCGATGTTGGGTTCTCCGGGGTCATGTTCCACCTCGTAATCCCTAATCGGGCTGCGCCATCAGCTTACTATCCTAACTGGGATTTCCGCGTTTAGGAAGAAGCGGCGACGCGTGCGACAAGCCCATTTGGCCGACTCTTAAAAGATCGACGAGATATTGTTTGGCGTCTGATTTATTGTTGATTGGGTACTGCCATTAACGTATGATCGCTTTAGTTGGGCATTATTCCTTAAACGATTGGCGATATTGCTGGACCTGATTAGCACGATAGAAAGAGGCTCGGGATGAGCGGCCCTTCACAACGTCACCACACATCGAAAGTAACCCCTACGCCGAGCCGGCTGAAGCTATATTATCTCGTGGTGCAGACAAAATCGTCGTGAATATTCAAGAGTGATCAGCCCTAGCGGGCGCAACTCCGCTTTTCAGCAAACAGTGATGGACCTGCGTTTTCGCCGTTTACATCCGATGACACTTGTCGTGTTCCTCGTCATTTCGGCTTTGATTTCGTGTAATACCGGCCATACTCCGGCAACGCCTCATGTACCGCCCTCCGCGAACGTCATCCCAACCGAAGCACCACAGTCTGTCACGCCGACGCCGCTCATCTCCGGCTACGATGTCCTGGCTGAGTGCATCCAAGCCATCGATGTCTCCACCCATTTCCACGTCCAACTGACCATCACCCTCCATGGCCGTATTTTGCCGATTCCCTCAGAGATCGGAATCGATAGAGGTTGCATCAATCCAATACACACCCACGCCGGCAGCGGCGTTATCCATGTCGAACATGCTGTATCGGAGTCTTTCACCCTGCAAGACTTCTTCTTAGTGGGTCAGCGCTCGGGAGGGTTCAACCCCCTGGCCGGCAGGCGGGTGGTCCGGGTATTGGTCAACGGCAAACAGTACCCGTTCGATTTTCGGACCTTAACACTGCGCGACGGGCTCGACGTCCGCCTCGACCTCGTCCGGCTGACTTCGGCAAGAAGGACGGAGGGAAGGAGTAGGTTTCGTGCTCGGAGTTCTTCCATTCGCCACTCACGATACGATTGACAATCGGTGTGAAAGATACTTACTCTGTTCTCCCATAATGAAAAAAATCTAGGGCCTTATAAAGGCGGGTATGGCAGAATCCGACCGTATCAAATGGGACCAGCGATTTGCGCAATCCGATGAGATTGATATAGCGCCGCCGAACTGGCTCAAGGAAGTTGAGTCCTCGCTACCCCAGCAAGGTTACGCGCTGGATATTGCGACAGGCGCCGGGCGTTTGGCGATTTGGCTGGCAGGCTGGGGACTAGATGTGCTGGCGGTGGATATCTCACGGACCGGGCTGGAACTGGCGCGCCAAGGAGCCGCGGCCAAGGGGTTGCAGATCGAGACCCTAGCAAAAGACTTGGAAGCCGAGTTGTTGCCTGAAGGCCCATTCGATGTGATTACCTGCTTCAACTACCGCCAACGCGACCTGTTCCCTTTTATACGCGAGCGCCTGAAGGTTGGGGGATTTTTTCTGTCTGAAGTTTCAACCGTTTCCAACTTGGAGCGCCACTCCCACCCATCCCTGAAGTACCTAGCTGAGCATGGAGAATTACGCCAAGATTGTGCGCCGCTCAAGATCATATATTATCTGGAAAGCTGGTCAGACGACCGCGCTTCGGCCCGTGTTCTTGCCCGTAAGATCTCTTGACGACAAGCCTGCGATCCCCGTCGGCCACAAATTGGAGGCGCCAATATGACAGAGGACCGAGTTTCCCAACCCCAAGGGAACGGCATTACCGCAATCGAACCGATGACCGCC
>DCAE01000026.1:2347-2608 GCA_002311385.1 Dehalococcoidia bacterium UBA1141 | reverse complement strand
CATTATTCTTCCCAAAGAACTACCCCGTAGCTACCAGAGCTTGAACCAGGCATTCGCCGGTTAAGAGTGAGTCGTAACAAGAATAATTTCCCGGATAGGATAATGACCTGGCCTTCAGCTCCAGGCAGTAAGTTCCACTTCCCGTGAGATGGCTACCATATCCTCATGAACAAAATCCGCGATATTGCATATCGATTAAGCCTAACTGATAATCATGCCTACATAACCGAAAACGATTGGCGGGACAAATCAATCAAGGCG
>DCAE01000026.1:0-2217 GCA_002311385.1 Dehalococcoidia bacterium UBA1141 | reverse complement strand
GGGTTTGATGGAACTTCCCCCGGAGATAGGCGACCTGCCCCGACTCAGAACACTGTCTCTGGTAGAGAATGGCCTGCCTAAGCTCCACCAAGCCTTCAAGTTAAGAATGATACGGCTTTGGCTCGCCGGAATGCTTTCGCCGCTGTGGCAGCTAGGGCGGCCACAAAGTCCAATAAAACTATTCCGATGTAAGAAAGGATGGAACCCATGGGCCAATTGGGATATGCTGCCATGCTTACTTGGCATGACGTCACGGCCGGTGGTGATGACGAGCACGAGCACTGGCATTCTCACGAGCATATAGCTGAGCGGGTTGGCATCAATGGATTTCTGAGGGGCCGGCGTTTCGTATCCCTTTCAGGTACGCCAAAGTATCTGATCGTGTACGATGTCGAAAGCTTTGAAACCTTAATTTCAGACGGATATCTCCGTCGGCTGAACAATCCAACGCCGTGGACAAGGGGTGGAGTGGCCGCAATGCAAAACACAAATCGAACACTGTGCCGGGTGACTGGGAGTTTTGGTACCGGCATTGGGTCGATGTTATTGTCTATACGATTATCCCCTGCTCCTGGTAAAGCTGAGGAATTGAGCCAACGGCTCCTCGGCGGAGTCTTGCCCGACCTGGCCCAAGAGCCTGGTTTTGTTGGCGCTGCCCTGTTGGAAGGGGACGAGGCAGCCAGCCGCACTGAAACAGAAGAAAAACGGCTTCGCAACCAACCCGATGATATCGCTGATTGGGTGATTCTGGTCGATGGATACGATGCTGAGGCAGTGAAGAGCCTGCGTGATGGGGTGCTGTCCCAAGCGAGACTTGAGAAGCACGGCGCAGCCCCGGTACAAACCGTCGGTATTTATAACCTCGTCCACGCCATCAGCGAAGGCGACCTGGTAAGTCCGCACCAAACGGCGAGTCGATCGGACGGTTAGTGGCTGCCATGTAGAGGCTTGATCTGACCTGTGGCTTTTCAGCCCAGCGTTACCGAGAACGCATACTATTGTTTCATAGTGTCTCGATTTCTAGTGATGCAGACCTCGCAAGTGCAAATCTGCTGTCATTTTACGCTCAATCTTATTGGGCAACGAAAATCCAACCCCGACATTGGAGGTCCTTTCGATGGCGAAAGATGGCTTCAAAGTATTTGACTCGGATATGCACGTTGTAGAACCGGCGGACCTTTGGGACCGATATATCGACCCAGCTTATAGGGACCGCGCGCCCAAAGGACTGAGCCGACACCCGCGCGACTTGGGGATTCAACTCGGGGGAAACATCTATCCAGCGGAGAACCATAGTTATACCAACGCCATCACGCCAATCATGACGCGGCAGATGGACGTCTATAGCGCATCCGAAGCCCAGAATTGGAACAGTGACTCCCAGGTAACTGCCATGGACAACGAAGGGATAGATCTAGCGGTCATGTTCCCAAGCAGAGGGTTGTTCAGCTTGGGCAGAGATGACATAGAGCCGGGCCTAGCAACCGCCATCTCCCGGGGTTACAACGATTGGCTCTCGGATTTCTGCTCTGGTTCTGACCGATTGTTCGGCGCAGGTATGATTCCCCCCCATGACGTGGGCGGAGCGATCGAAGAGGCTAAGAGAGTGGTCGGGGAACTGGGCTTCAAGACGGTATTCATCCGCCCAAATCTCGTCAACGGTCGCAACTGGCACGATCCACATTACGACCCTCTATGGGCGGAAATAGAGCGGTTGGGTGTTCCGCTAAGTTTCCATGAGGGAGGCCGCGTGGACCTTCCACAACCAGGGGATAACTTCGAGACTCACATGCTATACCACACCTGCACCCACCCGATGGCCATGATGTTGGCTGCGGTGGACCTGGTGGGCGGCGGGGTATTGGAGCGCTTTCCTAACTTGACAGTGGCATTCCTTGAAGGAAACTGCTCTTGGGCGCCTTGGCTTTTGTGGCGGTTAGACGAGCACTATGAGATGTCGGCCTCTTATGACCATCCCGACCTTACGATGGAACCCAGTGAATACTTCCGAAGGCAATGCTATCTTTCAGTGGAATGCGACGAAGAGCCTGCCGAGATAGTGTCGAAGTACGGGCTTGAAGACAACATCGTCTTCTCAACCGATTATCCGCATGCCGACTCCAAATACCCGAAGTCGGTGGAGCGCTTCCTGCAGATGGACCTCTCAGATCAAGCGAGGCGCAAATTCCTCTGGGACAACTGCGCCCGGCTCTTCAA
>DCAE01000129.1:102250-102408 GCA_002311385.1 Dehalococcoidia bacterium UBA1141 | reverse complement strand
ACCCATGCTAGGAGCACCAAACTTGTAATTCGCCCTGGCCTCCTTTACGAAAGGGGGAACACTAGGGGGACAGGAACTAAACTAGACTTCTTGTTCTTTTTATTTGGCAAGCTCGCCAAGAGCGGCTATCCATAGTCCGCTCATCCTGAGCTCCGATT
>DCAE01000129.1:90410-102132 GCA_002311385.1 Dehalococcoidia bacterium UBA1141 | reverse complement strand
CTCATAACCCGAAGGTCGTTGGTTCGAGTCCAACCCCCGCTACCAAAAACTTAGGTTAATTAAAAGAAGGCCCCAGGATGATTCCGGGGGCCTTCTTTTATTGTGAGGGAGTATAATTCTGAAAAGGACTCATTTGCGGCGGTGACTGACAATGCCAACAAACTTGATGAAATACACCGTTATATTGGACCCCGAAGAAGATGGCGGCTATTCCATTCATTGCCCGGCGTTATCCGGGTGTGTTAGCCAAGGCGAAAACCGAGCTGACGCCTTAAAAAACATTGAAGAAGCCATATTAGGGGTGTTGGAAGTGCTGGAAGAGCAGCGAGTCGCGATGGTTTCGACCTCCGAAAGCAAAGATTGGCCACCAAAAGAAACGCCGGACGTGATCGCAGAAGAGATTCATGAGGTGCTCAAATTTCGCCACTAGGATGGCCGGGAACTAACTATCGAAACTGTTCAAGTCGAAGTGCGTTATCCGGTGCCTGCATAGATGGCCCGTCTGCCCGTCATCTCTGGCAGAGATGACGTACAGGCGTTTGAGCGAGATGGCTGGCGTTTGGTCCGACAGCGGGGAAGTCATATGATAATGACCAAGCCGGGTATAGCAAGCCTATTGTCAATCCCGAATCATCGAGAGTTGAAGCCCGGAACACTCCGTGGGTTGATCCGGAGTTCCGGATTGGATGTGGCAAAGTTCTGGGAATTGCTGTTCTAATGGAGCATCCCGCTTAGGATTAACCGCAGTTCGTGTACCAATAACTTGCAATGGTAACTCGGCTAGCTCGCAACCTCATTAACTTGCCCTGAGTCCGTCGAAGGGTCGATGGTTCGAGTCCAACCCCCGCTACCAAAAACTTAGGGGATAATTTAAGGCCCCCGGTATCATCCGGGGGCCTTAAATTATTAACTGAAGTGGTGTAATTGCAAATTGTAATTTCTAATTTCTAGGATGATGCAACCCAAATGTGAGGTGTGGTGATGTCCACGGCAAACTCTCTGTTATCAGGCGGACTCGGGATATTGGCGGGAGTCGCGCTGCGACAAAGGGAAGTCAACCATCTCCGGGTGGAATTGGAAGATTCCCAGATGATTATGGCACAGCAGGCGTAAGATCTGGCTCAGGAGAGGCAGGATAAAAGGCGAATAGAACAAGAATCGGCGAAAAAGGACGCGGACCTGGACGGTTTCCGTACCCGGAATGCTTTTCTTGAAGACCGAGTTTATGAAAAAAATGCACTCCTGGCCAAGATCAGAGAGCTAATATCGCCAGAAGTACTCAAGGATGCTGGGATAGATATTTAGGGTTCGATCCGTGGCCTAAAATTGGTAGTCTTGCAAGGCTACTAATTTTAGGGGGTGTGAGACAGGGAGAGAATTTCTGGCGGCTATTCTAGGTGTCACTATCTCGGTAATCGGGTTGATGGTTGCAGTAGATATATCGAGAGTTAATCCTTTCACCGAAATTGTACGCATAATCAGTGGATAGGTTGCTGAAATATGTGCCCCTAGTAGTAGCGGCCGGGGTTCTCTTAGGGATCATTCTCCATGGATGGATCGGCCGTGACCAGGACCCCTCGACCACATTGTTAAACTTGACTGTAGTGCTGGTTCTGGCCCCACTCGCGGCCAGAATCAATGTCTTTGGAATCTTTGATTTCCAAAAAACTGTGGATCGTCTTGACGTCGAGATTAGCGACACAAAGAAAGAAGTTTTAAAGATTAGCCAAAGCATCCAAACTCTCCAACAAAGTTTGCCCTCCAACAATCGGCAGGATCAAACGATAAACATTAACCTACGGGACTCGGTGAATTTGGAGGCAATTGAAGAACAGGCAGAAGCCGCAACGGAGGAAGTCATCCGATGGGCCGATGATTCTTCCACGACCATTGTGTTGAGCCTGGCCTATAGTTCACGGAATTTTCTTAGAGAGAATCTCGCAGTCAATATCGCGGAAATTAGTACTGCACTTAACATGTGGCACGCCTTCCATCAGTCAGCGACTGCGGGGCCTTAACATGGTCACGAAGACTATTTCTGGGGCTTCGCATTTAGCCTCAGTCACAAGATGATCAATAAGGGAATGTTGGGTGTGTCAGTTGTGAGTGCGCAGCACTCTATCCTGGCCGATGCTGAGTACGCCGGGTTTAACAGGCGATTCCAAGCTCTCCTCCTGGATGGCCTGGTTGTGGCGCTGCCGTCGTTACTCATTGCGCTAGCCTTAGCTGGGGTTTGGTATTCGATCGACCCTTATTGGTTCAGGGAGGTCCCTGAGTTCTTTGCCTATCTGGTCGGAGGGGCTTGGTGGGTGGCGATATGGGCAATTTGGATTCCGTATTGCTGGTTTTTTACCGTGGTCAGAGGTCAGACACCGGGAAAGATGGTCTTAGGAATTCGAGTGGTGCACAGTCAATCGGGCCGGTCCATCCTGGGACGAGCTGCCCTTCGGGAAGTAGCGATAAAACCAGTGCTGCTTCTTCTTGCGGTTGGCCCATTGCTACTCTTGGGCGGCATTTCATTGGTGTCCGGGCCTGACCCAACCAATATCCTGGAAGAGCTTTTTTCTTGGGTCCCCGGGTCTTGGTGGCTGATTCTGTGGCTGTTCCTCATCGTGATACCCCTGGGTCTTCTTGGCTTCCTCTCCATGACATGGGACTCGCGAGAGCAAGGCTGGCACGATAAGATTGCGGGAACCCGCGTACTCAGAGTACCTAGAGGAGAACCCCGTTGACGCGTTGCTGGATCGACGGGTGTTCCTTTCGTCCCGATGCGCCGGTTTTTTGAATTACTATTTACGGCCCCAAGATACTGCCAACGCCCCAACCCAGCAGGAACGGGTCGCGAGGCTCACCGACTGAAGATAGACAAGAGGACTTGTGTCATGAGTGGGCTGAGGTGTGTTTCGCCATACGTTCCTGACGTCGATCTCGCATGGCAACCGGAACAATCGTCCAAGACAGACGATTTGGCTGGTCGTATCGGAACACTTCAGCGGTTTTCTGCAGGAGGTCGCGGCTAATGCCCGGCTCTCGCAGGATTCCGTCGGCCAAATAGGCTGTGGTGCCTGTCTTAAGCGCCAGTTGACTATCGATTACCTCGTCGTCGTGGCCTTTGGCCATGAGTACCAGGATATCCGCAGCCAACAATCGTTCCCGCACTTGGTAAAACGCCTCACCTGCCACGGTCTGGAGGAAGAACCAGTCAATCAAGTCCGTGGGAGACGGGAACGCCGCACCGGGTTTCGATATCGCCGCCTCAGTGTAGAAGTCACGAACGTCATCGGCGATGTAACGCAATAACTGGGGCATCGGGTGATTGTACCCGTCCGGTACTGCCATATCAGCATTGATGGCGAATCGGGCCAAGATGCCGAGCATCTCGTGAATCGAGTCGACACTTTTGCCGCTGGTTCCCACTTCGGTGCGGCCGCGGGTCCGCAGGCCCTCGTCATACCAAGGCCGGAGCAACTGCGCTTCTTTTTGAAGTTGAGCGGTCAGCGCCTCGGACTCACTCTCCGGTACCGAGGCGGGGAATGTTACTGGACAAGACCACACTTCCTCATCCATCGATGTGTCAGGCGCGGTATCGGCGTAATCGATTATCGCCGGACCAGAGGTCTGATCTACCAAGGCCAATGCGCACCGTAGTACATCTAACTGTATATCCGGACGATTTGGCGGACCCAGCGGTCGTCCGAATGGGAAGGGAACCCATAATGCCCGGGACGGTTTGACTGCTTCTGTAACCGGGCGGATTAGGCTCACCCCAACCGTCGCGATGCCGGCGCCACCTTCCATGACTGGCCGCTCGATGTATTGCGCTAATACGCCTACGGCGCGGGTGCAACCGGGTCAAATGGGTATCAGAAGAACCAGATTGACGTTGTCCCCCAGAAGAAACTGGGAAACTTCCCGAGCCGCTCCTTCCATCCGCTCCGGCACGGTCGAACCCATGAATGAGTAATGCCAATCCGCAACAGACTTAATCTCTCCTGAGTCAGAGAAAGTCTGTAGATGCTCCAGGGGGAAACATACGTTAACGTCTTGCTGATAAGCGCTACGATCGAAGTTGACGCTGGAGTGCGTCATGGCCAATTCGCTATATTTGACGTCGCCGGGGATTATTCGATAGTCACCTTCGTGACCCGCAAATGGCCTATCGTCGGACCGGTGAATCGCAGCCGTAGTTATAATCGAAATCCGAGCGGCCCTCAGACTCGGTGCATCAACCCAAGGCGTTAGTTCAAAAGGCGGTGACGGAGACGTTGTTAATGCGTCTTGTAATGCAGTGGGAATATCAGCCCAGCGAACCATATCTGCTACCCCTTGGGATTCTATTCCCGGTTGAGGTTGCCCCCAAGATTAGCCTATAGCCTATAGCCTATAGCCTAGCGTACGTTTATTTCCCCATAGTCTTGGTAGGCGTCGATTAAATAGAAGACCAATACTAGGAATCCAATGATCGCGGCAACAGCAATGATGCTAGTTAACACTGTTCTACGCTTGAAACTAAATCGCTTGAAACTCTTCGGGTGGCTAAGTACCTCCCGGCTTTGGAACCTGCCCGCCTTGGAGATTTTGATTCGTTCTTGGCCAGGTGTGCCCTCGAAATCCTCCGACGGGCGGAAAGCGAGCACTATCGTGTAGGTGTTTTCGTCCTCGGAATCGCTGAGGACGTCAAACAACATTCTTTTGCGCAAAATCCAGCGGCGGATAGCCGGGCTAGCCTGTGCGGTCCGAACGGCCATCACTCTGGCTTGTTCAATATTGAAATCGCGTAGACCCGATCCCCGCGGCTGAATGCAACTTGTTGTTCCGAGTTTCCCTGTTCCTGGTTCCTCTCTTCTTGGGTTCCTGATTCTTCTGCCATGATGCATTATTATGACAGCAACATGGTTTTGGTCAAGTTCAGGGCGTATGGCTTGATTGATTAGCCATCTTATTTTGTTATTACCACGATGGTATATTTTGCTCGCCAAAAGCACCGATTGGATTAGTAACTGCATCAAACGACTGCCTACAAACTGATTTGGAGAGATTGAATCCAAGAGCTTGGAAGAAGTCCAGCTAAGGATTTGTCCATCCTCAGAACCCGGTTCCCGGAATTGAATAGCTAAACAAGGAGACGACCACAATGCTATCGCACAACTACACCTACGCAGATTGCCTGGACAACTCGATCAAGGTTTCCTGGAGGGAAGACGATATCTTGGCAGGCAAGAATTTCGACTACTCGAAGCGCTTCTTGCCGAATAAACTGACCGGCGTTGATGAGATTGGGTGCCTTAACGACAATGAGAAGCGTCTACTAAATCAAATCATGGGCAACGGCTATTGCCACCTCTTCGCCTTCGTTGAGGAGTTTATCGTCCCAACTATCGCGGAAGAAGCGATGAAAGATGCATATGGGGATGAAGTCAAAATCCGCGCACTATTGCGATTCGCTGAGGAAGAACTCAAGCATCAGGAACTCTTCCGGCACTCGGTTTATCTCTTTAATCAAGGTTTCGGCAGTGAGTGTGGCCTGATTCCAGGCCGGGAAGAAGTAGCGAGGGTCGTTCGGGGCAAATCGAAGCTGGCCGTCCTGCTCCTCACCAGCGTGATCGAATGGTTCACCCAACGCCATTACATCGAGCACGTGCAGGATGAGGCTGACCTCGATGGACTGTTCCGCGACCTTTTGAAGTTCCATTGGATGGAAGAATCACAGCACGCCAAGATGGACACGTTGCTGATTGGCGAGATTGCCGAAGAAATGACCATGGATGAGCGGGAGGCGGCGATTGATGAGGTTATCGAGCTAGGTGGTGCCATCGATGGTCTCCTATCTCAGCAAATCGCTTTGAACATAGACGCCCTTGAAGCAGCGACCGGTCGGACCTTCACCGCTGCGGAGAAAGAGGAGATAACGGCCAGCACCCAGCGTGCCTGGCGGTGGACCTTCCTAGTGTCAGGGCTAAGTCACCCCAACGTCGTCAAGGTCGTTAGTGAAATCACGAATGAAGGGGTAGGGAAGGTAACGGCCGTCATAGAAGCGCTCTCGGCCTAACACGGGCTCTACCAGCCTAGGAAACCTGAGAAAATCTAGCAACTAGAAAAGGCCCCCGGAATTCTCCGGGGGCCTTAAGTTTTTGGTTTCTAAGATTGCTTTAGACCCTAAAGGTCTCGCTGGCTGAACATCCGGATGCCCAAGGGCGGTAGGGCCAGTAACGGCACCACTAGGATCACTAGGATGGGCCAATGGAGCGACCACTCGAACTGTCCCTGCAACAGCGTTGGCAACCCGCCCAGCACCCCCACCGGCGAGAAGCCATCGGCCTGGAATGCCAAAAGCACGGTTATGCCCGTATACCAAAGTAGGTATATCATACCCAGCGAACCGGGAGCGTTAGTAATCACCGTGCTGAATGTCACGCTCAGGAACACCAGCAGCGTAAACAGTAGCCCAGTGTATACCACGGCAATGATGATTCCGGATGTGTCCAGGTCGTTGGTGGCGCCATTGAACATCATGGCGAAAGCAACCGGGATGATGATGAGCATGGACATACCTAGGACGGTGGCGGTGCGGGAGGCCAACAGGGCCAGCACATATTGGATTGGGGTAACCCCGTGGCTGAATATCGAGGTTCCCAAGGTCTGGGAGTCGTAGCCACCTGACGAAGAACTGAGAGTCATCACCATAAAGCTGCCCAACGCCAGGTACACCAATAAAAACCAGCCCAAAAGGAAAGAGGTGCTTTCCTGATCGAAGGTACCAGCGAATATGACCAACGACAAGCCACCCACGCCGCTTATGGCTAGCCACATCCACAGTGCCGCTGATCGAAACATGGCATCCAGGTCTTCTCCCACCAGGCTCATGAAGGCGGTCATACTTTCTGTTCCTCCGCAACTTCCTTCGCAACTTCCGCCGCCCCGTTTACCCGCAGCCCTTTCGGAAGGTCGGAAGGCCAAATTTCGGGACTCTGCTCCGAGGTTGCTCCATCGAATACTCGGTTGAATCCCTTTAAACGGTCAGCCTCCAACCGCTTGAGGAAGGCATCTTCAATCTCGCCGCCGGAGCGTATGGACTGTAGCTCCACCGGCAAGCGACCTACCATCTCCAACAGTCGACTGAGTTGTTTGGAGAATTCGTACTCGCTGCTGAAGTTGACCCTTATCACATCAGGGCTCATTCGCTCCCACTGAACGATTTGGTCATCGGCAGTAAGTGCATCTTGAAACGTCTGTATGTCGCCGGACAATCCCAGGTCCACCACGTTTTCACGCACGAATTGTTTCATCTCCATGACGGAGCCGCAGAATACCAGCTTCCCTTGATTCAACACCCCGATGTAGTCGCATACGTGGTCGGCGTCGGGAAGTACGTGGGTGGAGATAATCATGGTCTTGCCTTGGCTCTTTAACTCTTGAATCAGGTCCAAGGCGTACTTGCGGCCGGTGGGATCCAGACCGGCGGTGGGTTCATCCCACATCAGGAGGTCGGGCTCGTTAATCATGGAGGCGGCAATGGCCATGCGGGTAATCATGCCCGCTGAAAGGTTTCCGATGCGAGTGGAGGCGGAGCCTAATAGGTCCACCGCATGGAGCAAGGCCGAAAGGCGGCTCTGGTAATCCTTTCGGGGCATACCCCGCAGCTTTCCCACCAGCGCCAGATAGTTGATGGGGGTCATGTTTCGGGGATAATGGTCGCCCTGGGCCAGGTAGCCGATGCGGCGGCGCAGGTGGCCGGTACTCAGAGTCATAGGTTCGCCGAACACCTTGACCCCGCCGGCAGTGGGGTGGTGCAAGCCCAGGATGAGTCGCATGGTGGTGCTCTTACCGGCCCCGTTGGGCCCTACCAAGCCGAAAATAGACCCTTGGGGAATCTTTAACCCGACACTGTTGACCGCTATCCATCGCCGTTGATAAATCTTGGTCAGGTTGGTGGTCTCAACGGCGTAGACCTTTTCATCCTTGGCGTCGGTCTCAGCCTGTTTCTTTGAAAACAGGCTCTTATTAACCACGATATTCTTAAACACTTCTACCCCTCATCCACACAACTCTATGGCGCACACGCCCACATTCGTAGCCGGGGCTGGGTTGGCAAGCGGCTTTCTCAGGCGCTACTGATTTTTTAACATAATAAGTATAAAAGATTCAACACATTTCGCTCCCCGTTTTGACGACCTATGATGCCATCCGGCTATTTTGATGGTCAAGCCGCGACGGTAAAGCCTTGAAGCTAAAGTCGCGAAGATAAAGCCGCGAAAGTAAAAACCCATGGTTTCATCCAGGGGCTGTTTTTTCAAGGATTAGATCCAATGAATTTCTAGACTTTTATCTTAGCCACCGGAATCACGTGGACGCCAATCTCGGGCTCTACCATGAACCCAAAGCTGTTGTCTTTGCGCAGTTCGGCGTTATTAAGCCTTTGAACTTCCAGGAAGTTTACGAATCTTGCGCCCACTGTTTCAGCGCCAAACTTCAAGTAGTTGTTGCATAAGCTGTTCAGCCTGAGTAGAAGCTGGGGGTCGAATGCGGATTCCCGGGCCACCACTACTAGGGATTTGCCGTCTACGCAGTGGTCCCGGCAGGCTGCGAAAAAATTCAATACCGAGCGGTCCGGGCAAGATTGGGCCAAACTGCTGATATGGCCCAAGATGATTAGCGTTCTGCCCGGCGGTATCTGCCGGATTTCTGCGGCCAATGCGGACAAAAATTCAGCCGGGTCGTCCGCGTTGGTGGCGAGTTTAATCGCATGAACCTGTAGTTGCTCATCGTTTATGTTGGCCTTGATATTGGCTCTGAGCCTGGCCTGGAGACTGGATCTGATATCCAAATCAATGGATGCCATCTGTTTCATCAAATCGGTTTTTGTATGGTCTGCGCTGAAATAATGCACGTTCTCGCCGCTGGTAATCGCGCCGTAAATCAGGTACTGATAAATCACGCTTTTGCCGGTGTTTGGGCTCCCTTCTATGAGAGTCATTGATTCGAATGAAAGACCACCTGCCAGCACGTTATCCAGTTTGACCAACTTGCCCGCTGTGCCGAAGCCGCTGGTGTTGGTTGCGGCAGTGGGGCGCTCTTCCTCTGGGACCACAATGTCCATGGGGGCGGATTCTCGTTCGATGCGCGCCCTCTCTTCCGCCTCTCGGAGCGCGACCCTCACCGTCAGAGCCAGCGAATCGGTCTTCCAAGGCTTGGATATGAAATGGGTAGCTCCCAGGCGCAATCCGGTGGCCTCGTTCTGATTGGAACGGACCGCTGCCAGCATCATCACGGGTGTGCCTTTCATGTGGGGGTTTCTCTTTAGCTCTTCAAGTACTTTCCAATCGTCCTTGATTGCCATTTGAACGTCCAGAATGATGCCGTTGTAGCGTCCTTTCGCCGCCATTTCCAGGCCGGTTTGGGTGGAATCGGTCTCTTGGATTTCATAGCCAAGTTTGACCAGGTCTGCCTTCATGTTCCTTCTTGCGCTCCGTTGCGGGTCCATTAACAATATCTTGGCCATTACGCCTATTCTTCCTAGTCTGACATCTAATCCTTTCCAGTGTAGCCAAAGCACGCCTGCAAAGGCAGGGTGTCAATGGACCCAAAACAGCAAAGCCGACCATTGGTCGGCTTTGTTGCGTTTTGGGCTCTATAATAAGCTATATGCACCAACGCTTAATCAGAGCGTCAACTTAACCAAGGAGGCTGGAATGGGACTACCGTCCTTGTTGCTCAATGCAGCGAAAGCCGTTTTGGCAATGACCGCACTGATTTGGCGTCTGGTAAAGCTCTTGTTGACCGTTATGTTGTGGGTTGCTGGAGGTGTGCTGGTGGTGGTTAAGAGAGTGACGGGAGGGGAATCCGGCGATAACTCACCGGTCCGAGTTAGGCGGGATTGGAACGACCACCGAATCGGCACCGTCAAATGGTCCGACCTGCGGGATCCCCGTTGGGACTCAATCTCCGGAGGGGAGCAAAACCCAACCCCCCAACCCTTCATCCACGGTTATGTCTGGTGCGCCACAGTCCAAGGCGATATTGCTCATTCTTGCGCACACGGGCCTGGCCCTCACAACATCAAAGTCTGCCTGGTCAAGAAAGATAACAGCCGGGAAGTCTGGAGCCGAGTATCGTCCATCGTAGGGCCAAAGCCCGGAAAGACTTGGATGGCCCGTAGGATAAAGCTCAGGGAAGATAGTGACTCAGGAAAATAGCGATCAGGGGAGATAGGGCCCAAGGCGGCGGCAACGAGAGAAATCGGTGACCAGTTGAGTTGGACGCCGCTCTCGGTTGACACTCGAATCTCTATGGGGCAGAATGCCGTTAGATATTCGTGTGGAGCATAGTAAGCCGCCATCAGTATGGCGTGGTTGCCCACAGATTCACTCAAAACCACGGCAAGGCAAGCCGCACTCATCTAAGGAGTCAAGTTCATGTTAAAAGTAGGCCACGTCGTAACTAGGCCGGGAAGAAGATTAGGCGATGCGCCTGTGGATATTCCGGTGCCCGAGGAACTGGAAACAGTACCCGGCATCCCAATAACCAGCCGGGAAGTGGACTTCTATAGCCGCGAATACCCACTGCAACGCCAGCAGGTGGAGCATGCGGCGGACACAGAATGGGCGCCCTCAGTTGGCACAGAGCCGATGCGCAAGTACCAGAAAGAGCACGACAGCGCTATGGAGCCCTACTATGCCCTGATGAACGCCTCGGGAGACCTGGAAGCCACAGGAACTCCCACCGGCGAGGACGTGACCGAACTTATTAAAGCCCATGCTCGGGAATTGGGCTACTTGGAAGTAGGAATGACCGCCCACGACCCTCGGTATATCTACCAAGACCGAAGGTCCCACGTTAAATACACCCATGCCATTTGCCTGGCTTTAGAGCAAGACTTCGTGGAAACCCAGTCCGCACCCAGCATGGCCGCTGAGCACGGACACTACGGCACCTATGAGATTCAGGCTCCTTTGGGCTTGAAGATGGTCGATTTCATCCGGTCTTTGGGTTACCAGGCTCAAGTGCACGGGCCCAGCAATCACAGCGCTGCTACTATTCCGATGTTCGTCGCAGCAGGTTTGGGACAACTGGGAGCCAATGGCCAATTGCTTACTCCCCACGCTGGCGCACGCTGCCGCTTGCAAATCATCACCACAGACGCGCCGGTGACCTACGACAGTCCGGTGGACTACGGCTTCCACGCTTTCTGCCAAGTTTGCCAGGTCTGCGTCAATCGGTGCCCCGGCCGGGCGCTGATGAGGGAGAAAGTTTGGTGGCGCGGCGTTGAAAAGAACAAGCTAATCTACAAGCGGTGCCGCCCGGTCATGGCCCGCTATGAAGGTTGCGCCATCTGCATGAAGGTCTGCCCCATCAACAAATACAATGCGAAAGTCGTCATGGAACATTACATCCAGACCGGCCAGGTTCTGGGTAAGGGCACTCACGATCTGGAAGGCTATACCCTCCATCCCGACTCATCGGAGAAATACACCTTCGGCTATTTCGGGCCCGGAGAATTGCCCACCTTTAATGGCGAGTTCTTCGAGATACCTAAGGGAACCAGGGAAGAAGCGACCATGAACCAGTACATCAAGGTCATTTCAAAAGAAGACCCCAGCGCAGCTAATCCGGAGAGCGATCAGGCATTGTTCGACTTCCGCGACCGGCTCCGCGAGGTTATTAAAGGCGAAGGGGTCAGCGACAGTACCATGTTCTAATCCGTCATAGCTAGATTGCTATAAGA
>DCAE01000129.1:35502-90355 GCA_002311385.1 Dehalococcoidia bacterium UBA1141 | reverse complement strand
TCTTATAGCAATCTAGCTATGACGCCTTGTCTCAAAATGACAGTGTTACGGATTCTTCTGGGGCAAAGCTCGTTTTCACTGTATTATGCTGCTGGAAATTTGCTTCGACCCCGAATACCATTGTGAATAATCCTACAGATATAACCTCGGATCCAATCACTTGATCCATTCTCAAAGCCGGATTAAGGAGGCAACCAGATGCTTACCATGCCCAAACGCCTGGGGATTCTGGTTGGAGGCGGCCCAGCGCCCGGTATCAATAGCGCAATCAGTTCTGCGGCCATCGAGGCGGTGAATTCGGGCCTGGAAGTGGTGGGCATTTTAGATGGATTTCAACACCTGGCTGCGGGGAGGACCGACATGGTCCAGCCGCTAACCATTGGTGATGTGTCCCGCATTCACGTTCGAGGTGGGTCTATCCTTAGAACCTCCCGCACTAACCCGACGCGCAATGCGGAAGACCTTCAACGCACCATCAAGTCGCTGCAAGAACTGGGCATCGCCTACCTGGTCACCATCGGTGGGGATGACACAGCCTTTTCCGCATCCGAAGTGGCCAAAGCCGCCGATGGGGCGCTACGGGTGGCCCATGTCCCAAAGACGATTGACAATGACCTGCCCTTGCCCGGGGGTATGCCAACCTTCGGTTTCGAGACGGCCCGCCATGTCGGTACCCAGGAAGTTTTGAGCCTGATGGAAGATTCTCGAACCACGAATCGTTGGTATTTCGTGGTAGTCATGGGACGGGAAGCTGGACACCTGGCTTTGGGAATCGGCAAGTCCGCCGGAGCTTCTCTGTCGATCATCCCCGAAGAGTTTGCCCAGGAACAGATTAGCGTGTGGGACATTTGCCGTGTGCTGGAAGGCGCAATGCTGAAGCGGCAGGTAATGGGCCAGATGCACGGCGTAGCTGTGATTGCCGAGGGCATCGCCGAGAAGATGGACCCGGAGGAGTTGGCCCAATTTCCGGGAGTGGAGATAGGGCAAGACGCCTTCGGCCATATCAGCCTAAATGAAATACCGCTGGCGACCATCATACGCCGTGGCGTTCACAAGAAGTTTGCCGACAGGGGCAAGAAGCTCAGCTTGGTAGATTTCACGCTGGGCTACAACCTGCGCTCGGCCCCGCCTATCCCATTCGACATAGACTATACCCGGACGTTGGGATACGGGGCAATAAGGTTCTTGCTATCTGAACCCGAGGATGAATTATTGCGCCACGGTGGTTTGATTTGTTTGCGAGACGGACAAAGGAGTGTCATGTCCTTTGAGGAACTGCGAGACCCTGCTACGGGAAAGACCCGGGTGCGTAGAGTGGATTGCGGGTCCGAACACTATGCCGTGGCCCGCAAGTACATGATTCGGTTGGAAAAACATGACTTGGCAAACTCTGAGATGCGTACTAAACTGGCGGATGCCGCAGCCATGTCTCCCGAAGATTTTGAACGGGAGTTCGCTTCGGTCGTGAACTGGGATGGTGATGCTGCTTAGAAAATTAAATGATTAAGCCTCAGAATTAATCTGACGCTTAACCGCATCCGTTTCAACCGTATCTATTTCGAGGAGCCAAGATGTCCCTTTCCGGCAAGGTCGCAATCGTCACCGGTTCCAGCCGGGGCATCGGGAAAGCCACGGCATTGGGCCTGGCCAAAGAAGGCGTTAAGGTGGTTATTGCTGCTCGGTCGGAGTCGGAACGCCCCGGCGCTCCAGGCACCATCCACGATACTGTGAAGGAGATACAAGCCGCTGGCGGCACAGCATTGGCCGTTCGTTGCAACCTGCGTGAGGAAGAGGACATTTTCTCCTTGGTCCAACGCACGATGGAAGCCTACGGTCGTGTGGACATTCTCGTGAACAATGCTGGCATCGGCAGTTACCGGCCATTCTTGGAAACCACCGTCAAGCAGTGGGACTTGGTCATGGACATAGACCTCAGAGCACCGTTTATCTGCTGCAAGGCGGTGGCCCCGATAATGGTCGACCAAGGCAGTGGCAGCATCATTAACGTCTCTTCCCACGGAGCGACCAACATCTATTCCTCCACCCTTGGAGAAGACCGGGACGCTGGCATTGCCTTGGTGGGTCAGGAATACGGGACGGCCAAGGCAGGTCTCGAGCGTTTTTCTTGGGGATTGGCCGCTGAGCTGGGCTCCCACAACATCGCCGTGAACGTGCTCAAACCGCTAAGGCCGGTCATAACCGAGGGCTTTCGGGCCCAACGACCCGACGGTGATTTCTCCACTTGGGCTACTCCAGAGGCCATGGTCAAAGCAGCCATCCACCTAGCCGGCCAGGATGCCCACGGCCTAACCGGCGCCACAGTAACCGCCGAGGAGTTGGTGCAACGGCTGACGCTGTAACGATGAGGAGCCAAACATGGACTTTAGCTTAACCTCTGAAGAACAAGAACTACAACAGCGCGTT
Organism: Dehalococcoidia bacterium UBA1141; assembly: GCA_002311385.1. Taxonomy (GTDB): domain Bacteria; phylum Chloroflexota; class Dehalococcoidia; order Lucifugimonadales; family UBA3495; genus UBA1141. Next base: position 87,931 of record DCAE01000129.1, on the reverse strand, counting down.
CGGCGATTGGCCGAAGATGTAATCGCCCCCATTGCCGAGGAGGCGGACGAGTCCAGCCGGGTTCACGCCGGGCTAATGTCTATCTTGGCCGAGAGCAATCTTTTGCGCTACTGCGTTCCCAAAGAGAACGGCGGCTACGGCATAAGCGTTACCAACCTTTGCATCATCCGGGAGGAACTGGCCCGCATTTCCGCCCAAGCCGACACCAACTTCATCATGCAGGGATTGGGCAGCTACCCAATCACCCTGGGAGGCACTCCGGAGCAGAAAGCCAAGTATCTGCCTGCCATCGCCGACGGCAAGGCCATAGCTGCGTTCGCCCTAACTGAGCCCGACAGCGGCTCAGATGTCATAGGAATGAAGACCACCGCGACATTGGAAGGCGATGAGTGGGTGATTAACGGCCAGAAGAAGTTCATCAGCCAGGCTGGCGATGCCAGCACTTACGTGGTCTTCGCCAAGACCGACCCTGAGGCAGGAAGCCGGGGACTCTCGGCGTTCATCGTCGAGCAGGGAACGCCGGGTTTTGACGATAGCAAGCGTATGGACCTGATGGCGGCCCATCCCATAGGCGAGCCACGGTTTGAGAACTGCCGCATCCCTTATACAAACTTGATAGGCGAGCCGGGACAGGGCCTGCGCCTGGCCTTGGGCACTCTGGACACATTTCGCACTACGGTTGCAGCGGCGGCAGTGGGCATGGGACAGGCGGGTTATGAGGCTGCCTTGGACTATTCCAAGAACCGGGAGTTGTTCGGCCAACACTTGAGCGACTTTCAGGCGACCCAGTTCAAACTGGCCGACATGGCCGTGTCCCTAGACGCCGCCAGGCTATTGGCCTACCGTTCGGCATGGCTGAAAGACTCGGGGCAGGAATCGGTGATTAAAGAGGCGTCCTTCGCCAAGCTGTTCGCCACAGAGGCAGCGTCTCGCATCATCAACGAGTCATTGCAGATTCATGGCGGCGCAGGTCTGGAAAAGGGCGCTCGGATTGAGCGCCTCTACCGGGAAGTCCGTGCGCTCACCATCTACGAGGGCACCTCAGAGATTCAGCGTCAGACCATAGCTAGGCAGTTGCTGCGGGAGTAGCCCCGTCCTAACCTTCCCCCGTAAAGGGGGGAAGGGACTTGTCCTCTCCTCCCTGAAAGGGTTCGCCCCAAAGGTCTCCTTCACATTGCCATTCTGAGTGAAGCGAAGAATCTTTACGCTAGAGCCAAGAGATTCTTCGTCGCTTCACTCCTCAGAATGACAGTATTACTAAGGGCTAGCGATGATTTTCCCGGCCTAAGCTCCGTCGACGAAGATGAGGTTGCTGTCGCTGGTGCTAAACCTTTGCCCTATTACTGCTTGGTACTCTGGGGAGTTGTACCACGCTTTGGCCTTTTCCAGGCTCTCAAATTCAAGCACAACCATCCCAGACGGAGACCATGTGCCGTCGGCTACTTCAATTTTTGCGCCGCCAGCCACTCGCTTTCCACCGTAGTGGGCTACCGTGGCCCCGGCCGCTGCGCCGTAGGCTGCGTATCCGGCTTCGTCATTCACCTTTTGGATTGCTCCAATCACCCAAGCTGCCATAGTTTTCCCCCTTCTTCCTGAGTCGAAGTCAAATGTGCTCCGGTCTCTTATTTGGCCAGCCTTTTATTCGGTTGAAAGCGATATCCTAGCAAAAAAGTTGGGGCCAATCATAGACCGGCCCCAAAGGTTCATCCGATGAGTCTGTAAGCGGAGGCCAACTCAAGCTTGAGACTAGGCCCCGTCCACAAAGACAACGCCGCCTTTTGTGGTGTTCAAGCGCTTGGGAAGTATCGCTTGGTACTCCGGCGAGTTGTACCACTCCTTGGCCTTGGCGATGCTCTCGAACTCAATCGCCACAACGGCCTTAGGAGACCCAATCACCGTCCATAACTTCGATGTTGCCCCCTCCACCCAGAAACTTGCCGCCGAATTTTTCCAGGCTGTCGCCTGCCAGGTGCTGGTATTCTCCAAAACCAGCTGGGTCGCTAATGCTATCTACTGACGCAAAAAGCCAAGCTGCCATAAGTTTTCTCCTCGTCTTGAATATTTTTTACACCTCTAAGGGTGTGTCCTCGCGGTTTGCCCACTCACCCATGGAGCCATCGAAGTTTTTGGTATTGGCATAGCCCACCAATTTCATGACGAACACACTGTTCGCCGCTCGGATGCCGCCCTGTCAATACGTGTAGACGTTCTTCTCCGGGGTGATGCCGTTCTCGGTCAAGATACGGCGAATCTCGTCGGCTGGCTTGAACTGGTGAGTCTGATGGTCCATCAGGTTAAACCATTCCAGGTGAACCGCACCGGGCACGTGACCAACCCTCTTGTTGCCTCGGGCGGCGCTGCCATCCCATTCGCCGTCACTGCGCACGTCCCAGACCACTGAATTGTCCAAGGTGCAGGCGGTCTTAAGATCGTCAGCCGAGATGAACAGTGTGTCATCCCGCTTGGCGGTGAACTTTACTCCTGAAGGCGCCTGGGTACGGTCGAAGCTGACGACCCGTCCTTCGGTTAACCAACGCCTCCAGCCGCCGTTAAGCACCTTTACGTTGGAATGGCCGTAGGTGTTCAGCGCCCACCACAGCCGCGCGGAGGTCAGGCTTTGGGAATTGTCGTAGGCGATTACCAAAGAGTCATCGCCGATCCCCAAACCCTGGCACATAGCGGTGAATTGCTCAGCATTCATAAGATGCACTCGGCCGGTGTCCGGGTTCTTCTCGAAATTGTCCGGCACCAAGGCTGCGCCAGGGATGTGGCCCCGGTTGTAACCGGCCTCCACATCGCAGTCAATAATCACCACATTGGCATCGTCTTTATGGGCATCGACCCATGCTGCGTCCACCAGATATTCGGGGTGGGTGTAACCCCCTGAAGTACTCATATTGCCTCCCAAAGTTTCACTACTAAAATGCGTTTCTGAAATGCCAAACTAAATTGTATGTCCCGTTGGTAGTGCGGTCAATCGTAGTCGTGGGTTTAGGTTGCCCATGCCTGGTCGTGGGGTTAGAATGAGGCGAAATTAGAATAGGCATCAGCTACTAGCAGTCAGGGAGACGAAATCCCCCCAACCCCCTTTACGAAAGTGGGGCTTTTCGTTGGCTTTCTCATGGGAAACGCTGGGCCGCTGACCACTCTGAACGTGTGAGGAAAAGCCATGGTAAACCAAGGACAAATAGACCATCTGTTGCAAGAAAGCGGCGAGATTATCCCTCCCGCCAGTCTGGTGGAACAGGTCTACCTGAAAGACCACAAAGAAGCCCACCGCCAGTCCATCGAAAACCCCGAAGGGTTTTGGGGCAGAGTGGCGAAGGAACTGGACTGGATTGCACCCTGGGATAAAGTTTTCCAGTGGGACTACCCCACCTTCCAGTGGTTCTTGGGTGGAAAGTGCAATATCACCGCCAACTGCTTGGACCGGCACCTGACGTCGGGTAAGCGGAACAAGGCAGCACTCGTCTGGCTGGGAGAGGACGGCTCGGAGCGAGTCTATACCTACGGCAGGCTGGCCCAACTGGTCAACCGTTTTGCCAACGGGCTCAAGTCCTTGGGCGTGGGCAAGGGAGACCGTGTTGTGATTTACATGCCCTTGACGCCGGAGGGGGCCATCGCCATGCTGGCCTGCGCCAGGATTGGGGCGATTCATAGCGTGGTCTATGCCGGGTTCAGCGTCGGCGCCCTGAGGGAAAGAATCCTGGATGCCCAAGCCAAGGTGTTAATCACCGCCGATGCCGGGTACCGCCGTGGCAACAAGGTAGACCTGAAAGGCATCACCGACGGGGCAGTTGAGGGCTTGGACGTCTTGCAGCACATCGTGGTCTGGCGCCGGGAAGACGAGAAGCCGGAACTGCTTCCTAAAGAGGTCGATTTCGACGACCTAATGGCCAAAAGCAGCATCTACTGCGAGGCTGAGGTCATGGACTCGGAGGATCCTCTGTACATCCTCTACACCAGCGGCACCACCGGCAAACCCAAGGGCGTGCTCCACGTACACGGTGGCTACATGGTGGGAACCTACTACCATTTCAAGACATTTTGGGACGTTAAAGATGATGATGTTTACTGGTGCACTTCCGACATAGGTTGGGTGGTGGGACACAGCTACATCGTCTATGCGCCGTTGATCGCTGGGGCCACAACCGTGTTCCGGGAGGGGGCCATCGACTATCCCCATCCGGGCGTTTTCTATGAGGTGGTGGAGAAGTACGGTGTCAATGTGGTGTTCACCGCTCCCACGGCCCTGCGCATGCTGATGCGCTACGGCGAGTCCTACCCGCAGCAGTACGACCTCCGATCTATGCGACTGTTGACCTGCGCCGGCGAGCCGCTGAACCCCGAGGCGCTGCGCTGGACCTACGAGTTTCTCTGCGGCAATGGGGAATGGGGCCACATCGTGGACAACTGGTGGCAGACGGAAACTGGCGCTCCTTGCCTGGGCACCCCCGCAACCATCCCCGTAAAACCGGGAAAAGTCGGCATCGCATTGCCGGGAGCAGTGATGGACATAGTGGACCGTGAAGGTGAGCCCATCACCGAGCCGGACAAGGGCGGATTCCTGGTAATCAAGCAGCCCTTCCCACACTTCTACCGCACCGTTTACGGAGAACCTGAAAGGCAAGCCCAGGACTGGAACACCATTTCGGGTTGCTATTTGACCGGAGACGTGGCCCTCAGGGACGCCGATGGCTACTTCACGGTGGTAGGCCGGGCCGACGACGTGCTAAACGTTGCGGGACACCGAATTGGCTCAGCAGAGGTAGAAAGCGCCTTGGTGTCTCATCCTGCGGTGGCGGAGGCGGCGGTAATCGGCAAGCCCGACGAGCTCCGGGGTGAGACCATCAAGGGATTCGTGACCCTGCGCATGGGCTACGAACCATCGGAAGAAATGGTGGCGGCCCTGAAAGCCCACGTCCGCCAGGAAATAGGCCCCATCGCCGTGCCCGCCGAGCTAGAATTCACCCCCACCCTGCCCAAAACTCGTTCCGGCAAAATCATGCGCCGCCTGCTCAAGGCTCAAGAGCTGGGCTTGGACCCGGGTGATATTACAACGCTGGAGGAGTAATGCTTAGGATGCCCACAAACCGGGAACCCACCCATCCGGGCCAAATGCTCCTTGAAGAGTTTTTGACCCCCATGGGGCTAACCCAGCGTGACTTGGCCGATGGAATCCGTGTGCCATACCAGAGAGTGAACGAGATTGTTAATGGTCGAAGGTGTATCACGCCCAGCACCGCATTACGCCTGGCCAAGTACTTCGGTAACTCCGAAGGCTTCTGGATGAACCTACAACTGGGTTGGGATCTCTATCAAGCAAAAAGTACTGAGGCACGTGAACTGAGAGAAATACGTCCAATTAAAGCCTAGCCCGGGTTATTCCCTGAAATTAGAAACCCTCGACTCATACGTAGAAGAGTCGAGGGTTTCGTTTTTGATTATTGCGCTTTAGTCTTAGTTTCTGCTTTTCACGAAGGTCTTTTCAACCGTGGCGCGGGCTTCTTCCAGGCTGATGCCAGAGGCCACAGCGCAGGGGGTGACCTCTTCCATGATGGCTATGGCGTCGCCGCTGAGCATGTGCTTCTTGTATTGGTCCTCGTACTCGATGCCCAAGGCCCGGCCCATAACCGTCAAGTAATGTTCAACCTTCAGGGGGTACTCGGCCTCAAAGCCGCAGAGGGAACGCTGACAACCGTGGTAGAGGGTGGCGTATACGTCGGCCTTCACGTCGGTTGCGCTCTGTATGGATTTTCTGGCCAAGATGTCCCAACCGCTCTCGCCCAAATTGGTCTGGAGCGCTGGGGTGCAGCGCCTTTCCCATCTTTCATCCGTGCCGATGTCCACCAACTCGATGCCCGGCAAGGCCGACAATAACGTCCATGCCGCTTGTGCTTCCGAGTCCGTCTGTTCTCCGCCGGTGTGGTAATGGAGAGCAACTTTCTGCGGGGGCTGGGGCTTCAGGTCCAGGTTGCCAATTTGCTCCACCAAAAATTGGGTGACGTGTTGGAAGGTAAAGTCCTTCCGCATATCCATGATTTCGTCGTAGAAGGAGATGCAGGAGGGGCACCACATCACCACCTGCTCCGGCTGGAATTTCTCGAAGTTATCAACAGTGGTCCGAGCCACGGATTTGGAGGCGTCCGTGTCCCCCTGATTGTAGTGCTGAATTCCGCAGCAATAAGCTGCTCCGCCAACCGACACAAAATCCACGCCCAACAGCTTGAAAACGTCGGTGACGGTGCGCATCAAGTGGGTGGTCCTCATGACGTTGCAGCCCATATAGAGCACGACCTTGGCTTGACGCACCTCGCCCTTGGGGGAGGTTAACAGCCATTCCCGGTCTTCGGGAGTGGACTGCATCCCGTGAAGAACATCTATTTCCCGGAAAAATTTACTGTAGTAATTACGGTCCTTGTTGCCCGACCCGGTTTGCTCAGAAGGCATGTATTATCTCTCAACCAAAGTTGTAAATACCCTCGTATATATCCGCGGCAGCGTCTTATCCGTGTTGGGTTGAGTGTAGTTAGGGCCGCAATGAATGTCAACGAATGGTGATTGGAGGATAGGCGGAAAGATGCTGCCTCACCAGGGTAGCCCGGTGTCCAGAAGATGGCTGTAGTAAGAGATTTCCTGGATTCCGGCCTTCTCCGGAATGACAATGGAGCGATTCATAGTATTCCCACCGGCAATGTCAGGCATGTTATTGGTGCTCTCGTTTGGTGGCGTTATTAAGAGATTCCTTAAACTGGCGCAGACGGGTTTTCGCTTCGGAAACTGAGCCTTCCGGGAGGTCTTCGGGATCATAGGCTGCCCGCCAAACGATACGGGTGAACCAGGCCAGCTCCGACTTTGCCCGAGTATTCATTGATCCGTTCTGACCGGCGTATCTACCTACGGTTTGCCACGCCTCCCGCCGCTGCCCAGAGGCCTTTTGTAGCATTTTTTCCAGCTTGCGATATATGGCCAGCATTTCCCGCCGTCCGTCTCCGGTGAGCCGGCTTTGGTAGAGACCGAAAATCTTGGTTCTCCGCCGCTCTGAGGGCTGCCGGAAATATAGCCATCTAAGTACCAACGCTACCAAGAATAAGGACGGCACAATAATCGCCAACGCCGGATTGTTGAGCAAAGATAGAACAACTCCAATCAACTGGGAGGGCGTTGATTTCACCGCATCGAAGGCGGCGTCACCCATGCCGGCGTTAAACAGAGATCCGACGCCGGAGGCGGCTGTGCCGCCGGCAGCGAGGTCGCCTCTGGGTGAACTGTCGAAGGGAATCCAACCGCCATTGGAGAAATAAATCTCTCCCCAAGTGTGGGCGTCTCTTCTGCGCACCTGATAAGCCCCGGAGAGGGGATCACGTGTACCGGGCAGGTAACCCACCGCCAGACGGGAGGGCAAGCCCGATGCTCTGGCCAGCATTATCGTAGCGGTGGCGTAATCCATGGCATCGCCGGGCTTTCCCTCGATTAGAAACTCTTGTAACTGGGCGGTGCCCGTAGCCTCCTGATACCAATCAGGTATGAAGGTTCCGCCGTCACGGCGAAGAAAGCCGACGATGCGCTCGACCTTTTCAAAGTCGTTGACGGCTCCATCGGTAATCTGTTCAGCTAGCGGGAATAACCATTTTGCGAATCCAGGAGGTGTCTCCAGGAAACGGCGGTCGGCTGCCCAAGTCGAGTCCCGGCGCAAGCGCTGGGGATTATGCGACGGATAGGCGGACAAGACTCGGTAGGTCGCTCCGCTTTCCACGCCCACGCCGTCCAAAGAACCGCTCAGATCTTCGACGCTCAGGGAATTGTATCCAGTAAAAGTGGCATCGGGGTCGCCCTCGCGGATGTAGAAGGTCTGCTGATAAAGGGCCCGATTGGAACGGTTTATATTCGCCCGGTTGATCCAGATGCCGTCCCGGATGCGAGAGGGGGCCAGATTCGTGAGAGCCGAGTCAGCGTCCCAACTTTGACCGTCGAATCTGTGGAGTGTCCGTCCCCGCCAGTAGCTGGCAATCTTGGTTCTAACGTAGAAAACCGGTTCGAACTCCGTCCCCGGTTGGAAATTGGATATGCTGGCCGCTCCGGAACCGTCGACGTCAACGCTGTTTCCAAGAATCGGCCGAGGTAGAGGACTGTCAGTCTCATCCCGGGACTGGGCGCTTAGGCCAACACCCGACCTATCCGTCTCCGAGTTCCTAGATGGGTTCGATTCAGCCGAATCAATTCCGGATTGATTGGCTCGGGATTGGTTGGCTCGTGAAAGATTGGCCCCGTCTGAATTATCGGGCCTGTCCGTCAGGTCGGTGGCTTGGGTATCAGTCAGTTGAATCAATTGAGATGGATCAATAAGCGGCGCTTGATTGCTGGATTCCAAGGAATCCCCCGAGTGGGGGAGTACGGTCAACTGGTCAGGACCTACCAGACTCAGCTCATCCTTGGGCATCAGCCAGAACGCCACTCCGGACAGCATGAATACAGCGCAGGAAACCCCGATCCAGTAGGGTAACATGGCGGGACGGCCCAGCTTGTGACTGGGCCAATGCACCTTGGCGCCCCGAATGCTGTCTTCCAGAAAGCTCAGTGTTAGGAAAGCCAGTAGCACCACGATGAATCCCACGATAATAAATACGCCGAAGCTTTGGTCGAATGCCTGTTGGCTGGCGAAGAACAGCACGGTCCCGCTGAGAACGATGCCGGAGTAGATGCCTCCTCGGGACCGGGCGTCGAAGCTGGCGAAGGCCTGTACCAGAATCAGAAATTGACCCAATGGCAGCCAGTTGCCGGTCATGGCCTCTAGCATCTGAGAGCGCATGAAAAATGACAAGCCGATGACCAGAGAAGCGATAGTTAGGGATTTAGCCAAGGATTTCTTGTTGCGCCACCGCCATCCCACCCAATATCCTACGGAGCCGATAACTGCTCCCAAGATGGGTAGTGTCAGACCTCCGCCAACCCAAGCCAAGCTCATGGCAGACAGCCAAAGGGCGGCCAAAGCCAGAGTTCGCAGCCTCAAAGAATCCTCGATTCGGGGCGAGAAGAAACGTCTCGCCGAGAAAAAACGAAGCAATCCTCGTTTCTGGCCTTGGCTGCTCTTATCCGCCATAATGGGCATTCCCGTTTTGACCGTCCACGGCCACGGCCTGGTTCACCAGGGGCATAGAATCGGTGATAGATTTGCTCCTGGCTTCGCCTTTGCCCCTTTCCAGAGCCTCCAAAGCCTGTTTTAGCTGACCGGGCCGGCATGGAATAACCAGTATCTTGGCCGATACGAGAGACCTTAGATCGTCGGCATGCATCTCCTCTTTTGTCCCACGTTCCGGCTCATGCTCAATAAAACCCTCGAGGGATATCAGCACAACGGATTGGAGCATGGTAGACGCCTTGGCCAAGGCCTGTAATCCTCCACGGTCCGAGGCTGAAATCACGGCCACAAGGCTGGCCCCCGGCGGTACCTTGGCAAGATTCTCGCCTATCTCATACCCATCACCAGGTTGCACCATTGCCAACTCTTTCATCAGTGTGGACCAAAGCAAAGGCCGCGATGCGGGGCCTTTGCTCTCAGATTGCATTACAGCCTTTGGAACGGGGTTCGCCCTTTTGCTCAGGCCTCCGCCCAGCACCTGTATCGGCAGGTGATTGCATTGGGCGAAACTTCCCACGCTGGCAACTACCTTGATGCCGTACTCCAGAGTCGTTTCCCGGTCCTCACCCCAAACCTGCGTTGCGTCGAATAGCAGATAGGTAGTCCGGTCGAGGGGGTCTTCCAGTTCCTTGACCATTAGCTGCCCGGTTTTCGCCGAGTTCCGCCAATGGATGCTCCGGCGAGGGTCACCGGGAACATAGTTACGCGTGCCAGCCAAATCCGTGCCCGTGCGTCCCCTTCTCCCCTGGGACTCCATGCCGGAGAATCCTTGGGCCATAGCCAGATGGCGCATTGGGAGTACCTGTGGATAAACCAGAACCGGTTGTTCTCCCGTTACGTTGCGTCTGCGACGGAAAAGTCCGAACGGCGCCGATGACTCGACTACCACGGGCCCCAGCTGATGCAACCCCCGTTGGAAGGCCTCAACGGTGGTCTCAATGTCAACTTGGCCGCTTCTGAAAACGTTGGACACGAAAAAGCGGAGCAGCCTATTTTCAGGGGATGCCAGGGAGCAGTCATAGAAGACGTTTAGCAAGTAGCTGGGCCACAGGGCACGGCTTCCCAGGCTCACGGAAATCCGCACTGTGTCCCCTTCTGCCGGAACGGGCTGCGCTTTGCCGGATTCGGTGGAGTCGACTCTCCGGTGGGCCGCGATAAATGCTACGCCCAGCCAGGGAGATATTGCGGAGAGCATAATGATTCCCCACAGCACGGCATCTACCAAGTAGAGCCATCCCACCTGGGTCAACCGTCCCAGGAGAAATAGGGCAATAACCGCGATCAAGAACCCAATTCCTTTGCTGGTAATCACGCGGTGGGGAGACCCTGCACCGGAGGATTTTTGAGCCTGTCATCCGCAATTACGGCGTGGGCAGTTGAGAGAGACCTGGGAATCACAGGGGCACCGGGACGGAGCGGACGAGGTCTTTTATGGCCTGGCGGCCTGACGCCGTGTCCTGGTTAACGCCCACAATGATGCGGTGAGACCAAACATAGGAGGCCAAGTCCTGGATGTCCTCGGAGATAACAAAGGAGCGACCGTCGAACGCCGCCCAGGCTTGGCAGGCCCTTTGCAACACTGTGGACCCCCGCGGGCTCACACCCACGGAAATGTCTTCGCTCTGCCTAGTGGCGGTGGCCAAGTTGGCTATGTACTCTCGCACCGAGCCAGCCAACTGGACGTTGGCGGCCGTCTCTTGCATCTCAATGATCTCGCCTTGACTGAGCAGCGGCTTTACCTTTCTTGTGCCTTGCTCGGCTCGGCGCAGTATCTCAATCTCTTCCTCCTGCGTGGGCAAGCCCAACTGCATGGATATCATAAACCGGTCCAACTGGGAGTTTGGCAGGGGGAAAGTTCCGTAGGTTTCAATCAGGTTCTGGGTGGCAATGATGAGAAATGGCTTGGGCAACTGCCAGACCTCTCCGTCGGAACTGACAGCGCCCTCGGCCATCGCTTCCAAGAGGGCCGACTGGGTTCGCAGACCGGTGCGGTTCAATTCGTCGGCAATCACGATGTTGGCGAAGATTGGGCCTTGCAAAAAACTGAATGTTTGCTTGCTGGAGTCGAAAACCGAGGAGCCTGTGATGTCGCCGGGAAGCAGGTCCGGCGTGAATTGGATGCGGGAGAACTTCCCGTCAATGGAACCGGCAATGGGTCTTGGCCAGAAGGGTTTTTCCCACCCCAGGCAGGTCTTCCAAGAGCACATGCCCTTGGGCGAACAACCCCAACAGCGCCAACTTTACCTTCTCGGGAGAGATGACCACAACGCCCCTGATTTGTTTGAGCAAGCCGTCGAAGTTCTGCTGGAACTTGGCGCGTACGTCGGAGATTGGGGAGATTGGATCATAGGTCTGGGAGATATCCGCTAGCTTCATCTTTAACGTCCTTGCAAACCGGCCATATTTTCCGGCCCGGTCGCGGGGTATTTCTTTACCAGTTGATTGGCATAGCTAGGCACAACAGTGCCAGTTCCTGGAAATAACTATTGTGTGCGGCGGTCTTGATTCTGGCCTGCAGCAAGGGACCGCACTGGCGCGATTAGCGCTTCAGTGGGCAATCGCCTATGCATAAATGCTAGTTCAAGAGGACAGTGGTATGGAGGGTGTTGGCCCCGAGGTGAAGTGGGGGTGATACCCAATAGGCAGAGAAAGCAGCCAAACAGGCTAGACGCACAAGCCCGATGCGGGAGATTTACTCTACCGGAGAATTACTCCACTAGGAAATTACTTTGTTGTCGCTCCGGGAGATTGGATATCGGGCTTCTAAAGCGAGGCACCTACCATCCAACAGCACAACCGTCTTTGCGGGGCTCCGATGCTCCGCGCAATACGCCCGTTGCCGGGTCGCGCTGAATCATCTGCGCTCCGCCCACCCCACCGGTGATGCCCCGGTAGTAGCTGCTGATGATAGCGGTGCGGTGGCCCCGTTGCTCCAGTTCAGTAACCAATTCCGGCGGAACACCCTCCTCCAAGGAGACAACGTCACTGGAGATCATGAATCTCAGGGCGTTTAGGGCCTGTTGCGGGTCCATGCCGAAGTCTACGACGTTGCTTATCACCTGAAGGTGTCCTTGAGGCTGCATGAATGCTCCCATCACGCCGTAGCAGAGTTGCAACTCGCCGTCCACCGTGGTCATGCCTGGGATTATCGTGTGATAGGGCCTCTTGCTGGGGGCCAGTGCGTTGGGATGGTCTTTGTCCAGCGAGAACAAAGAACCCCGGTTGTGCATTACGATCCCGGTGCCTGGAACTACCATGCCGGTGCCAAAATTGGAGTAAACGCTGTAGATGAAGGAGCAAGCGTTGCCTTTGCCGTCCACTACGCTGATGTACACCGTGTCGCCGGCCGTTTGGACTTGGCCGTAGGGCACCGTCGTCATGGCCTGGGTGGGGTCAATCAGTGACCGGCGCTGGGCAGCGAACACCTTTGACAGCAACTCCTCAGTGGGTACCGCAACCTTGGAGGGGTCGGCTATATAACGAAAGGCATCGGCAAAGGCCAAGCGCATGGACTCCACCAAGTGATGGTAAGCGTCGGCGCTCTGAGCGCCCATGGACGGGATGTCAAATCCCTCGGCGATGTTCAGCGCCTCCAGGGCGGCCAGACCATGGTCGCTGGGCGGTAACTCCCAACAGGTCACGCCCCGGTAGTCGGTGCTGATTGGTTCTTCCCAGTCCGATGTATGGGCCGCCATGTCCTCAGCCGAAAGCCAACCCCCCTGCTGCTGGACGAAAGCGGCAATCTTGGGGCCAATCTCCCCTTGGTAAAATGCCTCTGCGCCACCCTCGGCGATGGCCCTGAGGGTGCGTCCCAGAGTCGGGATGCGCATCACCTCGCCTTGCTTTGGTGGCCTGCCGTTAAGGAGCATTTCTTCGCCGGAAGGGACCTGCATCAGCTTTTTTTGTTCCGTTGACCACTGGAAGGAAATCACGTCGGAAACGGGATATCCTTCTTCGGCGTAATGAATGGCTGGCTTCAGCACCTCCGACAGGGGCATGGTGCCGTGGGCGTTAATCAGTGTTTCCCAGCCGTGGACTGCGCCTGGTACGGTGATGGAATGGGCACCGAAATCGGGCATCCGGTCGAGACCTTTTGAGGTTAGCTCCTCAAGTGATGAAGCAGCCGCCGACCGACCGCTGCCGTTGATGGCGCGAACTTTCTTCTCATCGTTGTTCCAGACCAAGGCGAACATGTCGCCGCCCACACCCGTGGACATGGGCTCGACCACGTTTAACACCGCTGCGGTGGCGATTGCGGCATCGACGGCATTGCCACCGTCAATCAGGGTTCTTAGACCGGACATGGCTGCCAGTGGTTGGCTGGTGGCCACCATGCCGTTTTTTGCTAGGACAGTAGAACGCCGCGAATCGAAGAACATGCGCAATTTTCTCTCTTAGTGATTTTGGCGGTTTCTGCTGGGTAGTGTGCCGAGGCTGGGCAATTCTAACATAGGCCTATTTTAGGCGCACCGGTTGTACCGGAGGCTATGATGTCCAACCTCTATGATAAGATATCATTGGCTCGTGACTGCGAGCAGTAAATTCGCATATCGGCAATTGGCATCGCGCTGAGAGCCGTTAATTTTCGGAGGTCTTACAATGGCTGTTGAAGTTGGTCAGGCGGCGCCCGGTTTCTCTCTTTACGACACCGATCGCAATCAGAGATCTTTAAGCGATTTTAAAGGTAAAAATGTAGTTTTAGCTTTCGTCCCAGGAGCGTTTACCGGGGCTTGCACCACAGAGGTGTGCGACCTGCGTGACCAGGCGGATCAGTTCAACTCTCTGAACGCCGAAGTTCTAGGAATCAGCGTGGACTCTCCTTTCTCACAGAAGGCTTGGGCCGACGCAAATAACTTGAATTTCACAATGCTCAGCGACTTTGGCCGCGAAGCTACCCAGGCTTATGGCATTGCCTGGAACAATATGGCCGGACTGGAGGGCTACGTTGCCGCCAATCGGGCTGTTTTCGTCGTGGATAAAGAAGGGGTAATCTGTTACAAGTGGCTCGCCCCGACTCCCGCCGATTTGCCCAATTACGACGAGATTAGGCAGGCCATCAGCAACCTGGGTTAATCCTTTCTCAAGCGCCGAACTCGCTTCAGAGACGCAGACAGAAAATTTAGGATTCTGCGGTCTCTGATGCTCTGCGTTGGAAAGTCCGGTTTGGGGGTCATAAGTGGATGTCTTCGTTCTGGTCCACGGCGCTTGGCACGGCGGATGGTGTTGGCGGAAGGTAGCGCCACTGCTTCGCAACGCCGGAGTCGACGTTTTTGCCCCCACTCTGTCGGGTTTGGGCGAGCGGGCCCATCTTGCCGACGATTTAGACCCATCAGCAATCAATCTAGACCTTCATATACGGGACATTACCGGTCTCTTGGAATACGAGGACCTCTCCGACGTGATTCTGGTGGGACATGCCTATGCCGGAATGGTCATCTCTGGGGTGGCTGAAGCTAGCCCGGAGCGGTTAAAGCACATGGTTTACGTGAATGGCGTGGTGCCAGCCGACGGTGAGTCCATGGCCGATCAGTTGGCAGCGGTGAGAGGCTCCCAGTTTTCGGCCTGGGTAAGAGAACAAATCGAGACGGGCAACGGGTTTCTGCCACCCCCTGACTCGGCAGAAGAAGTGGGACGCCGCTGGGGAATAACTGACCCCTCAGACCTGGCATGGGTCGGTTCCAAAGTGACGCCCCAACCCGCGGCAGCCATGGACCAAGCCGTGCGCCTGAGACGGCCCGAAGCGAAGACAATCCCTCGCAGTTTCGTAGGTAGCAGCGAGGCAGGGTTTGACTCCGTGGCTCAAAGGGTGAAAGCTGCCGGTTGGCCAATCCATCACATCAACTCCGGCCACGACCCTTTCGTCACTCATCCCCATGAACTGGCTGAAATCCTGCTGGAAATCAGCCAGGCGAAGTAACCCATTTTCACCGCAGAGGGCGCAGAGAAGAAATAGATACACTCTGCGCTCGCTCCGTCTCTGCGGTGAATCATTTCGGATATAAAACAGTCATCTACAAAACCAAGGAGATTTAGTCATGGCTATTCCTCAAGTAGATGCCCTGGTTTTTGATGTTTTCGGCACGGTGGTGGACTGGCGCACGAGTGTCGCCGATGAGGGCCGAATGTTGGGGAAGACCAAGGGAATCACTGCTGATTGGGAGGCCTTTGCTGACGCTTGGCGCGGCAAGTACCAGCCCTTTATGAGCAAAGTACGCAGCGGTGAGTTGCCATGGACCAAGCTTGATATGCTTCATCGTATGGGGTTGGACGAAGTGCTGACCGAGTTTGGCATCACCAGCCTTACCGAAGATGAGAAAATCGACTTGAACCGGGCTTGGCATAGGCTACATCCTTGGTCTGACTCGGTGCCCGGTCTATATCGCCTCAAAGCTAAGTTTATATTGGGCACCATGTCCAACGGAAACATTGCTTTGATGACCAACATGGCCAAATTCGCCGGGCTGCCCTGGGACTGTATCCTGGGAGCGGAGGTGGCCAAAGCCTATAAGCCGGACCCAAAGACCTACCTGACCGGCGCGGAATTGCTGGACCTGCCGCCGGAACGGGTGATGATGGTGGCGGCCCACCAAAACGACCTGCTGGCGGCCCAAAAAGTGGGTCTAAAGACCGCCTTCGTGCCACGTCCTCTGGAGCGGGGAGCCGGTAATTCCCCTGACCTTACCCCTGACCCGTCCTTCGATGTGGTGGCCACTGACTTCGTGGACTTGGCCAGCCAGATGGGTGCCTGAGAAACCATCCTCGCCGCAGCGACTCAGAGAACGAACTAATAGCTCTGCCGCCTCTGCGGCAAAACAAACTTACTTCGTGATACCGCAGGCTTCTGCCACCAACTCGTAAGACCGCACTCGGTCTGCGAATCCGTGGCAGATGGTTACGACGCTCAGGTCGGAGGTCTGGTATAACTCGGCGATTTCCTCCAGTTTCTCCTTTACCTGTTGCGGAGTGCCATCGGCGCATAGCCTCTCGTACTGTCGCATGAAAGCCCGTTCGTTCAGTTGATATTGGTAGGCTTGGGCTTCTTCCGGACTTGGCACACCCTCCGCTCGTCCGGTCATGGAAAACAGACGGGCCAGGTTACGGCTGGTAGCCAGACGAGCCGCTTCCTCTTCGGTTTCGGCGCACAACACCTGGACTCCAACGTTGATTTTAGGCTCCGACAGATACTCGGATGGCTTGAAGTTCGTCTTGTAGTGGTCAACTATGGCCGGGCCTTCCTCCACGCCCAAACCAAAGAAGTGGGCGTAGGCAAAGGGCAATCCCATCTGGGCGGCCATCATACAGCTCTCGTACCTGGAACCCAGCAGCCACACCTCCGGCACGCCCTCAGGCCGAGGAGCGCTGGGTCCTGCCTGAATACCTGAGAACGGGTGCTCCGGTTCGAGGTCGCCCCGCAGATGCCCCAATAGGTCCGAAACCTGCCGGGGATAGTGGGTAATATCGTGAGGGCGGTTTGGATAGCTCAAGGCTGCCATAGTTATTTGGTCGCTGCCCGGAGCCCGGCCCACACCCAGGTCTATTCGACCAGGATAAAGCGAGGCCAGCATTCGGAAGTTCTCGGCGACCTTAAAAGAGCTGTAGTGGGAGAGCATAATCCCGCCCGAACCAACGTGAATGGTCTTGGTGCGGGCCGCCACCAATGCTATGAGTACCTCCGGGCTCGTGCCAGCGAAGTTGGGCAGACTGTGGTGCTCGGCCAGCCAATAGCGGTGGTAACCCAACGATTCGGTGGCTGCGGCCAGTTCGATGGTGTCCCGCAGAGCGTCGGCAGCGGATTCACCCTTGCGCATGGGCGATTGGTCTACCACGCTCAGCAACAGTTTTCCGTCCATGTTTTTGGCCTCGATGTTTATGGGGCGATGAGACTTATCTGCTATGCGATGGGGTTTAGTTCTGGTCTTCGGCGCCGGTCAAATGGGAGTTCGACTAGAATCGGACATTCGGCTTGGAGTGACGTTATCAGCCCAGACCAAAATGTCGGCGATTTGGTATTCCCAAATGGTGTCCCAAGGCTGATAATGTAAGTGTCAAAATCTCGGTTTAGACTGATTTTTGTATTCTCTAGGTGAATCCCTTGGTTGTTGCGAAAGCCAACAAATTGGTTTTTTCGCAGTTTTGACTGAGTGTTGAAAGGCTTCTCAAGTCGCGTAAGTATACAGGCTGTAAGTATACAGGCTGCGTTACTTGAAAGGCACACGAGGCCATCGAGCACTTCATGCCCTATGGCTATTGCTAAGGGCGGGTAATTGGTCCTCATGGAGGTGTTGGGAACGGGAACGGGAGGGAAACCCAGCGCAGGCATCCGCAAACCGGCATTCTTATGCTTGGTGATTTTCTCCGTAGCCATCGCCCTGACCGCTTGCGGATTTAGCCTAGGTGGCTCGGACACCTTGGATATTGACGGCTCCTCCACCGTTTTCCCCATAACCGAGGCGATTGTGGAGGAATTCGGCCACTCCCTTGGCGGTTCCGCCAGAATAACTGTGGGCATCTCCGGCACCGGCGGTGGGTTCCAAAAATTCTGCAACGGCGAAACGGATATCTCCAACGCCTCTAGGCCCATAAAACCCATCGAAGTGGAACGCTGCGCACGATCCGGCGTGGAATTCATCGAGATTCCTATCGCTGTGGACGGAATCACAGTCGTGGTGAACCCTGAAAACGTTTTCGTGCAATGTTTGACCTTGCAAGACCTTCAAATCATGTGGAGCCCTGAGTCCGAGGAAAAAATCGACCGGTGGAACCAGGTGCGAGAGGAATGGCCCGATAAAGAATTGCTGCTGTTTGGCCCAGGCGTGGATTCGGGTACGTTCGACTATTTCACATCCGCCGTCAACGGGAAATCCCAGGCCTCCCGAGGCGATTTTATCGCCAGCGAGAGGGACGATGTGCTGGTGCAAGGGATCTCGGGAGAGAAGAGCAGCCTGGGATATTTTGGCTTTTCGTTCTTCGAAGAAAACCAGGATATTCTACGGGCGGTGGCCATCGACCACGGCAGCGGCAGCGGCTGCGTCGCCCCCACCAGGGAGACAATCAAAAACGACACCTACCATCCTCTGTCCAGGCCTTTGTTTATCTATATCAACAAGGAGAAAGCACAGGAACCTTATGTGAACAAATTCGTGCGCTTCCACTTGAGCGAAGTGAGCCAACGACTGATGGCCGAGGTGGGTTACGTGGAATTTTCCGAAGAAGTGTACGAACTGGTGTTGGCAAGGTTCGATAAGGGGATAACCGGCACCCTCTTTGGCGGCAGCGACCCCGCAGAAGGGTCGGTTATTGAGGTTTTATCGATTAATCAGTAAGGGAAATTAGAAGCAAAATTATCGACTGAAAAATTGGCCATTCCATTAAACTGGGTTGGTATATTTGGTTGGTAATTTGGGTTGGCTTGCAAACAAATATCCTGCCAAATTTGAATTCATAGGTGAAATCCGAATCGAGACCTTAGTTGCGAAAAGCAGTCGGGCATTGGGAATCTTGAGGGTTGGGGCGGTTAATGGACGAACAAGCTAGCCGCCCCGGCTCCTCGAGTCCTCGCCCCAACAAACGGCGCTCCTGGCAAGGATTGCCCATGGAACGCGCCATCGCATTTTTGCTTTTCCTTTGCGCCGCTGTGTCGGTCCTGACTACCATCGGCATTGTTGGCTTCTTGGTCTGGGAAGCGGCCCAGTTTTTCGCCGATGTCCCAATCATAGATTTCATTACCGGCACCAAGTGGACCCCACTTTTCGCTTCCAAGCACTTCGGCGTCTTGGCCTTGGTGGCTGGCACAGTGCTAACGGCCATCGGCGCAATGATTGTGGCCCTTCCTTTGGGTTTGCTAAGCGCCATTTTCATGAGCGAATACGCCCCGGAGCGAATCCGGCGTTTGGTCAAACCGGTCTTGGAAGTGCTGGCTGGAATACCGACCATCGTCTATGGATTCTTCGCCTTGCTGTTCATCACGCCCTTGCTGCGAGATGTTTCCGGAGGAATCTCGGTCTTCAATGGCCTGAGCGCCTCGATCGTCATGGGCATCATGATTCTGCCCATGGTTTCATCGCTAAGCGAGGATGCGATGAGGGCCGTGCCCCGTTCCTTGCGGGAAGGTGCTTACGCATTGGGGGCGACGAAGTTAGAGGTGTCCACCAGGGTCGTGCTTCCCGCCGCGCTTTCGGGTATCGTGGCCTCCTTTATACTGGCCATGTCCAGGGCCATCGGCGAGACGATGATTGTGACCATAGCAGCCGGGCAGAACCCCAATTTCACGCTGAATCCACTGGTCCCCATTGAGACCATGACTGCCTTTATCGCTCAGGTTAGCCAAGGGGACCTGCCCACCGGCACCCTCGAATTCAAGACAATTTTCGCTGTGGCCCTGACACTGTTCGCCTTCACACTACTTATGAATCTGCTCAGCCAGTACATCGTAAGTCGCTTCCGGGAGGTATACGAATAATGGCGGTGATTGCCCCCCGGGATTTCAGGAAGAGGATGAACCGGCGAAAGTGGGAGGGACGCGCGTTTTACGTGCTGTGCCTTCTGGCCATAACCGTGGCCTTGGCAATGCTGGCGGTTCTGCTGATTTATATAGCAGTGAAAGGCTATTCCCAGGTCAACTGGAGCTTCATAACCAGCTTTCCCTCGCGGCATCCCGACGAAGCTGGAATCAAGAGCGCTCTCTTAGGCAGCATTTACCTGGTAATCATAGCTGGCTTGGTGTCCTTCGTTCTTGGCGTGGGCGCTGCCGTCTATCTGGAAGAATACGCTGGGCGGAACCGGTTCGCCAAGATTGCTCAGATAAACATAGCCAATCTGGCAGGCGTGCCATCCATCGTGTACGGAATCTTGGGCCTGGAAATCTTCGTGCGTAGCCTTCACTTGGGCAAGAGCTTGGCCGCCGGTGGGTTTACTTTGGCGCTACTGATTCTGCCCATAATCATCATTGCTTCCCAGGAGGCGATTCGGGCTGTTCCTCCATCCATACGGGAAGGTGGGTATGCCCTTGGGGCTTCTCGCTGGCAGACGGTATGGCATCTGGTACTGCCCCAAGCCTTCTCGGGAATCTTAACCGGCGTCATTCTGGCGGTAAGCCGGGCCATGGGAGAAACCGCCCCGTTAATCGTAATCGGAGCGCTGACGTTTGTTCCCTTCACTCCAGACGGCCCCTTGAGCCGATTTAGTGCGCTGCCGATACAGATTTTCAACTGGACAGCCAGGCCGCAGGCCGGTTTTCAAGAAGCTGCCGCCGCCGGTATAATCGTATTGCTAATATTGCTGCTCAGCATGAATGCGTTGGCCGTGATTCTGCGCTACAAACTGGAAAAGCGTTCTTAAAGGTGATAATTGTTGCAGGCTGACCCGATTCTACAAACCAAGGAATTGAGCGTCTACTACGGCGACAACCGGGTGGTTACCGAAGTCACACTGGATGTGCTACGGAACCGGATAACCGCGATTATCGGACCCTCCGGCTCGGGTAAGAGCACCCTGCTTAGATGCTTCAACCGCATGAATGACCTCATTCCCACCTTCCGCCTTTCCGGCGAGGTATTGTTTGAAGGCCGAAACTTGTACACCCCGACGGTAGACCCAACGGAGATTCGCTACCAGATTGGAATGGTTTTTCAAAGGCCCAACCCTTTCCCCAAGTCTATTTTCGATAATGTGGCCTTCGGGCCAAGAATCAACGGCTACAACGGTAATCTGGCGGACTTGGTGGAGCGATCCCTCCAGCGGGCAGCCATCTGGGATGAGGTAAAAGACCGGTTAAAGAGCAGCGCCCTGTCCCTCTCCGGCGGACAACAGCAAAGGCTATGTATCGCTAGGACTCTCGCCATTGAACCCACGGTGATTTTGATGGACGAGCCTTGCTCATCCTTGGATCCCATAGCCACATTGGCCATAGAAGAGCTGATGAGGGAGCTTTCCGAGGATTATTCCATCGTCATCGTGACCCACAATATGCAGCAAGCAGCCCGGGTTTCCAATTACACGGCATTCTTGATGGCCGAGGGCGATCGGGTCGGTCAGCTGATTGAGTTCGGAGAGAGTAGGCAGATTTTCACAAACCCTCAGGATGAACGGACGGAAGCCTACATCACCGGTCGTTTCGGCTAGAAGCCAAACTTTCCAATGAGGTGTGGCGGGATAATAGGAAATCAAAATCGGGCACCGGCCTCCGCCGAAATGACGTAGTTGTTATTCGGCTCTTATGCCAGTACCGTATCCCTCTAATTATTTTTTCTGTATAATTAACCCTCAGGCTCAAATTTCTCGAGCCGTAGGCGAAAGACCCAGGGACAATAGCATCTATCCCGTGGATTCTTGATCTGCCCCTGATTTGGGACTCTAATTTTCCGCCGGTACCCCGGGGTCGGAGGGGTCATGCCTGAAAAGTATAAAGACGAGATTGAAGAGATACTGAAAAACGCTGGGGAAGTGGCCCCCAGCAAAAGCCCCCGGGAGTCGGAACGCCACCCGGAAGACCGCCCGCGAGACCGTGAATCACGGGGAGCGACAATAAGTCGGCAGACCTCGGCGCCCCGCAGCGCGCCAAGCCGGAGCCTCCCAGCAATCACGCCGGGCAAGCTGATGTTGCTAGGCGTGATACTGCTTCTGATCGGTTTTAAATTCTGGCCTTTGATTTGGCTAGGTTTGGCAATCTTGGCCGGTGGCTACATGATGTATTTTGTCGCTCCCCGAACCCTCAACTATGATAAGAGGTGGCGTGGACGGTCTGTAGATGAACTCCCCAAGTCCCAGTGGGACCGGCTCAAGCACTGGATCTTAAATCGCTAGTCAACATGTACAAGCGACACTGGTTGCTACGAACAGATAAAAAAGGGACGGCTAAATTGCCGTCCCCTTTTTTGTTACCCGAACTACTTCTGACTTCGATAACTACGGACCTATGGCCTAAGATTCCTGTATTTGTAGATATTCGGCCAAGGCCTGAATCATGCTTCCCATATGCGGATGGTCTGGCTCCACATCAACTTTGATGCCCTCATTTTTCAGGCGTTTGGTGCAGACAGGGCCAACCGACGCTACAACCACGGACGAACCCGCCAAACACTCCCGCAGTGGGCTCTCCTTGCCTGCTTTTGCTGCGATTTCCAGCAGGTTGCCCACCTGGGGTTGGCTAGTGAAAGCTAAGGCATTTATCTTCTCCCCGGCCAAGTCGTCGATAAGCTGGAGTACCGGGGCCGTGTCCTCGGGCAAACCCCAGTTGTATACAGTGAACTCGCTCACATCGGCGCCCAACTTGCTCAGACCCTGGGTTAGCATGTTGTTTGGAGCACCGTAAGCCTGAACTGCCACGCGACGGCCCTTGAAGGCCACTGGGTCTACGGCCGCCAGCAACTCTTCGGAGGTGTAGGGTTCAGGCGGCATCAGGTCGATGTGGATTTTGTGCTTTCGCAGGATTCGGGCTGGCTTGGGGCTGCGAGCAATGATGGTGCGTTGGTCCAATGCAGCTATGAATTCTTCCTGACGCCCCATGGATGCTGCGGTTTCTACCAAGGCTTGAGTGCCAACGCCTGTAATCAGCACCACCACTTCGATGGAACCTTGGCAGATTTCGTAGATTAGTTGTTGGAGCTCGGGGCTGTCCTTCAAGTAGATTTCCTGAAGGACGGGAGCGGCATAGGGAATCCCGCCGTTTCGTTCAATCAGGGATCCCATCTCCGATCGCATACGTGATTCGACGTAGGCGATTACTTTTCCATTAAGTGTTGCTGCCATCAGATAACTTTGCTAACGCTATTAAATGTGGTATTCACGAAGGCGCTGCTTGATGGCAGCGCCTTCTGTTTGGTCGAGTATGAATTTATGTTGATGCTCTCGGGCTTGGTCGGGGAACCTATACCATGCACTCGCCTTCGCCACGCTCCAGTTTGTAGATGTTGCTTCGTTCCCAGTCGAAATACAGGTCCGACCCGGCTTCGGCTTCTTTGGCCTTCTGTTGAGCATTGGCTGCCACCGTGGTTAGTTCCTCCAAGCCGACGCGGTCTAGGAAGGCGTTGAAGCCCTCGGTCTCTTGCCGGTTCTCCTTGAAATAGGAGGTTATCTCCCGGACGATGGTGGGGACTGCCTTGGCGGGAACCTTCACCAACGGGATACGGGTGCCGATGCGGGAGTCTTCGATCCTGCTTGAGCCGTAGTTGCCGCCCAAAAACAGTTCGTAGGCGGGTATTTGCTGGCCGTCGGGACCCTTAACTGCTGCGCCATGGAAGCCGATGTTGGCTATGTGATGCTGGCCGCAACCGTTGGGGCAACCGCTAATCTTGATACGC
This sequence comes from Dehalococcoidia bacterium UBA1141, assembly GCA_002311385.1. GTDB lineage: Bacteria > Chloroflexota > Dehalococcoidia > Lucifugimonadales > UBA3495 > UBA1141. The sequence goes on along the minus strand of DCAE01000129.1, from coordinate 64,495 downwards.
ACCTTCTGGACTTCTTCATCCTCCAGCAATCCGTTCCAAGTCCCTATCTCATCGGAAATGGCCTTGGACAGACCCATGGATGATGTGATGCCCAACTTGCAGCTGTCAGTACCTGGGCAAGAGGTGACGTCGGTGATTGACTCGGCGCCCGGATTTGCGAGGTCAATGTCCTGCAGCGCATGCCAAACATCGTGCAGGTAGGCATTCGGGACCCACCGCAGCACCACGTTTTGTTCCAAAGTGGCAACGGCTCGCCCACCGGTGTAGCGGCGGACTATCTCCGCCAAGCCTTTGAATTGGCCTGGATTAAGGTCTCCCCGGCGAACAGCGACATGGACCAAGTTGAAGCCTTGCTGGCTTTGGGCCACGACGTTGGAGCTTTGCCATTTTTGGAACCCATCTGCCCCGTTGTGGCCGTTGCTGGTAACTGCCGTGGGATTGGGTGGGGTTTCTCGTTGCAACTCTTCGGCCGTCATGTAAGGCTTGGGATCGATGGGGCCAATCTTTTCCAACTCAGCGTCAACCAATTCCCGGAAGGTGTCCAGACCGATTCTGTCGATGAGGACCTTTACCCTGGCCATCATCCGGTTTTTACGGAGCGTTTCAGCGTTGTTGAAGACAGTCCACAGGGCCAATGCTACCCTCAGGTAATCCTCTTCAGCTACAAAATCATAAAGGGGCTTGGCAAGCTTGGGCATGATGGACGTGCCGCCGCCCACGAAAACCTTGAAACCCTTCTTTTGAACGCCGCCTTCTTCCCGGATTTGGGCCACATAGGTCAAATCCTGAATAGCTGCCGCAACGTGGTCGTGATGGTCGCAACCCGTGAATGCGGACTTCCATTTGCGGGGGAAGTTTTGGCTGATGGGATGGCGCAAACCAAAGCGGACATAGGCGGTCAGGTAGGGGGTGGGATTGAAAACCTCACCTACGCACACACCCGCAGTGGGGGAGCCAATCACGTTTCGGACGGTGTTGCCGCATGCTTCTCGAGAGCTTAATCCTACCGAGCCAAGGAGCCTTAGCACCTCAGGGCAACGGTCTAAGGGTATGTGGTGGTACTGAACGTTCTCCCGGGTGGTGATGTGGCCCTTTTCCAATGGTGCGTAATCCTTGGCTATGTCTCCCAAAACATCCAGAGCTTCAGGCGTCAGAATGCCGCCGGGAATCTTGACCCGAATCATCTGGGCGTCGGCCTGGCGCTGTCCGTACACTCCTTGGCGGAGGCGGAAAGGGGTAAATTCGGCTACCTCACGTTCTCCGGCGACGAAAGCTGCGGCCTCTTCTTCCAGGCGTTGAATCTCATAGTCGATAAAGGGAATTATCCCCACAGAGGACTTGGACAGCTCCAAGCTCTCCTGGTAGATTTCTTCTTGGCTTCTGGTTTGGGTCTGGCCGGTCTGAGTACTCAAGGTTGTCTCCTATTGGTCGTACAAAATAAAAAAACCCGCCACAAACGAAGTTGGCGGGTGCAGGACTGGCTGAAGCGGTGTTTAGATTACAATAGTCATCTGCTCCCTATGTGGGAGTACAACAACAAGTGCAGGAGATTCCGTTCACCAGCTTCATTAGAAGCGAGTCTATCCCAAAGGGTAGGGTGTGTCAACATCTGCAGTTGCAACTGCAGATGTTGACACAGGGAGTTACGGAGATTGCGCTTGTAATCTGTTAAAAGCTCTTAAAATTTGGTTCGGTTACTAAAAAAACTTAAAAGCAGCACTTACACTGGTGGCTCGGCTAATATATAGAGCGTCTCGGTGTTAAATAATACGGGCGCAAGAAGAAGGTCAAACCATGAAACAATCAGCCGACGTAGTGATAATTGGAGGCGGTGTTATTGGATGCAGCCTCTTGTACAACCTGGCCCAGTTGGGCACGACTAATGCCTTGCTGCTGGAGATGGACGTGCTGGCATCCGGCTCCACCGGGAGGTCTCAGGCTATCTGCCGGATGCATTACTCCAACCCGGTAACTGCCTCCATGGCTTGGGAGAGCGTCAAGATATTCGCCAATTTTGGGGATGCGGTGGGCGGAGCCTCGGGCTTCGTCAAGACCGGGTATTTGGTGGTAGTGGAAGGTATTGAAAGGGCTGGACTGGAAAAGAACGTTGCCATGCAGCAGGAACTGAACATCAGCACCAGCCAAATCACCGCTGCGGATTTACGGGATTTGGCGCCCATGGTGTCGGTTAGCGAAACCGAAGTCTTGGCTTGGGAGCCCGAGTCTGGATACGCCGACCCCTATCTGGTAACGACCTCCTACGCATCCCAGGCCAGAGGATTGGGGGCGGAGGTGGTGCAGAGAAACCCCGCTTTGGGCATAGAAGTGACAGGTAACCGGGTCCGCGCCGTGCTGACCCAGGATGGCCGGGTGGAAACCGATACAGTGGTTATGGCCGCCGGTCCTTGGTCCAAACGGGAGATGGCAAAGGTTGGGGTTGACCTGCCCCTGATTCCCGTGCGCCACCAAGTCGCCTCTCTGACGAGACCGGTGGAACATTTACCCGAACACCCAACGGTGGGTGACATTGCCCAGTCTTTTTCGTTCCGGCCTGACGGTTCTTCCATGACCCTGATGGGATTCGGGGATGATGAGGAAGTGGACCTGGACACCTACAATCAGGGCGTCGATATGACCGGCGTTGCCGAGGCCATGAGCAAGCTAGCCCGCCGAATTCCTGCTATGTCCGATTGCTACTTCCGGGGCGGCTGGTCCGGATTGTTCACCACCACCCCTGATTGGCATCCAATATTAGACCGGGTGCCTGGTATTGAAGGGCTGTACTGTGCCGTGGGTTTTAGCGGTCACGGCTTCAAGCTTGCTCCTATGATAGGCAAAACCATGGCTGAGTTGATTGTCCACGGCCAAGCCAATTCGGTGGACATCTCGCCCTTGCGCTACTCCAGGTTCGCCGAGGGGGACTTGATGGAATCCAGCTACCGTTACCGGGTTCTGGCTTAATTTTGACTGGTAGCGTGATTCCGCCGGCATCGACCCCGGAAAGATTTGATCCCCCGGAACGATTTGATACCCTGGAACTAGTTGTTCGCGCGGAATAAGCGGAATAATAGGAAGCTCTGATTGCTCATCTCTAGCCGCAAAGGCCTGGTAGCAGTTTTGGTCGGCCTACTGGTGCTGGCGGCGGGTTACGGCGATTTCCGTCCTTCCAGCTTCGATTTAACCGTGGACCCCTACAAGTACAGCCTCCTTCGCTGGGAAACATCCCACTTTCTGGATAAGTGGTTGCACAAGCTTTCCGACCTCATGCCTTGGACCACAGAGCCTTCCAGAGTCGAGCGACATTCGCAAGTCCGGGAGTTCTTCGATTTAGTTCAAGAGTCCAGGGATTTGGAACGCCGTTTGCTGGATACTTCTCCCAGCGACGATGCCGCGTCAAGACTTCGGAGCGAACTAGAAAGAATCTCCCAGGGCCGTGACGAGATACAGGCGACGGTCGAGGAAACCATTGAGTCGGAGATAAGCAAGGTGTTGTCCCAGGAGGGATTCTCTTCCCGTATCGGCCTCATATTCCCGCCGGTAGACACGGTATTTGCCCGCTCTCCGGGGGTGCTGATACTTTCGCCAAGGGACCGCATCGACCGGCAAGACTCGATCTTGATGAAATCGGGTCTCAGCGCTGAAACCCGAGGCATGATTGAAGACCAAATATTGGAAGACCGGAACATGGCGGCATTGGTGGAAAGCACCGGTGGGGTGGCAGCATTCCCAAGCGTGGTCACGGAGACGGCAGGGCTGCGCCATGCTGTGGTGACGGCGGCCCACGAGTGGCTGCATCACTGGTTCTTCTTCCAGCCCTTGGGACAACACTTCTGGGACAGCTCTGATATGACCACACTGAATGAAACGGCGGCGACTCTTGGAGGACAAGCCATCGGCGACCGGGTGTTCACTGCCATCACCGGGGAGCAGGTTAGCCGGGAATCCGAACCGCCCGCTCCTGCTGACCTAGGAGCGTTCAACTTCAACGACGCTATGCATGAAACCCGGTTGCGCACTGAAGCTTTATTGGCCGATGGCAAGATTGAAGAGGCTGAGGCCTACATGGAAGAACGTCGCTTGTTCATGGCGGAAAATGGGTTTTTCATCCGCAAAATCAACCAGGCCTTCTTCGCTTTCCATGGCACTTACGCCACCAGCGCTGCCTCCATAAGCCCCATCAACGGCCAGCTCAAGGAACTGCGAAGTCAAAGCGATTCTTTAGAAGACTTTTTGAAGACCGTGGGTACTTTCGGTAGCTACAACGAGTTCTTGAAATATTTGGATGGGGATGAGGGAGACGGCTGAACGCCGCCATCACCCAATAGCTTAGAGAAAGCTGAATTCGGAGTCGGTAGGCCTTAGCCACCAAGCAGTGCGGCGGGGCGGTTGCGCAGAACCTGCTCCGCTTCGTCCACGATTAGGCGCACTATGTCTCCGGCGGACTCAACGCTGCTGATTAAGCCCGAGGCGTTGCCTGCTCGCGCCGGAGCTATGTTGGCGTCCTTGGCGGCGGAGGCGGTCGTTATTTCTTCTTGCAACTCACCCCGGCGGGCCAAAAGTTCGGTCTCTCGCCCGTGCCAGGTGTTGGTGAAGTCGTTACGTAAAACCCGGTCGCCGACAGTCGATGGAAACGGCGCGTTTGCTGCCAGGTCGTAAACCCTGGTCAAGATAGTATCGTCGGAGTTTACCGAAACGATACGTTCCTTTATCCATTCGTCGCCCGCCCATTCCTTGCTGGCTACGAACCTGGTGCCGATCCAAACGGCATCGGCGCCCAATATCAATGCCGCCGCTAGGCCGCGACCGTCGGCGATGCCTCCTGAGGCTACCACTGGAATATTGCCCGCTATGTCCAGCACGGCTGCGACGAAAGACATGGTCCCCAAGTGTCCTGTGTGGCCGCCAGCTTCGCTCCCCTGGGCAGTGATGATGTCTGCGCCCGCGTCGACCGCGGAACTGGCATCGGCCATGGTCTGGACTTGAGCCAATACTTTTACGCCCGCTGAGTGAGCTTCCCGTATAAAGGGTGTTGGATCAACGAATGAATGGCTTACAGCGGCCACTTTTTCGTCCAGTACCGCTGTAATCACCATTTCCAAGCCTGGGCCGGAGGATATAAAGCCCACGCCGAAAGGACGCGATGTGAGCTCTCGAGCACGCTGGATTTGGTCCCGCACCCAGGAAGGGTCGGTACTGAGGCTCGCTCCAATCATTCCAAATCCGCCAGCTTCGGAAACCGCAGCAGCTAACACCGCTGTGGCTGTCCCCGACATGGGAGCGTTGATAATCGGATGCTCGATTCCCAACAAATCGCAGATTTGTGTACGCAACATGAATTACCCCCCGTAGTTCGGATTGGACCCCTGTTACCCTGCTACCTGGATTGCCGTTTGGAACGTTTTCTCACTGGTCGCACAAACCGTGACTTACAGCCCCGAAGTTCACAGCCAGGGAGATCAGACCCATGGAGACCGTTTTGACCGGTCCTTCTCCGAGGTGTAGGAGAATAGACCTTGGCGTTCTAGGGCTTCGGAAACCATTTGTTTGAACACTCGCCGGTCGGAGGTATGAATCACCGCCTGCTCGTGGGACTCGGAGATGGCCACGGGGTAGCCCTGACCCCTCTGGCATTGGTCCAATATAAGGCTATGGCTGAGCCCAAGAAGCTTTTCGTCGAGAGCGACCCAGGCGGGAATCTCCACCCTCCCAATCTCCTCTTCGCTTTGCAGGTAATAGAAATACACCTGCTGCTCTTTCCCGTAGTGTTCCCGTGGCACCGACGAGTTGGTTCGGTAGACCGGAGAGCGCCAACCGGATGGAAGTAGGTTTTGGAACAAATCACGGTCCAAGAACTCGTTGGCAATGTCGCAGGTAGTAGCGGTTGACCGGCGGCTGCCACAGGATTGGCGGCAATGATTTATATCGTGGGGGCAGATGCAGCACCTGACGGCATTCACTACCTCGGTACTGCGGGGGAGGGACACGTAGGCAGCCAGCGCAACGGAACGAGTTTGGGCCATCTCCCGCAATTTCTCCATTGCGGGTAGCAACCGGTCACGGATTATGGCGTCCCGCACGAAGGGTTTGTAGCCTTGCCCGGACAGACCCCATAGCACCAACGAACCGTCCACCAAAGCCAAGGTTGGCAACTCCGGAGGAAGATCACTTACAACCTGCGCCAGCCGCTCTAACTCCCCAACAGTTCTCATCAAGCCCAGCAGCTGGCCGCTGACCTGTTCTTCTTGGGAAGTGTTGCCTGGGTCGGCAATGCTGAGGTCAGAAGGTTCCGTGGCCAGTTGGGATCGGCTGAAAAAATCGGCGTTGGGATTAGCGCCATAGGTCAGAACGCATCCACCCAGGTTTATCAGGAAGCAGGCCACTGGCAGATGCCGGTCCACATCTATGTGAGAGCCGTCAACCGCCGCCACTTGCCAGTCGTCGGGCGCCGGGGGAGGCGTTTGACTACCTAACAATCCTTCTTCCGCAACTGCAGCAAGATAGGGCCGGTCAAAGGCTGATTCAGTGCTGTCTCTGACCGTCGCAGGGTCAACATGGTTGGCGGTCTCCAGCAACGCTTGCAGTCGCTGGTCTCGTCCTGCCTTTGTCTGGCCCAAGGATTGGGCCCTCTGTTCCAGTTGAAGAGTAATCTCTCCCAAGTCTAAAGGCACGGCGCTACCTCGATAAAAGAGTAATCTCTTTGGGATTGGTTGGGGCCGCGCTACCTCAACACTCGCTCGTCGCCAACCCGCCGGGTTATCTGTTGCTGGTCCAGATACTCCAGCAGGGGTAACAAGAATTTGCGACTGGAGTCGAACATGGTCCTGGCGTCGGCCACGGTAATGCTCCCTTCGGATTTCAGGTGGGCAATTATCTTATCGGACATCTCTTTGTAGGCTTCTGCGGTAAATACGACGGAATCGTTGACCTTGACCACCTTCCCTCCGTCAATCAAGACCGCCAACAACTCGGTGTCCAGCGGATGTTCGCTTGTGGGGGAATAAGGGTCCTTCCTCAACGACGTTAAGTAGGCCTCTACTTGCTGTTCCATCTGTGGAGTTAGTTCCACTTGGTGGTCGGGCAGCCGCAATGACCGGCCCGTCTCCACTACCATTCCCTCTTTGGCGAGTTGGGCCAATACCCGGATAAATATTGGTTGGGGCAGATCCAAACGGCTACGAACCTCTTGAGTTGGGACTCCCGGGCGTAGCGGGTTTTGGGTGTGATAGGTCTGGAGGGCGACAAAGGCCTTGCTTTTCAGGACGGTCCAACCCTGAGTCGAGTAGACCACTGCGTCCTTGTCTGAACCAAGCTTTCCCAAAACCATAACTTGGCCGTCTTGGGAGAGACTTGGAATGCGCTCCAAAACCTCAGATTCTGAAAGGTTCGACCTGAGGGACAGCGAGGTGAGGTCGCAGGGGCCCCATTGCTCGGCCACTGTTAGAAGAATGTCCTCACCGGTGCCCTCGTCCAGCATCATGAGCCGTTCTACCACATCGGGGTTGAACCGCCGGTGTCTGCGCCGTGGAGTGGGGTCCACCACTTGGCCTCCACCCAGGGTATCTTCAGCGGACCTGACTACGAAAAAGTCGCCCCTCACCATGGGCATCGGTTCATCCAGCAGTATCTGAACCCAACCCTCGGTGCCCGGAGCCAAACGGTCAGCATCCAAAAGCCTCACTCGGGCCGTGGCTTCGCTGGATAGGAGATGGAAGGTTACTCCTTGGTTGTGTCTCAGAGAGTGAGGCGCTCCCTTGACCATCCTAATCTTGGCGTCCAATCGCCGGGTCGGCCTCAGCCAGCCGGGGTTGGTAAGTACGTCTCCCCGTTCCACATCATCCCGGGACAGCCCGGATATGTTTACTGCCAGCCGAACGCCCGGTTGTGTATGGTCTACCTTGTTCTTGTGGCTTTGCAGGCCCCTGATTCTTCCCCGCTGTCCTGAACCGGCCAGTTCCACTTCTTGACCCACGGCCAGAACTCCGTCAATCAGAGTGCCGGTGACTACGGTTCCGAAGCCCGTTATGGAGAAGCAGCGGTCCACCGGCAAACGGGGTCTGCCCAAGTCGGCCCGCTCTTCGGTGTTGTCCAGAATCTGGTCGAGGGCTGAACTCAGATCGTCCAAGCCATCCCCGGTGTAAGCCGAGACGCCCACCATAGGGCAGCCTTGGAAAGAGGTGCCTTCTAAGGCATCTTCAACCTCTGCCTTGACCAGTTCAACCATCTCTTCGTCAACCAAATCGGTTTTGGTAATGACCACCAAACTGCGGCGGATATGGAGGATGTCCAGGATGGCCAAGTGCTCTCTGGTCTGGGGCATAACGCTTTCATCGGCAGCCACAATTAGCATGGCTAGGTCGATGGCGCCCACGCCTGCCAGCATGTTCTTGATGAACCTTTCGTGGCCGGGCACGTCGACGATGCTCACTTCCCGGCCGCTGGGCAGTGTCATCCAGGCAAAACCCAAGTCCACGGTCATTTCCCGCGCTTTTTCCTCGGGCAACCGGTCGGGGTCAATGTCTGTTAGCGCTTTTACTAGGGTGGACTTGCCGTGGTCCACGTGGCCGGCGGTGCCGATGACGTACATGGTTAGTCCTGATTTCCCATAATTGTCCCATTGGGTTTAATTGGGGAATGCGGGTTCACAAAAAATTTTAGACCTATCTGTCGCTTAGTTACGCAGCCGTGAACTCTCGAGCGTGGAGAATCTCGCCTTTGCCCATCGGGCGAATACCCGAAGCGGCAAGAGTCAATACAGCAGCAGTGCTGCCCTCTCCTGTTACGAACTCAACCTCGAAAGCGTTGCCGCCGGGATAACAATGGACTACTGCCCCGACGTCCCCTCGCTCCAAGCCATGTTCATTTATGTCATGCGTGAGGACAATCGTATCTAGTTCTCCAATCATCTACTTCCTCTCGCTGCTGCTCAATCCGGGTATGCGGTTACGAAACGGGGTCGTGATTCACCTTGGTCGACAATCCAAACGGTTCGCAAGTAAACGGATTCTCCGCTGGGAGTATGAAGGGCACTGGTAATGACGTATTTAATTCCCCACTCCGAAACTATCGTTTCTCCAACGCTAATGTCATGAGCGAAAGCCAGCAAGTCTCGCTCAAGGGTCCCGGCGTTTGTATTATCATAACTCAGATTTTTCAGAAAAAGTGCTTGGCTCTGCCTATGGGATGGATTTCGGACAATAAGTACTCGACAAGTTTCGCCGAGGGCACGTAAGCATTTTCGGCATTTGGCAGCTTCATGCGCGGCTTAAGTCATCCCACGAAACGGGTAAACACCTGATTGGCAACTAGGTAGGTCTCGGTCGTCAGGCGCAAGAGGCCGTTACTGCGCTCCAGCAGCCCCAGTCCAGTCAGTTCATCAATCTGCGCGCCGTAGATGGCCTCCAAGTCCTGGCCAACCCGGGCCGATGCTTCTCCCAAGTCCATGCCGTCCAGCAGCCGTAGGCCCAGTATCATCATTTCCGAGCTGTCAATCTCGGGGCTGATGTGCTCCCAACCATCCACCGGCGATGCGCTTTCCAACGCGGCCTCGGTCAAGCCCTGATAAGCTCCCGGGTTGCTTGCTGCCCATTTTTTGACTTTGGCCAGGTAGCTTCTAGGAGAGGAGACATCCCAGAAGCGGTAGGCGCCCAGGCGAGAATGTGCTCCCGGCCCTACACCCAGATAGGGAAGATTGCGCCAATACCCAAGGTTGTGAATAGCCTGACAGTCCGGGAGGGACCAATTGGAAATCTCGTAATGGTGGAACCCGGCTTCGGCCAGGTGGTCCCTGGCGTGTTGGTACATATCCGCCGCCAAGTCACTGTCTGGATTCGGTACGCTTCCATCCTTTAACCATTGGTGCAGCGGTGTTCCTTCTTCAGGGGTCAGGGCGTACAAGGAAAGGTGCTTGGGCGACAGTGAGGCCACCCTTTGGAGGGTGTCTTGCCATTGGTCCATGGACTGGCCCGGAAGACCGTACATCAAGTCAAGATTGACGTTGGTGAACCCGGCTACTTGAGCAGCCTCGACGGCATTTATTGCCTGCCTGGAGTCATGGCGTCGGCCAAGTAATTTGAGCATCCCATCGTCCAAGCTCTGGACGCCGATGCTGAGGCGGTTGATACCCAGGCGAAGCCAAGCAGTGCAATTTGATTGGTTCAGGTCGTCCGGGTTGGCCTCAACGGTGATTTCTGCGTCTTTCCGCAAAACGAACAACGAGTTAATGACCTCAAATATTCTTGGCAGATGGTGCTCGGGCAGATAAGAAGGGGTGCCGCCGCCCAGGAAAACGGTGTTGACTGTGGGATTGGACAGAACCCGGCCCCAAAGTTGGATCTCGGTGGTCAGAGCCTCCAGGTAAGGTTCCAGCAGCGATTCAATGCCCTGATAGGTATTAAAGTCGCAGTAGGGGCACTTGGTGGCGCAAAAGGGGACGTGAATGTAAAGGCCCATGCCCTGGTTGGGAACAATCGGCTTGGGCGTACTCACAGGGGTATTTCCAGCTGAGGTTAGAGACATAGTGTTTGAGCCACAAGAGCCTTATCCAGCCTGACCTACCTTGGTTCTGGGTTTAGCTCCCGTGAAGTCCGGCAAAGTTCTGTGATGTCAATCGTCGATTAACTTTGAGGTGCCGTCTACGACTTTTGAAGGGTCTTTGTCCTCGGGCCGGTTGGAAACCTTGGGCCTCCCGGAGTGCTCGTCAAGCACGTGCTGAGGAGAGAGTTTTAGTAGGAATAACACAGCGAATCCCATGATAATCAGGTCATCGAACCGACCGACAATAGGAATACGGTCTCGAATCAAGTCGAAGGGCGACAGGGCGTAAAGAATCGCCAAGGGAACGAGCGCCCGGAGAACCATGGGCACCCGTTTGTCCCAAGTCAGCCGCCATACCAGCCGCAAGTTCCTAATTATCTTGGGCAGCAGCCTAGGGGCCAGGAAGTATAACAATGGGAATGCTAATCTATGCCACATAACTTCGCTTGCTCTTTTGCTGGTTTAATTATAAGGCACGGCGAGGCCCGTGGGAACAGCGTATGTTTGATAATCTCGGTCTACGACTAGAATATGCCGATAGACCCCGCCGGCGGATATAGGCCGGTTTCGCCGCTTCTTATACGTTATACTGTCGCTATATTGAGTATTACGGAAGTGGCGGAATTTCGCGTCTGTCCTGCTATACACCCGATTCTTCAGTACCCCGCCAGCCGTGCCTGGCCACCCCTTAAGTTATTACGGAGCTTTAAGAATGCCTGCTGCTAAGAAAGCCCAGACCATTGGCCAATTGCGCCGCTCCCGTTATAAGGTCCTCCCAGTTCGAGAGGAGATGAGGAACAACCTTATCGCCAAAATCAGGGCTGAAGAGATTGTTTTCCCTGGAATCATCGGCTTCGAGGATACCGTGATTCCCCAGTTGGAAAACGCCATCCTGGCAGGCCAGGACATCATCCTTCTGGGAGAAAGGGGCCAGGCCAAGTCCCGCTTGATTCGTTCCATGGTCAACTTGCTGGACGAATTCGTGCCCAAAATCGCTGGCTGTGAGATTAATGATAACCCTTACGATCCGATATGCCGACCATGCCGGGACTTGGTGGCCGACAAGGGGAATGACACCCTTATTGAGTGGATTCCCAGAGACGACCGGTATGCGGAAAAGCTGGCCACTCCTGATATCTCCATCGCCGATTTAATCGGGGAAATCGATCCCATCAAAGTTGCTGAGGGGCACTATCTCTCCGACGAATTGGCCATCCACTATGGTCTGGTGCCTAGGACCAACCGTGGTATTTTCTGTATCAATGAACTGCCTGACCTGGCGGAGCGCATACAAGTGGGGCTTTTCAATCTGATGGAGGAGCGGGATGTCCAAATCAAAGGCTACCGCATTCGGCTGCCCCTTGATGTCTACGTCGTGTCCACCGCCAACCCCGAGGACTACACCAACCGTGGCCGCATCGTCACACCATTGAAAGATCGGTACGGCTCTCAGATTCATACCCATTACCCAATGACGACCCATGAAGAAATCACCATCATGGACCAAGAGCGGGCACGCTTCCCCGACGAAGACAGCATCATTGTGCCCGAATACATGAAGCAGATTCTGGCGGAAGCTACGTTCCAGGCGCGGCAGAGCAGCGAAATCAACCAGCGCTCTGGCGTGAGTGTTCGGGTGTCCATCGCCAACTTTGAAACCTTGCTGGGCAACGCTCTCCGCCGGTCAATCGTTCACCGCGACAAATGGACCTGCCCCAGGACCAGCGACCTGCCGTTCATCGCAGCGTCTTTCTCGGGGAAGATTGAGCTGGAAACATTCGAGGAAGGCCGGGAAAACCGGGTAACCGACGATTTGACTCGAAAGGCCGTATTGCGAGTCTTTGGAGATTACTTCGATTTGGCGGATTTGGAAGACTTGGTTATGGCATTCGACATGGGCAAGCTGGTAGAGACTGGGAGTGAAAAACCCTGTTCCGACTATCCAGCGTTGCTCAAAGATATCCCCGAGTTGGCATCTGCCGTAAAGAATCTCACTGAAGACGAAAGGCCCGAGGTCATAGCTTCGGCCATAGAGTTTGTCCTTGAGGGTCTCCACCTTAACCGGCGCTTGAACTGCGAACGTGCCCCCGGCGGATACATCTACCGGAAGTAGAGGAACACCACAGGGTCACCGCCGTCCGTTCTAATGCCCAAAACTCGGCCGTTTATTGAGTGAAACAACATTTGCGTTTTGCCTATGGCATTTGTTGGCGAACTTAGCTTTAGCGGCTTCTCCCTGACAACTTCTCCTTGACCGTCTGTGTGCCCAGCCCTATTATTAGTACAAATGTGCTATAAATAATTATCAGAGAGGGTGAGCATGGCTGGCGCAGAAGTACAAGAGATATTCTGTAAAACATTACTTAACCGGATCGATGTCCCGGACTTTCAGTTCCGATGGACATTAAACCCCTACCGCGGGTGCCGCCATGCCTGCACCTACTGTTACGCCCGTCCCACCCACGAGTTTCTGGGGTTGGACTCCGGCCGGGAGTTCGAGCAGCGGGTCTTCGCCAAGGTAAACGCTCCGGAAATCCTGCGACAGGAGTTGCGCCGTCCCAAGTGGCAGAGGGAGGCCATTGCTATAGGCACGGCTTCGGACCCCTACGAGCCAGCCGAGGCCCAATACGAATTGACCAGACGGATTCTCCAGGTGCTTCGGGAGTTCGAGAATCCAGTGTCAATCACCACCAAAGGAGTGCTGGTCAGACGAGACTTGGACGTATTGCAAGAATTGGGAGATGTGGCGGATGTGCGGGTCACCTTCAGCGTAGGAAGCATAGACGAGGACGTCTGGAAACTCACCGAGCCCGGCGCACCTAGCCCGATGGCCCGTCTGGAGGCCATGCAGTTCCTGGTGGAAAACGGGGTGCAAGCAGGAGTAATGATGGCACCCCTTCTTCCGGGTATATCCGACAACGCCGAAAGCATTGACGCAGTGGCTGAGGCCGCTGCAGATCACGGTGCCCAATACTTGGGCGCCAATGTCCTGTTCCTAAAACCCGGCTCCAGAGAGTGGTTCATGCCCATGCTTAGCGAGGCGTATCCCCGCTTGGCTCTAGGCTACAATTCCCTCTACCAGAAAACCTATGCGCCACGGGACTACACCCGTAAGGTGCTGGATTTGGTAGATGAGTCGAGACGGAATTGGGGATTGGCAACCAAGACGGAGCTGCGCCGGATGCGAGTCCAGCAAAGGCAGTTGGAACTGGCTCTGACGGCTTAACCTGGCTCTGACGGCTTTACAATGAAAGCCAAGTATCAGCCGCCGCCGGTGTGTTGGCAATAGACGGACCAATTCAGTACTTAGATACGTTAATCTCGGTTAGCTTGCCAGTGACCAAGAAGATTACCCGCTCAGCGATGTTGGTGGCCCGGTCGGCAATCCGCTCCAAATCGTGGGACACCCACAGCAAGTAGGTTGCCCGCTGAATGGTCTGGGGGTCCTGAATCATGAACAGGAGCAATTCGCGGTAGACTTGGTCATAGAGGTCGTCTACTTCATCGTCAGCCTGGCAAACCTGGTGAGCCTTCACTAGGTCCCGGTTAAGCAAACAGTCGATGCTGTCTCGCAACATTTCAGTGGCCTTTTCGGCCATTCGGGGGATGTCAATCAGGGGCTTCAATGGGGGAGAATCTCCCATTGCGATGCTAATCTTGGCAATGCCCTCGGCATAGTCGCCCATTCGCTCCAGTTCCACCACGATGTGGAGCAGGGCGATGATTACCCTCAAGTCCCGGGCCATGGGTTGCTGGGTGGCTATCAGGTCGATACAGCGCTCTTCAATCTCAAAACGCTTCTGGTCGATGTAATCGTCGTCTTGGATTACCCGCTGAGATTCTTCCAAGTCCCGCCGCTTTAATGCGTCGACAGCCCGGTTTATCGACTTCTCCACGATTCCGGCTAGAACTTCAACTTCTTGTTGTAAAGCCGAAAGCTGTTGGTCAAAATCCGCTCTAACCATTTCGACCCTCCCCTATAAGGCCCAATCTCATTTAATCCTAAAGACTGAAATCATAAACACTGGAAATCATGATGACTGAGCTAAATTGCAAAATCTGGGTTTAGCCCTGTTTTCACTCGGCGACCGTGGCGTTGGCCTATCTTGGAATTATCGGCAGCACCACATAGGAGGCGAAACCCTCCCGGTGGTGGACACTTTGGTTGGCCACTTCCATCCGGTCATCTTGACCGATCGGCGTTCCGGTGTTGGGGTTACGATCAAAACGAGGGAAATTACTGCTGGATATATCAAGCCGAATCCGGTGGCCCACTTTGAATAAATGACTGGTTGACCAGAGGTCAATGACGTACTCGTATACCTGGCCCGGCGCGATTAGTGATGGCTCGGACTTGGAATTCCTGTACCTCGCCCGGATTATGCCGTCTTGAATATTGTGAGCGTAACCGTCTGGGCGCACATCCACTAACTTGGCCGTGAAATCTGTGTCCACGGCGCTGCTGGCGGCGAAGAGGTGGACCATTATGGGACCGGTCACCTCCGTGTCACGAGTTAAAAGTTCAGTTGAATAGACTAAAACGTCTTCCCGGTCTTCCACGGAAACCTGATTGGCCACTCCTTGGGGAATAATCAGGGTATTCCCTCCTAGAGTGGGCACCGGGTTCTTCGGATCGTACTGATATGCGTCGGCCGGTTCATCTCCAGGGGGCGCAGTAGATAGCGTGCCAGACCCCGACCTGGAATTGGCGGGACCATCAGAGTGAATGTAGTAACGGGTGTAGTGGGTTCGAGCCAGAGGCCATTCTTGCTCGTCTCGCCACTTGTTCTCGCCCATAACGAACAAACGCACCGGAGGGTCGTCCATGATTCCAGTATCGATGTCCTTGAGCCAGTAATTGAACCAGCGCAACAAGTACCTATGAAGCTCAATCTTGGCCTCCGGGCCAAAATCGATGTCCCCGGTCTCACCGGATGTGGGCGCGGTATAGGGCCGGATGTGGGCCCATGGGCCGATCAGTAGCTTCTGGTTTTGCCTCGCTAGTTCGCTTCCTCCCCGCTCTCGCAGCGCCTGATAAGCATTCAGAGCGCCCTCAAGAAAGATATCGTACCAAGAGCTGACATGAAACATGGGGAGATTGATGTTTTCCACGTGCTCAAGCAGGTTTATTTGCCGCCAGTAAGGGCCATCGCCCTCGTTCTCCAGGTATTCGCCAAAGTAAGGAGCTGCTTCTTTCAGACGCTCCACCCAATCTTTAAGCGGGAGGTGGCTGAACCACTCGTCCTTTAACGGTTGAGCAAAATTGTCCGTGGGCAGAACATACTCGTCCATCTGGGCCAGCAAATCTTCTCTACCCAGTCGTTCCAGCGTGTTGCGTCCCTTAAAGATTGCGTATGGAACCATCCATCCCCATTCCATGGCTCCACCGGTATGGTAGCCCCAGCTTTCATGAAAGTCTGCGGAGGCGGAAAACGGCGCCATGACCTGAAGATGGGGTGGCAAGGGATTGCTGGTAGCCAGTGTATATTGAGTCGCGCCCAAGTAAGACTGTCCTGTGGTGCCGACCCGGCCGTTGGACCATGGTTGGCGGGCTGCCCATTCCACCGTGTCGTAGCCGTCATTCACTTCTTGGAACAACGGGTCGTAATAATCGCCTTCGGACTCAAAACGGGCACGGCAGTCTTGGCTGACCACCACGTAGCCGTGTTTCGGGAAGAACCAGATGGAATGATCCGGATTGTCCAGATAACTGTCCTTGCCGTAGGGACCTCTGGTGATCAAAACCGGGTAGCGTCCCGGCCCTTCCGGCCTGATGATGTGGGCGGCCAAACGTACACCGTCCCTCATGGGGATCATGACGTTTGGTTCTCTAACTACCTTTAGCTCGTCGTTTTGCGGCACTTCTAACCGTTGCCCGTTGGTTGAATTTGGTCAAGAAACGCTGTATTCGGTGCTGACTTCGGGAAAGTTTCTATAGATAAGCCCCTCGAAAAGTCTCTATAGAAACGAAATCCCTCAGCAATGCATTCGATCAAACGCATTTGTAGAGGGTCGTTAAAGCATACTCTCGCCGGGTAATTGGCGTCAATTTATTCTCGGTTACTTGTGGTTTCGCATCAAGCTCGAGTTTGGTAAACTTTTCGCAACTGTTTTGATTGTTCTTCGATTATTCTTCGTTTGTTTGAAGAAGGGGCAGTGAATGACGAGGAATTTCAAGTTAGGGGAGTCATGGGGCAATACGGCAGATAAACGTAAGGCGATGACGGTACCCGATAATTCGTCAAAAATAGAGCTTATGTCCGAATTTGGAGAATTGTGATGGCAATCGAACACCGTTGGCCCATAAATTCGTTTTCTAGGAACGAAAACGGTTGAATCCCGGTTATTTTGAGGAGTATGATAGGGCTGCTTTATTAGCCAAGCTGGAGGCTCAGCGGTATTCTAAACTTGGAATTTGGGTTCGATGGCCCAGAGGTTTGACCGTCCGTGCAGACCTGGTAATTTACCCCATTAGTCGCCCGGCAACTCAATAAAATTACCCCTATTTCCAAAATAGGTGTTTTGTGATTAAACCTAATCCAGTAATCAATAAAATTGTTTGGCTCTGGGATGGGCTTCAGATAGGCAGAATAACCAATGCTCTTGCCGGTGACCGCAGTGAGCAGCGTGCTGCCCTGGCTTTCCGATATTTTAGCTGGAAGAAACTGTTCAATGTGCTCCGCATTGAGATACAGCTACGTGTGGGGCGACGAAAGGTGTGGGGGATGCCCTTCGAGTGGGAAATCGATACCACCAACATCTGCCAGCTTAAGTGTCCGTTGTGCCACACCGGGCTGGGCACTATCCACCGGGACAAAGGCACGATGCACTATGACACCTACACCAAAACCATAGACCAAATTAAGGACTATTGTGTTTGGCTGAGCCTGTACAGTTGGGGCGAGCCATTCTTGAACCGCCGGATACACGAATTTGTAGCCTACGCTCACCAAAATAAGATTGCCACGATTATAAGCACCAACTTGAACAAGCCCTTGACCGAAGAGATGGCGGAAAATATCATCAAATCCGGCTTGGACGTGATGATTGTTTCTTTGGACGGCGTAACTCAAGAGGTTTACGAGCAGTACCGGGTAGGTGGGATTCTTCAACGGGTGCTGGACAACGTCAAATTATTGGTGGAAAAAAGGCGCGAGTTGGGTTACACCACTCCTCACATGGAATGGCAGTTCATAGTCATGCGCCAGAACGAGCACGAGATGGCTGAAGCCAAGCAAATGGCGGCGGACATGGGAGTAGATTCGGTCATCTTCAAGAACGTGGACTTCCCCCATGGCATGGAAGACAAAGAAGAAGCCCAGCGATGGCTTCCCATAGAACGGACCGAGTTTCTTCGCGAACAGCCATTCTTCAAACCCTACAAAGAAGACGGATTGCGCTGTTGGCGTCTGTGGCGTAGCGCCGTGGTCAACTGGGACGGAGGATTTGCGCCCTGCTGTTACTTGACCGATAAGGCTGAGGATTTCGGCGACGTGAGCACCCATTCGGTCAAGGAGATATGGAGCGGCGAGGACTATACAACAGCTAGAGGTATGTTCAAGGAAGGTTACTCACCGCAAAAATGGGTGGGTTGCATGTCCTGTAGCGTTTATACTGGCAGCCGCGCCGCCCGAAAGCGTGGACCGCTGGATTTACAGCCGGAAAGCGTGCCTGTGCCTCTTTCGATTGAACCGGCCAAAAAGCCGACCAACGGGAACAACGCCAACGGGACCAGCAAACCAGTCGCTGAGCCAACTTTGGAAACCTTGTCCGATGAGGAGAAGATCGAGGAGCACGTTGGCGATTGAGCCAATCCGGTTGTTGGGTCTATTTTCTTATTAGCTTAATATCGGAAAGAGCTATTTAGTAGATTTATCTAATAGAAACCGGGAACCGCAATTGTTATCCATATCCGATTTTATTACTGCGTACCGGCTCTTTCTATTCTTCGGTGTGGCTGGCGCACCTATTGTTGATAAGAATAAGGTAGAAATTAGGCTATCCTGATTCTTACTCAATTCCTAGCAAACCTGGGGAGAGATGGAGTAGGGTAATGGAAACCCGCTGGTTTATCCCAGCTCGGCTTCAAAACGGAGGACCTGCTTTCGTCAGGGCCGCCGCGCCTCATATGCGCGAATTGGCCATTGTCGCGGGGGCATACTGGGCCTACATGTACTCCCGTGCTCTGGTGTTCGACGACTTCGGTGCCACTGCTATTGCCAATGCCAAATCGATTATCTCTTTGGAGAAATCCCTGGGATTCTTTTGGGAACCGGACTGGCAGGCCTGGGTCATCGAGAGCGCCAAGAATCTGGTAATCTTCTTCAACTGGGCCTATATAGTCACCTTCTGGCCCATTTTGCTGACCACGGGATTTATCCTCTACTTAGTCAACCGGCAGCGATACCGATATTACCGGAACCTAGTTTTGGTCAGCTTTATCGTTGCGTTGATTGGCTTCATGTTGTTCCCGTTGGCTCCACCGCGCATGATGGCGGAACACTTCGTGGACACGATAAAAGCTTTTGGTCCTGCGTTTTACGCCAGCAGGGAACTGGCCAGCTACTACAATCCCTACGCAGCCATGCCAAGCCTCCACTTTAGCTGGACCCTCATGTTCGGCATCCTTTTCCTTCGAACACCGGGAAAATGGTTCAAGGTTGTGGGGGTTCTCTACCCCACAATGACGCTTCTGGCCATAACGATTACCGGCAATCATTACATTATGGATGCGGTTGGAGGATCTATCCTGATTATGTTGGCCTTCGCCGTGGTAGAGTTGGGCTTCAAGCGCAGACTGTTCCTACCGAAACTTCTCGGTACTGCTGGCTTCAGGTCAAAAACCGGTTGAGGCTCGATTTAAAAAGCATGCTGATTAAACGAAGCCGAATCACCGAATCGATCGAGCCCTTGGGGGTTTTTGTTTCGATGCGTCTGGCGGCCTTGCGGCCCCGAGGGGAACAGATCCCATTTATTCGGAACTTGTCGGCTAGAAAAGCCCACATATTTGAATTATCCCTGGTAGTGGGTGCCTATCTGATCTACTTTTTCACCCGTGGGTTGGTCTTCTCTGACTATAGCGGCATCGGCATGGAAAACGCCGGGCGGATAATCTCTTTTGAGAAGGCATTGGGTTTCTTTTGGGAACCGGGATGGCAGTCCTGGGTGTTGTCCAATGTGAAGGTTTTTGCCGCTGTTCTCAACTGGACCTACATAATTACCTATTGGCCGGTAATCGTCGTTACCGGTGCGGCTCTCTACGTCGTGAATCGTCCCAAATACTATTACTACCGGAGCGTGGTGGTAATAAATTTGGTTGGCGCCTTATTGATTTTCATGCTTTTCCCCGTCACTTCGCCATTCAACGTTACTCAATATTTCGTCAACACGATTCAGGAGCTTGGCCCTGGTTTTTACGGTGGCTCAGATATGGCAGTTTTTTACAATGCTCAAGCGGCCATGCCCAGCCTGCACTTTAGTTGGACGGTGATATTGGGCGTTTTGTTCATGCGAACGTTCAAGGGTTGGTTCAGGATTGCTGGCGTTTTTTACCCGATATTAACCTTCCTGGCCATCATCATCACCGGGAACCATTTCATCCTGGACGCCATAGTAGGCGGAATTCTGGCTATAGCGTCTTTTGCGTTGATGGAGTTGGGTTTCCGCGGCGGATTTTTCCGGGTTTGGCGAAAAATGAATCTCACCTGGCTGATGTTGCGGCGAAAGATGGTCAAAAGGTCGCTGCGCCTAGGGCGTTAGAGGAGCAGGGCACTGGCTAGCGGCCTCTTCCCCAGAGAGGATGGCGGAATGTTGGCGCCAATCTGGGGTCCAATGGCGATGAGTCTGGAAGAACCGCTTCTGAGGTATCCGCTTCTTCCTGTAGCTTAGGACGGTAATGAGGGCCAAGTTGGCGTTTGGTGCTCAACGAGTTCAGGTGCTTGGCCAAGGCTTCCAGACTGTTTAAGTTATGCACCGGAAGGAAATCATCCACGTAGGGCATCGCTGCCTGCATCCCCCTGGTCAATGGCTGGTATCTGGGAGAGCCCAGCAAAGGGTTGAGCCAAATCAGCCGATGGCAACTGCGTTGTAGCCGCGCTGCTTCTTGAGCCAGCAATTCAGGCTCGCCGCGGTCCCAACCGTCGGAGATTATCAGCACCACTGCGCCGCCACTCAAAACCCGTCTCAACCACTGAAAATTAAAGGTCTTCAGCGCTTGGCCGATTCGCGTTCCGCCAGCCCAGTCGGGAACCGCCTTGGCAACTTCGTCCACCGTCTGGTCCACTCC
The DNA here is from genome assembly GCA_002311385.1 of Dehalococcoidia bacterium UBA1141. Classification (GTDB taxonomy): domain Bacteria; phylum Chloroflexota; class Dehalococcoidia; order Lucifugimonadales; family UBA3495; genus UBA1141. The sequence continues at coordinate 43,677 of DCAE01000129.1, read as the reverse complement.
CCTGTGGCTCAGATACCTTGTAATACGCGTCAATCGGGTTGCGAATAGAAAGGCTTCGACCTGTTTTACTTCCCCGGAAATCGTGTGGATAAAGTGCAGCAACATGCGCGTGTAACGTTCCATGGAGCCGCTAACGTCGCAGATTAGCACCAAGGGACGCAGTTTGTCCTTTTGGGTGAGGTGGGCTAGCTCTATGGGCTCGCCACCGTACTTCAAGTTGAGCCGCAGGGTTTTGCGCAGGTCCAGTTGTTGGCCTCGTCCCGGAATCAATCGGCGAGTACGACGGAGGTCCATTTTCCAGGTGAGCTCGGCCATCATCCGGCGGGACTGATTTATTTCGGTGGTAGAGAACTCCGAGAAGTCTTTTTCTCGCAGCACCTCTCTGGCGCTGTAGGTCCGGGTTAGGTCTACGCTGCCCCCAGCGTCGTCGTTTTCGCCAGCGCTGCCGCCCTCCGTCCCGGTTTCGGCGCCGGGTGGCGGAGCAACCTGTGGTTTTCGGAAGCGAGTCTGTTCTCCCATGGAACGAATATTCTGCGTGGTCGTGCGGGTCTTGGGTTTGCGCCAGAAAACCTGGAATGCCTCATCGAACAGGGGCATGTCCTGCTTGCGGTGGACCAAGAGGCAGCGGGCAGCATGGTAAAAGTCCTGCTTTCGACCTATGGGTGAATATTCGGTGGCGCGGACAAGGTCCAATACATTTCCGGAGCCCACGTCCAAGCCTAGACCCCGCAGCACTTCCGCGAATAGCAACACGCTGTGGAGAATATGACCGGTATCGCCGTCGGAACTTGTCCCGTTGGTTGAGGCTTTGGTAGGCAAGGAACTCACCCGCCGCCGCCACCGCGACCCCGGCGGGGACCCTGATTCCGGGAACGGTCCAGCATGGCTCGCACCGGTTCGCCGCGCACCAACTCGATATCGTCTTGGTATTTCAAGATTATCCCCAGCGTGTCGTCGATCACCGATGGGTCGAGTTCTTTCTGGTTCAGCGCCAAGAGGGCGGCGGTCCAATCAACGGTCTCGGAGATGCCCGGTATTTTATAGAGCTCGGTCTGGCGGAGCTCCTGAATAAAGCCAGTGACCTGCTCGGCCAAACGCCTGGGCGCATCGGGCAGCTTGGAGGTGACAATCTGCATCTCTTTCTGAAAATCCGGGTAATCGATCCAGTAATAAAGGCAGCGGCGCTTCAGGGCGTCGTGAATCTCCCGAGTCCGGTTGGAGGTGATGATTACTATTGGCCGGTGTACTGCTTGAATCGTGCCTAACTCGGGGATGGTTATCTGGAAGTCGGCCAGCAGTTCCAATAAGAAACCTTCAAACTCTTCGTCGGCGCGGTCCAACTCGTCGATGAGTAGGACGGGAGACTTGTCCCTGCTGCTGTCGATGGCTTGAAGCAAGGGCCGTTTAATCAAGAACTCGTCGCTGAACAGATTTGATGTTGCGGCTTTCCGGTCCAACCCGCCTTCGGCTTCCATCAGCCTGATTTCCAGCAATTGACGGGCATGGTTCCACTCGTAGATGGCGTGGTTGATGTCCAAACCCTCGTAGCACTGTAGCCGGATGAGATCCGTGTCCAGGCCGGTGGCCAACGCTTTGGCGATTTCAGTCTTGCCGACTCCTGCCTCGCCCTCGAGAAAGAGAGGACGCTGCAACTTCAAAGATAGGAATATGGGCACAGCCAGCGAGCGGTCGGCGACGTAGGACTGTTGCCTCAGTAGATTTTGAACATCGTCGATGGAATCTGGGGCCATGTTGGTGGTGGTCAAGTTGGGCTCCAAGTTATTGAATTAAGTGGAACAGGCTATACGGGTCTAGCGCGGATCATACGACGGATCATAAGGCGAATCATGGGCCGGATTATACGAAGGGAATTAGCCAGATTCTTTTCACCTGATACTTATCATGGCGTATTGTAACGTATCTGCGAAGCGGCATAAGAAGATGGGGATTTGGTTACTGACTATTGGTCTTGCATCCATTTTCGTCTGAAGAATTCCTGCACCTTCGTGCGTAATTGGGCCCAGTGGTCATCCAAACCTTCCCGTTCCTCTTGGGTAAGTTGGTCATAGGTCTTTCCCAGAGCCGGGAAGCGCCAGAGGGAGAAAGCCCAGAAACCATCTATGCCCGGCATGGCGGACGGTATGTCGGCGATTACTCCCCTGGCTCCCTTTAGCTCCCAGGAAGCAAGTATTTCCCCTCGGTGGGCTATGGCCACGGCCTCAACCCATGTCGCCTGTCTCTGCTCTCCGTGAAAGGGCTCCATCAGTTCCAACAACCGTTCCACGCGCTGGGCGTTGGTTGCCGACGGGCCGGCAAAGCGGTGGGTATAGCGGCTCTCCCAAGCGTCTCCCAGCGCTGGCAGGACCAAGCCACCGTCGGAAGCTATGGCCAGCATTGAACCTGATTGGGACCAAGCCAACGCCTTGTCATTGGCTATCTCTTGATGGGTGCCACCGTGCTCCTCAGGTGGGTCGGACAAGCCCAGTTGTGACGGGGAGGCAAGGGTAAGAGGCAGTCCCTCCAAGAGCCAAACCAAGGTCTCTTGCTTTGAAGGATTGCCGGTTCCCAGAAGAATCGGGGTGTTCTGGGATTCATTAAAATTGGCCGGAGAATTGACTAGAGAATTGGCTGGCATATGCCTTGCCTTGAAAAATTATGGGACTCTAGTCTACCGCAAGTTGCTCAAGTAGCGCTGAACGGTCGTGGTCGGCTCGTGCTTCGGCGACTGAGGGCCTGGCATAGTCTGGTAATGACAGTTCCCAGTCCGGTATCAGTACTTTGGCGCTGGGCGATAAAGTCATCACGACGATAACCCCCACCAAACTAAAGCCCATTGAAATAACTAGGACCGGCGCAAACGATCCCGTCACGAAAATCACGAATCCGGCCAGAGCCGTGGCCACAGCGTGCCCAATCAGAGCTCCCATTATCTCTATGCCGTAGAAAGTACCGATAGGCCCAGTGCCAAAATACTGACGATTGACCACCGGATAGGCGGACATCTCGCCACCGAAACCGACGCCAAAAAGAATCGCAAAGACGTAGAAATTCCATGCGTCGCCAGCCCAGAACAGCACCAGCACCGTGACTCCCTGTATGGCCAGTGCCGCAACCATGGCGGGTTTGCCTCCAACCCTCTCAGCAATCATCGGCGTTAGGAAACGGCTTCCGATGCTGAAAATGTTGATTAAGCTCAGGATGAAAGCCGCTGCGGTCAGGCTGATGCCTTGCTCCACGGCGATTGGAATGGAGTAAATCAGGATAATGCCGTGACCGGCGCAGCCGAGGCTGTGAATCAGTGGCAGGTTCCAAAATTCCTTGGTTTTTCGTATGTGCTGATTGAAGGTCTTGAGCCGAAGCTTTTCCACGGTCTTGCTCCAGCTGATTTCTTCAGGGTCGCCATCACGGACACCGTAGGCGCGAATACCCTTGTCGGTGGGGTTGTTTCGGAAGAACGGAACCAGCACGAGAATCATGGCGCCACCAACTATTCCGATGGACCAGAAGGTGGCTCTCCAGCCCACGTTCTCCAACAGGAATCCCACGGCCGGGGCTATCGCCGCTGAACCTAACCCTCCCGCAGCCCATAACAGCCCCACTGCCAGCCCGAGACGGTGCCGAAACCACCCGCTGACCGCAGCAATCATGGGCACCATGGCGATTGACTGGGTGAATGCTAGGAGCACGCCGAATACCAGGAAGAATTGCCAAAGGGTGGAGACGAATCCCAACAAGACCATGCTGGTCACGAATGACACGCCAGCGGCGGCCATCATCTTTCGCGTGCCGTACCTGTCTGCCAGCCAACCGGCGATGGGGGAGAAAATGGCCCCTACTAGGTAGTACACCGCCAGGCCGGCACCGATTATCCCCAGGCTCCAGCCGAATCCGCCATCAGGGTCGTTCAGGGGCGCAACCATGACGCCGGCAGCCATACCGATAGCCTGACCTACAATCTGGACAACCGACAGAATTGCCACGATTACCCAGGCGTAGTGGATCGACTTCGGCAACCGCGCACTGAGTGAGGAAATTTTGGGCGGTGATAGGACGGCCAATGGACACCCCTAATTGGATGGGCGGGGCCAACCATTTTGATGGCGAGGACCGTCCAGAATATTCGTCAACTGTTGGATTCTTGCGGAAGCAATGGGTTCTTAGCGCCGGGCATAGATTGGACAATCGGGCTGCCACGGGCGACCTCCCTAGCCAAGTTTCCCAGCTGTGGACTGCTGTCCCGAAACACCAGCCCGAATCACATGCCTAGATTAGTGAAATGGGCAGGCTTTTAGGAATGCGCCTCCCCACCAGCTATCTTCTGCGTTGGCTTGGTCGCCATTGGCAGAGTTTAGGGCGGTGGCGCTGGTGGTGTTCCCACTAACGAAGCCAAAGGAAAAACTTCGGCCCCCTTCACTGGCGTCCGCCGACACTGCCCAAGCGCCAAAGAATATAATCATGAAGATTACCGATGCAACTACCACGATGAAGGTCATCGGTACGGGCAACCGCCGGGATGTCAATTTATTCACCTCTCAGGCACCTGTGGGGTGCCTCTTCGGCTATTTCCTAAATATAGTGATTGACTGCTTTTAGTCGACTTCGACTTCGTAAGGGAACACCATGTTGTTCCCATATCCCCGGCCGTCCCACTTATTTGGGAACTCCATCGGCTGGGTTTCTCCCTTGCTGTTGGTGGCGCGGGACATAAGGGTGTAACTCCCCGGGCCTTTGGGCTTCCAATTGTGCTCCCACCGCGTCCAAGAATAGGCGCTGGGCGGAATCACAACGTCCACCGGACCCCAAGTGGATCCACCGTCCGTGCTGATTTCTATCTTGGAAATCTCTTCCTCGCCGGACCATGCCGCTCCGGCCAGAGTGTAGCCGTCCACCGGTACGATTTCGCCCGGAACCGGGCTGGTGATAATCGATTTAACTCTTAGTTTGGTGTAATACCGGTAAGGAACCGGGTTGCCGGGCTCATTCTGGGTCATGTACCGCTCGGTCATGTAGAAGCCCTTGAACTCGTGATCCAACACGTGGATGCCCGTCAGCCACTTGACCGAATTCATCCCGTACCAACCGGAGACCAGCAATCGCAACGGGAAGCCGTGAGCTTGCGGGAGCGGTTCACCGTTCATCTCATATACGAGCAAGGTGTCTTTATGGTTTGCTTTTGCCATGGGTAAACTGCGTTCGTACCTAACTTCCGCCGGGTCGCCGACCACTTCGTCCGGTCCGTGGTCTGCCCCCTCGAACATCACTTCGACAGCAGAGGACTTGACCCCAGCCAGTTCCAGAACATCGGCTAAGGAGACGCCAGCCCACTCGGCGTTGCCCATGATGCCGTGGCCCTTTATCTGCTCCATCACCGAGCTTATGCGCAGAGACTTGGTGTAGTACTCGGGCACAGGGCTGTTGCCGCAGCATTCGAAGGTAACCTGAAACCGCCTTTGGGGCAGTTTCTTGATTTCGTCCATAGTAAGACTGATTGTTCGCTCCACCTCGCCGTCAACGGTCAAGCGGTAGGTAGCAAGGTCAATATCCGGGGAGTCTGTCCAGTGGTTACGAACATAGTACAGGTCGTTGGGCACGATATTTTCTTGAAGCGCTTGTGGCGGCGCCGCAAAGGTGCGCAATCCTACGTTGGTCGGTATCAGTTGAGGCTTAACCTTCGTTCGCGTTTGCTGGGCTGCCATAATTTCCTCCCAAATCGCTTACTGTCTAAACTGGCTGCCGAAAAGTCTGCTAATAATCAGAAGTCGGCAGATAATGTTAAGTCGGCTCAATTACGTTTACAGATATTCTATCAGAGATTTCCTTTGAGTTATCCTTGGTGAGTTATTCTCGGAGGGTTATTCTCAGTTTATGTCCGGAGCTATTCTAAATAATTGGTTTCCCAGTGATTGCTAGGGTAGGTAACCAGCAACTGCACGGGAGTCCACAGCGTATTGATTAGCTTATGGGGTCTGCCAGGAGGGGCGAGCAGGGTGCATCCCGCACGGACGGTGCGAACATCTTCGTCGTCAACAATCTGCACAGCTCCGGAGATGACCATGATGGCGATATCCACGTCATGGGTGTGCAGGCGTCCCTCGTAGCCGGGATGGAGCGTCACTTCTTTGATTGTTAGCGAGGCAGCGCCGTCTGCTCCGGATACCAAGGTCCGCCCCCCTTGGCGGTCCACCACCGGGGGTGTAGCAATGGTCGTGTGTTCAATGATGGCCATATATTTCTCCGTTCAGCCACGGTTCGTGGTGAGCTTGTCGAACCACCTCATGCCTGAATGATAGGCGGGATCCTAGCACATGCTCAGGTTGAACGTAGCGATGTTAACAATTCGGCTATAAAGTTACACAATATTAAAATCAGCCACCGGCTCTTATCTACCGGCGCTTATCCAACAGTAACGTCGTAGCCGACGATAGCGCTGAAATTCTTCCTCATAATGTTATACCTGGGGGTGTGGGATTGCTCCCTGCCCGCTGCGTCGGTGGCCCTAGCCATCAGCGTGTACTTGCCCGCTTTCTGGGCGTCCCAGAGGTAGGACCAGCGGACCCACATATAGGGGTCTTGGGGCCCTTCCAGCCGAGTGGCATTCCAAGTCTTGCCCCCGTCCAGGCTCAATTCCACCTGGTTAATATGGCCACCACCGCTCCAAGCGTAGCCGCGTACTACGTTGACGCCTTGGGGCAGCGTGTCGGTGTCGTCGTTGGGCTGGGTGATAATCGACCTCACGCCGATGGTGGTAATCAACTCTTTATTGGGGTCCTCAGCGGAGTCCCCGTAGTAATAAAAATTGTAGTGGTACCAGCAGGCGGGTTCGTGATCCAAGACCTGTAGCTTCCAGAGCCACTTGACCGACCAGTTGCCCGACCATCCGGGAACGATGAGACGGGCTGGCGCACCATGAAGGTGCTCCAAAAGTTGCCCGTTGTGAGCCACGGCGATGAGCGTGTCCGGGTGTATCGCTTTTTCTATGGGCAGGCCCTTGTCATAGTAGAAAGGCTCGGTGCCTTCGACGGCGGTTGCGGGTAACCCTTTGTCCCACCCTTCGGCCCGTACGTGGGTGGCTTTCCCGGTGAGGCCAGCGTCGTTCAACACGGCGGCCAAGGGGATCCCCGTCCATTCGCCGGTGCTTAGAATCATGTGCTCTGAGGTGCGGGAAGGCTTGGGGCCTTCTCCCTTTAAGTATTCGTAGAAAGTGGCATCGCTGCCCGAGCATTCCATCACGGTGCGCACCGTTCGTCCGGGGTAACGGCGCAGCATCTCGAAATCAATGGTCAGGGGGCGCTTTACTTCCCCGGTTACTTCCAGTTTCCATTGTTTCGGGTCGGCGACGGCAGGAACGTCGAAGTGCTGCACCACGTAGTGGAGGTCCACCGGAGTAATCAGCCCTTCCAAGTCCATTACCGGGGTACGCACTCGCACGGAACGGCCCTCGCCATCCAGCAAGGTAATCGCTTTTATATCTTTGGTAGGCCAACCGTAAAATCCGGACTCAGACCCTGTTTTTGCGGCATCCGGTGAATCCATCAACAGGAAATCTGGGATTACCTCGACGCCGGTGACCTGCGATCCTTGCTGAGTGGCCATGATTCTTACTCTCCTATTTGCCTCGTTCATTAATTAGCTCGTCCATTAATTAGTATGAACAGAGGCCGTCTATATGCTGGCTTATATTCGATGGCCCAGGCGGATTTTAGATTCATCCACCAGGCCACTAAATCTGTCACAGTCCCGTTAAACATAGGCCGTTACCCAGAATCTGTTAAAAAAGTTGGGGTTTAATCGGCGGCGTATTTTTCTCCCAAGGCGGTTTCCCAACGCAGGTAATTCATCATTTCAGCCGGGCTTCGGTCCACGCCCAGTATGACCACGTCGTTGGGGGGCGTCATGACCCCGGTCAAGCCTTTTTCCAAAGGCAGACCGGCTTTGGTCCAAGCGGCGATGCCGCCTTCCAAGACCGATACATCTTGATAGCCCATGTCCCTCAAGGTTGCGCCAGCCAACGGGGCCATCTGTCCGTCGGCGCAGGTCACGGCCACGGAATCGTCCTTTGATGGGGCGAAACTCTCAACTTGGAATTCCAGCCAACCCCGGGAGATCCAGTCCGAGCCAGGAACATGGCCTTGGGCGAATTCCTGGCTGCTGTCCACGAAAAAGACGGCGGCCGGT
>DCAE01000129.1:2545-35361 GCA_002311385.1 Dehalococcoidia bacterium UBA1141 | reverse complement strand
AGACTTCTTTGATGCCGAATTGGCGGTACCATGCCGCAGTGTGGGTGGCTCTAGCCTTGCCGTCGCAAGCGAAAATTATGGTGGCGTTCTTTACCACGGCCACATCGTCGGATCGCTGGACGCATTGGCCTCCCGGGAACCATTGGAACCCGGGGATGTGCCCCTTTTGGTACTCTTCTTTAGTGCGTATGTCGACGAGATAAACGGTTTCTTGAGAGCGCTTATCCATGGCTGCCTTCAGCCCGGGGATATCCAAGTAGCGGACGCCGTCTTCAGAGGCCAGTTTCTCGGCGTAGCGCTCGGCGGCGGCTCGGCCTTCCGCAGAGACTTCGGGTAATTCCACCCGGTCTGCGCCGCGCTCCACCTGGAAGCCGGCCAATACCCATCCGGATGTGCCGTTTTTTAGGCCGATGGCATCGACCCCCATGCGTTGGAGTACTCGGGTGCCGACGATGCTGCGGGTGCGGCCCGCACAATTGATGACCACAGTGGTGTCCGGCTCCAGGTCTTTAATGACATCCGTGATGCGGTAGGCCAATTCCCCGCCCGGCATGCTCCGGCCTCCGGGAATAGCAAAGCGCTGGTACTCTTCCGGCGTGCGAGTGTCTAGAATCACCAATTTGTCGCCGCGATCGATTCGTTTCTGCAGTTCAGGGGCGTCAATCTCCGGAACGTGGTGGACCACCTCCATCTTTTCTCCGTAGTCCTTGCTTGGAACGTTGGTGCCCCATTCCGTGGGCAGGTCCAACGTGGTCCAGATGTTGATGCCACCGTCCAAGACCGACACGTTGGTATAGCCTAAATCCTCCAGGGTTGCTGCCGCTGCTTGCGCGCGCCTTCCGTCGTCATCGCAGACCACGACCAGAGCGCCCTTAAAAGGGACGGCTGTGGGAATCTGAAGCTCAAGGCGCCGACGGGGAATAAAGCTGGAACCGGGAATGTGGGTGCTGTTGTACTCTCCCGCTTCCCGAACGTCTATCAGAGCGAATGGGGCAGTGCCTGCAAACAGACTTTTTAGTGACTCTGCCGATGTCTTTGTGACCATGGTTTGCTACTCCTCGACCTGGTGTGTTGCTTAGTATCGTGCTGATTGGTATATCGAAATGGTGCGTTGCTCAAAAAACAAGCCCGGAAACGGCGGTCATGCCACTCTCTTCACCGCCCTACCCCGAGCTCTTCACACTTTAATCAAAAGGGACGAACGTTGATACAACACGTTCGTCCCCGGCATGCCAAAAATGAATGTCCGAGAACGTTTAACAGTTGTCGTAGCGTCCTGAGCGGAAGCCAATCACCTTACCTGACTCCAAGTCATAACGATGGCGGTCTATACCGCGCAGGTCATCGCCATAAACATGAATCTCAACGGTGGGGCGGTCTGTGTGGTTATCCATCTGGTGAATCTCGTCGGTGTCGGGCACTAGGAGAGTAATCTCGCCGGGCTTGAAATTTGTTTCTCTATCCAACTCCAAGGTGGCGAATCCATCTTTGGAGCGGTCGTCAACCCGTTGGTATCGGGTTTCAGTCAAGGTGTTGTTCAAGATGCCAATCATGCCCCAGGTAATGTGGTCGTGGGGGCCGAGGTGTTCGCCAGGACCCCAAACAACGGCGGTTACCGATAGTCCGCTCTCGCCCTGGTATAGCAGGTAGGTCCCGTGATTGGGCCGACTACCATTGGCGGCGGGCAGGCGGTACTCGGTGGGAAGGACGTTCTCGTCGCTGACCAGCCGCTCCAACAAAGACGAGCCCGAATCGAAGATTTTCTGCTGGTCCGGATTGCCTTTTATCAGGCTCTCCATATCCGCTGTAAACTGGTCCAGAGAATACTTTACTATCGTCATATATCTCCTGATATCTCGCCTGGGGTGGAACCAACCTAAACCCACCTGATAGGTTCATAATTGAAGCTGGTATAGGCACGCTGATTATGTGATTATTTAACTCAGGTGTCAAGCCGTGGATATGCTTAAAAATTAAATCAGGCTGGCGATGATTTACGCTTAAAACGCAACGACTAGGAGTACAAACCCGGTGCCGTAGTTCTGGCCACCGGACCTACGGTGAGGTCAAGTTCCGCCAATCAAGATTCCGGTGATAGAATGGTCACGGTGTATGGGAGCGGTGCCGGAGTCACTGCATATACCAGACGTAATTTCGACGAAATTCGATAACTGACACGAGCAGATGGAAGAAGACCTACTAGTTCCCTCAGAACTACAACGACCCTGGTACTACGAGAGATGGTTTCTCGTAATCGTGTTCATCTTGGGGGTCCCTCTGGTTTCCCCTCCCTTTGTCCTTTGGCCCGTGTGGTCCATCCTCATCTTGCGTTCACCTTGGCACAACCATACGGTGCTCAACGGTCTTGCTTGGGCGATCATCGTCACAGGCGTCGTAATGGTGTACAAGAATGCCGAAGGGGAAGGCGGAACGTTGTTCACGGTGGCCTCGATGGTCCCAGGTGTGGTGGTGCTCGTGATAACCCAGGTCATGTGGACAAGGTTCAGGATGGAGCATGGTTTGGTGATCGAAAGGCCCAAACCGCCTGAGAACCCACCCGACTTGATGGACGTCCCGGGTTATTACGATGAGGACACCGAGACCCGGGAGGACCGAGCGGCCCGAAGGTCTCAACGCAGAAGAGATTCCCGCTCAGGTCGCTCTTCCCGCCGATGATTCATGTATCTTCGAACCGCCGGGCATGTCATACCGGCCATACACTATAAGAAATAAACGATAGACTGAACTATAGACTAATAGTGGCGGTGGCCTCGGCAACCGTTTCGCCCGATTGGTTCTCTATAATCACCCGGCACACTACCAGCCGCAGTTCCTGCTCCACTCGTTTGTCCACCACTGAGCCGGTTAGAACCAACGTGTCGCCAGGGTTCACCGGTTGAAGAATCTCCAGTTCCAGTTGGCTTCCCTTGGCCACAATGCTGGGCAGCTTGAACGCCTTCTCCAACAATTCGGCCAGATATGCTGTAAAGGCCATACCCCAGTTCAAGCTGGGCGCCTCGCCGTTAGCTCCGGCGGCGTTGCTGGAATTCTTCGGCAATTCCTCTGCCGCCTCTTCTGGCACATCTTCCGGCAAAACTTCCGGTGGCGAAACAAGGTCCCTAAAATGAGAGATAGTCTCTTCCGTCTCCCATTTCACTAGAATTGGCAGTTCATCGCCCAGAGATATCGAGTCGAAACTCACGGTTTTGGCCCATAACCTTGGCATCGTTTCACCCACGTAGATTGGAGCGGTCCTAATAAACCCCGAACATCAGGCTAGCACCGGCGGGGTCTCGCTTCAAATAATAATCCAAAATCTCACACAAGATTTTGCCGGAGAGCCCCCCTGGGGGACAAATTTCAAAGAAAGGCAGAGGTGAATTTACATAAATTAGCTTCAAAGGGCTCGGGCAACAGAAAACTGCCTTTAAGTCGATTTATCGCCGTGCTGAACTCGATTTTTCTTTCCCTATAATGTCTAGGTAGCGCCCGACCCCACTAATAATGCGCTAAAAATCTCTGGCCCCCACAAAAAAATTCAGGGCGTTGCCATGAGCGGGAGGATCGATCAAAGCATAGGACCAAACACCAAATAAGAACCCCAAATATTGACCCCAAATATTGATCCATAAATAATAACCAATTTTTGGAGGCGCCAATGGCTCAAAAGGAACAGGCGTGCCGGAAAGGAATGGTGGTTTTCGCCCACGCCGATGATGCGGAGTGGGGATGCTCCGGCACAGTCGCCAAATGGTGCGCTGAGGGTTGGGATGTGGTGTATGTTGTTTGCACCGATGGGAGTAAGGGAAGCGCGGACCCGTCAATGACCAGTATTACTTTGTCTCAGATTAGGGAACAGGAACAACGGAACGCAGGCAACGTACTTGGACTCCAAGACGTAGTCTTCCTGAATTACGAGGACTCAATGCTGGAGCCCAGTCTGGAGCTCCGGCGGGACATTACCAGGCAAATAAGACGATACAAGCCCGACGTGCTGATCTGCGGCACGCCCATGCGTCGGCTTTCATACAACGGTTACCTGGGGCATCCGGACCACATAGCCGCCGGTGAGGCGGCATTGTCGGCCGTGTTCCCATCGGCCAGGGACCGGCTGACTTTCCCGGAACTGCTGGATGAGGGCTTGGAGCCCCACAATGTTAGCGAAGTTTGGGTCATGGATCATCACGAGCCGGACAACTTTGTGGATGTTACCAGCCATATGGATACTGCTATCAAGGCATTGAAGCAACACGAAACTCAGGTTACCAGCGACGATGTGGGTACTCACATGAAGCAGTGGCGGAGCCGTACCGGTCAAAAGGTTGGCTTCCGATATGCCGAGGGTTTTAGGAGATTCACTCTGGGATAATTATTGGGATTACAAAACACGGGGCTCATTGCATAGCCGCCGCAGCCCCGTGACTCGCACATGAAAATACCCTTGCTACCATGATTTGGGAGCAAGGGTATCTTTCTTTTAGCGGGACATTTTATGGTCAGAGTGCGATTTTTACGAAGGCGGCTAGCGTTTGGTCGCTACGACCTTGACGCTGGCAACGTTCAGAGGCACGCCTTCCGACTCGTCGAACTTAACCTGCTCTTCAGTGATTTCCAAGTCGACGAAGCCAGCTTTGCGCAGACGCCCCAGATAGACTTCCCGGTCCTCTGCGCCAGCGATGCAAGCGGCCCAAGCTTCAGGATCGGTCTGAGTGGGACCATCAGGGGTCAGGGACATCATGTCCGACAGGTGAATCCTTCCGCCAGGCGCCAATACCCGGTAGGATTCGCTGAAGACAGCGTCCTTGTCGGGGGAGAGGCACACGACGCAGTTGGAGATGATTACGTCCACACTGGCGTCGGGAATAGGCATCTTTTCCAGTTCGCCTTGGATGAACTCCACGTTGGTCAAACCCAGGTTGGCCTGGTTCTTGCGGGCTAATTCCAGCATGTCCGGCGTCATATCCAGTCCCGTAACGTGGCCGGTCTCGCCCACCTGCTGGGCGGCCAGGAAGCAGTCGATGCCGCCTCCGGAACCCAGGTCCAGCACCCGTTCGCCGGGTTTCAGGCCAGCCAGGGCCGTTGGATTGCCGCAACCTGCGGACGCTGCGATGGACTCGGCAGGCAGCCCGGCAATCTGACCTTCCTGGTAGAGCTTGAGGGCTCGGTCCAAGTCTTCGGGGCCGCAGCAGCCGGGACCGTCGCAAGACTGTGCTGACACATTCACCAGTTGGATTATTCCCTGAGTCTCGAGTTTTTCCGCCACCTGCGTCGATTCGTTATGGGCTCCGCCGCAACAACCGGGTTCGCAACAAGCCTCGGTGTTTGATTCCTGGCCTGTCTCCGAGCCTGTCTCCGTGGCCAATGCCTCTGAGAGTTCAATCACCCCTCTGGCCTTGGCGCCGTAGCGCTCCCGTACCAGTTTTTTTACTTCTTCGGAATTCGTAGTCATTTTTAACCGCCTAATTTTCTCCGAAATTTCCCATTATTTAGTTAATTCTGGCTTGCCACTGCAGTTGGCTGGCCCAATGCTTGGGCCACCGAATCGTTTATTGTGGGCATCATTTTTTCCCAAACGCGTGCCGCAGCACGGAATGCTTCCTCTCCTTTGGGAGATAGCCAACATACCCTGCGCCGCCTGCCTTGGTGTTCTTCTTCGCGGCACTCCACGTAACTGCCGTCCAAAAGCTCTTTCATCGTTGAATAGACCATGGCTTCGGTGGGCTCACAGCAACCCTGACACGCAGCCCTTATGGCCAGGTTGATTCCATAGCCGTGGACTGGGCCTTTGTCCAACTCGCCCAGTAAGAGGAAGCGGCACAGGCTGCGCTTGACCAGGTTTTCCCAATAGGCTTCTGTTTCCATCATGTTTGGTATTTCCTTTGTTCCCGTTTGCAGTGTTCCTGTTTCCAGTGTTCCCGTTTCCAGGGAAGGTATTCTCGCTAATTTATCTGAAGTCGATTCCGAATTTGGAATATACTAATCCGGATTGATACTCAACTGGATTTATACTAAAGCTTATTGAGTATTGTATGGGCCGTCCAAAAGGATGTCAACCCTTCATCTTATTTTCTTAGAATCTTGCCCTTGGTGGCCCGCTTTCGGTGTTATTTTTGTAGAAATACCGGGGAAATACCGGGGAAATACCGGCCATGCTTTTACGTCTGATTGTTATGTTAGAATTGCCACACTTACGCTGGATCGCCGTGAAAATAGCCCGCCATCGGGCTGCATAAGACCATAGAGGAGTTGGGATTTAAGAAATGAAAGTTACAAAGGCTACTACGCGGGTTTTGCACACGCCGGCTGACAGCCCATTGGCCTTGGGCGTGCCTGAAACCAGCGCCAAACGAGCGTTCGTTACGCTGGAGATGCAAACCGATGAGGGTGTGGACGGCATCGGCCTGACCTTCATTCCAGCCTTGAATGCCAGCCCTCTTTTGCCAGCGCTGAATTCAGCAGTGGATGCTCTAGCTCAGATGGTGGTGGGTCAAGATCCCATGCCCGTGGAAGCCATTGCGTCAAACCTGATGGAAGCAGCCAGCGGATCCGGTCCGGGAGGAATCTTCAGCCTGGCCCTATCAGCGGTGGACATGGCATTGTGGGACATAAAGGGGAAAGCCTTGAACCAGTCCGTTTGTTCCTTGCTGGGGGGCTACCGCAACAGACTACCCACCTACGCCAGTGGCGGGCTGATGCGCACCCAGAACCTGGAGAGCCTGGCCGAGACTGGCCCGCATCTGGTAGAGAGGGGCTTCAAGCAGATGAAGACCCAGTTGGGCGGAGAACCCACGGTTGCCAAGGAATTGGAGCGAATCAAGGTGCTGAGGGACGGAATCGGGGATGACATTGACCTTATGTGCGACATCAACCAATTGTGGGACGTCAACCAGGCTATAGATATTGGCACCCGCTTGGAGGACTATCACTTGTATTGGCTTGAGGACGTGGTGGAACACGACGATTACCAGGGCTTTGCTCGGGTGGCCGACGCCTTAACCACACCAATCGCCGCCGGTGAGTACCACTACGGTATCCGTCCTTTCCGTCACATGCTAGAAGCCAGGTCCATAGACATCGTGATGATTGACCTTTTGCGAGTGGGAGGCATCACCCAATGGCGCAAGGTCGCGGCCATGGCCGAGGCGTTTAACCTGCCTGTGGTCAGCCACTTGGTCCCTGAGATTCACGTCCAACTCATGGCGGCGATACCCAACGGTCTGACGGTGGAATACATGCCTTGGACCCTGAGGCTATTCGAGGAGACCCCGGAACTTGAAGGCGGAGATATCATAGTCCCGGACAAGCCGGGTCTAGGATTGAAATTCGACCAAGACGTCTTGAAGAAGTTTCAAGTAAATTAGACAGGTAAATCAGACGGGAAAATTAGAGGAGTAAGACATGGTTTCACAGCTTCGCATCTACACGATAAATCCTGGAATGATGGACTCCTGGCTCAAGATATTTGAGGAGACCATTCGGCCCGTGCACAGCAAGCTGGGCATACCCGTGGAGCGCACCTGGGTAAATGCCGAGGCCAACGAGTTTGTCTGGGTCCGCAGTTTCAAGAACGCTGAGGAAATCAAGGCAAAAGAAGAAGCCTACTTCGCCTCGGACGAGCGGAAAGCCCTTGGCGATATTCCCCAACAGCACATAGCAAAGATGGAAGTCAGGGTGATTGAGCCGGTGCTGGTGGGTTCAGCGGAATAAAGCTGAGTAGATTACCGCAGAGTGCGCTGAGAACGCAGAGAAATAGGCCATCGCCTTTCACTCTGGCCGAGTGAAGTTCACTGCCACCCCATCGGCGCACTTCACCGGGTTAGAGTTCTTTCCGCATCTCCACGTGGAGGATGTCCACCTCGAGGAATGTTTCCCCTTGTTGGCGGTAACCGTGGGCGGCGTAGAAACTGGTAACGTATTCTTGAGCGTGCAGCACCAAACTGGTGAGCCCTTGGTTTCTTGCCGACTCTTCCAGGAAACTTAGAATCTGGCCGCCCACGCCTTTCCTGCGCCACGGTACGTCCACGGCCATGCGGCCGATGTGGGCGCTGCCGTCGTCGCCCCATACCAGTCTGCCTGTACCCACCACAAGGCCCTCAGCGATGGCGATTGCGTGGGTGGCGGTAGCGTCAGCCTCGTCCAGTTCCTCCTCGGGAGGAATCGACTGCTCATCAACGAAAACACGGAAGCGGACCGCGATGGCCGCTTCCATGTCTTCTTCGTTCTCTACCAGCTTGATTGTTAAGCTTTCAGCCATCAGCCTGACTCTGCCGCAAGGCGAGCTTGGCACATATTGAGTATGTTCTTGGCCCCGGATTTTTATCTAATAACTGACAGCTAATAAACGATTGCGCCCCGGCCTATCTCACCTTTATCCATGTCCCCATAAGCCTCATTAATCTGGTCCAGGGTATAGTGACGCACCACCAGATCGTCCAGGTTCAGCTTGCCCGAGAGGTACATATCCGCAAGCTTTGGGAAATCGGTCTGAGACCGAGCCGACCCGTAGTAGGTGCCCCTGATGGTCTTCTCGTTGCGTACTATGTCCACGGCGTTGATTCCGGCCTCGGCTCCCACGGGGGCGATGCCCACCACGGTCATCGTGCCGCTCTTGCCGGTCATGTCATAGGCGGCTTTCATGGTATCGGCGGAACCGAACACCTCGAAGGTGTAGTCGGCGCCCCGTCCATCGGTCAGTTCCTTAACTTGCGCCACCGGGTCACGGTCTGCGGCATTGACCGAGTGAGTCGCACCGAACTTCATGGCGAATTCCAACTGGCTCTCCCGTATGTCAACGGCGATAATCTTGGAGGCGTTTACCAAGGCGGCGCCCATGATGACGTTCAAGCCAACGCCGCCACAACCTATCACGGCCACGGTGCTGCCGGGTTGTACGTTGGCTGAGTAGATGACCGCTCCCACGCCGGTGGGCACGCAGCAACCAATCATGGCCGCTTTGTCCATAGGGATGGGGCTGGCGGTGGGTACGCAGCCAGCCTCGGGCACCACCGAATATTCGGAGAAGCAGGCCACCTTGCCCATGTGGTGAATATATTGGTCGCCCTTATGCAGGCGTCGGGTGCCGTCGTACATGAACGGGCCCGTTGCCCCGTGGCTGTCGCAAACGTTGCCGTGGCCCTCTACGCAGGACTTGCAGCGGCCGCAGGAGGGGACGAAGGACAATATCACCTGCTGGCCCGGTCTTAGCGATGTTACCCCCGGTCCAACTTTTTCTACGGTACCGGCCCCTTCGTGACCCAGCACCACCGGCAGAGCGATTGGAGCGTCGCCGTGCATGAAATGGCGGTCGCTACGGCAGATGCCAGCGGCGCCATTCTTGACCAGCACTTCTCCATCTTTGGGGTCGTCCAGTTCAAGCTCTTCAATCACCAACGGTTGGCCAACTTCGTAAAGGACGGCAGCTTTAGTTTTCATGGCAAGTAACTGAGCCTCCTAGAAATGGGTTCTGATATTGAGTTCGAGCGCCGGATCTCCGGTGCGTGAATCGGTGGTAATGATGCCCCGCAGAGCGGTTTCTGTCAATGGCCTTACTGCTGTCAGCAATCAGCGGTCAGCTTTCAGTTGTTCCAACTTCGCTTTGACCCGCTCCATCAAGGGATTCATGCCCAGTTCGGTGGATATAGAAAGACCCTCGTTCAGCAAAGTCAAAGTTTTGTTTGAGTCCGACTCCCGATTGGATGCTTAACGGTGCCGAGGATGCTTCTCATCAGGGGTATAGCATGGCCAAAGATTACCCTTAATTGCTAAAAGCTAGAAGCGATCCGGCTATCCCTCTATTTTCTCCAACGGGGCGAAGCTAAGTAGCAACCGTTTGACGCCGACGCCGTCGCGGAACTCGACGGTAACTTGGACGTCGCTGGCATCGGGCTCCCAACCGGTAACCACCCCTTCGCCAAAGGCAGTGTGGCGCACTAGGTCGCCCACGTTCAGCGCAAGCCTGGCTGGCTTTGGGGAGGAGACGGTTTCCCAGGAATCAGCGCTGTCTTTGATCCGCCGGGAGATTGTCCGGGGAGCCGGTGTCGCGACGGGTCCCGGGGCTCGAATTGTGGCCGTGATTTCTTGAGGGATGTCTCGTAGGAAACGCGATGCCAGGGTTGGTCCGCTGCGCCCCATGAAGCCCCGCCGGAAGGCACGGAGCATGTACAGCAATTTTTTGGCTCTGGTGATGCCCACGTAGCACAATCGACGCTCTTCTTCCATCTGGTCTTCGCTTTCCATCGACCGGCTGTGGGGCAGCAACCCTTCTTCCAGGCCGACGATGAAAACCACGGGAAACTCCAGACCCTTGGCTTGGTGCAGGGTAATCAGGGTTATGGACTCGCCGGACTCTTCGTAGCCATCCACGTCGGCCACCAAGGAGAGCCGTTCCAACAGAGTTGATAGCCCGTTTGGTGGCTCCTCAGCGTTGAACTCTTGGGCTGTCGTCCGAAGCTCACGGATGTTTTCCCAACGTTCTTCACCTCGTCCGGCCTCAGTTTGACCCTCGTCCTTCTTGAAGTATTGTTCCAGGTCAGCTTCCTCAATGACCCGGTCAATCAGGTCGACCACAGGGAGTTTGGAAGCGAAGTCAATCAAGCGGTCAATCATCTCCACAAAGCCGGAGATGGACTTGACCGCCCTGGATGTTAGGTTTACGGGAAGGGTATCTCCGGACTTGTTTAAAGCCGCCAGATACTGCATGGCCGTGTACAGAGGGACGTTCTCGCGCTGTGCCCAGTCGGCCATGTCCCGCATGGTCTTGGCCCCAATGCCCCGAGGCGGCACGCTGATAACTCTGGTCAGGCTAACTTCGTCAGATGGGTTGTGCAGCAGGCGCAGGTAGCACATCAGGTCCTTGACTTCGCGCCTCTGGTAGAAACGGACGCCGCCCACCAGACGGTATTTCATACCCCGGTGTAAACAAGCTTCTTCCAGCGCTCGTGATTGGGCATTGACCCGGTACATGACGGCGCAATCGCCCCGTTCCATTTTTTCTTCGCGCACCAACCGGGCAATCTCGTCAATGACGAAGGACGCTTCTTCGCCTTCGTCATATGCTTCGTGAATGGTTACCGGCTTACCTTGGTCGTTGTCGGTGAACAGGTCTTTGTTGAGACGGATGCCATTGGCCGAGATAAGTTGTTTGGCGGCCTCCAGAATCTTGCCGGTGGAGCGGTAATTCTGTTCCAAAGAGATTGTTGCGGCGTCGGCGTAGTCGTTCTGAAAGCTGAGGATATTGCGTATGTCCGCTGAGCGCCAAGAGTAGATAGACTGGTCCGGGTCTCCTACCACGCAGATGTTGTGCCGCTCCTCGGCCAGCAGGCGCGCTAAGCGGTACTGGGCGACATTGGTGTCTTGAAACTCGTCCACCATCAGGTAGTGATAGCGTTCCTGGTATCTCTCCCTCACCTCTTGGTTATCTTGGAGCAACTGGACCGCGCGCATCAACAGGTCGTCGAAATCGGCGGCATTGTTCCTAGCGAGTAGCTCTTCGTAGTGGTGGTAAATCCGGGCGCAGCGCTCTTCAAAGTAGTTCTGCTGGTTCCTGGCAAAAGCCTGGGCGTCCACCAGTATGCTCTTGGCTTTGGAGATGGTGCTTCTCACCGCTTGGGGAGGGAATTGTTTGGCGTCTATGTCGGCCAGTTCCATGGCTTGCTTAATCAACGCCAACTGGTCATCCGAATCGAAGATTGTGTAGCTGGGGGAAAGGCCGACGTGACTGCCGTCCCGGCGTAGCATCTGGGCGCAGAAGGAGTGGAAGGTGCCGACGGTCAGGGCATCGCTGTGGGGTCCCACAAGGCGCTCTAGTCGGTCTTTCATCTCCCGGGCGGCTTTATTGGTGAAAGTGACGGCGGCGATTCGGTAGGGGAGGACATCGCGCACCCTTACCATGTAGGCGATTCGGTGGGTGATTACACGGGTTTTGCCGCTGCCGGGGCCAGCGATTATCAGTAGAGGGCCGTCGATGGTCTCGACGGCTTGTTTCTGGGCGGGGTTCAGCCCCTCCAGGATCTCCATGCCTAAGGTCATGGCCGAATTATAGCATGTGACTAAACATAACCTGCTATCTGACGGTGCGTTTTTAGGAAATGGAATCCTAGTATAGGGCCTTTCCGGACATGAGCTCGATTAAGGAAATTTCGGCCGATTAGAGCCCAAAATTTTTGCCCGGATATTTAGAACGAAGCCATTCGCTCCAATGCTTCCAGGTCGAGAATAGTAATGCGGAGGTGGGAGGTGGGAGGTGGAGAGTATGCCAAGCCGCCGGTAGCTGTTTAGCGCGCGGCT
This sequence comes from Dehalococcoidia bacterium UBA1141, assembly GCA_002311385.1. GTDB lineage: Bacteria > Chloroflexota > Dehalococcoidia > Lucifugimonadales > UBA3495 > UBA1141. The sequence continues at coordinate 23,076 of DCAE01000129.1, read as the reverse complement.
GATGGTTTCCCGGCTGGCGCCAACGAGACGCGCCAGTTGGTCTTGATCCATGGGCACTTCTATAGGCGTGTTTTGGGGTTCGTTTTGTGGCCCGTTTTGACCATTGTCGTCGGCATAGGCTTGGGCTAGTTCCAACAATTGCTTGGCCATACGGGTGGGCACGTCAAGAAAAGCCAGGTCGCCCAGCAATTTGGTTCACGCTGCGCAAGCGGCTGGTTAGCAGGCTGGTGGTTTGGGCAACAACCTCCGGGTGTTCCTTCAGGAATTCCATGAAGTCTTCCCGGTACAATGCCAGGGTTTGAGCTGGGTCAACCGCAGTGGCGGTGGCCGAACGGTTGGAGCCGTCGAGCATGGCCATTTCGCCGAAGCATTCTCCGGGCTGCAACACGGCCAGGTCTTTTCCCCGGCCATCGTCGGAGGTGATGGAAATCCGGATGGTGCCTTCCACTATGATGTGCATGCGGTCGGCCGGGTCGTCCTGATGGAATATAACCTCGCCTTTTTGGTACCCTCTCCGCCGGAGTTTGCCAGCCAGAGGCACCAAATCTTCGGGCTCCAGATTGGAGAATATGGGGACTGTGACCAAGAAATCTGCGCTGACCATTATGACTGGAATTATAACACTTGGCCCACTAATTTCTTGATACCAGGCGATTCGCAACAACGCGGACAACTCTAGGCGTACGCTGTGCGTGGCGGGTGGGGGTTCTTGATGCTATAATTCTCTCCGCCCAAACATAACCCATGAATTTGCTTGTTTAGAACGATATATCGTTTAACTTAGAAAATCTTGAATGAGCCACCCGTTCTCAATGCGGGTGGCGGCGGCGAGAAAGCTGGCCCATCTACGCCTCAAGACCAGTTGAACCGACGGCTCATCGGAGGAACCATGCTTAATTTCCCCGAACAGAATCTGCGCACACCCGGACCCACGCCAATCCCGGACGACATTGTGGAAGCCATGTCGCGCCCGATGATTAACCATCGGGGCCCGGAGTTCTTAGAGTTGCTTACCAGGGTCACTGGGCAGCTTAAACAGGTTTTCATGACTGCCAACGACCTTTACATTTTGACGGCCTCGGGCACCGGCTCCCTTGAGGCTTCGATTGTGAACACGCTGTCTCCAGGGGACAAGGTCTTGTCGGCCACCGCCGGAGCCTTCGGTGACCGGTTCACCGATATAGCGAAGGCCTACGGTGCTGAGGTGGAACACCTGCAATTTGAATGGGGCTCGATCGTAGACCCTGAAGCCATACGAAAATCCCTGAGCCAAGACCCGCAAATCAAGGCAGTTTTGGTGACCCACAATGAAACCTCCACCGGAATCACCCATCCGTTGGCGGACGTGGCCAGCGTGGTCAAAGGGGAGTTCGACAAGTTACTGTTGGTGGATGCGGTGAGCAGCCTTGCCTGCGTACCTTTGCCGGTGGATGGCTGGAACTGTGATTTGGTGGGCACTGCTTCTCAAAAGGGATTCATGATTCCCCCCGGCCTGGCATTTATCAGCATCAGTGAGGCTGGCCATGAGGCCCAAGCCTCCGCGACCATGCCAAGGTTTTACTTTGACCTAGCCGAGGCCCAGAGCTACCTGGAGCGAGGACAAACGCCTTGGACGCCAGCCATTTCTGCCCTTTATGGCCTTTCTTTGGCCTTGGACAAGCTTCTGGCTGAAGGCTTGGAAAACGTGTACGAACGTCACACCAACATTGCCCAGATAACCCGAGATGGCGTTAAAAACCTGGGTTTGGAGTTGCTGGCCCAAGACGATGCCTATGCCTCGGACACGGTAACTGCCATAAAAATTCCCGAGAACATTGACGGCGCAAAACTCGTCAACATGGTGCGTACTGAAGAGAATGTGGTACTGGCCGGTGGACAAGGCAAACTCAGCGGCAAGATTTTCCGCATCGGCCACATGGGCGCAGTGACGCCAGCCGACATTGAGGAAGTTATGGAAGCTATAAAAATTGTCTTGCCCAAGGTTGGATTTAGCGCTCCATAACGGTTCTGGAATCGACCTTCGCCGGTACTTTGTCCCGGCAGTTTGTCCCGGATGTTTGTCCCGGAAGAATGACAACCTCAGGCATAAATGCCCAGCTCTACCACAGATTTGGCATCGGCGTCTTGCCCCTCAGACATTCGTCTAATGCCTTTCTTACTACTATTTTTCCTCTTGGTTAAAGTTTTTAAGGAGCTGGAATTGCTATGTATTCCCAGCAAGCCGAGTTGGCCGTTACGTCGAGCTACTAAGACCAAGAAGGACAATATGGACGCGACGGATACAATCGTGCGAATGGCAGGGCAGCTAAGTGGCCCAGGCATGAAGAAGCGGCTGACTAGAGCATAAATACAGGAGAATCGTCCCGGTTGATTCGTTTCTCTTCCTGAATCCCTTGGCGAAGGAACTTGGGCAGGGCGAACATGCTGCGGTGGCTTTCGCCGTCATAGTACTTCAGTTCCTTAGCGACCCTTTCTTTCAGAACGCCGTCGATTCCTGCCTCATCGGGAAAGGTCAGAGGAGAGTCGGAAGCTAGAGTGAAACTCCAGAGGGTCTGGAATGCTGGCACGTGGGCTTGAGCCGAGGCGGTGTGCTTAAAAATACTGCTTAAAGTATTGAAGATGGTGGTGAAGCACTCCTGATAGTTCAAAAGCCCAACAGCCCCGGACTGGGTAACGATGATGCCGCCGGGGTTCAGTTTGGACTTGACTATTTGGTAGAATTCCTCGGTGTACAGGAGGTAAGCGGTGCCCGCCTCCAAAGGGTCCACCAGGTCCATGACCATTACATCGAAGGTCTCTTCGCAATTCTGTAGATAGCCTCTGGCATCCTCATGAAGCAGCTTCACTCTGGGGTCATCGAAACTGCCTTGATGGTGCTGGGGCAAAAACTTGCGGCAAAGCTCCACGACTTCCCCGTCCAAATCCACCATAGAGACGTTGGTCACCGATTTATGGGCCAATACCTCTCTCAGAGTTGCGCCTTCCCCGCCGCCCCCAATAAACACAGAATGAGGGTCCGGATGCCTCAGCATGGCTGGGTGCACCAATCCCTCATGGTAAATATGCTCGTCTTTCTCTGTGCTCTGGGTCTTGCCGTCAAGAATCAGGCTGCGGCCAAAGAGGTCGGACTCAAGCACTTCAACTTTCTGGTAGGCAGTTTTGCCGGAATAGAGAACCTGCCGCACCTGAAGCATAGTCGCCAGGTCCGGGCAGACAGTCTCTAAAAACCAGTTGCCAGATATGTCCATTCCCCTTCCGGGTCAGTAGATCACACTTGATCGAGTCAACCGGGCACAATCTGGCCAGGCTCGAATCGAACGGGACTGAGTTAGCCGGGCCTAACTTAGCTCGTGGCTGTCTTGATGGTGGCGCCCCGGGAGACTTCGATTATCTCAGGGTCTTGGGACTCCAGTTTTTCCACCAAGAGCGCAGCGGCTTCCCTGGGATGAAAGGTGGTGCCACAAGCGAATATGTCAGCTGCGGCATACCCAAATTCCGGCCATGTGTGTATTGAGATATGAGACTCGGAGATTGCCAGAATACCTGTTACTCCCTGGGGACTAAAGCGGTGAAAAGACTCACCCATCACTGTGGCGCCCACCGTTTGGGCGGTGTCTGAGAGCGCTTTTCGTATGAAGTCAATATCGTTTAGGAGCTTGGGGTTGCACTCCTTAAGTTCCAGCAACAAATGAATACCTAGTCCATCCAATCACTTGTCCTCCTGCATTTCAGTTTGCCGCCTGAGCAACAGTCACCAATTCTAATTGTATATTCACAGGTAATCAATACCTATGGTGAATTATCTGTAAATATCTCCGTCAAATGTGACCAACGTCACAAATATTCTTAGGAGCATGTCACAGATTCCTCTCCTGGCTTGTCATAGAATGTCTTTAGTGACTCTGGATTCTGGCACTCAAGAAGCACCAGTTAAAAAGCAACGACTCAAACAGTACCGGTAGTACGAGTGCCAACACTTTGGTAAGCCATGAAATCGAAAGACTCATCTGGGGTAGAAAAAAATATGGATGCGGGACACGCCGACGGTAAACAGTTGAAGTTGAAAGCCAAAACTGAAAACAAATTTACCTTGATTGAGGTCCTGGTAATAGCCAGCATTATTGTAGCCATAGCGGCGGTATCGGCACCCCTGGTTATTACTTAGCTTACTGTTGAGCCGCGCCTTGATCGCACACCTCTCGACTTACCCTCTCTTCATGGATTCGGACCGTCCCGGCAAGGGTTCCTGCGCTCAAACCGGGCGGTTCGCTCCATTTCCCCGTCAAAAAACACAAGCTCAAATCGCCCGTTTCAAACGATAAGCGCCAGACTGGCCCACGGACACCAGACGACAAACACCAGGCGACAGCAATGGATGGCATGATGCCAAAAGTGAATTACGGAAATCCCGAAGACTTCGCGGATGGGAGTTTTGTGGTAGCAGCCAACCAAGGATTGCAAAAACCGGCCTGCTCGAAAATCGGCTCAGCACGCTTCAATCAGGCGGCGGAGAGACGGGGCGAAGGAAAAAGTTAGGTTAGGTTCAGAAGGATACGTGGGACTCTGTGTTACTCGTTCTCGATCCACTCCGTGTCCATGGCTTCTTCGTCAATGACGTTTTCATCATCGTCGTCTTCGTCTAAACCGTCTGCCCGGAGTTGGCTGATTAGGCTTTGACCCAGGTAAACCTGGCGCTCATCCCGTGTCTTGCTGTGGGTTTTACTGGGAAAAGAGCAAGCATTTTGGAGGTTGCCATGACGGAAAGTTTCGCGGATTATCACAGAAACCGTCTGTTGATTGATGCTAACAATGGCGGCATCGTATTCGTTGCCACCACACATGAATCGGACCAGCCTTTGCCCCAACTTGGGTTCGACCTGGCCGAGATATTCTCCGTCACGGGAGTAGATGTTTAGATTGCTATTTTCCACCACCAGGTTAACCGGGTCGTTGGGCGCCAGGCGGGCAATGGTTTCACTTGGAGCAGTCTTTCGCAAATCCGTCTTGCCGGATTTACCGCTTTCCTCGATGAACATATGAGGTGCGCTGCCAGCTTTCCGGCCCGGCTTTGTTGATACCGGGTTGCTCCCCGGATTTTCCAAACGGGCGAGGTTCTTCTTGGCTATGTTATTGTATGGAGCGATACGGGCAACATTGCCCAGCACATTTCTGGCATCGTCGTATTTCCCCAACTCCATGTAGGCCTTGCCCAATCGGTTCATAGCCTCTACTTCGTCGGCGAACAACTCAAGAATCGCACGATTGACGTCGGTGGCTCGTTCCCACTCACCTTTTAGGGCAAGGTCGATTGCGTCCCGGGTCAAGTCTCGCTTGAGCCGGGTGCTATTGCTAGATTGTATTAGTTGTTTATCCATCCCTTCTCCATCCCATCACAGGTCTGATGGCAACAATATTGCGACACCCAGCCCCCGTACCACCCAATTTCATAGTCGCAAGTTTTCCGATTTTATCGATTTTTTTGTATGCTCAGGTCGTGTATGTGTCGCTTCGGTTTTGGCTGACGGAAACCCCCCTTCAGGCGGTCGTTTCGTGACTAACAATCATTAAATCAGAGAATTTCGTTATGTTATATGGTGTCTGCCACACCAGTAGACTTGTGCCGAATTTCCCGAAATCTCGAATTACAACTAGTAGTTACAACATAACTACGCCTACGGTCAAGACTTAAATAGGTGAATTCCAATGAGTTTTTTGGGATATTTGGCCCGTGAAATAGGTTGATTGAGAATCCAGAGCAGTGGGACAGGGCCATTCCAATGAAGAGAGCAATCTGTTTAGCGCAAAGTGTTCTTTGTCGCTGAACTTCTCAAGACGGCCATGTTATGAGGTTCTTGGGCTAATACGAGCCCGGCAAGTGGAGAGGATGTAACCGGTGCGGAGCATTAACATTCCAGCAGACCACCTGCTTGAATCATTGGCAGAGGGGTTGGAATAGAAGTTGGAAAGGCGAAGGATGGATCTTCACTGCCGTTAGACCGATTGGGCTAGATTTTCGGATTAACAGCCCATTCAGTTGGTACCCGACACCATGAAATGCTCGACATTATCAAGTGCGAATCTCCTGTCTCCCCGCAAATCGAACCTGTAGCAGGGGAGTAGCCCAGCGTCGGCCCAGCGTCTGATAGAGTGAGGGTGTACGTGCAGCAACTCTGCCACTTGGGATACAGTGATCAGGCCGCCATTGTTCTTTTCACCAATCGTGCCATTGCTATTGCCGTTTACATAGATACTCGTCATCACCCCTCCAACTAATCTGTACTTGCCAATGGTTACAGATTGGGAAGGCATCCAACAATAGGGATAACACGCAGTTGGCTAATTGGCGACCCTCAAAATGTGTGAGGTATAGTGAAGTAATATCAGAAATTCTCTGTTGGCTGGAAAGGGTTCGTTGAGCTAGATGAACGGGCCTATTTCGCCCTTTACTCTTGCCCCTGGTATCTGCCACGAAGATGGCGCCACCGGATTCTCAGAAGGTCCAAAGTCATTGCCACGGAGTCCCGGAAATCCCGCACCTTGCTATTCTCCCGATAGTACCAGTCCACCGGTATTTCTTGCAGGCTCATACCCTCCTTACCGGCTATGAAAAGAACCTCCACGTCGAAGGCGAATCCGTCCATTGTCAAACGTCCAAAAAGGGACGGGACCACTTCACCCCGGTAGCACTTGAAGCCGCACTGGGTATCTTGAATCCCTGAAACCGCAATGATGCGCACCAAAGCATTGTAGATGCGCCCCATCAGGTGCCTTCGGGTTGGCTCACCGATGCGTTGGGCGCCCGGGGCGGCCCTGGAACCCAACGAAATGTCCACTTCCGAAACCAGGGGCGGAAGCAGCCGCTCCACTTGCTCTATGGGGACGGATAAATCAGCATCGCACAGAATGCGGTACTCGCCTTGGGCCGCCAGCATTGCGTTTTTGACCGCCCATCCCTTGCCCCGGTGGTCCAAGCTAATGAGCCGGAGGTTCGGTTGAGTGGCCGCCATCTGAGATACCAGGCTGGCTGTTCCGTCGGTACTTCCGTCATCGGCGACCAGCACTTCCCAAGAATAGCTGCGGCCCCCGAGGTAGCTAATCACCCTCTCCAGGGTGGCGCTGATGCGGGCTTCCTCGTTGTATGCGGGGATTACTATCGACAGAAAGACCTGGTCCAAGAGTGGTTCCTCTATTTCGGAATGGGCGGGCATTCGATGCGTGGTGTTGAATAGCTATGTACGCCGGTCAGCGGGGGAGGGTAGTTTCTAGTCCCCTTTATCGAGTTGAAAATCCCGGTGTAGTAGCCTGACCGCCTCTTGTGCTTGGCCTTCTTGGATTATGCAGGAGATTCGTATCTCTGAGGTGGTTATCATGTCGATGTTGATTCTGCCGTCGGCCAACACCCGGAACATTCTGGAGGCGTAACCGGGGGTATTTTGCATGCCGGAACCCACCACGCTAACTGTGGCCAGGGTTGCGTCTGTCACTATGGAAGAGGTTCCCAACTCGTTCATCACCAACTTGACCTCAGATTCGGCCTGGGGCAGGTCGGTACGGCTAACAGTGAAGCTAATGTCTGTTGTGCGGTCGCTGCTAGTGTTCTGCACGATGGTGTCCACGCTGATGCCCACCTTGGCCAAGGGCTCAAACAGGGCTGCTGCCACACCCGGTTGGTCAGGGACGGAGCGGACTGTTATTTTCGCAACGTTTGTGTTTAAGGCGATGCCGGTAACTTTAATCCTATTTTCCATCTGACTCCCATCGGGATCTCCATGAATAGTCGTGCCGGGTGCGTCTCCGAAGCTGGATGCGACATATATGGGCACATTAAATACCGATCCCAACTCTATCGACCTGGGGTGCATTTTCGCCCCATAGCTGGCCAGTTCCAACATTTCCTGGTAGCCAATCTCATCCAACTTTCGGGCTTCCGGGACTATTCGGGGGTCGGCTGTATAGATGCCGTCCACGTCGGTATAAATCTCACATCGCTCAGCGCCTAAAGCAGCAGCCAATGCTACTGCGGTGGTATCCGAGCCTCCTCGGCCCAGGGTGGTAATGTCCTGATTGTCGGATATCCCTTGGAATCCGGCTACCACTACTATGTGACCGGCTTTCAGTTCTTTCTGCACTCTGCTGGGATCTATGCTGTCGATCCGAGCTCTTCCGTACATGGTGTCGGTGCGAATCCCCGCTTGCGGCCCACTCAAGCTGATGGCGTCGTATCCCAGGGTTTTCAAGGCCATGGTAAGCAGCGTGCTCGACACCAATTCACCGGTGGACAATAAAAGGTCCAACTCCCGTGCGTCCGGAGAGGTCGATACGGTGTGGGCCAAACGTATCAATTCATCGGTACTATCGCCCATGGCCGACACGACGGCCACAACGCTTTTACCTCCGATTTTTGCGTCGGCAATCCGGCGTGCCACGCCGATAATCCGATCGGCGTCGGCCACGGAGGTGCCACCGTATTTTTGAACTATCAGCGGCATTCTTTTAGATTATCCAAAACAATCTTAGACATTTTGAGACTGGGGACTGGTCAGCACATGGGCGCCCTGCTCGGTGGGTCGGGTGATGTGCACCCGTCCTTCCACACCTGCCTGCTTTGCTGCCTCGGCCATCTCGTAGGCCACCGTCATTTCCCTTCCTTTGGCTAGCGCTAAGACCGTTGACCCGCTGCCGGAGAGAAATGCCCCCAGCGCCCCTGCGTCCAATGCGGCCCGAAACAGCAGCTTCATAACGGGGAACAATGGTTGCCGGTAGGGTTGATGCAGCCGGTCCTCTGTGGCTATCCCAAAGTACTCGGGCTTGTTGGTGGCCATACCCGCCACCAAAAGGGCGGTGCGGCTCATATTGTGGACTGCGTCCGCCACTGACACCTTCTCCGGCAATACAGCGCGTGCGTCTTTGGTGGCTATGCGCAGCTCGGGAACGAAGAGCACTGCGCTCAGGTCGGTGGGTACATTTATGGCCGCTGTGTACAGACGGTCCTGGTCCGACACCACCAGTTGCAAGCCGCCAAGCACGGCCGCCGCCACGTTGTCCGGATGTCCTTCAATGGTTGCCGCCATCTCTAACAGTTCGTTGCTGCCAAAGGGCTGGCCGCAGATTTCGTTGGCCGCCACCAATCCCCCGGCAATGGCTGCGGCGCTGCTGCCCAAGCCCCTGGCCAAGGGAATCTTGTTATGGCATTTCAAGTGGACCGGCGGCATTTCCTGGTCGGCTTCGCGAAACAAGAACGCCATGGACCGGTGTACCAGATTTTCCCTGGTGGTCTCTAGTTCCTGAGAGCCTTCCCCAATAATCTCCACCGTGGATCCAACACCAGCGTTTGCGCCGAGGCTGGTGACCGCGGTGACTTCTAGGCGGTTCCATATATCCAAGGCCATGCCAAGGCAGTCGTAACCCGGACCTAGGTTGGCTGTGGTAGCGGGAGCGATTACCTGGAATGGAGCGAAACTCATTATTTCCTATCTACATGAATCAAGCTTGAATCTAGCTGGGCGAAGGAATGCCCTGCTAGACCAACACCCGTTCAAAAACATAGCGGCCCAAGTCCCGGTTCTCTCGAAACTCGAACCCCTCGAACCCGGGTCCGCAGCCGATGATTGGCACTCGCTCTTCGTGCAGCGACCCGTGGGACCTGAGTTCTTCCGGCATGGTCACTTGCGCAGGATCGCCAAAGACCACGCTCTCCGCGCCCAGCGCCATGATATCGCCGATGCGCTGGGGCATGAGCCGGAATCTTTCCGCTGCTTCTTCTCGTGAAAAAGCCTGATCCACCCCTTCGGTGTTATTCAGCACGTCCAAGGCAGTAGCAGTGTCAGCGTCATCCAGATAGATATAGATGCAACCGCCCAGATTCGAGTGATGCACGGTGTATCTGTCTTTGATGATGGGGACCGCTTGGCTGTGGATGCCCTTGTCAGCCAATACGCCTTCTAGGTTTATCATCTTGGTCTTGGAAGACATGCCGTGGTCTGCCGTAATCAAGATTCGGGCGTCTGGGACGGTGTCCATAATCTTGCCGATGGCCTCATCCAGCAGGCTTAGGTGCCTGGCTGATTCAGGGTGCTTTGGAGAATATGTGTGCATGGCAAAATCGGTAGTCGTCAGGTAGACCAAATCGAACTTTTCCCGTTCCAGAATATAGTTCGCAGCCTGCATGACCCATTGGTTGACCTCGATTGAGTAGATGGGTGGCGGTTCGCCAACTCCCGAAGCGACCCAATCCGGAGGCTGCTCGGACGAAACATTCAGAGTGGTGCCTGCGCTTAGTAAACGTCTCAGCTTATCCTTGGCTGTAACCAGCAGAGACCGGGTCCCCATGGCTTCGGCGCGTTGGAACATGGTCTGGGTTTCCACGTATTCCGCGGATTCCATGTAGTGCTCCGATGCGTCCTCCTGGTTTAGCCAGTAGTTCGATGTTATGCCATGCTCTTTGGGGTAGCTGGCGGTGATTAACGAGACGTTGTTCACGTTGGTCACGGTGGGCATCATGGCCTTGGCTTCCAGCATAAACCCGGCGTCGGCAAGTTCCCGTATCCGGGGTGTTGGACAGCACTCCAGATATTCCGGGTCCAGGCCGTCAACCATGACGATAATCGTTGTCTGATCCATTTTGTACCTCAGTTGGCCTTTGTCCCCGGTTCGCCCAATATCGACGGTCATAGCCGATTCTGAGCGTGGCTCCAGAATAGGCCGACGCACGAAATAACTCCAAGACTCTAACGCATCTTCGGCCCGGCATCAAGGCGTAGCCCTGGCTTGGTTGACGGCAGCCGGCGAGTTCGGTCAAAGGCCGTGTCGTAGGGCGAGGAGTCGGTGGGCTAAATCCCGTTGGGCAGAATCAGAGAAAACAAGCCGGCATGCGGCTAGTGTTCGAGCGGCGATCGTTCGAAAGGAATGTGAATCATGGCACCGGCGCGGGGAAAATGAATTATCCAGAGCCGACCCACCAGCAAACTACTGGTTTCCACGGTCCCTGCCAAGGTCAAAGTAGGGGCGAAAAAACTCACGCCGGAGCAAGTCTGCTGGTCAGTTGAGATATCGCCGCAGGCTGGCGCGAAGCCTCGGGTTGAGTAACGTGGGCCTTTACCAAGTTCATGTAGTCCAAGGCCAGGCTGGGCATCAAGAATCGCTTGCGCACGGATTCCTTTGCAGCTTCTCCCATTGTAGACCGCAGTTCCGGGTCTTTGAGCAACTCGACAATCCGCTCGGCGCACTCCTCGGGAGTGTCTACCAAGTAGCCGTTCACGCCGTTTTCGATCTGGATGCGTATGCCGCCAACGTTTCCGCCAATCATGGGCTTGCCCTTCCACATAGCCTCGGTTACGGTCAAGCCAAAGCCTTCCCGTATCGATTTTTGCATCAGAACCTCTGACACAACCTGGATGGCATTAACTATCTCGTCCACCGAACAAGGCAAATCTTCCGTGTGGTAATACAGATGAATATCGGGGTCGTCGCCAGCTAACTCCCGGACGCTTTCAACGATGCCCAAGGCTTCGGGGTCGTCACTTGCTTGGCTCAATCCCAGCATGGCCAGTTGCAGTCCCGGTATAGATTGACGGGCTATCCGGTAGGCCTCAACCACGCCCCAAGGGTCTTTCCACATGTCGAATCTTGAAACCTGGGAGATTAACGGCCTGGAAGTGTCGATGCCCAAGGCGGCAACCAGTTCCTCAGCTCGTTTCCGGGGTAGAGGGACGTTTTTTACCGTCAATGGGTCAATGGCCGGAGGAGCGATAAATACCGGCGGCATATCCGTCAATCCCTGAGGCACGTAGGATGCCAGCGAGAACACCAAGTTGTCGTAGTCATTAACCAAAGGCAACAAGTTATTTAACACGCTCTCGTTTGGGTTGGTCAGGTCGATGTGGCAAACCCATAACCATATGTCGGAGGATGACCTAGGCAACAAGCGGGCCATCGGTAGCAGTTGAGGGTCATGTAAGAACCACACGTCGGCCGATAATTCCCGTCGGCGCATGTCCTCGGCGACCTTCTGGACGCTATGGTAGTAGACATCCAATTCTTCCGTGGAGAGAGTGCCGTCGGCGCCTTGGAGCAGGTTATGGATTTTCTTGGTGACCTGGAAAAACTCCGAAGGCGGGTTGATGACCACCCGCTCTGTGGAGATGCCCAAAGCGTTGGATAGAGGGACTAAGGATTGGAGAATCTCAGCGACACCGCCGCCTGTCTCCGTGCTGTTTATGTGAACTACACGAAGGTCCTTCAGTTGGCTGGCAACCGCCTGAAGCTCCTCGGTGGTCTCGGATGGAACATGGGCGACATATTTGGCGAATGCCACCGCCGGGTAGTCGATTTTCACAAACATATTGCTGGCCGCTCCCTGTGCGCTACGGTGGAAAGGCTAGGTATCGCATCGATATTCGTATCAGTATGATTTCACCTAAACCGCCAAACATCAAGCATGCAGCCACCGCTTAAAATCGACTTTTCGACAACTCCAAGGTGGTTGGATTAACAACGCAAGCCGCAATGATAATGGGGGGTTGTATACGGTAAGCCTTGGCAGTTGAAATCCGGCTTAGCAAGGGCCCTAATTACAGTCCGGGCGGGGGATGTCTATTCGACGGTGACGGACTTGGCCAAGTTACGGGGTTGGTCTACGTCGCACCCGCGCATCTCGGCCATATGGTAGGCCAACAATTGCAAGGGAACGGTGGTCAACAGAGGAATCAGGTTTTCCGGCGCATCGGGTATGTAGAGGACGTGGTCAACCTGTGAAGCCAGTTGTGTGTCCCCTTCGGTCACCACCGCCAGGACCACGCCGTCTCGGGCCTTTACCTCTTTGATGTTGTTAACCACCTTATCGTACATCCGGTCTTTGGGCGCCAAGGCCAAGGTGGTCATCGTGCGGTCGATTAACGCAATGGGGCCGTGTTTCATTTCCCCTGCGGGGAACCCTTCGGCATGGATATAACTAATTTCCTTTAGCTTTAGGGCCCCTTCAAGTGCGATGGGAGCGTTGATGCCCCGACCCAAGAAGAGGAAGTTGCTGCAGGTGTAAAATTCCCGAGCCAGCCGCCGGTAAACTTCGGTGTCAGCCAACATCTCCCCGATAAGTCCAGGGCAGCGTGCCAGATAATCCACCAACTCTTTACCTGCTTCGGGCGTGATCGCTCCCCGAGCCTGGCCGATATAAGCGGCCAGTATATTCAACGTGGTCAATGATGCGAGAAAGGTCTTGGTGCTGGCCACTCCGATTTCGATGCCCGCCCGCATAAACAACGTGTAATCGGCCAAGCGGGCTGCTTGGCTATTTTCGGCATTGCAGATTGTCACCAGCCGAGCGCCCTTTTCTTGGGCTAGGTGCATGGCCGCTACCGTGTCCGCAGTCTCTCCGGACTGGCCGATGGACACGACCAAGGTTTTATCGTCGATATATGGGTCCCGGTACCGGAATTCAGAGGCGCTCTCCGCTTCTGCGGGAAGCCCGGATAGTGTTTCGATTAAGTGGCGGCCCACCTGTGCGGCGTGGAGGCTGGTGCCGCAACCGATTAGAACGACCCGGCGCAGGTCTCTTATCTCGTCGATTGAAAGGGGCATGTCGGGTAACTCGACACGACCGTCTTGGAAGTTGACACGCTCCCGCATGGCGCTGGCCACGGCTTGGGGCTGCTCCATAATCTCTTTCAGCATGAAGTGTCGGTAGCCGCCCCGGTCGATTATTATGTCTTCGGGAGAAATAGTCCGAGTCTCCTTTTCAATGGGGAGGCCATCCAAATCCCAGTAGGTGGCGCCTTCCCGCGTAACCACCGCCATTTGTCCCGATTCCAAAAAGCCAACGCCGTTGACGGTAGACTCGTGGCGGAAAAGGGGAAGAAGGGCCGGCAGGTCGCTGCCCACGATGCCTTGGCCATCCCGGTGGGCGATGACGATACCTCCGGCATGCCCCAGGCGCATGGCGCAAATCTTGCCGCCATGACCTTCCTGAGTGGCGGTGATTGCTTGAGAGCCTCTGATTTGCTTGCCCATGTGGCGAAATGCGTCTTCAAAGCTGAGGCCCAGTTCCATTCCCTCTTCCAATAGATGGGTAATGACCTCGGTGTCGGTCTCGGAGTAAAACTGGTGGCCTTTCTCTTGGAGGCTGGTTTTAAGCTCCAGAAAGTTTTCCACGATGCCGTTGTGAACCACGGCGATTCTTCCGTGGCAATCGGTGTGGGGATGGGCGTTGGCGTCGGATGGCCTGCCGTGGGTGGCCCAACGGGTGTGACCCAAGCCCACAGAGCCTTGCAGAAAAGCCGGCGTTGCCAGGGAATCTGCCGGGTCGGAGGTGTCCAGTCCCCCGACCTTGCCCACGGTCTTTCGGAACTGAATCTCGCCAGAGGAATCTACAACGGCTATGCCAGCGCTGTCATACCCCCGGTACTCCAGCCTTCGCAGCCCTTCTAATATGATTGGCCATGCTTCCTGATGGCCGACGTATGCGACGATTCCGCACACAGGCATTCTCTCAATCAGTTGCTAATAACTGATTTGAGTATATTTTCTAAGCGCGATAAAATCCAGTCCCCTTGAGGCAACATAGCTCAGAATTTCAACCGGCACGATCGATTCAAAAGGGGATTCGCTGGTCAAAACGGTCACGGGTGGCAAGGGTTGGCTGCTTACTTCGCGGTTCGCTTTTCCAGTTCCGACAGGAATGCTTGCAATTCCGCAGCCAAATCATCCACATTCACTTCTTCTTCTGAGTCGGCCAGATCCTTCAGTAGTTCATCCACCTCTTCTTCTTCGGCGAAGAGGCTGTTTAGGTCCAACTCTCCACTGGGCTCGGCGCTTTTATTTTTTTCGTCTTTGGCGCCACTCTTGCCGTCGTCAGAATCATCAGAAGATTCGGCATCGTTATCGTCAGATTTTTTGGCAAGGCCGCCGGATTCCCCCACCGGGCGCACATCGGTCACCCCTTCTACTTGTACACGTTGTACCTTGGAATCGTCCTCGTAGGAATCGTCCTCGCCCTCATCTTCGTCTAAATCATCCTCGTCATTCTCATCTTCATCTTCGTCATCTTCGTCCTCGTCTTCATCGTCTTCGTCTTCGTTTTTATTCCGCTTGCCTCCGAATTTGCCGAAGAGCCCCCCGCCGGATTTCCCGCCGTCATCCTCATCTTCGTCTTCATCGTCATCTTCTAGGTCGTCATCGTCGTCAATATCCAGTTCGTCATCATCTAAATCCAGGTCATCATCGTCATCGTTGTTTTTCCCCTTGGAAAACTTGCTGAGAAAACCCATAGCAATTACCCCTAAGTTCCGATTTCCGGCAACATTACCCTGACAGCAATCGGTGGAATAACCATCATGTTAAAACCGGTCATGATGCAGGTGAGCCCGGCAAAGAGCGCTAATGTGAGTGGGTGGCCGCCAACCGCAAACTTGGGCGCCAGGGCGTTGGCGATTGTCATAGTCAAAAGGGCGACCAAAGTGAGAATTGTCAACATTGAGATGTCTTGTGGCTGGAAAACTGGCAAGGAGGGCAGCAAAGCTAGGCCCGAACCTTCTGAATTCTTTTCCAAATCCGCGGACGCTTCGGCAATCCGGAAGTTGAAGGCCCTCATGATTTCCAAAACGAAGACCATCAAGCCGGTCATGGCAAAATGTAGGGGTATGACCAGAAAGGCGAACGGGGCTGCGCTAACGGCCCGCCTGGCGCGCATAAGCGCCGAGTCTGTCGCATACTCCGCAGCCAACGCCCCAACCTTTTCCGGTGGTCCACCCAACTGCAAGCCGTCGACGAACATGCGGGTTGCGCGACTCAGTAGCAGGCTGCCAGCTTCGTCGCGGAAAGCTTCCCAGGATTTATCCGGGCTGATGCCTTTGCGCAACCGAATCTGCAGCCGCCGGATAGTCGGTTCCAGCGTGGCCAACGACCGGCGGTCCAACAATCCCAAAGACACGGAGGTTGTGGTGCCGGTCGAAGCGGTCACGTTGCCCAAGGACCGGAGAAATGGCGCAATCTCTTGGTCTCTTTTGCTAATCTTGCCATTGTCCAAGAAAGCCATTATTCCTGCCGGGAGAAGGGAAATTCCGAATAGGAGCAAGAAGAAGTGAAACCCTGCGCTAAATCCTAAGACGGCGCCTAAGAGAAACCCGGCAGGGGCCACAGTGATTATCAACCGTTTGGCCCACCGCCTCTCCTTTGGGCCGTGCCGACTCATATAGGTTGTCGTTTCCGACGGTGCTATTCGGAAGATGATGTATACGCCAAAGGCGGACACCAAGGACATGACACCGGTCAGCATAATCACCAAGGCGCTTCCCAGATTGCTAAGCATGGTGGACATCATAGCTACCACCACAATTAGGGCCACAGAAACCAAGAGAGCCGCATAGGCGTCCCCCCATTTGATCAACGCCTCCAAGCTTCGGTAGTAGCTGTTGATGTACTGTTCCCGCTCTACCCTGGCTTCTTCCGCTAGGAAAGTTACTTCGTTGACACCGGAGGATATGGCGCCAGCGAAGCGTAGAAACAGGTTTTTCAGTGAATCAGCTTTGGCTTTTCGGGCGACCATGCGGTAGGCGCGAGCGTACTCAAAGCCAAACTTCTTTGTGAGCAAGGAGACCTGATGGAAGAATACGACGGTCTGGTAGTCCTGCTTGAGTGTCCACTCTAGGATTACATCCCGCTCCGGGCCCCCGGAGGCTATGGCCGCCATATACGTCAGGTTGGAAACCAGGTCGAAGCTGATAGCCGAGCTATCTGAAGACACCTTCTTTATAGGCTTTCGAGATGACTTTGTAGAGCTCGTCAAATCCGGTGACCCCCTTTTCTTTTAGCTTGCGCAGGATGTTGGCTCTGCGGGTTAGCTCTGCGTAAATGTCTCTTTTGCGGTGGGGCGGTATACCCCGTTTCGCGGCTATAACCTCTTCCAGTAAGTAACTATTCATGTATCCGGTGAACTCAAAGGTGTCGTTGGCAGGGTTCCACCGGAAAACCTCAATGAATGAGAAGGAATCGCTCGAGGAATCGTAGCCCACAATCTCATTCATGCTGATGATTCTTCGTCCTTCCTTGCCGTTGGGCAGCCGGACGGAGCTCTGAATCACCACCAGGTTGAGGTTGTCGATATAGGTTTTGGGAATGTTGATTGGATTACCGGTGAGCCGTTGGATTAGCTTTTCAACTGAAGATGCGTGGAATGTGGCCATGCACGAGTGTCCAGTTTGCATGGCCTGGAACATAATCGCGCCTTCTTCGCCGCGGATTTCTCCGATGATGATTTCATCCGGCCTTTGCCGTAGTGCTGCCCTGAGCAGGTCGAACATGGTTACCGAGGCCCCACTTTCATCCCCAGGTTTTCCTCTGTTTACTTCTCGTATCCAATTGGGGTGAGGGACTTGCAACTCGGGGGTATCTTCGATGCTCACTATCTTGGAATTGGGGTTGAGGAACACGGTGACAGCGTTCATCAGCGTGGTCTTGCCCGAAGCGGTCTCCCCGGATATAAACATATTCGCGCCGTGGAGGATGGCCAGAGACAGGTAGCCCGCCATCTCATAGGTCAGGCCGCCAAATTCGACGAGTTGAATCAAACTAAGAGGGTTTTCGGCAAATTTCCTGATGGTGAAATTGCTGCCACGTTTAGAGACATCTTCGCCAAAAACCAGGTTGATACGTGAGCCGTCGGGCAGCACTGCGTTAATAATCGGCGTGCGATAGGTGACCGGCTTTCCGATTTTTTCGGACAATTGGATTACGAAAGTGTCCAACTCGGTGCTGGTTTCAAAGCCGATATTGGTTTTGACGCTCTTGAAAATCTTGTGCTCTAAGAAAATGGAGCCCAAGCCGCTGCAACTTATATCCTCGATGTAAGGGTCCTGAATCAGTGGCTCAAGGATCCCCATACCTTCTTTGTCGCGGACTATTTGATAGCGCAGCGTGTCGAGTTGCTCTTTGGTAACTGGTAGCTTTGTGCCGGATTTCTTTTCGGCCTTCTTTGAAGCCGACGAAAGCTGGCCGCGGTTGACCACCGTGACCGAGTTGTTGAGTATTTTTCGGAGTACCTCGCCTTGATTCAGGTCTTTGTTCTTGGGGTCTTCCAGTTCCTCCACATGGTCAACTAAGCGATCTTCCATCTGCTCGATCAATTGGGCATTACTGTCAAACATGCCCGGCTCAATGGCGATGTAATAATCCCGGCTGTCTGCAGGGTCCGGGTAGATATGTACGTACAATCCGCCACCGATTCGGTAAATCAGGTTGGGGTTTTTCTTCTCCCCCAAATCCCGGGCCAGTTCCTCATAAAATTCGGGGATTCCCACCTCTTCCACAGGAATCAGGTGTATGTAGTCCATCAAGAAGTCGTTATTCTTGGTCTCTTCCTGAAAGACCGATGGAAGCATTTTGAACATGGGGCAGTTCTTGGCGCCCCTGGGGTGTTTGTGCCCGTTTTTGTATCGAAGGGTAATATATTTAATGGCATGGGTTAGGCTTTGGCCTTGCTGATGGGGATTATCTTCATGCCCATGCCGGGCTCAACGTCGAAGCTGATGATGTTTCCCGTGGATTGCTCAGCGTTCCTTACTTTGGCCACCTCCAGTATCTTGACCAAACGTTCTCCCACCTGTTCCATCTTTAGCACCAGATGGGCGTCGCAAAGAGAGCGTACCCGTATCAGCATGCGGTCGTCGAAGGCGTAGGAATGGACCACGGGAATCACGGTGCGGCCTTCATCGCACAGCTGCTTGCAAGCCGCGAAAAAGTCGATGATGGAGCGGTCGTCGCTGTGGGCCACCAGACCGGTTAGCGAATCCACAATGGCCAACTGGAACCTCTCCGGGAGTTGCTTGAGATGGTCGATCAAAATCTGGAATGCCAGCTTGGAGTGGTCATCTTCCAAGGAGGAGGTGTCCAGGGGGTAAACCCGCATTCGGTCGCACAAGAAAAAATCGGTAACGTCAAGATCCAGGGAGGCCATCTGGGACATCAGGCTCTTTACTGTGTTTTCCGTGGTGTAATAGGCCACGGACATCTTTGCGCTCAGCGCACCATGGGAAAAGTGCTGGGACAACACGCTCTTTCCCGCGTCCGACTGGCCTTCCAATAGCACCAGTGAGCCGGTGGGAATGCCTCCTCCCATTTTCTTGTTTATTTCACTGCTGCCGGTGGATATGATTTGGGTAGTTTCCGTTGTCATGCTTCTTTCCCGATTCGCCTAGATTTGATTTCCGTGGCGTACTGCCGGAGGTCAAGAGACCTAATCGCCTAGCCTCCGGCGAATTTCGCTAAGTTGGTGGCCGTATTGTGGAAGGTCAGGGCGCGATGACCGATGTTTGGTCTGCGACGGCCCAAGGGGTGCCCACCACAACTAGAGCCGGGGTGCCTGATTTAACCGCAGGGTTAGCCCGCAAATCTATGAACATGCGCTCGTCGGAGTCCCAGATTCCCGGGTTGAAGATATCGGGTGTCACCCCGGTCCCGGCCAGCGTCCACTGGTTATCGCCGATGCCCGAGGACACGTAGTCCAAACGGGTAAGCACCGAATTGTCAGACTCGTCGGTATACTTCACAATCACGTCCATTTCACACAATCGGGGCACGGACTGAGAGCCCGTATTGTCGGCATGCACGGTGAAATCCGTGTTCCCGCCGACGTAAAAATCTCCACTAATCATGTTCAGGGCGCTTCCCGACCGCTTAACGTTGGCTTGCGTCATTTGTGTCAGCGACTGAGCATCGGATATTGAGCCGTTCAAGAAACTGTTGAACATGTTGCTAGATGCCACCAGCAACATGGTGATAACCGCGAAACCGGCAACTACTATTCCCAAGGAGCAAGCCTCGTCTCAAGCCTGGTATCAATTTGAATCCTGAATAAGACCCATGGGTTTAGGTGCTTTCTTGCTATACGCTGAAATCTTTCGCTGCGGTGACGCCATTGGGCGCTGCCACCGATACGCTATAATTTCCTGTGGCCACGGTAGTTGTGACGGTGAATTTCACCGTGACCGCTGTACTCCAAGCCGATTCGTTGTCCTCCAGCGTGTAATCCCAACATTCACTGGCGCAGCCCGATACATATGGCAAACGTAAGACCCCACCGGGCTTGATGATGATAATGTCGCTGGACTCCACTGACCTGATGACCTGGGTGCCCACATTTTTCACCCAGATGGTGATGGTGCCCGACGTGTTGCCCGAAGCGTAGATAACGTCGATGTCCGTTTTTATTCGTTTGGCGGCTTCGCTGTTGGCGGTGGTCAAAGCGCTGGCGCTTTTCCCCGTCGCTGGCAGTACGGCATTTATCAGGGCGATTGCGGCGATCAAGCTGGCGATGACCAGCATCGCTGTGGTTATTACTTTTTCCATAGGTTGTGCTAAATATCCCGAATCTGATTAAGCTAGCTGATTAGCAGCCTTAAGTTACCTACCTTGAGTTACTTACACAGAAAACGCGAGGCTTCCAGCCAGAACCCCGTGCAGGTGGAAGATTAGGTCGATGCATTCTTGGGCATCGGCGTCGTTTCTCTTGTCGTTTCTCTTAATGTTCTGTGACGAAGCTCCGT
>DCAE01000129.1:1964-2492 GCA_002311385.1 Dehalococcoidia bacterium UBA1141 | reverse complement strand
CTGTGACGAAGCTCCGTTGACCGGCGCTTCAATTTCCGGCACGCCGGCAGGTGGCGCCTGTTTTTCGGGACTCCCATCTACCAGGGCGATTATCTGCGTCAGTAAACTGCGCAGGTCCGGCGTCAGATGGCCCAAGTGGGAGTACAGTTCCAATATTTGATCCAGCCTTTGCCCGTCAACCCGTTCCTTGGCGACGATGGCCCACCGGGTTAGGCTTGATATCAGGTTCACGTCCAACGCAGGGCGTCCTGCATTGGGACTGGTTGTAGATTCAAGCTCTTTCGTTTCTTCCAGTAAGTCCAAGTATTCCTGGTATACCCGGCTGCCGTTGCCGTTGCCGTTGCCGTTGCTGTTCCCGTTAGTGTTGATTGGTCTACCGTTACTCCGGTCATGGCTGATTGCTGGCTCACGGTCCTCATCTAATTCCCGGTCATCCCGTGGCGATTTGTCCTCAAAGAAGTCTCTTCTCTTCTCGCTCTTCTGCCAGGGTTGGCTCCGTTAGATTTCATTCCGGGTGGTTCGTCATCT
>DCAE01000129.1:724-1894 GCA_002311385.1 Dehalococcoidia bacterium UBA1141 | reverse complement strand
GTCATCTTCTGCGTCGTGCCGGTAATTTGATACCGTCGGCCTCTTTCTTATCTTTCTCGGAGCAGAAATGATGATCTCTTCATCTTCCTCATCCCATCGCGATTGCTTCGAATCGAAGTCGTCGGTGTAATAGTCATCGTCTTTAATCGACTCTTCCGCCGACTCTTCCTCTTGTTCATCCCGGTCGTCATTCACCGGAACGAATTTCATCCGGGGATTGGAGAGCCTGGCCGATCTAGAGGGGGACTCATCACTTTCCTCGCGGTCTAGGCGGTCCGAACGGTCTAATCGGTCTTGGCGTACTGCCTCAGCCCTGTCTTCCCGGATTCGTTCTTCCTCATCGCGATCATCTTTCCGGGTTGCCTCGGCCCGTGCGTCTTTTCGCGCCGCCTCAGCTCTATCTTCCTTCCGTGCTGTTTCAGCCCTTTCTTCCCTGCGGGTCGCCTCCGATCTGTCTTCTCTTCGGGCTGACTCGGCCTTGTCATCGCGGTCACGGGCTTCACGGCTGGTGTCGGCAATCTTGCGCTGCTGGTCCGCCATTCGGCGCTCTTGTTCATCCATTTTGCGTTGCTGATCCGCCATCGCACGCTCCCTGTCGGCGGCCCCGGTGGCGGCCCAGGCGGCGGCCCAGGAGGTGGTCCAGGCGGCGGCCCAGGAGGTGGCCCCAGCGGTGGCCCAGGAGGCGGCCCCGGCGGTGGCCCAGGAGGCGGCCCCGGCGGTGGCGCAACTGCCACCGGGGCAGGAACTGGCGCAGCCGGAGGTGCGACTGGAGCCGGCGGTTCCGGAGCCGGGGCTACTGGCTTAGGAGCTTCAGGCTGAACCACTTGGGGAGCCTCCTTCTGGGCTGCTGGCGCGGTTGCTTGGGGCTCTCCCCCCTCGCTTGGCATCGCCGCCAAATGACGAGCGAGGGCGCGCTCGTTTAACGGTGAATCCTCCCTCATAAGCAATGCCCGGAGGTCCACCAAGGTCCGCCTTACTTCTCCTTTGAGAACCTTTAGCTCGCCCTCCAAGGTTTCTATTCTTGTGTCGCCTTCGGCCATTGGGCCTCCGTACCCTTAACCCGTAGCACCTATAGTCGAATCGGCCCCAGTGGAGGATTAGGGGAGAATGGGCTCTCCGCTGGGGTGACTTCATTTGGGGCCGCCGCCCTTAATCAACGGAGTGAACCAG
>DCAE01000129.1:458-631 GCA_002311385.1 Dehalococcoidia bacterium UBA1141 | reverse complement strand
CGGAGTGAACCAGCTTTGACGGCACTCCATTAGCCGGATGCTGGCGGAATAACTTCCCGCCGGCACCACGGCCAAGTATTACGACCTACCCACAGGACCCCTTCATATGAAGCCCTTAATCCAATGAGTTGGTTGGGTCCATGGATACGGGCGTGGTACGTTCGATGAACAGC
>DCAE01000129.1:0-126 GCA_002311385.1 Dehalococcoidia bacterium UBA1141 | reverse complement strand
ACTGGAAAATAGACCGGTGGACAAAGCGGCGAAAGCAAACACCGAGGAAACCACCACGAAGGCAATCAAGACGATGGCTGTTTCCAGACCGGTTATGCCCCGTTGGTCGGGAATCAATGCCCTAAG
>DCAE01000013.1:33222-34204 GCA_002311385.1 Dehalococcoidia bacterium UBA1141 | reverse complement strand
TCCTGGCCAATCGGGACTTTCAGACTCGAAACATATCTCCAAATCATTGAACGGGGCGTCTCGTTGACCGTCTGGGTAGGTCCGGTATTCGGCATTTCTGTTATCAAAGCCCACTAGAACCATATCGATTGGAGCGAGTACTGGGGTGGAGAGATTGAGCTCGAACTCCATGCTCGTCTTATTTGGGTATGGTGCGCCTCCCAAAGGACCGCCAATCTTAGGTCCAAGTGTAATAATGTTGGGGTCTGCACTCGTGCCATAAACCTCCGTTTGAGTATTGATGCCTTCAGCAGAGGCGGGCGGGGAAGTAATTGCGGAGGCGCTTGATTCTGGTACGCCGGGGGTTATTGTTGGGGTAGGGGCGGGAGGGCTTGGGGTAGCAGTAGGAACTGGTGTAGAGGGCTGGGTTTGGGCACTGGGAGTGGGATTACCTGCCCCCATGATCGTCCCCATATCAAGTCCAAACATGTCCATGATTGCCTTAGTATCTTGCGGGTACTGCATTAGGCAGGGGATGACGACGCCCAACTGCTGGGGGGCTATATCGCCTCGGCCACTAATCAAGGCGTTGTACTGCTCACTCCCCAAAGCTGTCTGAACGCAGGCGACAAGTTCCGGTGACACCTTGCCTAGTATCATCGATATGGGTGGCAATGTAGATGATGGGCTGGATGTGGGATTAGGTGCGGCAGTAGGCACAGAAGTACTAGTTGGAACTGGGGTTTCCGTAGGAGTTACTTCCTCACCAGCTGCTATTGGAGTAGGCCCAGCTTGCCCCCCTCCACAACCAACAGCAAATAAAATTGATGCTATTCCTGCTATTAGCAGACCAACCCTAAATAACTTCATTTCCTACCCCCAGGGTTGCGCGAATCCCCAACTTTTGTTGCTGACTTCGGACTTAGACGTATCCTGCCCGCTTATATTTTTCGATTTGATTCGGCAAGAATTTCACGTATTTGTCGTCAGGGGTCTGTTTCAA
>DCAE01000013.1:14154-33109 GCA_002311385.1 Dehalococcoidia bacterium UBA1141 | reverse complement strand
TGGTCTTCTCTGATTGGTTGGGCTTTCTTAGCCAATTGGCACTCCTTACGCCATCCACTGTACTTATCGGGCTGGTAGATTTCTTGGAACCCTTGATTACTTGAAATACCTTCTTCCCTGCTTGGAACAGAACTGCTCCTGCCATGCGTGCAACTCAAAGCACTTGGATTACCCCCCTGGACTTAGCTTGGAACTCTGGGCGGTGATTGCCGGGATATCAGGATTCGACTATTAGACAACTCCCACGCCCGTGACTAATATATCCTACGACCCAATCTGATTTCCGGTTTAGAGGTTAACTACGATGGACGCTCGAGATGTCAACGATTTTTTAGCAGGCATAAAAATGGCTGTTATGGCGACAATTAACTATGATGGGTCGCCGCATCTATCTCCAAACTGGTACTACTATAACGGAGAACGATTATTTTTCGTAACGACGAAAGAACGGAAAAAGTTTTTCAACTTGAAACGTGACCAGAGAATGTCAGTGTGTGTGTATGAACCACCATTGGCATCGGATTATGTGGTAGTTCAAGGCGCCGCCACCATTGATGATTTGGTTCCAACGTCAGAACTATGGGGAACAGCCCGGCTAGTCATAGAGAGATACGTTAACGCTGCCGAAGTTGATGCATATGTAGAGCGTTGGAAGACAGAACCACGAATTCTCGTGACCATAACTCCGGAGAACATTTACACTCGACTAGGGCGTTGATTTGCTCTCTTTAGCTGGGGGAGTGTCACTAATCGGTGACAATGGGTAGTGTATACAATCGTATACACCTCAGGGGAGTGCCACCCAGCGTTTTTCGTTGGTTTGACCCCAGTCCTTTCACCGCCTCTATAATGCCCCCATGGCCGAAATCAGACCAGTTAAACGCAAAGGGAAGTGATGCGGACCGTATTGCTTGTCCTCATCTTGTCGTTGGTCATGGGCTGTGTTCCTGGCAATCCTCCAACTGACGCTAAGGCCCTATTTGTATCACGTGAGCTCGATGTAAGAATCAGCCCGAACAATGCTGGGACTTTCATGCTGAACCCAAGCCCGTTTGGGAAAGGTGGTTATTCACAGGGGGGCGAATTACTTGAGACTGAGAGAGGAGAGATATGCCTACTTATTTGATTCAGGCTTCCTACACCGCGCAAGGCGTTTCCGGGCTGACCCAGAGTCCCGAAGACCGGTCAGGGGTAATACGTTCGTTGCTCGAAGGGCTGGGAGGCACTTTAGAAGCATTCTACTATGCCTTCGGCGACTACGATGTGGTGGAGATTGTAGAATTGCCTGACAGCGTTTCCATGGCTGCGTTTTCCATGGCCCTCGGCGCCAGCGGGGCGGTAACCAATGTCAAAACCACTGTATTGATTCCTGTCAGCGAAGGAGTGGAGGCCGCCCGCAAAGCCGGCAGCATAGGGTACCGTCCCCCAGGCAGCTAGGCCTGGACTATGCCTTGGCCTACAACAACCGTGGTGATGCTCACAATTACCTGGGCCAAGATAAGTAGCAACAATACGATAAATACAAAGCCTGTTTACTGGATAGCCAATACTGCTAACGGCTTCGCCTCAAAACCCCGCCCACTTGCAGCCCTAAAAACAATCTACCAAACATCCACTTAAAGGAGAAATCCGATGAACCTCTGTGTTGTATCCACCTTTGATTGCACCGTTGCAGACTTCAGAGCCGCGTTCAAAGAATATGAAGATGAGATAGGTAAGGTTTGTTCAGCGTGGGAAATCGCTGAAGTGAACGAGCATAAGGCGGTCACTATGATGAACGTTACCGACAAGGATGGTTTCGAAACTCTTATGACTTCACCAGAGTTTATCGAGTGGAACACCGCCAACAACTGCGTTGACGTCATCTACTCACTTGAACAAATCGGTTAACTATAAGGTATCCATTGGGAAGCCCAACTAAGCCACTTTCATAAGCCGGAAAAAGCCTTCAGTATTCGCCAGTCAATCTTCAGGTTTTGGAGGACACGATTCTTTTTCACATAACGGCTCGGCACACCCCAGAAAACTGTCAAGTAGCACACGGTAGCGGTCCCAGCATCCCTAGCTACCCTGCCCGGTACAAAGAAGCAGGCGTAGAGCCCATTGCCGGTGGGTCTTGTCCACCAGCGCATGCGTCTTTTCTATTGGTTGAAACGGATGATATGTCCAGATTGACGGAGCTGCTCAGGCCAGCGTTGGGACACTGGCAGGTCGAAATCAATAACGTCCCATCAACCGAGGTGTTGCCATGACCCTGAAGCAAAAGCCTTTCAGCTATCCTTGGGGCAGCGGGTACGTGGCCGAAGAAGCCAGGGTGAAAGGGGAGTATCACGTGCCTACCCTGCAACTGCTGAAGTACACCGAAGGTGAAGCTGCCGGTAACGTGAGCGTTAGATTTTGTCACTACGGTCACGCTGGCAACTTCCGGCGGTCGCCGCTGATGATGTCCCCTGATGAAATTGCCATGATGCGGGAAGCATTGCACGAGACGCCGGAATTGCGGGAGTTGCTGCGGAGGTTGGTTGAGGATTAACTTTAGTATTAATTTGATGATAAGGGTTAAGCTGAGTGGGGACAGTAATCGGCTTTAGATTTGCCCGAAAAAAGCGACCGGAAAAGTGACCGAAATTCCCACGACTGTACCAGACCAGATGGACGTATTAGGGAGTTGTAGGCACGAAATACGAGCAGTAGCACTTACCATGCGCTAAACAGAGTATCTAAGAAAACGTTGACAAAGCTAAGGCCTGCTCGCTGGAAAGCCACTGCCGCTAACGGCTTCGCCTCAAAAACTCGCTCACAGCCAGCTGCTTATTCAAAATTGTAGCGGGCGGTGGCCACCACACCTTGAGTAGGCCCGAAGGTCGGACCACTTTCTTGGCAGGTGTAGGCTGAGCCCACGAGAAAAAAACTTGCCACCGTGTGGGCAGGTTGTACACATATTTTTTAGTGCTCTTTTAGGGTAGAAAGTTCTCCGCTAACACAGTGTCATATCATTTTCTCATTGCCCATTTCATTATTATTATACTTACCTGCATGAAACGCGTTGGTCGGCCCCCTACCGGGCACAAGCCATGCCTGTCGGTGAGGATGGAACCCGCCATGCTGCAAGCGGCCCGGACGCAAGCCAAGGCAAAGGGACTGACGGTGGGCAAGTGGTTAGAGGGTGCTATCCAAGAAAAGATAGAACGGGAGGGCAGTAACGGCGAGCAATAAACCATCCCTAAGGTACATTGCCAAAGAACTGGAAATCAGCCCGGCTTACCTCTCCTACATGCTGAGCGGGAAGCAGCCCTGGCGTAAGGATTTATACCAGCGTTACGCAGGAGTTGTTAACACTTGTGTTAGCAGTGATGGGCAGAATGGTAACAAGGCAGCAAAAGAGGCCACCCATGCGAATGGCCTCTTTAGTCGTAATCTCAAAGTTGGCGGGAGTGCGAGGGAGTCGAACCCACCTACCCCGCTCGTCACGAGGCATAACGGATTTGAAGTCCGCAAGGGCCACCGGGCCCCATCCACTCCCTCTATTGATTGACCAGGTGATTAACCACGCCCGGTAAATAGTCCCCGGGGTATTTTAGCCCCGGAGTTTTGAGTCTCCCCGAGTATTGAGTCGCCCGGGGAACAAGCGTAGGCTGACTAGTCAGCCAGAATGCCGTCTATCTCTTTCTTTAATGCGCCCTTGGGACGCGCTCCCACTATGGTATGGACCGCTTCTCCGTTCTTGAAGAAAATCAAGGCCGGGATGCTGCGCACGCCGTACTTCATGGCTATGTTGGGGCTGCTGTCTACGTCCAGTTTGCCAACGCTCAATTTGCCGTCATACTCCAATGCCAGCTCATGGACTGCCGGGGCGATCTGTTTGCACGGGCCGCACCAATCAGCCCAGAAATCGACCATTACCGGTATGTCCGAGTTGATGACCATATCGTCCCAGTTGGATTCAGTAACTTCGATGGGTTCCGCCATTTTCTGCCTCCAGAATTAATTGCTGCCCATTTTTCAGGACACTATAACTTAGATGCTCCCTTGCCGCCGCCGATGCGCTGCCGCAATAGAAACCAATTGGAAGATACCAAGCGGCGGAGGATGGCGTAATTTTATACTGCCCGTTATATGGGGGTCAAATTTGACCTGTCAGGTAGGCTCGGTAATCTGAAAGTCCTCAGCCCTCAGCCTGCTGCGCTCAGAATCGATTGGCCTGGGAAATGGGTGCCTTCCAACGCCCATTTGTTTTCGACATCCAGCTTTTGAAGCTGTCTGAGATTAAAGCTCATTCCTTGGATTAGATTACAGCTTCAAGTATAGTAGTCAGCAGTATGCAAACGGCGAAAGAACATATTGACCGTGGGCAGCAGATGACCTTGGATTTGACCTCTTGGGGCCGTCTGGGCGAAGCCATGGCTGATTATCAGGGCAACGACGTTTTTGTCTTCGGTGGCATCCCCGGCGAACGGGTGGTGGCCGAGGTGGTCAGGGTGCGCCGCAATCACGTGGCTGCCCGTATCCTGGAGGTTTTAGAACCTTCGCCCCACCGGGTGACTCCGCCTTGCGGTTACTTCGGAGACTGCACCGGGTGTCAATGGCAGCATCTGGACTACCAAGAGCAACTATCCGCCAAACGCGACAAAGTAGTTGATGCCCTGGCTAGAGTGGGCGGGTTTGATGCACCCAATGTCTGCCCGGTCATTCCCTCTGAACGCCAGTACGGATACCGGAACCACGCCCGTTTTACTGTTGGACAAGCCGGTGGACGAGATGGCGCCAGAAATGATGTAAAAAACGGGGGGCCCGGAGGGGAACGCGGAAGCCTAGGTGGATTTTTGGGCTTCGTTAACAGAGAGACAAGGCAATTCGTGGCCATAGACGAATGCCAAATTATGCATGATCAAATCAACCTCAGATTGTCCCAACTTCAAGGCAACTGCGACGAGACCACCCAGCTTTCCATCAGGGCTGGCACGGAGACCCAAGATTTCCTGGTGCAACCCCAGTTGTTCCACCCCGATATCCCAATTCCCACCGGCCAGAAAAGCTATGCCGACTCGGTGGGTGGCAAACAGTTCAGGGTATCCTCCCCATCTTTCTTCCAAGTCAACATCGAACAAGCAGCCGCCGCTTTGGATGCAGTGCGCCGGTGCTTGGACCTTCAGCCCGATGATGTGCTACTGGACGCCTATACTGGCGTGGGCACATTCGCCGTCCTCCTTGCCCCTTATGTCAAGAAAGTGCTGGCTGTGGAAGAGTCCTCCGCTGCCGTCGCCGATGCCAAAGATAATGCTTCAGGGGTGGAAAATCTGGAGTTCATTCTAGGCAGGACGGAGGAGGTACTCTACCGCTTGGAGGAAAAGCCGTCGGCTCTGGTCCTCGACCCGCCTAGGTCCGGCTGCAAGCCAGAGGCACTGGCGAGCCTGATTGATTTAGGCATTCCCAAGGTCGCCTACGTTTCTTGCGACGCTGAAACCTTGGCCCGTGATTTGAAGGTACTTTGCCAAGGCGGCTATCGCCTAAACCAGGTGGTGCCCATAGACATGTTCCCGCAGACCCACCACGTTGAATGCGTGGCGGCCCTGAGTTATGAACGCCCTGCTATCGCAGATAATGGTACTGAGATAAAACAACTAGTGCTGGCATCTGCGTCTCCCAGGCGTAAAGAGTTGCTGGAGGGACTGGGACTGCGCTTCCAGGTGGAGCCAGCCAACATCGAAGAGGCGGTCTTGGAGGGAGAGTCTGCTCAAGAGACAGTGTCCCGGCTTTCCCAGGAAAAAGCCGCTGCCGTAGCGTCAACTCTGGACTCCGGGTTGGTCATCGGCGCCGACAGTTTGGTGGTTCTGAATGGCCAGCCAATCGGCAAACCGGTGGATGAAGAAGACGCTCGCCGCATGTTGCGGTCTCTTCGGGGCACCAGTCACCAAGTCACCACGGGCATCACAGTGATTGACGCAGGCTCCGGGCGTTCCCTGACCGCCAACATGACCAGCGATGTGAATCTTAGGCTCATCTCGGATGAAGCGATAGAAGCATCCATAGCCTCCGGCACTCCCATGGATAAGGCGGGCGCCTATGCGGTGCAGGACACAGTTTTGCGCCCGGCTGCTTCTTGGGACGGTTGCTACTCCAACATCGTGGGGCTGCCTATGTGCAAGCTGCTGGAGTTTTTGGAAGAGCTTGGCTACGGCCAGCCAGCAGACAGGAAACGGGCGGCGGAATACTGTAGGGGGAATTGCCCGAATCTGAGCCTCCCTATCGGCGACCAAGGTGACGCGCAGGGTGACGTGCCAGGTGATGCGCAAGGCGGCCTGCCGGGAAACGTTCAAGGTGACGTGCCAGGAGACGTTCAATGAACTTGATGGGTATGGGCTTAGCCGAGATTGCGGTGGTCATGGTGGTGGCATTCTTGGTGCTTGGCCCCAGCCGGGCTATCACATTGGCCCGCACCGCCGGAAAACTTCTGGGCGATTTACGTCGCACCTTCAACGATGTTGCCTCAGCTATTACGTTAGAGGAACAAGGTGAGGACAGAAAAAAGGCCGAATCACCCCAGGCCGGCACTCCTTGGGAATCGCGCCCCGTGCCCCAACCCGAGGCAACCCAAGCGGATTCCGCTCCAGACTCAACCTCGAACGGGTTGAGGCCAGAAAACCCCGAGCCTGAAGATGACTCTGGGCCGGCCCCTGCTAAGAACGGAGATGAATAACCGGGAACAAACAATCCTGCAGCACCTGAGGGAGCTTAGGCGGAGGGTCGCCATATGCGTCGTGGCGCTCCTCATCGGCAGCGCTGTTTCCTTCGCATTCTTTGAACAGATTATCGAATGGTTGGTGCGCCCGGCCCGAGACTTGCAAACCGGCGCAGGCGGGCAACTGGTTTATACTGAAGTCACCGAACTGCTGACCACCAGCATCAAGGTTTCCTTCGTCGCCGGATTCGTCCTCGCCTTCCCCATCATTCTCTATCAAATCATCATGTTCGTAGCGCCGGGACTGACGGGACGGGAAAAGCGCTACTTATTGGGATTCCTACCTGGAGCTCTCTTAGCCTTCGCTTGCGGTGTGGGATTCGCATACTTCGTGATGACTCCTCCCGCTCTCCATTTCTTGCTGACCTTCGGCGAAGGAGTTGCGGTCCCGCTAATCAAAGTAAGCAATATCGTCAACCTTATGATTCGGTTGTTGTTCTGGATGGGTTTGGTCTTTGAGACCCCGTTGTTGATGTACCTGCTGGCGCAGATTGGACTGGTGGACGCCCGGAAATTGAGCCGGTTCCGGCGCTATTGGGTGGTGGTGGCGTTTGTGATGGGAGCAATAATCACACCGACATTTGACCCGATTAACCAAGCGTTGGTGGCGGTGCCCCTTCTTGTGCTGTATGAACTGGGGATTCTTCTAGCCCGCCTGGCTGGCCGCGGCAAACGTTCCACCAATGCCATTACCCCGGTAGGTTGATCGAAGGGCTATGACTGGCATCAACCAGACATGCTGAGACGCATGGGGGCAATAAAAAAGGCCGGTCACTAAGACCGGCCTTTTCTCGTAGCTCGGATTAAATCTAATCCATTTTTAGATATCTGTTAGGGAGCGTCGTCCCTGCTGGAGGATGTGGTCTTCGACGCTTCATCCCCGAGGGTGTCGTCCTCGCCGGTCACTGCGCTCTTGAAAGTGCGTATGCTTTTACCCAGAGACGAGCCGATTTCGGGGAGTCTTTTGGCACCGAAAATCAGCATGACCACCAGAAGAATTATGATGATTTCGGGAATGCCGAACGGACCGATTCTCATATCGCCCCCTGTACCTAACCTGGAGTCGCCCCAATCATATCAGAATCCCAATCTACGCACAATTGATTAATATTGGCCCATGAGACGAGTTTACAGATGACTCAAATCCGGAAAACTCGCCCAAGACTCGATGATACTTAGTCAACATAATTGTTGTATCCCATTATTACCTACTTGTATAATTCCGTCTTATACCCGGCTTGGCCCTCCAACCCCTAGGTTTGGATATTAATAACGCAGCGCCAATTGCCGATGATAAGAGGTAATCAGACGAGATGACACAGAACGATTCCAATTACGACCTGGCGATTGTGGGTGGTGGACCGGGGGGCTACGTCGCGGGTATACGCGCCGGGCAACTGGGGCTTAAAGCCGTGGTCATCGAGAAGGAAACGCTGGGGGGAGTGTGCCTGAACTGGGGTTGCATACCCAGCAAGTCACTGTTGAAGAACGCAGAGATTTTATCCTACTTCCAGCGGGCGGAAGAGTTCGGCTTCCAGTTCGATAACTTCACCGCCGATTACTCCATAGCCATCAAGCGCAGCCGTCGAGTGGTTGCCCGAAACACCAGGGGCGTTGCATTCTTATTAAAGAAGAACAACGTTGAACATATAGAGGGAGCGGGAAGGTTGAAAGGCAACGGCGTGGTGGAGATAACCCCCTCTGACGGCTCGCAAGAAAAGCGGGAAATCAGCGCTAAGAACATAATCATAGCCACTGGGGCTAGAGCCCGCTCCATACCTCCCCTGCCCACAGACGGAGAAAAGGTTATTACCAGCCGGGAGGCCATCGTTCTGGATGAACTTCCTGCTTCCATGGTAATAGTTGGCGGAGGGGCCATCGGCGTCGAGTTCGCCTATCTGTACCGCACCTACGGTGTAGAAGTCACTGTAGTGGAGCTGTTGCCCCGGTTGATTCCCAACGAAGACGAAGAGATTAGCCCGATTCTTGAACGTAGTTTTGAAAAGCAGGGAATCACAATAATGACCGGCGCCGGGGTAACGGCGGTGGAATCCAGCGGTTCGGGTCTCAAGTTGACTGTGGATAAAGACGGTGCTTCCCAGATATTGGAATGCGAAAAAGTCCTGGTGGCCATCGGCATTCAAGGCAACATCGAAGATATCGGTTTAGAAAATGCTGGCATCGAGATAGACAAAGGCTGCATCATAGTAGACGAAAAGATGGCCACCAACGTGGCTGGAGTTTATGCGATCGGGGATGTCACCGGGAAACTGGCCTTGGCCCACGTGGCCTCAGCCCAAGGTGTGGTAGCGGTTGAGCAAATCGCCGGATTGGAACCACAAGAGTTGGATTACTCCATGATGCCTAGGGCGACTTACTGCCAACCCCAGGTAGCTAGTTTTGGATTAACCGAAGCCCAAGCAAGAGAGCAGGGCCACGGCGTGAAGATTGGCACCTTTAACGTGCAGGCCAACGGCAAGGCAGGGGCCATGGGAGAGACGGAAGGGATAGTCAAGTTGGTGGTTGATGATCGTTACGGCGAACTGCTAGGCGGTCACATGATTGGGCCGGAGGTTACCGAACTGCTAGGCGAACTGGCGATGACCAAGCTATTGGAGGGGACGACCTTGGAACTAGGTTGGGCGGTCCATCCTCATCCTTCGCTATCGGAGATGATTAAAGAAGCAGCTCTCGCCGCACAAGATCGGGTTATACATATGTAGGTGGCGTGTTAGAAATTTCACAAACTTATTAGTGTATTTCGTCTCGTCTCATTGGCAAAATGCTGAAAATCGTAATCACATTGTGGTCAACTGTAAGTAGAGGTATACTGGTTTTCTTAAATCCGACAATAATATTGGACTATCTTCGTAAACAGTCGTCTAACTCCGCTCACCGGCAATAGCGCAAAAATACCGAAGGGCGGATTGGACAAGATTTCTACTCTACGGAAGGGCTTCATAGGTCGATGGCTCGGAGGGGAGCATACAAGTTACCCCTAATAACGTGGTAAGGGTCAAAAGAACCCCAATGACTTTTTCCGTATAACTCAAGAGGAGCGATTTCATGGCCTCAGGTAAGTACGATTTTGCTCTCGCCATTGGCGGCGAAGCTGGTCAGGGGGTTGCGACGCCCGGCGATGTATTGGCTCGGATATACGTACGGCGCGGACTCAATCTAAACACCTACAATGCCTATCAGTCCATCATTCGGGGCGGTCATATCTTCTTGACCGTTCGAGTAAGCGACCAGGAAATTTACACCCATGGCGACAAACTTGATATCCTCCTTTGCTTGAATCAAGACACCATGAACCGCCACCTAGGTCTCATGGGGCCAGGAAGCAAGGTAATCTACAATGGTGACTCCATCTCCCCCGGGGACGCCGCCGATGGTGTGGAACTGTGCCCGTTGCCTGTATCGCAATTGACTAATAACAATCGCAACAAATTGCTGCAAAACACCCTGGCGGTGGGCGCGATTATGGCCTTGCAAGGGCTGGATTTCCAGGTTCTGGAAGAGAGTCTCACCCTCCGGTTCGAGCGCCGGGGCCAGGCCGTGGTGGACGAAAACGTGGGCGTCGCCCGGGCTGGTTACGATTACGCCAAGGCCAATTTCCAGTCTTTCGCTGACGCCCCTCCCGTGGGCGCCAAGCCCTTGGCCGTATGGTCCGGCAATGAAGCATTGGCAATGGGAGGCGCGGCCGCCGGGGTTAAGTTCTACGCAGCGTATCCCATGAGCCCGGCAACCGGCATTTTGCACTGGATGGCTCAAAACGCTAGAAACCTGGGCATCATGGTTCGCCAAGTGGAAGATGAAATCGCCGTGTCTAACATGGTCATTGGAGCGGCCCACGTGGGTTGCCGGGCCATGTGCGCAACCTCCGGCGGCGGTTTTGCTTTAATGAGCGAGGCTGTGGGCGCCGCCTCCATGATGGAAATTCCCGTGGTTTACATAAACGTCCAGAGGGCCGGACCTTCCACCGGCGTGCCCACCAAGACCGAGCAGGGTGACCTGTGGCAGATGCTGGGAGCCAGCCAAGGTGACTTCGAGCGGTTTATTGTCGCTCCTTATCACGCCCTTGACGCATACAACTCGTTGCCTCAATTGTTCAACTTGACCGATAAATATCAGTGCCCCGGATTGCTAATTTCGGATCTGCTAATTTCCGAAGGCAGGTATAGCTTTGATCCCGAGACTCTCGACATGCACCCCACAATCGATCGGGGAGAATTGATCACTGAGGGTTCAAGCCCCAACGGATATAAGCGATACGAGAATACGGAGAGCGGCATATCCCCTAGGGCTTTGCCGGGTTTAGAAGGCTACTTGCACATTGCAGCCACTGACGAACATGACGAGGATTCCACCTTGATTAGCGACGAGTTTACCAACCCTCACATTCGACGGATGATGGTTGAGAAACGGGCCCGCAAATTTAGCCATGCCCTGGAGCAAATCGATCCTCCCAAGTTGGAGGGCCCTGAAGATGCCGAAGCGACGCTAATCGGTTGGGGTTCCACATATGGTGTGATCAAAGAAGCCATTCAAAAGTTGGCGGAGCGCGGCGTCAAGGTTAACCACCTGCCAATTAAATGGATAGTCCCTTTCCATGGGGATGCGGTG
The DNA here is from genome assembly GCA_002311385.1 of Dehalococcoidia bacterium UBA1141. Taxonomy (GTDB): domain Bacteria; phylum Chloroflexota; class Dehalococcoidia; order Lucifugimonadales; family UBA3495; genus UBA1141. The sequence continues at coordinate 21,744 of DCAE01000013.1, read as the reverse complement.
GTGGAGGTTTTTTCCAGCAGTAAGCGGACCATCATCGTTGAGAACAATTACTCCGGCCAGTTCGCCAGATATTTACGCAGCGAAACCGGGCTGGCGGCAGATGGTCATATCCGCAAATATGATGGTGAGCCCTTTGTTCCCCACCATATAGTGGAAGGTGTGCTGGAGCAACTGGCTGGCGAAACACATCTCTATGTGCCATATCAGGAAGTTGTAACCTAAACAAGACAATTTACCGCAATGTTTGATGCCTGAGTGGGATCAAGATTAATCATCAAACAATTAAACGCTAAATAACCCTTAGGGAGGAAACCTAATGGCGACAACCCTGGACGTAGCCGAAGACAAGCCGGAAAATCAACTGACAGCTCGAGATTTCAAAGGTCTGGTGGACCCTGACTGGTGTGCGGGCTGCGGCGACTTCGGTGTCCTAAACGGTCTTCAGCGGGCCTGCGCTGAATTAGGCCTGAAACCTCACGAAATTCTGGCGGTCAGCGGTATCGGCTGCTCATCTAATCTGCCCGGTTATTTCAACGCTTTTGGGATGCACACCCTGCACGGGCGTTCGCTCGCCTATGCCACTGGCGCTAAGTTGGCCAACCACGAATTGACGGTCATCGTAACCGGCGGCGATGGGGATGGCTACGGTATTGGCGGCAACCACTTCACCCACACCGCCCGGCGCAACATAGACCTGACCTATATCGTCATGAACAATCAGATTTACGGTCTCACCACCGGCCAAATCTCCCCCACCAGCAGCCTGGGTATGAAGACCAAGAGCACCCCCTTCGGCAGCGTGGAAACACCGATCAACCCGATTACCTCGGCCATCATGAACGGTGCTACATTCGTTGCCAGGGGTTTCAGCGGAGATGTTCGCCACCTGACCGAGCTAATGAAGCAAGCCATCCAGCACAAGGGATTCGCACTGGTGGATATCTTCAGCCCTTGCGTCACTTTCAACTTGGATAATGGCCACTCTTTCTTTAAGGAACGGGTGAGCAAGCTGGAGGACGAAGGACATGACACCTCCGACTGGCAGAGCGCTTGCGAGAAAGCGATCGCCTGGGGCGACACGATTTACACGGGTCTCTTCTACCGCAACGATGAAAAGCCGGACTTGGGCCAGCGTGAACAGGTATTAGAGAAGGAAGGGCCTTTGGCTCACAGGCCATTGGGTCTTTCTAAGGAACAGGTTGAAGGCATCATCAGCCGAATGATCTAAAGGTTTATCTTCACTCAGGTACATCAGATAAAGCGGCCGGTTATTGGCCGCTTTATTTTTTGGTGCCCTCTGGAGACTTCTCGTGCCTTGCCCCTCTTGTCTTGGTGCTTTAATATCTAAGCCACCGGGAATCAACAATGCGGCATTGTCGTTTGACGGCAGCAGATGATTTCAGAAACGCCGACCAAATAATCGGCTGGCCTAGGCGGGTCCGCCCGGCGTGATCGCCCGATTTTTCGCCCTATTCTTAGTGTACTTAATCATCGGCCCTAATCACCCGCCCTAAACACCGGCTCTAATCAAAGGAGGACAATTTGGCAACCTCAATCGTAATGCCCCAGATGGGCTATGACATGCAGGAAGGCACTGTGCTCAAGTGGCACAAGAAAGAAGGAGATGAGGTAGCCAGGGGCGAAATCATCGCAGACATCGAAACCGACAAAGCCACGGTGGAGTTTGAAGCGTTCGTCGGGGGTGTCCTTCGCAAGATAGTAGCCGAGGAAGGTACCGTCATTCCCGTGGGAGAATTGATTGCCGTCATAACCGCCCCGGACGAGGCATTGCCCGACGACCTAGTGGCTCCAATAGCTGCCCCTACCCTTGCTGCGGCGCCAGTTTCACCGGCGCCAACCTATCAGGCAACCAGCGCGCCTGAATCGGCATCGCCGGATGGAGAGGTTCGCGCCTCCCCAATAGCCAAACGTTTGGCCAAGGAAAAAGGGATTGATCTGTCCAATGTAACCGGCACCGGACCGGGCGGCAGGATCGTAGAGGAAGACGTTTTGGCCCACCAAGGCCAACCCGCTCCTGAACCCGCAAGGGCGGGAGAGTCCACACCGGCTATCGCCGATGGAGAAGTGCGGGCCTCGCCCATCGCACGCCGTTTAGCTCGTGAGCGGGGGATTGCACTCTATAAGATTCCTGGCACCGGACCAGGAGGCAGGGTTATTGAGGAAGACGTACTGAACTATCAAGAGCCTGCCAAAGCTAGGGCTGCGGCCGGACCTGCGGCCTTGGCCGATGAGCGAGTCGACCTATCCCGAATGCGCCAGACGATTGCCAAAGTCGTCAGCGACAGCAAACGTGAGGCACCCCATTTCTATGTCACCGCCGAGATTGACATGACCAAGGCGATGGCCTTCCGCCGGGACATCAACGAAACCGTTCCATCCGAGTCTCGGGTCAGCGTCAACGACCTTATCATCAAAGCCAGCGCCATTGCCTTGGGTCGTCATCCCAAGTTCAATGCCTCTTTCCAAGGGGAATACTTGCAGATGAACGGCTCGGTAAACATCGGGATTGCCATAGCCTTGGATGCAGGCCTGATGGTCCCCGGAATCAACAACTGCGAGAATAAGAGCCTTTTGGAGATTGCCGCCGCCAGCACCGACCTGATAACCCGGGCCAACAGCGGCACATTGCGCAACGATGAGTACAGCGGCACCACTTTCAGCATCAGCAACTTGGGCATGTTCGATGTGGAGAGTTTCGTAGCAATCATCTACCCGCCGCATGCTGGAGTGTTGGCCGTGGGCACGGTCAAGGAACAGCCGGTGGCCCGAGACGGGCAGGTTGTATTGGCCCAGGTAATGAAAGCGACCCTTTCTACAGATCACCGGGTGGCCGATGGAGCCGAGGCCGCCCAGTTCTTGATGGAAGTAAAGAAACTGTTGGAAAACCCAATCAGCATGGTGATTTAGAACAATCATAGCGGTCAGTTGTCGGCTAAATACCGTAGCTTGGTGCTTAGAACTGACGGCTGATAGTTACATAATCGGAGGAACTAACGTGGCGATAATGACTGGTGGTCAGGCGATGGTCGAGTCCCTGAAGGCTCAGGGAGTGGACACGGTTTTTGGGATAATTTCCATCCATACATTGGACCTTTATGATGCGCTTTTTGATAGCCAAGACAGCCTGCGTTTCATCGGAGGACGCCAAGAATTGGGTTGCGGTTTCATGGCCGACGGGTATGCCAGGGCCACCGGCAAGCCAGGGGTTCTGCTCACTAGCACCGGACCCGGCGCCGCCGACTCGGTTGGAGCGGTGGGAGAGGCTTACTTCTCAAGTTCGCCTTTATTGGAGATTACCACCAACATCGAGCAGGAGTTTCTTAACGAAGGAAAGTTGGTGACCCACGAGACCAATGACCAACTGGGCATGTTCAGTTCCATCACCGACTGGAATGCCATGATTGACCAGGTCGAGTCTATTCCCGACCACCTAATGGAAGCTTTCCAGAGGTTCAAGACCCGGAGGCCCCGGCCTATTGAGTTGGAGATACCCACGGATCTGTTGGGAAAACAAGCCGAGGTTGAGGTATTGGGACCCAGGGATATTGAGCCGCCCCAAGGTGACCGTGCCATGGTGGAGCGGGCGCTGGATGCCATACTCAAAGCTAAGCGTCCGGTGATTTTCGTCGGAGAAGAAGTTCAAACTCTGGGCGGAACCGATGAGGTAATTCGTTTGGCCGAGATGCTGGGAGCCCCAGTGGTTACCGGCGACGGCGCAAAGGGCGCCTTCCCCGAAGACCATCCCCTGTCTTTGGGACAATCCCTCGGCAAACGCATCTGGGGCGACAACCCGGTGCAAGAATGGCTAGGAACTTGCGATGTAGCAGTGGTGCTGGGTTCCGCTCTCAACTACCGGACCACCTCGGGAGTGGGCATGAAGCTGCCCAAGACGATTATCCATGTTCTTTTGGACGGCGATATAATCGGCAAGAATTATGAAACAGCCATCCCCATCCAAGGCGAGTCCAGGGCGGTGGTGCGTCAATGGTTGGACGCCATAGGAAGCAAGGACGTGGATAAGGGCGGAGATTTCAAGGCGGAAGTCTCGCGGGTCAAGCATGAGATTTACGACGGTTTGAAAGACCAGTGGGGCAACGAACTGAAAATCTTCGAGGCTGTGCGGGAAGTCACGCCCCGGGAGACCATCTTTTCATTGGACCCGACCATCGCCGCCAGCAAGGCCAGCCGTTGCTTGCCAATCTACGGTCCTCGCACCTTCATGCACCCCCACGGTTGGGCCGGATTGGGATTTGCATTCCCCGCTGGGTTGGGAGCTAAAGCCGGCATGCCCGAGAGGCCGGTGGTCTGTGTCACCGGCGACGGTGGTTTCCAGTACAATTTCCAAGAGTTGGCAACCGCTGCGCAGTACGGCATCCATCCCGTGGTATTGATGTTCAACGACAATGCTTGGGGCGTCTTGAAGAAGTACCAGAATGACCGCTTCGGAAATGGCAGAAATTTTGCTACCGAGCTGGTCAACCCGGATTTCGTAAAGATTTTTGAGTCCTATGGGTTTGAGGGCACTAAGGTGTCTACGCTGTCCGAGTTGAGCAAGGGCCTGGAAAACGCCATCTCCAGTGGCCGTACCCACTTGGTGGAGGTGCAGATTCCCGACGGCATTGGCGCTTTCGTTTAGAAACGACCTTCACGACCCGTCTGATTCCTTTCTCTAAAATACGCGTCTCTAAATTTCGCGCCTGATGATGTGTGGAAGATGACAACTGACCGGCAGAAAGCAACCTACGCACGCCGCGTCTACCCGTTGGATGCTCATGATTTAACCGAAGAGCAGATTGCGGTGGCCTTTGCCATGACCTCCCGGCGACCCGAGGCTTTCGACGAAATTGCTAAGCAGGTCAGCCAGGAAAAAGCCGCCGACTTTCACGAAAGATGGGTGTTGGGCTACGGCCATGGTTCGGTCGCCGAGCATGCTGTGGTCCACTTGGCAGTGGAGAATGTCTCCCGTCTCGCTTGCGATACACTGGAAGATAACCGCTTAGGTTCCTACACCGAGAAGTCTTCTCGCTATCAAGTCATGGCCCAGGATTACTTCTATTTTCCGGAAGAACTGTCCTCTGACCTTGAGCTTGGCAAGCTGTATACCCAGGCGTGCCAGAACCTTTTCCGAGAATACCTGGATTTCATCGATTGCACCATAGATCATCTCCGTATTGTGAATCCCAAGCGGGAAAAGGAGAGTGATTCTGCCTACAATATGCGTCTGCGACGCTTTGCCACCGACAGTTGCCGCGCCGTTTTACCCGCCGCAACACTGACCAATGTGGGAGTCACAGCTAACGCCAGGGTATTGGAGCATGCAATCTCAAAGCTGCTCTCCTCCGGTCTGGCTGAAGAGCGCGACTTGGGGAAGGAATTGGCGGAACGAGGCCGGGAGATAACACCCACCCTTATCAAATACGCCGACAGGAATCCCTACCTGGCCCATATGCCTGATGGCCAGATTGCGTTGACCAACATGAACCTGCCGGAGGCAACGGCGCAAGAAAGTGGGTCCGAACAACAAGCCCGGGTCCGCTTGGCCCACTGGGATGCGCAAGCCGTGGAAAAAATCGCGGCGGCCATTCTCTACAGACATTCCGGGCTCGGCTACGAAGATGTGTGGCGTAGAGTACTGGACATGGCGGAAGATGACCGGAACGAGATAATCAGGCAATGCCTAGCCGGGTTGGGACCTCACGACGCTCCGATCCGGGAATTTGAACTGGCCGAGTACACTTTTGATTTCGTGATGGACTACGGTGCTTACCGGGAATTTAAAAGGCACCGGATGATGTCCTATATACCCCAGCCGTTGACCGTATCAAATGGCTTTCACGTGCCGTCGTTGATATTCGATGCTGGCCTGGGAGACCGATTCCAGCAAGCCATGAGCCAGACCGAAGCAGCATTTCGGCAGGTGAGCGTCAATCATCCATTAGCGGCCCAGTATCTGGTGACTCACGCTCACTACCAGCGGGTGTTGGCCAAGATGAACGTCAGAGAGTGCTTCCACCTGTTCAAACTGCGCACGTCCCAACTGGCCCATTACGCCATACGGGAGCCGGTTATCCAGGCTATGAAACTGGTGGTTGAAACCCATCCCGGCTTGTTTAGCTACCTGAGTCTGAGGGATTATCCGGACTGGTGGCCGTTTAAACGCAATGATTGAACTTGCCGATCTTTCGCGTTTCCGGTGTTTTAAATCGGAGTTTTAATCCGGCGTATCAGGTGTAGCTGGCTTCCAAGTTCTTCTTGAGCTTCTTCAAATCTTTTTTAAGCCGGAACATGATGGACAGCCTTACCATTGGGCCTAGGCCAACGTATACCGCTCCCATGTTCTGCTGGTTTAGGTCCAATTCCATCAAGTGCTTCACCTTGGTTGAATCTCCAGATGATTTGAGCTCCACTTCGTTCAACGAGGGATGAGGCCCCCCTAATATCCGGTAACACAGGCGATATGGCGGATCGAACTCAGTCAACCGATAAGTTAATGCGTGGGATTTGCCGTCGAATCGGTAAGCGCCAGAGAAAGTGGCGCCATTTGCAAGCTCGCCTTCCGATGTCGGTTCCACGGCGGATACTCCGTCGATCCACTGGCTGTTATTCCCTAAATCGGAAATGAACTGCCATACATCTTCAATTGGCCGGTTTACTTTTATATTTGCGGAGCCTCTCATAGCCACCACCTTAGATTCAGTTTTCTTGTTAGTCTCGCGGGGACGTCGGCTTGGTGTGTCCAAGCCTGATTCCTGACGGGTCGTATCTAGCCTGTTTTCAGGCTTGCTGCGATAGCTGCCAAACGCGCGCCCAATTGCCTGGCTTGGCCCAAGTCGTCAGGGGTTGGTGGGCCGCCACCCGCAGCAGTCGCACCGTAGTAAGACCCTGATTGCCGCATAGCCTCCGACCATGGTAGACCGACTACTAACATACCGCAGGCTAGCATCCAATGGATAATTTGCAAGAGCGTTATTTCCAGGCCGGAGTGGAGTCCCCCGCCGGTGGTGAATGCGGCGCCGGGAATTCCTCCCAGGCAGCCTTCTTCCCACAAATCCCCTTGGTCGTCCAACCACAGTTTCATTGTTCCGGTGATACCGCTCCAATTGGGGGAACCCAACATGATAGCGTCCGAATCCAAAAGGTCACTACGTTGGGCGTCCTCCAATTGCTTTATCCGGGCTTTGGCCAGCCCCGTGCGCTCCACGCCATCGGCCGCCGCTTGGGCCAGACCTTCTATGGCCCCGCCTTTTCGGTCATAGAGTATCAGGACGTTAATCGGCATTGGCTCATCAATAAATTTTATCCGCAGCTAGGATTGGCCAGTCAGAAGTTGGGGCAGGCTAATGGAGCCAAGTATAGCAGTCGGGAAGAGGGCGCACATCTCGAGGATTACTCGGAGCATGGCATTATTCGGGAGCTTGCTGCTGGGATCGGAGCTGAAATTGGTTGCTGGCCGGAACCAACCGGATACTTGGTCCAACATATGGCTGGTCCGCTTCATATATGAAGAGCGGGACTCTGTTGCTTGCCTGTTACCTGATTATTGCCCGGCTTACTGGCTAGCTTATTGCC
>DCAE01000013.1:0-14071 GCA_002311385.1 Dehalococcoidia bacterium UBA1141 | reverse complement strand
GCATCTGAGAAGGCAGGGCGCCGGGGATATTGGCCTCCATCACCATGTCGGCGGATGAAGCAGCCGCTCCTTGGACAGTTTGGGAGACCAATTCAATCTTATCGAAGCGGTATAGTGATTCTTCCGGCCAATATGCTTTGCTGCCCCAACCCTGGTCGTCAACCTTTACTTCTGCTACCCAGACCCGATTGCCTTGCCGCATCAGATACACCTGGTAGGTGGAACCGGGGGTATGCGTCTTCATATTGGTTACCATGATTATGGCGCCAGAACCGTCTTTGGCCGACAGCAGCACGCCCTTGGAGCCTGCGGCTGATTGGGACGTTTTTAATGCCAACGGATGGTTGGCGGGATTCGCCAGCCAATAACTGGTGAGTTGCAATTGGTTAAGCTTATCTTCCATCAACTGCTTTTCCAGCTGATTTTCGGTGATTGACAATCCAACCTGGGCCGCAAGGGTGGAGTTCTGTTGCTCCAAGCCATCGGTGCGGTCCGACAAACGGACGTTGTGGACCATTGCGGCGCTGAAGAGCCCCACCATAATCATGGCTGCCACCGGCATCAGGAAGCGGACGGCCGGTTTCCAAAATAGGGAATTCGAGCCATTGCTTGCGGCCACCGGAGGAGAGAAAGAGAATTCTTGACTGTCCTCTGAGCCGGTATCCAAAGAATGCATCAACCTGGCTTGGAGTTCCGTTGGCGGTTGTGTCCGCTGCGCCATCAGTTCCAATCGTGCCACGCTCTCTTGCAACCGGGCTGCTTCCCTGCTACACGGGCCGCACCAGTTAAGATGAGCCTCCACTTGAAAGGACTCTTCCGGTTCCAAGGCGTCTAGGGCGTAGGCCTCTAATAGCTCAAGAGGGTGAGCGCCGGCCCAATGTTCGTTTTCAGAGTTGTTCGTTGTCATCTCGTTCCAATACGGTGCGTAATTTCTGCATTGCAAGTCGTACTCTAGTCTTTATTGTCCCCAAAGGTTGACCCAGTTTATCCGCCATGGCCGATTGGGAATAACCTTCGAAGTAAGCCATCATGATCACTTCTTTCTGGGCTGTTGGAAGAATCTCCATCGCCTTCATGATTCTTTCCCGTTCCAGGTTACGGCTAACTTCTTCCTCGGTGGAGATTTGCCCCGAAGGCAGCAGGTCCAGTGTTTCGTAGTCGGCAGGGTCGGTCATGATGGTGGACCGGCGCCGCGAACGAATCAGGTCAACCACTTTGTGGTGAGCAACGCTCATAATCCAAGAGCGCGGCTGACCCCGGTCGGCGTTAAAACTGCTGGCTTTGAGCCAAATATTTAGGAATATCTCTTGAGCCAAGGCTTCGTTTCTCAGCATGTACATGGCCAGCGAGTAGACTGACGTCGAGTACCTGGTATAGAGCTCTTCCAGTGCGTCTTTGTCCAATGACGCAATCAAGCCGATGATTTGGCGGTCTTCGATCTCTTGGTAGTCCACCATTTCAGGGCACCTCGCAGCCGGTGTGGCGGGTGCTCTCACTGATATATACGAGGACATTCTCTAGCTGGATTGGCGACATATTTCTAGACTACCAGGGAGTCCAATAAAGCATCTAGGTTGGGCAAGGTGTCCAATGACCAAGCCAACTCCAATGTTCGGTCATAACTGCTTTGACCCAACTCCGTGGAGGCAAGGCCACGAAACTTGGCTTCAACCTCGGAATCGCTTAATGGGTTGAACCGGTTGCCCTTCGGAAATGACGTGTGAGCGGTTAGTAGTTGGCCGGTTTTGCTGGTGATTTCAATCCGGCAGTTGTACTCGTTGGGGTACTTTTCAGTAAAGTCCGTATCTTCTTGGATGGTCATCTTGTTGATGATCGTGCGCAAGGCTGGGTCTTGGATTCTTTGAGTAGTGAAGGTTGTTGGCGAAATCTCCCCGTCTTGCAGGGCGGCCGCCACTAGGTAGGGGATGCTATGGTCTGCGGTTTCTCTGGTTTTGGGATCCCATTTTTCCGGCTCAGTAGCGGGAGTGCTGACAGCGCCCTTGTAGGCCCGAATCATGATTGAGTCTATGTCGCCAGCGGATACTTGTGGGCTCAGTTCTAAGGAAAGACCGATGGGTCCTTGGGTATGTATCTGGGAAGGGTAAGACTTAAAAATAGTGTCCAAGATGCGAAATGGCTCATCCCTTCCACCAAAGGCGGCAAGTGTCACCGGACCGCACGTTGCTTGTTCCCACAGACCTCGGCGGCCCTCAAAAGGCTCGTCGGGACCGGTCATGCCCTGCTCGGCCAGAAGGGCGGAAAACACGCCTGCTCTGGTGGCGCTGGCGGTGGCGCATCCTTTCCACATGGATAATTCGCCGGTGCGAGTTACGCCCAGGGGAAGGTTTGGCGCAACGGAAAGTGAGATGGCGTGTCCCATCTGTTTCTTGTTCAATCCCATCACTTTACCGGCGGCGCAGGTTGCGCCAACTACGCCGAAAATCCCTTGGTCCCAGCCAAAATCACTGGCGACCACTTGGTCCGATAGTCGGCAAAACACCTCATAGGCCAAGGCAATGGCGGTAATCACCGTCTTCCCGTCGCTGCCCCTTGCTCCAGCCATGGCCAGGGCTGCGGGTATCATGTCGCTGGGGTGTCCGCCACCGGGGGAGAAGTAAGAATCGTTGCAGTCCAAATAACGCAACATAACGCAGTTGGCGAAGGATGCCATGTCCGGTGCGCTGCTCTCTTTAGTTCCTAGAATTCGGGAGGGAGTAGCGCTGCTCACGTTGGAAGCCAAGGTACGGGCGATCTTGCCCGGCTCGGAGGAGAAACCACCTATCGCGCAACCAAGAGTGTCCACCAAGGTTCTTTCGACTTGGTGGACGACTTGGGGGCTCAGGTCTTCAAAACGCAAGTCACAAGCGTACGTGCTAAGCAACTCGGTGGTTTGGTCCATGGCTCCTTCTCCGTGGGCGGTTACCCTTCGGCTGGCAAAAGATTGCCCAACCTCTGGGTGGCACTAACGGATTACAGCCTCCGCGATTCGTTCCAGTTGCTCAACCATTTCCGCATCGGTGGCCACATGCTCCGGTCCGACGACAACACGGTCAGCGCCAGCGTTCATGAAGGACTGGATGAGGTCCCGGTCGGGCTTTTGGCCGTAAACCGAGATCGAAATGGAAGATGGGTCACGTCCGCGCTCGGCGGCCAGGGTGTCCAGGATTTTGCGGCCTTCTTCCACCGCCGATGGGTCGGCGCGGTTGGGCAGCCAACCGTCACCGTAGCGAATAATGCGAGAGAGCACGTTCTTGGCATGGCCTCCCAGAATCACCGGTATGGGGTCTTGAACGGGTTTGGGGTAGCAATACACAGGTGGGAAGTCGTAGTAGCGGCCGTGATACTCTGCTTGGTCCTTGGTCCAGAGTTCCCGCAACGCCTCGATGGACTCTCTGGTTTGAGTCCATCGGTGCTCGAAGTCGCCACCCATCATGGTGGTCTCTTCCTTGTGCCAGCCAGCGCCGATGCCGAAGATGAAGCGGCCTCCGCTGTAGAGGTCCAAGGCGGAGATGGTCTTGGCTAATATTAGAGGATTGCGTTCTGGGACCAGGGTTATGCCAGTGCACAGTTTTATCTTGCTGGTCACCGCTGAGGCGCGGGCCAATGCGATGAATGGGTCGCTGAAATGCCGATAGGTCTCGGGAATCTCTCCGCCGGTGGCAGGAAAGGGGCTTTCGCTATGAACCGGCAATATGGGGTGCTCGGCGAACCAAATAGAATCGAATCCCAATTCTTCCGCCTTCTTGGCCATGATTGCTGGGTCCACGGTGTAAGCAGGCAGGGGAACCGATACTCCTACAGGCATGTTGTTAACTCCTTTTTACGGTTGTTTTGAACGGTTCAATTGGCAGTTTGATTTACAGGGAGACTTGAATCTGGAAGGTATCGATAATATTGCACAATAACAAGGATTCAGCTATCTCAAGAAACCGTATCACTGTACATTGGAAGCTAGTGCGCCGCAAGTTTCGGGCAGCCTGTAGGCCGCCAGTTCACCGGCGGACCGAGGCTTATTCGTTGCCCTCAATCTCCAGGTTGCTGGGAGGGTCGTTGCCCATGAAACCCCGCCACCATTCGTTGAAGCTGTCTTCACCGAATTTGGACTTTAGCCGGGCCAGATGGGACTCCACTTGGGCCAGCACCGGTAGGTTGTGTTCCGTGGCCAATCGGTAGGTCTGCCCCACCCATTCCAGTGCCCCGTTGATGTCTTCCCGCTCCTCGGCAATCATACCCAGTTGTCCATAGGTTCGGGCGATACGTTGCGTGTCACCCGACGTTTGAAAGTGCGCATTTGCTTGCTGATACCAGCGCTCTGCCTCGTCCAAGCGTTTTTGTTCGTGGAACAATACTCCCAACTGGCGGCATTCGTCGCCCGCGCTTCTGGCGTCGCCCAAAGCCTCGTATTTCTCCATCGCTTGGATATAGAAATCCTCTGCGTCGTCATAGAAGAAGCCCCTGGATTGGGCGAGCAACCCCAAATGGTGAAACTCCACTGCCATCTGTGCATCCTTTCCCAACCGGTAGCTCAGTGTCAATGCTTGGCGGTACAGGCTCTCAGCTTCCTCAAACTGGTAGCGGGCGTGGCTAACAGTGCCCAATTCGTGGAAAATCAGGATGGCAGTTTCTTCATCTCGGTTCTCTTCAACAATGGACTGGGCCCGCCGGTACCAACTCTCGGCCTCGTCGTGCTCCATCTGGAATTGGGAAGTTAAACCCAAAGCGCGGTAGACCTTGACCATCTCCTCCGGGTCCTGGGAGCGCTGATGAATGTCTAGGGCTTTGCTGAACCAGTCCTTGGCTTCGGCGTATCGCTGCTGGCGGTGATTAGCTAGTCCCAACAGGTAGTAATTGTCCGCCACAGACTCCCGGTCTTCTCCGTCCTCAATGATTTCCAGCGATTTCGAGGCATAGCCCTCGGCGTCAGCCAAACGCCAGCGTTTCAGAGCCACCTCGCCAAGTTGGCGGTAGGTGGCGGCGGTTCGGGGGTCGCTGGCGCCCTCATCCGTAGAGGTCATGTATTCCAAAACCTGATTATTCAGGTCGTCCGCATGATCCAAGTCTCCAAACTCTGAAGACTCGCTGGCCTCGGTTCCCAATAGGTACAACCACAACTCTATCGAACCCAATTCCACTGCCTCGGAAGCGCCTCCACTCGAGGGAACGACACTTTCCAGCAACTGCCGACGCAAACGGCGCAACTCGGGGTAGCGTTTTTGCATCCGGTAGACTTGGGCCAAGGGTTGCACCAAAAGCTGGGCGCTGTCCCATTCCTTTGATTCCAATGCCAGTCCCAGAGCCTGAGTCAAGTTCCCTTCCTCGGCCAGCACCGCTGTTACTCCCGATTCTTGGTTCTCGTAGAGGGTTTCCATGAAATAGTCGGCGGTATCGGCGTACACCCGGACAAACTCCCGCTCCAATATAGTTACCCCGGATGGGGGCAACTGGCGGTATAAGCGGCTGCCAAAGAACCATGGAAAGCTGGAATTTATCTGGAAGACACTGGGGTTTACCGTGTCCAGGAAACCAGCATCCCTGGCCGATCTCAGGAGGGTGCGCGAGGCTCCCCATCCCAGTTCTTCTCCCATAACCGTGCGATATGCTCTTTCTTCGGTGATGTGGGTAAATATGTCCAGCAATACCCTTTGGCGGAACAGCGACAGAAAGGGCAGGTGGTTGCGGGAGCGCCGGGACATGCGGCTAAAGGAATAGTCCATCAGCGCTGTCAGAAATGAGGGACGGGACTCCTCTTGTATCAAGGGCGTTGGGGTTTGCGTTTGAGTTTCATTGGAGTCAGTACTGGTGGGGTCAGTACCGGTGGCGTCAGTACCGGTGCCTTGGCCGGAGATCCTGTTAGTTATCTCATTCACCACCACCGAGGCGGGAACGTCTTTAAGAAGGGGCACGGCAATTTGAAGGGCTAAAGGATGCCCTTGTAGCAATTCCAACAGAGCCAAATAATCCTGCCCCAAGCGGTTTTCCGATAGCTGCTCCGCAGGCCGTTCCGGATTTGCGCCGGGTGATTCAGAGCCAAACAAGCCGGATTTTTCCAGCAGTTCATTGCCCAATGCCAAGGCATCCCGGTGAGCCAGACTCGTCAGTTCAAACGACTGATACGGCCCTGTCAGCCAGGATTCGGAGTTTCTGCGGCTGACGAGAAGCACCCAACTCTGGCCTCCCTCAGCCACCTCGGATAGGAAGGAGTCAAGCTCGGAGAGTTCGGTTTCGTCCAACAGCCCAGAGTTTTCGAGGGGAAAACCGGCGGCATTTTCCAGGGCGTCCAAGATGAGCAATGACGGGTGTTGTTGGAAGTACTCCAGCAACCATCGCCGTTGTTGCTGGCTGGTTAAATCGGCGAATTCAAGGCCGCCAACGCCGGTACCTGCCTCGTGAATCACCCGCTCCAGCCCTGCGCCCACTTCCATGGACGAGTACAGCACTCCACCGGAACGAGATCCGGTATTCACCAGCCACCGGGCCAGTCCCAGGGTGAGTTCCGTCTTACCCACACCGGTGTCGCCCCAAAGGAGCACCATGTGGCTTTGCTGGAAAAGGTCTTCCAATTGCCGCAATTCTGCGTTTCGCCCTATCAACCCATTTGGCCCGCCTTGCGGGATGGGTGCCACCTGAGGTTCGGGCTCCGGCGTTTGCGTTTCCGGCGCTGATAACGACGGCGGTTGCTCCTCAGTAATAATCGGCGGAGTGTAGGCATAGGACTGCCAAACGGTAGGTCCGATCCAATCCCAGAAGATTTGCTTGCCAGCCGGGCTGGGACGGTGAGGATTGTCCATCAGTGCAGACCTGGCGCTGGCGACGGCCATTCCTGCGTCTTGACCCTTGACCAAAGCTTGGTAAAAATTCTGCAAGAAAAGCTCTCTGGCAGGCCCCGTCAGAGGAAATGGAACCGTGACCGAAACCGGAACTCTTGAGGACGCCAACCCGATGGCAATATCATTCGATGCCTGGCTATGATTGGAATGGTTATCGGCTGCGTTGAGCAGAGCTAGCGGCACGCCTCCCTGCGTTAGGGCTTCTCCAACCTGTGCAGCCGACACAGAAACGAAGGTTCCCCCACCGTCGTCCAAGTCGATCTCGCCGGGTGACGAGGACGTTATGGCATCGAAGTGCACCAGGTGGTAATGGTTGGGACTTTCAGTCAATCGTTCCGAGAGGGCGGACAAAGAAGCCGGGCGTAGGAAATCCACTTGTACTTGGATGTTTAGGGCGTCCAGCGCCTTGAGAGTTTCGATTGCCAGGCTGGCTCTTGCTGACTCTCCATCTGCGCGTGGCGACACCATCAAGAGATTAAGCTGGTCGGTGGGTAGAGGTTGGCTGAAAGCAGCTAGTCCGTCTGTGCCGGCTGCTCTTATTCCGGCTAATCTTCTTAGAGAAGAAAGTCGGCTGGCCAAGTAGCCGATTTCGGGTTCATTGAGCAATTCCCAAGGCAATCCGAGAAAGGCAGAGTCGTCGGAAATCACTTCGAGTTGGTAGTTGGTTAGCCCGGCTTCACAAGCTGTCGCGTAGCTGCTGCGGGCCTCATCGCTGCTGCCGAACGTCGCCTCGAAGAGCAGCCGGCCCAAGTTTCTCAGGCCCTGTTCCATAGTCTGCGCACGTTCTTTTGATGGCCCAAATGGGTCATCTAGGTACTGGCCGAAATACCATTCCATCTCAGTTGATAGCTGAGGGTCTAAAAACCCGGTGAAAGCAACCTGAGGAGTGGATTTGTGTTCGCCGTCTTGTTCTATAGATATGTGTATATCTCCCGTTTGGGGGAGATGAATTATGCGTAATGATCTAACCACCAGTGCTCCTCGGCTCAGGTTTAATTTTTGGATTTAGTCTTTGGCATTTATCTAAGGTGGGTTCATTAATCAAGTTTCTTGTCAACCAATAGGCGCGGGGGTACAATCATCCATCTACCAGCGAGCCATCTGTTAACCAGCCATCATTTAAAAAGAAGCCGTTGGTAGGTTGTGGCCGAGCGACGGGCCGCCGCTAACAAGCCTGTAGGCACGCCGACCACTGGAAGACACATTATACTATATCGCCAGATTCGCCCTGGAAGTGGTGTTCCTCCGTGGCCTGGTGTTCGCCGAGTTGTGCTGTATCAAAGCGATGGAATAGTCCCCTCTCCGCTTCTATCTACGAATTTCCTCTGCTGGAGGTAACCAGTTGATACACAGGGGCCCACTCCAAAAAATACGAAGATCCTGGTTGCTAGTTCCTGCCTCCAACGTAGAATTAGTCCGGACGGCCCACCTTTCGGGTGCCGACGTAATTGTCTTGGACCTGGCCGAGTTGGTCCCGGAGGCCGACAAACCTTTGGCCCGAGAGACAATCGAAGACTCGATTCAAATAGTGACTGCCGGAGGCGCAGAGGTCTTTGTACAAGTGGACCCGGAACTGATTTACGCCGACCTGCGGGCTTCGGTATGGCCAGACTTGGCCGGCATCGTAATCTCCAAGATAGAATCTCCTCAACAGATGGAAGAGGCCCACCAGCTCTTAAAGCAACTTGAAGAGGAACGCGGCCTTTTGCCTAAGAGCTTGGAGATAGTGGCCGCCTTGGAAACAGCCCAGGGCAATCATCAGGGATACGAGATTGCCGTTGCCAGCCCCAGGGTCTGGGGAATGACATTGGGCCGGGCCGACCTGGTCATGGACCTGCGCTCTGAGCCCTCTGGCGAAATCCACCTGATGCAATACCTGATGCAGCGCTTGATAACCTTGTCCAATGCTGCGGGGGTGGTCCCTCTGGGCGCTTGGTGGCGGGACCCGGACCGGGGATTGCTGGCTAAGCCTGAGAACACCTATACGGCAGGTTTTCGCGGCCGGGCTATCGGATTCAAGGGTTCGATGTGCATCAATGCGGAACAAGTAGGGCCTCTGAATCAGGCATTTACGCCTACGGATTTTGAAGTCAGTGCTGCTGGCAGCCTGCTTGAAGCCTACCGGGACGGAGTGTCCCAGGGAATGGCGGTTGTCAAATGGGATGAACGGCTCATTGACCGTGGCACTGCGGCTCAGGCCCAGTCGTTGATAGATTTGGGAGTGAATTGCACGCTGAGAGATGAATCCAAAGAAGCGGCCTTCGAAGGCAAACCAGTCCCAGCGCCGTGAGCACAGGAGCTCTGAAATACAGCGGATACTAGATACACTTTGTCAGGGAGCGTTGATGCCGCAACAGTTTGGAAATAGGAAAGTGCGCAGGTCTGGATTGACCATGCCTGTGGTCACGCCACGATTCGTGGACAATGCTTGGCGCAGGGGTTGCGACTTCATTAATTTGGACCTGGAAGACTCGGTCCCTCAGAACTTGAAGGGCTACGCTAGAGGACTGATAAAAGACGCCATACCCAACGTGACCAAGGGCGGGGCAGAGGCTTTCACTAGGATAAACCACGACCTAGTAGAAGCCGACTTGGAGGCCATTATTTGGCCTGGGCTTAGCAAGGTCAATTACCCAAAGGCCGAGTACGGCTGGGAGATTGAGAAACTGGACCGGATAATAACCCGTCTGGAGAGGGAGCGGGGCATACGTCCCGGCACCGTGGAAATCGGGGCCAATATTGAAACGGCGATAGGGGTCGCCAACGCCTACCAGAT
The DNA here is from genome assembly GCA_002311385.1 of Dehalococcoidia bacterium UBA1141. Lineage (GTDB taxonomy): Bacteria > Chloroflexota > Dehalococcoidia > Lucifugimonadales > UBA3495 > UBA1141. The sequence continues at coordinate 4,468 of DCAE01000013.1, read as the reverse complement.
TGCCTCTGCCAGCCCTAGGGTAAGGGAGTTCGGCGGCGCAACCGGTTATGACATGTCCCGGGACCTGGGTGTTGAGATGTTCGTGGGATTCGACCAGTTTGTGTATGGCAAAGGTGAGACTGAGCTAGCGGCTAGGGCTTTGAACCAGGAAGTCCACACTGCCCCCTTCACCGCCAACACCACGGGCAGCGTCAGCGACCCTGACCGGGCGTATCAGGAAGCCGAAGCCGCCAGGAAGTGCGGATTTCGGGTTGGCGGTGGATTGCACCCCAACGTGGTTGATCCCCAAAACCGGGGATTTACACCCACAGAGGAAGAAGCAACTGATGCACAAAACCTATTGGAGCAGTACCGGGAATTAGTCGATTCCGGGGATTCCTGGTCCAACGTGAACGGTCTGGTCATTGATCAACACGAAGCGGCGCGGGCCCAAGATTTGTTGGATTGGCGCCGACTCTGCCAAGAGAGGGACCGGGAGAAAGCCGAAGCCGTTGCCAGAGTAGGCGAAGAGCCCGTTTAGCATTTAGCCATCAGCTACCAGCGATGCCGCCTCGGTTTGGTCGCGTTTAGTTTAGTTTAATTGCTCTAAGGAAATTACCATGTCCATTCTTGTCCGCAGGTCCAACCTGATTGTGCCAATCACCAATTCCCACTTTCTCCAAGGAGCCTGGCGTCACAATGCTGATGCGGTAACCTTGGATCTGGAAGACTCGGTGGTGGATTACCGTAAGGAAGAGGCTAGGACCAACGTAAAAGACGCCATCAGGGTCGCTGCCAGAGGCGCCAGCGAGGTATTCGTCAGGGTCAACAAATCCTACGCCCAAGCCGATATTGAAGCTTCCGTGTGGCCGGGCTTGGCCGGGATAGTCCTATCAAGGGTGGAGTCGCCGGAGGAGGTACAAGAAGCCTCCGAGATAATTGGGAAGATGGAAGGCAGCCGGGGCCTGGAAAAAGGTTCAGTACAGATGGTGTTGCTTTTGGAGTCGGCCAGGGCCTTATGGAAAATTCGGGAAATAATACAAGCAGACCCTAGGGTTACCCAAGTGGCCTTGGACGAGAGCGATTTATCCGCCAGTCTGGGCATAACTCCCCTACCCGACCAGGACCCCTTCGTTTATGCTCGTGGACGGCTGGTCGTCGAGGCCATCGCCGCCGGAGTGCAGCCGGTGGGTGTGACCCACCCTATGGGCACACAGCCCAGGTTCCCCTCCGCTGAAGAGATGCTGCAGATTGCCACCGACTCGAAGAACCTGGGATTCCGAGGAATACTTTGCCCTCATCCCAGTTGGGTAGAGCCGGTCAACACAGCATTGACTCCCACCCAATCCCAGGTGGATTACTACACGCAGGTACGTGAGATATTCGCCCAGGCTATCGCCGCCGGTACGGCAGCGGTGCCTTTCCACGGGCGCATGATAGATGTGCCGGTGGATGAGTGGGCTAAAGACGTGCTGGCCATGGCAGCGGCGTGCAAAACCAGGGACGATCAGAAGAGAGAGGCTCTGCTGCTGGCGGGAGAAGCCGACCCCAGGCCAGATAGCTGAAAGCAGGGTCGGGAATAGGCCAGCAACAATAGTTTGACCGCAAACCTAAACTTTTGGGCCCATCAGATCGGTCTTCAGAGCCTGGATAAAGTTTAGCGCCGGTTGACTCTGGAATCTCCCTTTAAGCGTATGTAAACCGATGGTGACATCGGGCAGTAGATGGTCTATCTCTATAACTCCCATCTTCTGATAGTCCTCCGGTTCTAAAACCATATCTCCCACTATCGACACGCCCATACCCACCTGCACGTATCTCTTGACGATTTCCGCATTTTCCAGTTCCAAGGCCACGTTGTAGTTGATTCCCAGGTCCTCCATGTTTCGCTGTAACCGTGATCGGATTATGGTTCCCGGATTGTAGAGCAACAACGGGAACTGTCCAATGTCGGAGAATTGAACTGGAGCCCGGTTCAATAACTCATGACCCAACGGCGCCACCAATACGGTTCTGGTCCGGAATAGCTCGGTAAATTCTAATGAAGGGTCGGCAATCGAGGGAGCGCCGGACAGCGCAATGTCAGCTTCCCCCGACTTAATCAACTGCAGCATCTCGGCGTGCGTCCGTGACACTAAGCGAACGAGTACATCAGGGTATTTGACCCGAAAATTTTGCACCAACTTTGGCAACGGATACATAACAAGTTCGGAAAACGCAGCTATCGTCAACGACCCACCCTCACGGGAGTGATTGAGGTAGGTCTTTAGTGCGTCTAATCCGTTCACAACCGGCGCAATCATTTCGAGGATTGTAGAACCTTCCGAGGTGAGCTGAATCGGTCGATGAACCCGGTCAAAGAGCACTACACCTAATTCTTTCTCCAACTTCTTCAGATGATTGGTAACGGCCGGCTGGCCCAACCTCAACGTCTTCGCTGCTTGGGTGACGCTTCGAAGACGGGCCACATGATAGAAGCTCACGAGTTGGGGTATCTGCATGCTGATTCGCCTTTTGTGTGATTACCTGTGCCAGTGACCAGTAATCAATTTGTGATATTTCGAGGCTTAGATATTACAGTTTGTAATGTTATAGTTACAATCACTTTGGAGTCAAGGATATCCGCACTGCAGGTTCTTAGATAGGGATAGCTGTAGAATTAATGCTGTGAAGCACGAATCTTACACGCGTAATACAACTAAAAGCGCTGAAGACGCATGAAATAGCAAACCAGTGAGTAGTGACAAGTATCTGACCAATTAAAGAATGGTTATATGAATATTTACGGTATTCGTTCGTATTCTCCGTTTTTTTGAGATTAGCAAACCCTATTATTCGATTTTCGTAATGCATATACATACATTATTTGATTTATTGATATATCAATTAACAACATATCATATATGCTTGTATTGACTGATAATACTTGAATAAATATAATCCCCTGACTTCATGGATTTCTCTATGGAATTCACTGTGGAATTCGATTGAGAATTCATCGTGGGCATATTAGAAACCGACTCATGGCCTAAGCAGGAATCTCCGGGATGTTGTTCACCTGGGACAAATCCATTGCGAAAAGGAAGCATATTGTTGGAGGATTTCAATGAAAAAGTATTTGATCTTTAGCCTGATTGGACTATTGATTCTGGTTCTAGCGGCGTGTGGCGGCGATGACAAAGCAGCGGCGCCTGCTGCTGTGACAACGACCGCCCCAGCGGCACCGGCTGCGACCAGTGCTCCGGCGGCAAAGGCCCCGGCGGCACAGGCCCAATCAAGCTCAATTACGTTGAAAGACATAGCAGCCAAACTGGCCGGCGGACCCGGCGCCATCTACGTGGGCGACCTGAGTCAGTTGGTCGGCCTGGCCCCTGGTGACGGTTCTATGGGTGCCGAAGGCAACATGGTTCCCATAGAGATGCTCCAGGAATTCAGTTGGCTCTTCAAAACGGATTACTACACTTCGCTGTTGGAAAAAGCGAAATTCACCGACCCCACCGAGCTGACAACCACCGGTGAGGATATCGACATCCAGTACGCCTGTATCAACCGGGCGCTTCTGCCCTGCGTGCTTCAGATGGAGTACTTCGTCAAGAACGTCTTTAAGCGCACCAACGGTCAGGTGGACATTACGGTCAGCAGCTTCCCAGAATTGGGATTGTCCGGTGCGGACATGATCTCCCTGATTGATGACGGCACCATATCCTTCGCTCAGATTCAGCCCGCCTATGTGGGCGGCACCATGCCCTTGATTGACATCATCTACATGTGGGGTATTTGGGAAGACCCCAAATCCGAGCACCTGTCCAACACATCCATGTTGACTGAATTGGATACCGCCATGGAAGCCAACACCGGCGGCGGCAAGCTGATTTACCACATCTGGTACGGTGGCAACGACCAGTTCTTCTTCTCCACCCGACCACTCCGCACACCGGAGGACTTCGCGGGACTGAAGACCCGGAGCCACGGCACCACCATGACCGACGCCATCAACGGTCTGGGCGGTGAGGGTCAGTTCATGGCCTTTGCCGAGGTGTACACGGCAATGGAAAGAGGAATCTTGAACGCTGGCGTCACCGGAGGCCACGCAGGTTACGGCCAACGGTGGTATGAAGTAACCGACTATCTCGTGGGCCCGTTCATCTCCATGCCCATGGGATTCGAGACCATGAACGGGGACGTCTGGGACAAGATTCCCTCAGACCTTCAGGACATCATCATCGAAGAGGGCGCCATAATGGAGTTGGAAAACCTCCGCCTGGCAGCCGTCTGGAACACCACGGCAATCAGCGTCAACGAAGATGCTGGCATGGAGTACATCCCATACGATGACGCCATGAAGGAGTTCATCTTCAACGATGTCGTACTGGGACGAATACTGCCCAACTGGATCAAACGGGTAGGTCCCACGGAAATCGCCTTGTTTAATAAAGCGGTCGCGCCATACGCTGGAGTTACCATCGAGTCTGATCTTTCGTTGACAGTC
>DCAE01000139.1:7676-11107 GCA_002311385.1 Dehalococcoidia bacterium UBA1141 | reverse complement strand
TGGACAAACCGTTCCCCTGGGCCGTGGGGTTCTTCTTCCGGAACACCGAACTCAGCTTGGAACTTTGGAACGTCATTGCGGGGATTTTGAGTTTTGATGATTAGGATTCATTTGCAACCGGAAGCCATCGGATTCTCAGATTCATGGTGATGGCCAACTACACGATGCGGTGTTGCCTTAAAATGGCACAGATGCTAATTTCGAATGGAGATAATGAACTATGCGAATGCTAACCTTGGTGTCGGCGGTCTTGGCCTTGTCGGCCTTTATCGGGTGTCAGTCGAAACCTATGGTCGGGTCAGACGTACAATCCGATCGGGAAGGAATCCAGGTACACGGAGACTGGGTCATTGAGGTCAGGAATCCGGACGGTAGTCTAGAAACACGGAGTGACCCCAAACGGTCAAAAGGTCCCCTAGTGGCGGGTAGTAGGCTAGACCCATTTATTCCTAAGTACATAAAAACTCACTAAAAAGGAGTGTAAAATGACCACTCAGAATGCTCCTGATGCCATGCATCGAATCGGAGAAGGATTGGGGTTATGGGAACACCGGGCGAAGGTAGCCGCCGTGGGTATAGGGCACTCTCCGACTACCAGGCGTTGGGATGGGAAACCCGAGACGTCCGTGGGCGCTATTAGCATCCTTGCCCTCAGAAGAGCCATGGAAGATGCGGGGGTAACGCCGGATCAAGTTGACGGTTTAGTCATTGTCCCAGAGACCACCACGGGAGCACACTGGCAGGAGGGCGATTCCATCCCGATGGACGTCGTCAACGCCTACAATCAGACCAGCGACCCGTTGGACGGTATCGCCAAGCTTAGCGCTGAGTGGATTCTAAAGAACATGCCGGAGTTGGAGAATGTCAAATTCACCATGTACGGTCCGGGATGTATGTCCCATGCCGTGGTGGTTGCCGCCCAAGCGGTGGGTGATCACCTCACCAACACCTGCCTGGTGCTCAAGGGTTGGCATAACTTGGAAGGACGGTACAATCAGGGAGGGATCAGCGCTGCAGACACTGTTCCGGGGACTTACGCAATTGGGCCGGGGCGGACAATCTGGGGTCCTCCGGGGTCCTATGGTACGGCCCTGCAGTTTGCCGAATACTGCCGGAAATACGGGAAGACCCACGATATGATGGCTCCCTTCATGTCCAACTCTAGGAGGAACGGCCTGTTGTTCCCGGAAGGCTATTGGGCCCAGCACCGGCCGGAGCAATTAACGGAGGAGGACTACCTGGCCGCACGTTGGATAGCCAAGCCAGCGAGCCTCTTCGACAATGACATACCCATCATGGTGGCGGCAGCCTACCTCTTCACCACGGCTGAGCGTGCCAAGGACATGAAGCAGAAACCCGTCTACATACTCAACCATGCGTCAAGCAAGGCCACGGCCAGGAGCCTCACTCCAACCCTGGATGAGGTAGAAGCTGAGACCGCTAGGACGGGGAGGAAGATATACGAAGGCGCTGGTATCACGGCAAACGATCTGTCTTTCGAAAACATGTATGATGGCTTCGCCCTATTCCACCAGTTCCACATTGAAGGCCTGGGTTATCGGGGCATGAAATTTGGGGACGCCCTGGACTTCTACCAAACCGACATTAGCATTGAGGGTCCCAACCCGATTCTGCCCAGCGGAGGCAACATCGGCAGTGGCCGCAGTCGATTTTGGATGCACACCGACTGTATCCAGCAGTTGCAGGGACGGGCGGGCGCCCGAACTATCACGGGGGTAAAGCCCGAGATTGCCGTTTCCGGCGGTCCCATGCCCATGGGCGGCAACTTTACCGTGTGGAGCGCTACTCCCGCCTAGACTAGGTGTCGCAGGTTTAGCGGTTTGTTTAAGGGTTAAATTACAATACGTCACCTCGGGTTTTAAGGGGTGAGGAACCTACTTGGTTATACTCATAAGTTCCGACATAGACGGCAGCCTGGACGTAGGCGACCCGCCTGGAGTTCTGACCATAGAAATGGTGAGAAGGGTCCAACAGAAGGGGTTCTTAATCGGCAGTTGTTCCGACCGTCCGCTCAGCGGACAGCGAGCAATTTGGGAACAGTACAACATTCCGGTAGACTTTGTGGTCTCAAAGCACATGCTGCCCGACGTAGAAGCGAAGTTTGAGGCGGACGTTTACTACCATATCGGCGATAGGGAAGACCTGGTTCCTTCCGGACGGCCACCCCGAGAGGTTATAAAAGTACTCGCTCCCTGCCACCGAGGGTTCATATAATTACTCGGGCATGCTGGGGTCAATCAATAGATCGGCAGGTGATTCCAACGGCAATCAGCTTTGCCGGTTTGTCCTTTTTTGCTAGAGGCTCAATTGACGATAGATAATAGGTGAGTGGGTGATTGATCATGCCTAAGCCGACTGAATCGCAATCTCGTTCGTCACTCACTGCCGGAGAGTACCTCGAAAAGGCTTTGGCCTGGTCAAAAGAGGCCCGAAACAATGTCAAATGTGATCTCGACATACCCTACGGTACCGACGACCGCCAAAAAATGGACCTCTACCTGCCCGAGAATGCCGGTTCTGGCGGGGTGCCCGTTTTGGTATTCTTGCATGGCGGGTATTGGGTTATAGGCCACAAAGACACCCTCGGTTTCATGGCCCCTCCGATTACTGCAGCGCCCGCCATTTTTGTGACCGTCGGCTACCGCCTCGCCCCTGGCGCCAAATACCCCGAACAAGTGGACGATTGCCGGAACGCACTGAAATGGGTGTATGAGAACATTTCGGGTTACAGCGGAGACCCCCATCGCATCTTTTTAGCCGGACATTCGGCGGGCGGCCACCTGGCGGCACTAATTTCCCTGCAGCGTGACCGGCTGCCTCAATTCGGGTTACCCTCATACGTGATAAAGGGATGTTTTCCAGTGAGTGGGGTTTTCGATGTGATGGATACCCCTGCAGACCGTCGGGAAGCTTTCCTATCAGTGTCGGAGGATGCCTACGACGCAAGCCCAATCAACCACACCGTCGGCAATACCACGCCCTTCTTCCTAGAAATCGGGGGGGACGACTTTCCGAACCTGCGCAATCAGCATGTTGCGATGTTAAAGGCCCTGGAATCGGAGGCGGGGAAAGTCGAGGCCATGGAACGTTTGGGCCACAATCACTTCGAAATCAGCCTGGATCACGGCCAGTTAGGAAATCCGTGGTCGACCAAAATAGTTGACATGATTGGACTCGCCTGACGACTCAGGTGTAACCGAAGATTAATTTTGGGCTCCTTGGCCAGACCTAATGTGTCCAAACCATCCAACGCTGGCAAACGATCTTTGAGGGGACTCTTCTGACCCCTCCCCCAGTGGTCCTAGAACCCACGGTGGAAGCCTGTCCCGGCGGCCGTTCAACCACGGGTTTAGAGGGCCAGTACTGAGCGCAAACTGGGCCCGACTGCTGAATCTCGATGACTAGTTGAA